>NZ_JAMYLM010000001.1:0-731170 GCF_040317995.1 Mesorhizobium sp. M1334
ACCGTCGCATCTTCGACACCTACGTCGAAACGCAGCTCGCTCCGACGCTGGCAAAGGGCGATGTGGTCATCCTCGACAATCTCGCTGCCCACAAGAGTCCGGCGGCCGAGGCAGCCATCCGGGCCAGAGGCGCATGGCTGCTCTTCCTGCCGCCCTACAGCCCAGACCTCAACCCGATCGAAATGGCCTTCGCCAAGCTCAAGGCGCATCTGCGCGCAAAGGCCATCAGAACCATCGACGCCCTGTGGCAGGCCATTGGCGATATCTGCAATCTCTTCTCCCCAACAGAATGCAGAAACTACTTCACTGCCGCAGGCTATGGACTCACATGAAAGTCCGCCGCTCTAAGGCTGCTTCGCCATCTCCCGCAGCCGGAACTTCTGGATCTTGCCCGTCGAAGTCTTCGGGATTTCGGCGAAGATCACCGCTTTCGGTACCTTGAAGCGGGCGAGCAGCGCGCGGCAGTGCTCGATGATTTCGGCCTCGGTCGCCGCCTTGCCCGGCTTCAGCTCGACATAGGCAACGGGCACCTCGCCCCATTTGTCGTCGGATCGGGCGACAACGCCGCAGGAAGCGACGGCGGGATGCTTGTAGAGCGCCTCCTCGACCTCGATCGAGGAGATGTTTTCGCCGCCGGAGATGATGATGTCCTTGGAACGGTCCTTGAGCTGGATGTAGCCGTCCGGATGCATGACGCCGAGGTCGCCCGAATGGAACCAGCCGCCGGCAAAAGCCTCGTCGCTCGCCTTGCGGTTCCTGAGATAGCCCTTCATGACGATATTGCCGCGGAACATCACCTCGCCGATCGTCTCGCCGTCGGCCGGCGTTTCTTGCATCGTCTGCGGGTCCATCACCGTCAGGCCTTCGAGCGCGGCGTAGCGTACGCCCTGCCTGGCCTTCTTCGCCGCCCTCGCCCCCTTCTCCAGCCGGTCCCACTCGCCATGCCATTCGTTGACGACGGCCGGGCCGTAGGTCTCGGTCAGGCCGTAGAGATGGGTGACGGCAAAGCCCGCATCTGCCATGCCCGACAGCACCGCCTCAGGCGGCGGCGCCGCGGCGGTGTTGAAGGTGACGGTCTGCGGAAACTGCCGCTTGTCCTCGTCGCTGGCGTTGATCAGCACCGACATCACCACCGGCGCGCCACACAGATGGGTAACGCCGTGATCGGCGATGGCGTCGTACATCGGCTTCGGCCGCACCCAGCGCAGGCAGACATGGGTGCCAGCCTGGACGGCAAGCGTCCAGGGAAAGCACCAGCCGTTGCAATGGAACATCGGCAGCGTCCACAGATAGACCGGGTGCTTGCCCATGCCGGCATGGATGGTGTTGGCATAGGCCATCAGTGCCGCGCCGCGATGGTGACAGACGACGCCCTTCGGATTGCCTGTCGTACCGGAGGTGTAGTTGAGCGAGATGGCGTCCCATTCATCGTCCGGCATCGACCAGGCGAAATCCTCGTCGCCGCCGGCGACAAACGCCTCATAGTCCAGCGTGCCGATCCGTTCCCCCTTGGGATAGGGCGCATCGGCGGCATAGTCGGGATCGTCGTAATCGATCAGCAGCGGCCTGACCTTGGCCAGCGTCAGCGCTTGCCGAACCACGCCGGCGAATTCGCGGTCGACGATCAGCACCTTGCTTTCGGCGTGATCGAGCTGGAAGGCAATGACGGCGGCGTCGAGGCGGGTGTTGAGCGAGTGCAGCACCGCCTTGGTCATCGGCACGCCGAAATGCGCTTCCAGCATCGGCGGTGTGTTGGACAGCATGACAGTGACGGTGTCGCCCTTGCCGATGCCGCGCTTAGAAAGGGCCGAGGCAAGCCTCAGCGAGCGTTTCCAGAAATCGCGATAAGTCGTGCGCCGGCGGCCATGAATGATGGCGACCTGGTCGGGAAAGGTTTTTGCCGCCCGCTCGAAATAGGTGAGCGGCGTCAGCGGCTGATGGTTGGCCGGGTTCCTGTCGAGATCCTGTTCGTAGGGATTGCCCATCCCGTCCTCCCCGATGTTCGTCCAGAACTTTAGCTACAGGTTTGCGGTCCGTCACCACCAACGATGCCGCGACAGACCGCATTTGGCACAATGACGGTCTAGATTCGACCGGCGCGAGAGCATTACCTGCCCGCGCGTAGTTTGACTTTTGTCGAGAGCCGTGAATAATGTCAGCAAGGAGATGGCATGGCGATCCGACCGGCAGAACAGCTTATCCACAAGGCCGCGTGGCTTTACTACGCACACGGCTTGCGCCAGGACCAGGTGGCCAGCCAGCTCAAGATTTCGCGCGCCTCGGTAGCCATGTATCTGCGCAAGGCGCGCGAGACCGGCATCGTCAACATCTCGACCTCCACCCAGCTTTTCACCGACGACGTGCTGGCGCGCGAGCTGGAAGACGCGCTGAAGCTCGACGCCGTCTGGATCGCGCCGGAAAACGGCTATGTCGCCGACCCGTCCACCGACATCGCGGTACTTGCGGCAAGCGTCTTCCTCGAGCTGGTCAGGAAGGGCGACCGCATCGGCGTCGCCTGGGGGCGGACCATCTACACCATCGCCGACATCATGTCCTATGCCGATCTGCAGGACGTCACCGTGGTGCAGCTCTGCGGCAATCTCGGCGCCCCCTATTCGTACCGGCCGGACCAATGCACCATGGAGATCGCCCGCCGGCTCAACGCCAAGGGACTGAATTTTTACGCGCCGCTGGTGCTGACGACGGAAGAACTGGCACGCGGCCTGCGCGCCGAGCCGGTGATCCGCGAGCAATTGTCGGGCATCGGTGACTGCAACCTGGCGCTATACTCGGTCGGCTCAGTGGATACCGACAGCCATCTGGTCAAATGCGGCGCGCTGACGCCAAGCGAAATGGCTGCATTGCGCAAGGCGGGTGCGGCCGGCGTCATTGCCGGGCAAATCATCGACGCCCAGGGCCAGGCGCTCGACTGCAGCTACAACCGCCGGCTGATTTCGGCGGAGCTGTCATCGCTGCGCCAGATCGAAAAGCGCCTTGTGGTGGTGCAGGAGGAGAGCAAGTTCGAACCGCTCGTCGCGGCGATCGCCGGCGGGCTCTGCACTCATCTCGTCGTCGGCGCGCGCATGGCACGACGGCTGCTCGACCATGCCGGAGCGGCAGCAGCAAAGGTCGCCTGATAGTTAATTCCAGCCGCCGGTGCATTGTCATCAAAGCGTCGCGGCATTCCTGTTCACAACAAAGAGAAATCGGACGAAGCTGACATGAAGAACCTATGGAATGACGGCGAGGCGGAGAAGCTGGTCGCCGACTATGCAAAGAAGGGTGTGGCCCGCGACCTGGCGTTGCGCGTCTACACGACCAGGCTGCTGGGCGGCGAGCCGCGGCTCGTCCTGCATGGCGGCGGCAACACCTCGTGCAAGACCAAGGCTACCGATCTTGTCGGTGACGAGTGGGACGTGCTCTGCGTCAAGGGCAGCGGCTGGGACATGGGCGTCATCGAGCCGCAGGGGCTGCCGGCGGTCAAGCTCGGCGCGCTGTTGAAGGCGCGGTCGCTGAAGAAGCTCTCCGACGAGGACATGGTCGCGCTGCAGCGGGCGAACCTCATCGATCCGTCCTCGCCAAATCCATCAGTCGAGACGCTGCTGCACGCCTTTCTGCCGCACAAATTCGTCGACCACACGCATTCGACCGCTATCCTCGCCATCGTCGACCAGGAGGACAGCGAGGCGCTGAGCCGCAAGGTGTTCGGCGAAAAGATGGGCTTCGTGCCTTACATCATGCCGGGCTTCGATTTAGCGAAGGCGGCCGCCGATGTTTTCGACGCCGATCCGATGGTCGAAGGCCTGATCCTCGACAAGCATGGGATTTTCACCTTCGGCGACGATGCCAAACAGGCCTATGACCGGATGATCCATTACGTGAACGTCGCCGAGGATTTCATCGCCAGCCACGGCAAGCCGCGCACCGAAAAGCTGGCACTGCCAGCCAGGCTGGCGAAGCCCGCGGAGATTGCGCCGATGCTGCGCGGGGCGGTGGCGGTGGCGCGCGGTGAAGGCCGTTTCGACCGCATGATCAGCGATTTCCGCACCTCGGACGCGATCGTCGATTTCATCAATTCGGCAAAGATCGCCGACTACGCCGGCCGCGGCGTCTCGACACCCGACCTGTCGATCCGCATCAAGACCGGACCGATGGCACTGCCGGCGCCCGACGCTGACAAGGTAGGCGACTACAAATCCGTCATCCGCCAGCATGTCGAGAAATTCGCCAAGGACTATCGCGCCTATTTCGAAACCAATGATGCGCTCGACGACGTGAAGCGCACCATGCTCGACCCGATGCCGCGGCTGACGCTGGTGCCCGGCCTCGGCATGTTCGGCCACGGCCGCACACTCAAGGACGCGAAGATCGCCTCCGACGTCGGCGAAATGTGGATCGAGGCGGTGCGCGGCGCCGAAGCCGTCGGCGACTTCCGTCCACTGTCCAAAGCCGACCTGTTCCCACTCGAATATTGGTCGCTGGAACAGGCCAAGCTCGCCTCCAACAAGCCGAAGCCGTTGACTGGCCAGGTTGTGCTGGTCACCGGCGGCGCCGGCGCAATCGGCGCCGCCACCGCAAAGCTGTTCGCCGACAACGGCGCTCATGCGGTCGTTGTCGATCTCGATGCGTCAAGGGCTGCCGAGGCGGCAAAAAAAGCCGGCAACAATTCGATCGGCATTGGCGCCGACATCACCGATCCGGCGCAGATGCGCGCTGCGTTCGACAAGGCGGTCGCCGTCTTCGGCGGCCTCGACATTCTCGTCTCCAATGCCGGTGCCGCCTGGGAGGGCCGGATCGGCGAACTCGACGACGCCACCTTGCGCAAGAGTTTCGAACTCAATTTCTTCGCGCACCAGTCGGCGGCGCAGAACGCAGTGCGGATCATGCTCGAACAGGGCACCGGCGGCGTGCTGTTGTTCAATACCTCCAAGCAGGCGGTCAATCCGGGGCCGAAGTTCGGCGCTTATGGCATTCCCAAGGCGGCAACGCTGTTTTTGTCCAGGCAATATGCGCTCGACTACGGCGCGCATGGCATCCGCTCCAATGCCGTCAACGCCGACCGCATCCGTTCGGGGCTGTTGACCGATGCCATGATCGCCAGCCGCTCGGGCGCACGCGGCGTGTCGGAGAAGGAGTACATGTCCGGCAACCTGCTCGGGCAGGAAGTGACGGCCGAAGACGTCGCCCAGGCCTTTCTGCATCAAGCGCTGGCCGAGCGGACAACCGCCGATGTGACGACGGTGGACGGCGGCAACATCGCGGCGGCGTTGAGGTAGATCTAAACACCGGAGCAACAAAAAGAGCGGCCCGCGAGCCGCTCTTTTCCTTTGCCAATAGTGAAAGACTACTTCGCGTTCGGGTTCGGCATCCAGGCCGGCATCGCGACGTCGGCATGGGCGAATTGCGGCAGCTTGGCCGAGAGGTCCTCCATGTTCTTGATGTCCTTGTCGATCAGATCCTTCTGGGTGATCAGCGTCGGCGGCACGATGACGTTGTGGCCCGGGTCTTCGCCGGCCAAGAGTTGCGCCAGCGCACGCACCGAGACCTGGCCGACGACGGCCGGGTTGGTGGCGGCGGTTGCCGCCCAGGCGCTGTCCGGCTCGCGCATCGCGGCGATGTCCGAGGTAGAGATGTCGGCCGAATAGATCTTGATGTCCTTGTTCAACCCGGCCTCGTCGACGGCGATCTTCACGCCTTTGGCGAATTCGTCATAGGGCGCGAACATCACCTTGATGTCGGGATGAGCCGACAACACCGAGCGAGCCTGGTTGGCGACCGAATTGGCGATCGGATTGTCGAGCGTGCCGAACATGGCGACTTCGTTGATGCCCGAATATTTCTTCTTGAATTCGACCCAGGTCTCGTTGCGGCGGTCGAGCGGCGCGATGCCGGCGACATAGACATAGCCGGCCTTCCAGCTCTCGCCATTGTCTTTGACCGCCTGTTCGAGCGCCAGGCGCGCGAGGTCGCGGTCGGATTGCTCGATCTGTGGGATCTTGGGGTTTTCGACATTGACGTCGAAGGCGACGACCTTGATGCCGGCATCGACCGCGCGCTGGGCGGCGTCCTTCATCGATTCCGTCAGTCCGTGCTGGATGATGATGCCCTGGACGCCGAGCGCGATGGCTTGGTCGACCATGTCGGCCTGAAGCGCCGCGTCCTGGCGACTGTCGAGCACGCGCAGGTCGACGCCGAGCGCCTTGGCCTGCGCCTCGACACCTGACAAATACGCCTGGAAGAAGTCGCCGGTCGAGAGATAGCGGACCAGCGCTATCTTGACGGCGCCCGGCTTGTCGAACGGCGCTGGCCGATCCTGCGCCATCGCTGGCAACTGCATCAGCAATGTTGCGCCGGCAAGCCCGAGCGCTGCCTTCCCCAAAAGTCTTCTTGTGATGTTCACGTCGCTTCCTCCACTTGTTGAACCCAAAATGTAACCGGTCGAAACCTATCTCCTGCCCCTGCCGGACAGGGCGAAGGTGAAGACAAGGGCGACCACGAGAACCACGCCCTTGACGAAATCCTGCGTGTAGTAAGGCGCGTTCATCATCGTCAGGCCCTGCAGCAGCACGCCGACAAACACCGCGCCGACAGCCGTGCCGAAGGCGTTCGGCTTGGCGGCGCCGAGAACCGCGTAACCGATGAGTGCCGCAGCCACCGCGTCGAGCAACAGATTATTACCCGAGGCGATGTCGCCACGTCCAAGCCGGGCGGCGAGCAAAATGCCGCCGATCGAGGCAAAAACCCCAGAAATAACGTAGGCCCAGATTTTGTATGCCTTGACAGGCGCGCCGGCGAGTTCGGCAGCGCGTTCGTTGCTGCCGACCGCATACATCATGCGCCCGAAACGCGTGTATTCTAGAAAGAACCAGATCAGTACGGCCAGCACGAGCAGGACGACGACCGACACCGGGATGAGGTTCGGGATGAAGAAGTCGAAGCGATGGCGGCCAAGCGCCAGGAACGCGGCGCCGAAGCTGCCGTTGGCGACCGAGCCGTCGGGCATGGTCATGCCGGTGGCGATCGAACGGCCCTCGGTAGGTATGCGCTGCAGGCCGACAAGCAGGAACATCATGCCGAGCGTCGCCAAAAGGTCCGGCACCCGCATATAGACGATCAGCCAGCCATTGATGAGGCCGACGACGGCGCCGATCACAAGGCAGACGACGACCGCCACGACGGCGTTCTGTTCCAGCACCACCATGACGTAGGCAGCCGCCATCATGGCGCTGGTGGCGACCGAGCCGATCGACAGGTCGAAGCCGCCGACGACCAGCGTAGCGGTGACGCCGAGCGCCAGAACGCCGGTGATGGCGACCGACTGGAAGATGAAGACGGCGCTTTGCGGCGAGACGAAACCATCGGCGGCGACGGCGAAATAGGCGATCAGCCCGAACAACAGAACGATGAAGCCGTAGCGAATAGCATGGTCGCGCAGGATCATTCAGCGCTCCCGCACGCTGGCACCGTCTTTATCCGACCCGAATTCATACCCTCTCCATTCCAATTCTCATCGTCTTCCCGCTGTCAGGCTGCGCTGTGCAACGGCCCGCCCGCCACTTCGGCCAATAGCCGCTCGAGATCGACATCGGTATTGCGGTGCTCGCCGACGATCGTCTGCTCCGACATCACCAGGATGCGATCGGCCGTCTCCAGGGCTTCGTCGAGTTCGGTGACGAACAGCAGCGTCGCGCGGCCGTGGGCGCTCGCCCGCAGCTTTGCGGCGATATCGCGTCTGGCCGAGATGTCCACACCTTGAAACGGCTCGTCGAGGATGAAAAGCCTTGCCGCCTGCGACATCCAGCGGGCGACCATCACCTTCTGCTGATTGCCACCGGAAAGCGACGCCATCTCGTCCCTCTCGGAGCGGCAGACGATGCCCAACTCCTGGATTTGCTGGCGGGCAACAGCGCGTTCGATACGGCGTTTGAGAACACCGAGACGCGACATGCGACTGTGGAACGGCAGGCTGATGTTTTGCTGGATGTTGAAGTCGCCGACGATACCGTTTTCGCCACGGTCCTTGGCGACGAGAAACACGCCGGCGGCAATCGCTTCGCCGGTCGACGCCGGCGCATAGGGTTTCCCGTTCAGCACCATGGTCCCGGACAGCGGCTTGCGCAAACCGAACAGCGTCTCGGCGAGTGCGGTCTTGCCGACACCGACGAGGCCGGTGATGGCGACGACCTCGCCGTCGCCGAGGGTCAGCGAAATCGGCCTGGCGCCTTCAGCAATCCGCAATGCATCGGCAGCGAAAATTGCTTTGGCCGAATTCCTGGCGACGATCCGCTCGAGCTGGATCTTACGGCCGAGCATGGCGTTGACCGCACCTTCGTAATCCAGCGGCTTCTTGTCGAAGATACCTGAGATAACCCCATCGCGCATTGAAATGATGCGATCGGCAAGCCGTCTGATATCCGACATACGGTGCGAGATGTAGAGGATCGCCACGCCTTGCTGGCGGAGCCGGTCGAGCAATGCGAACAGCCGGTCGGCTTCGGCGCTGGACAGCGAGGAGGTCGGCTCGTCGAGGATCAGCACTTTCGGCCGGTGCGCCATGGCGCGGGCGATCGCCACCATCTGGCGGTCGGCCAGAGAGAGATCGCTGATCCGGGCCTTGAGGTCGATTGCCAGTCCCATGCGGTCGGCCACCGTCTTTGCCTCGCGACGCACCCGGCCCGGATTGAACAGCGTCGGCACGCCGCTGCCGCTCAGCCTGTCGAGGGTAAGGTTGGTTGCGACGTCGAGGTCGGCGACGACACCGTCATTGATGTTCTGGTGAACGGTAACGACGCCGGCGCGGATCGCCTCGGCCGGCGTTTTCGGGGCGAAGTCCTGACCGGCAAGCGACATCGAGCCGCCGCCATGGTCGTAAACACCGCTGATGATCTTGACGAGGGTGGATTTGCCGGCGCCGTTGGCGCCCATCAGCACGGTCATTTCGCCGGCATGCAATTCGAGCGAGACGCCGCCAAGCACCTCGATATGGCCAAAGGATTTCCTCAGGCCGTCGACGCGGAACACGGCATCATTGCCCATTCGTTCCTCCCTGACCGTGACGCTATGGGCTATATCGGCAATTGTCAACATGATTGACAATTGCCAGAAGGCTTCCTAGCTTGGCCCGGCCGCCGTGGCTCCGCTATCATCGGAGCACATAAGCGGGAGGTGAGGATGACTGGGAAATCGCCGTTCGAAGCACTGTCGGTCGAGACACTGGCGGGCCGTCTCGGTGCCAACGAGGCCCTGTGTTCGCAGATCGGCAAGGATACGAGCCAGTGGAAGGTTCGTGAAGTCGGCGACGGCAATCTGAACCTTGTGTTCATCGTCGAAGGTGCTGAGGGTGCGGCCGTCGTCAAGCAGGCCCTGCCCTACGTCCGGCTGGTCGGCGACAGCTGGCCGCTGCCGTTAAAACGCTCCTTCTTCGAATACCATGCGCTGACGCGGCAACAGGCACGGGCGCTGGGTTCGGTGCCTGAGATCTACCACTTCGATGAAGGCCAGGCGCTGATCATCATGGAGTACCTGTCGCCGCACATTATCCTGCGGCGGGCACTGATCGAAGGCAGGCAACTGCCGAACATCGCGAAAGACATCGGCTTGTTCATGGCCCGCACGCTGTTTCGCGGCTCCGACCTGCATATGGCGACCAAGGATCGCAAGGCCGATCTGGCGCTGTTCGCCGACAATGTCGAACTCTGCGACATCACCGAGAACCTGGTTTTCTCGGATCCGTATTTCGATGCCAAGATGAACCGGCACACCAGCCCGCAGCTCGATGCCATTGTCGCCGAGCTGCGCGCCGACCGCGACCTCAAGGTCGAGGCGCAGCGCATGAAGCACATCTTCGCTGCCAATGCCGAGACGCTGCTGCATGGCGACCTGCATTCCGGCTCGATCATGGTCACCGATACCGAAACGCGGATGATCGATCCCGAATTCGCCTTCTACGGCCCGATCGCCTTCGACGTTGGCATGCTGCTCGCCAATTTCTGGATGGCGTTCTTCTCGCAGCGCGGCCATGAACAGGGCGGAAGCCGCGATGCCATGCGCGACTATCTGCTCGGCGTTACGGTCGAGACATGGTCGGTATTCCGCGTCGAGTTCTCGCATCTGTGGCGAACCGAGCGTACCGGCATGCTCTACCAGAAGAGCCTGTTCGAGGATCAGGGCGACAGGCTTGGCGCCGAGCAGGCGCTAGACCACATGCTGCAGTCGATCTGGACCGATCTGCTCGGCTTTGCCGGCGTCGAGGTTCACCGGCGCATTCTCGGCCTTGCCCATAATGCCGATTTCGAGACCATTGCCGATCCTGATCTGCGCGCCAGATGTGAGGCAAAGGCGCTGAAATTCGGCCGTCACCTCGCCGTCAACCGGCGCCAGATCCACAGCATCGACGAGGTCAACCGGTTGGCCGCGCTGATCGAACAGGAGAGCAGGATTTGAACGTCGGCGACCGCCACTACCGCACCATCTGGCCGAGTGACGACGGGCGTTCGGTGGAGATCATCGACCAGCGCTGGCTGCCGCATGATTTCCGCATCGAAAAGATCGATATCGTCGCCGGCATCGCCACGGCAATCCGCGACATGTGGGTGCGCGGGGCGCCGCTGATCGGCGTCACCGCGGCCTATGGCGTCGCCATGCAGATGGCCGACGACCCGTCGGATGCAGCACTCGACGCCGTCTGGGCAACCTTGCACGAAACGCGCCCGACGGCGATCAATTTGCGCTGGGCGCTGAACGAAATGCAGCGCTTCCTGCTGACGCTTCCCCTGGCAGAACGTGCCGCGGCTGCGTATCGGCGTGCCGGCGAGATCGCCGACGAGGATGTCGGCCTCAACCGCGCCATCGGCGCCCATGGGCTCGAAATCATCAAGGCGATCGCGGCGCGCAAGCAGCCGGGCGAACCAGTCAACATCCTGACCCACTGCAATGCCGGCTGGCTGGCCACCGTCGACTACGGCACCGCCACCGCGCCGATCTATCTGGCGACGGAAGCCGGCATTCCAGTCCATGTCTATGTCGATGAAACGCGACCCCGCAACCAGGGTGCCCAATTGACCGCCTGGGAGATGGCCGGCCACGGCGTGCCGCATACGCTCATTGTCGACAACGCCGGCGGCCATCTGATGCAGCGTGGCCAGATCGACATGGTCGTCGTCGGCACCGACAGGACCACCGCCGACGGCGATGTGTGCAACAAGATCGGTACCTATCTCAAGGCACTGGCCGCCGCCGACAACGACGTGCCGTTCTATGTCGCGCTGCCGTCGCCGACGATCGACTGGACCGTGGGCGACGGGCTGGCCGAAATCCCGATCGAACAGCGCTCGCCCGACGAGGTCTCGCTGGTCTGGGGCAAGACCGCTTCCGGCGAGATCGCCCAGGTCCGCGTGTCGCCGGAAGCCACGCCGGCGGCCAATCCGGCCTTCGACGTGACGCCGGCGCGGCTGGTCACCGGTTTGATCACCGAACGCGGTGTCGCTACGGCCTCGCGCGAAGGCCTGAAGGCGATGTTTCCCGAGCGCGGATGATCGGCTTTTCCGGGAGGGCGCTCTGGATTGCCTGATCTCACGATTTCTTGACCACGGCACGGTTAAAAACGCCTGTTGCCTGTCCCACATGGACGGCCGTATGCGTAGCGGCGGGGCGGCGCCCAACGCTCGAAGCCGGGGTTGACCACGGCCCGGCGAGTGAACAAGCGGGATACCGCGATGTCATTCAGACCATTGCTTGGTGACGGACGGGTTCGGAGCCAGGACGAGAAGTCGGAGCCCCTGCAAACCGCGTCATGGGTCAGCTCCTCGATCGTGTTCGACAACCGGCGGTGGGCGTGCCGGGAGGCGGAGCTCCGCTGGACAGCCCCTCATCATCTGATCGTGCTGACCGAAGAAGGCGGCACGTCCCATACATCCATCCGGCACGAGGCGCGATCCCTTTACGATGGGATGGACCGTCCCGGAGCCCTCACCTTCGTCCCGGCAGGCGCGGAACGACAGGGCTTCTATCGCGATGTAAACCTCTCCTATTCAGCCCTGTGGATCGATCCCGATATCAGGCTTCCCGGATGCGAACGCCTGAGGAACCTGCCTATACTGGTAAACAAGAAAGACGCGGTCGTCGCCACGCTCCTGAGTTCGCTTCGCGACGAGATGGCACTCGGCCACAAGCCAGACACTGCCTATGTCGAGCATCTGGTCGCCCTGGTCAGCCTCCGCGTGGCCAACCTGAGCCGGGAGCAACAGCGGTTTGTACGTCACGGCTGTCTCAGCCGCCGAGCACTTGGTCGCGTTCGGGATTACATCGATGCGCATATGAATTCCGACATTTCGCTAAGCGAGCTGGCAGCCGTCGCGGGCATGGCCGTCGACAGCTTTGCGCGTCGCTTCAAGGCGACGACCGGCCTTGCACCCTATGCCTATGTGATCGAGGAACGGGTGCGGCGAGCGGAGGTGTTGCTGCGCGAAACGGGTTTGTCGATCGGTATCATTGCCTTTCGGCTCGGCTTTTCAAGCCAGAGCCACTTCACCACGACCTTCCGACGTCTAAGGGGCACGACGCCTCGTGCCTATCGGATGAATTCTTCTCCAGAATCCTGATAGTGCCGCCGGTTTCTTGAAAGAAAGGCGCCGCGCGCACTCCCACCTCCAGTGTCGTTGGGTGACAGAACCCGAGGAGTTGCTCGGGTCAAGTTGCCGTCTGCGCTTCATTGCGACTGGGAGATCATGCATGGCCAAAACGGACAACAGGAGCGGGCCGACGCGTCGGATGGTGTTGGAAGGCGGTGTTGCGACCGGGGTGCTCCTGGCTACCGGAATACCGGTTGACGCCGAGCCGGCCGAGACCGTCACGGCGGCGGCATCGGCCACGCCGGTACCGACGATGACGATATCGTTGCGGATCAACGCGAAGGATCTTGCCATCGCGCTCGACCCGCGGACGACGCTGCTCGACGCCCTGCGCAACCATCTCGGCCTCACCGGCTCGAAGAAGGGCTGCGACCACGGCCAGTGCGGCGCATGCACGGTGCTCGTCGATGGGCGCCGGATCAATTCCTGCCTGACGCTTGCCGCAATGCATGAAGGCGACGAGATCACCACGATCGAGGGCCTTGCCGAGGGTGACCGGCTGCATCCGGTCCAGGCCGCCTTCATCGCCCGCGACGGTTTCCAGTGCGGCTACTGTACGCCAGGCCAGATCTGCTCGGCGGTTGGTATGCTGGGCGAGGCGCGGGCTGGCTGGCCAAGCCATGCGAGCGCTGACGTGGCAGCGGCTTCCGTCGGTCTCACCGATGTCGAGATCCGCGAGCGGATGAGCGGCAACATCTGCCGTTGCGCCGCCTATCCGAACATTGTCGCTGCAATCCGCGACGCGGCAGAGGAGGCATGAGCAATGCAGTCCTTCACTTATGAACGTGCGACGAGTGCCGAGCAGGCGGCCGCCGCGGTTGCGGCCCGGCCGGACGCCAAGTTCATCAGCGGCGGCACCAACCTGCTCGACCTGATGAAGCTCGAGATCGAGCGCCCAGCGCATCTCGTCGACATCAGCCGGCTGCCTCTTGATCGGATCGAGGAGACGGCGGAAGGCGGGCTTCGGGTCGGCGCCCAGGTCCGCAATAGCGATCTCGCCGCCGACCCACGGGTAAGGTCGCGCTACCCGATGCTCACGCAAGCGCTGCTGGCGGGAGCGTCTGGACAGATACGCAACAAGGCCTCGACCAGCGGCAATCTCCTGCAGCGTACGCGCTGCCCCTACTTCTATGACCGCAACATGCCCTGCAACAGGCGCCAGCCGGGTTCGGGCTGCGCGGCGCTTCAGGGCTTCAACCGCATGCACGCCGTACTCGGCGCGAGCGAAGCCTGCATCGCGGTACATCCTTCTGACATGGCGGTCGCCATGTCCGGGCTCGACGCCTGGATCGAGACCGTCTCGCCCGGCGGTGAGACCCGCACGATCACGATCGGCGATTTCCATCGATTGCCCGAGGCGACGCCCCATGTGGAGACCGTGCTCGGCCACGGCGAAATGGTCGTTGCGGTTACCCTGCCGCCGCGACCACCCGGCCGGCAGCTTTACCGCAAGGTGCGCGACCGTGCTTCCTACGCCTTCGCGCTGGTGTCGGTGGCAGCAATCGTCGAGAAAAGCGGCGACCGTATCCGAAGCGCTCGGATCGCCATGGGCGGCGTGGCAGCGAAACCCTGGCGCGCGACGGAGGCGGAGCGCGCGCTGGCAGGCGCGGCGGCGTTCGACGGCGCCTTTACCGACGCGGCCGAAGCCGCGCTCGCCGGAGCCGTCGGGCATGGCGCCAATGACTTCAAGATCCCGCTGGCGAAACGGACGGTGCGGCACACGCTCGCTGCTGCCGTCGAACGTGCATGAGGTGGTGCGATGACAGAGACGACGACCCCGAGCAGCGGTTCCCAGATGCAGGCGACGAGCGGGGGATCGATATGAAACTCACGCGACGCGCCGTTGCCGCCGCGGGTGGCGGCCTTTTTGTTTCTGCCGCCGCAGCCTGGGGCGCCACATCCGACCCGGCAGCTCGTCACGTGCTCGAGGCCGCCGTTGACGCCTTCTTTGCCGGCTGGGCCTCTGGCGACTGGACGGCATTCCTTGATTCTTGCGATGAGACGATGACCTTCCAATTCCCTGTCGGCGAGCAACGAGGCCGACATGGACCGCCAGAAGGCAAGCAGGCACTCGCAGCCTGGACCGCCGCGCATCAAGCGCAGGGAAACAGGATCACGAAATCGACCGTCGATCTCAAGCTCTTCGCCGCCGACTGGGTCATCGTCTGCGATCGCGGGAGCGGGACAATCAGTGGCGCGCCCTACACTGGCCTGCATGCGATCTTCATGCGGGCCGGCCCGACAGGGAGGCTGGTCGAGTTTCGCGAGTATTTCGGCGAGATCGCCGCGTGAGCTCCGGCCGCCGCGCGACGAACATGAAGGTGCAAGGAAGAGGCGTCGTCGCGGCCTCGATGCTTCTGAACTCCCAATGAAATCTTTAGGTGACTTATGAACGACACCATACCCGGACTGCCCGGCTCCGCCATCCATTCAAGGGTGAAACCTCGTCCCGATGCCGGCGTCATCGGGCGGCCGATCGACCGCATTGACGGTCCGCTCAAAGTGACGGGCGGCGCCACATACGCTTACGAGAATGCGCCGGATGGTACAGCCTATGGCTACATTCTCGGCGCCTCCGTCGCCAAGGGCCGCATCGCCGAGATCGACACGACCGAAGCCGAACGGGCGCCGGCAGTGCTGCTCGTCATGACGCACCGGAATGCGCCGGCCCAGCCGGATTTCGGCCCATCGGTCACGCCGACGGTGCCGGAGGTCTTCACCCGCGCCCGGCCCGCGCTCAACAGCGATCGGGTGCGGTATTACGACGAGCCCGTCGCGCTGGTCGTTGCGGAGACGTTCGAGGCTGCACGCGCTGCTGCGGGCCTCATCAGAATACGCTACGAGAAGGAGCCGGGCCTCTACGATCTAACGGGCCATCAGGCCGACGCCTATGCACCAAAGCGGACAAATGCCGGCTTCGAGACCGACAGCGTGATCGGCGACTTCGAGAGCGCCTTTGCTGCGGCCCCGGTCAAGATCGATGCCACGTACCGGACGCCTTTCGAACATCACAATCCAATGGAGCCGCATGCGACGCTCGCCGCCTGGTCAGGCAACGAGCTGACGATCGATACATCGGCGCAGACCCTCGCGAACTTCCGGGCCGGGGTCGCCAGCACGCTTCGCATCCCGCCCGAGCGTGTGCGCATCATCAGCCCGTTCATCGGCGGAGGCTTCGGCTCCAAGCTGATTGCCCATGCCGATACGATCCTGGCCGCGCTTGCAGCGCAGGTCCTGCAGCGTCCCGTGAAGATCGCGCTGACGCGACAACAGATGTTCGCCAATGCCGGACACCGCGCAGAGATGATCCAACAGGTGCGTCTCGGCGCGGACACCGATGGGCGGCTCACCGGGATCGCGCACGAGGTCTGGTCGGCAACGTCCAGCTTCGAGGAGTACTGCGAGCAAACGGCAGTGTTTGCCCGCTCGCTCTATGCGGCGCCGAACCGTCTCACCCGCCATCGCCTGGTTCCGCTGGACATCAACCGCGGCGAATGGATGCGCTCGCCCGGCGAAGCGCCCGGCATGCTGGCCTTCGAATGTGCAATGGATGAACTCGCCGAGCGGGTCGGCCTGGATCCGATCGAACTCAGGGTCCGAAACGAGCCGGCACAGGATCCCGAGCGCGGCGTGCCGTTCTCTACCCGCAATCTCGTCGCCTGCATGGACGAAGGCGCCCGGCGTTTCGGTTGGGAGCGGAGAAACCCGACACCTGGCCGCACCCGAGAGGGCCGCAAGCTCATCGGCTACGGCATGGCGGCGGCGATCCGTCCGAACTACATCGGCGCGGCGACGGCGCGGGTTGCGATCGACCGGGACGGTCGGGTGACGGCGCGGCTCGACATGACCGATATTGGGACCGGCACCTATACGATCCTGACCCAGATCGTGGCGGAGAGCCTCGGCCTGCCGATCTCGTCCATCAAAGTGGAGCTTGGCGACAGCCGCTTCCCGCGTACCGCCGGCTCCGGCGGGTCCTGGGGCGCAGCAAGCGCGGGTTCGGCGCTGCACAACGCCTGCAACGCTCTGAAGGAACGCATCCTGGAGGCGGCGCAGTCGAACGAAGCCTCGCCGTTGCGCGGCGCGAACGCCACCGAGGCAAGCTTTGCCGACGGCGAGGTCAGGGTCGGCCAGCGATCGGCGAGCCTGGCCGATCTTATCCGAGGGATCTCTCTCGACGGGCTCGAAGCCGAAGGCTCCGTAGCCGCGGGCGCCACTACCCAGTCATACAAGACCTATTCGCAGCATTCCTATGGCGCGCATTTCGCAGAGGTCGCTGTCGATTGCGATACCGGTGAAATCCGCATGCGCCGGATGCTGACTGTGATCGGCGCGGGCCGTATCCTCAACGCCAAGACCGCGCGCTCGCAAATCATCGGCGGCATGACCTGGGGGATCGGTGCAGCGCTGATGGAGCAGACGGTGCTCGATCCGCGCTACGGCCACTTCGTCAATCACGATCTTGCCGAGTATCATGTGCCGGTCAATGGCGATGTCCCCGATATGGAGGTCGCCTTCCTCGAGGAAGATGACGACAAGGCCAACCCGCTTGGCGCAAAGGGTCTCGGCGAGCTCGGCGTGTGCGGTGCCGGGGCAGCTGTCGCCAACGCCATTTACAACGCGACCGGCGTGCGAGTGCGTGAATTTCCCATCACCTTGGACAAGGTGCTGCCTGCCTTGCCTGTGATCGCCATTTGACTCTGCAAATTGTCAGCGCCTCCTCGCCCTCAAGGGTGACCGCGACGCCGGTGGTTGACAGTGTCATCCAGCCCTTCCATACAAACGCGGTCAATGTTCTCAGGGCGGGGTGAAAGTCCCCACCGGCGGTGAAGGGTTTCGGCCCAAGCCCGCGAGCGCCTTCCAGATGATCGGAAGGGTCAGCAGATCCGGTGTGATTCCGGAGCCGACGGTCAAAGTCCGGATGGAAGAGAACGAATGGAAGACGGTCCGCTTTCGCGGTTCGGATTCCATATCGTGCGTCCTGATTCTGGTTCGAAACGGAAGGATGGACCCATGAATCAGCATTCCCGGAAAAACTATGAAACGATCCGCGTTGCCGTCATTCGGGCGCGCTGGCACGCCGACATCGTCGACCAATGCGTTGCAGCGTTCGAGGCGGAACTGGCGGTTCTCGGGGAGAAACGCTTTGCCGTCGATGTCTTCGACGTGCCGGGTGCCTATGAGATTCCCCTGCATGCAAAGACCTTGGCCCAGACCGGTCGCTATGCGGCGATCCTCGGCGCGGCGTTTGTCGTCAATGGCGGCATCTACCGCCATGAATTCGTGGCGGGCGCTGTCATCGACGGCATGATGAACGTGCAATTGTCGACTGGCGTGCCCGTGCTTTCGGCGGTGCTGACGCCGCACAACTACCATGACAGCGCGGACCATCACCGCTTCTTCTTTGAGCATTTCAAGGTCAAGGGCAAAGAGGCGGCCAGTGCCTGCGTGCAACTGCTGGCGGCACGCGAACGCATCGCGGCATGAAATCTCCGTCGCGGGTGGAAATCCCGGTAAGGCGCTGTAGTATCTCACGAAAACCAGGGAGGATGCCGGTGCAGACCAAGAAGATCATCAATGACGGTAACCGCTCCGTCGACGAGATGCTGGAGGGCATCCTGGCTGCGCATCCGCGCCATCTCAAAAGTGCGGAGGGAAGTCCGCGCTCCATCATCGCCCGCGACGGCCCACGCCCCGGCAAGGTCGGCCTCGTCATCGGCGGTGGCTCCGGCCACGAGCCGACCTTCCTCGGCTTCGTCGGCAAGGGGCTGGCCGACGCCGCCGCAATCGGCAATGTCTTCGCGTCGCCGCCGCCCGACCCGATCCTCGAATGCACCAAGGCGGCCAGCGGCGGCGCCGGCGTGCTGTTCATGTACGGCAACTATGCCGGCGACGTGATGAACTTCGACATGGCCGCCGAAATGGCGGCAATGGACGACATCGAGGTGCGCACCTTGCTGACCACCGACGACGTGGCATCGGCCCCCCGAGACCAGAGACACAGAAGGCGTGGTGTCGCCGGCAATTTCTTCATTTTCAAGGCCGCCGGTGCCGCATGCGACCAGATGCTGTCATTCGATGAATGCGAGCGTATCGCCAGGAAGGCCAACGATCACACCTTCACCATGGGCGTGGCGCTGTCGCCCTGCTCGCTGCCGCAGACCCGCCGGCCCAATTTCGAGATCGGCCCGGACGAGATGGAGATCGGCATGGGCATCCACGGCGAGCCCGGCACCGCGCGTGGAAAGTTGAAAACCGCCGACGAGATCACCGACGAAATGCTGGACAAGGTCCTCGACGAGATGGCACCGGCGCGCGGCGATAAGGTCGCCGTGCTCGTCAATTCACTCGGCTCAACGCCGTTGATGGAGCTTTACATCATGAATCGGCGCGTCAAGCAGAGGCTCGACGACATCGGCGTTTCCGTCCACGCGACCTGGGTCGGCAATTATTGCACGTCGCTCGAAATGGCCGGCGCCTCGGTGACGCTGATGCATCTCGACGGCGAATTGCAGGCGATGCTCGACCATCCTTGTGACTGCGCCATGTTCCGCGCCGGCTGAGAGAGCATCATGACGTCCACCGATACGGCCAAATTGAAAAGAATGTTCGATGCGATCGCCGCGGCGATCGACGCCGACAAGGACAGGCTCTGCCGGCTCGACGGCGTCATCGGCGACGCCGACCATGGCATCGCCATGGCACTAGGCTTCGGCGCTGTGCGCGACGCGCTGGACCAGATCGATGCGTCGACCGAGCCGACGGCATTGCTCAACACCGCGGCAAAGTCGTTTCTCAACGCAGTCGGCGCCTCGTCGGGCCCGCTCTATGCGACCGCCTTCATGCGCGGTGCCGCCGCCGTCAAAGGCAAGGCAATTCTGGAGGACGCTGACGTCATCTCCATGTTCCGGGCGATGGCGCAAGGGATCCAGGATCGCGGCAAGGCCGAGCTCGGCGAAAAAACCATGGTCGACGCCTGGCTGCCGGCAGCGCAGGCAGCGGGTGTCGCGCGGGAAGCCGGCAAGAGCCTGTCCGAGAGCCTGGAAGCGGCACTTGCCGCGGCCGAAAGCGGCGCCGAGGCGACCAAGGACATGATCGCCACCAAGGGCCGCTCTTCGCGTCTCGGCGAGCGCTCGATCGGCCACGTCGATCCTGGCGCCGCATCGGCCGTGACGATCATCAGGGCGATGCGGAACAGTCTGGCTTAGCCCCGCTTCGCCGCGTCGAGCCTGTCGATGGCCTGGACATTGCCGGCCGATGGTCCCTTCTCATCGAATTCCGATGCGAGCCAGGCGTCGACGATCGACTTGGCCAGTTCCGGGCCGATGACGCGCGCGCCCATGGTGATGATCTGGGCGTTGTTGGATTTCGCCGCGCGCTCGGCCGAATAGGTGTCGTGGGTGAGTGCGGCGCGAATGCCGGGCACCTTGTTGGCGGAAATGGATACGCCGATGCCGGTGCCGCAAAACAGGATGCCGCGATCGTTCTCGCCGTCCAGGATGGTCTGGGCGAGCTTCTGCGACAGGTCGGCATAGTAGCCCGCCTGGCTGAGGTCGCTAACCGTGAGGCCGGGCTTGGTGGCGAGGTGAGCGGCAATGACGTCGAGCAGCGGCTTGCCGGCGCTGTCGGCTCCAATGGCTATTTTCATGTTCGGTTTCCTTCCTGTTCGATGCTTCAGATCGCCGCCGAGGCGCGTTTGAGGATGTCGATGTAGCCTTCCGCCTGCCAGGCGGAACGGCCGATGAACAAGCCGTCTATATTGGGCTGGCCGACCAGTTCGGCGGCATTTTGCGGATTGACGCTGCCGCCATAAAGCACCGGCGGCACCACCGGCAGCAGGTCGCGGGCGATTTTCTTGATCAGCGCCTGCTGCCTGTCGGCATAATCAGAACTGGCCGGCACGCCCTTGTCGCCGATCGCCCAGACCGGCTCATAGGCAAACAGGATCGTCGCCGCCTTCGCCGCCCCTTCGAGAAACTGCAGTGCGCCGTGCACCTGCAGGGCCAGTATCGCAGCGGCCTGCCCGCTGTTGCGTTGAGCCAAGGTCTCGCCGACGCAGATGAGTGGCACGAGACCGTGCTTCACCGCCGCTGCAGTCTTCAGCCCGACAGCCTTGTCGGTCTCGCCGAAATGCTCGCGCCGTTCGCTGTGGCCCAACTCTACCACATCAAGTTCGCAGTCTTTCAGCATTACCGGCGAGATCTCGCCGGTCCAGGCACCGGCGTCGGCCCAATGCATGTTCTGCGCGCCAACCTTGATGCGTGTCGGCGACAGCGCTTTCTTGACCTCGCGGACCGCCGTGAAGGGCGGGATGACGAAAGGCTGAATGCGCTCGTCGAAACCGGGGACGAACTCCGCCAGCGCCTCGGCGAAAGCCATCGCCTCGGCGAGCGTCTTGTTCATTTTCCAGCTGGTGCCGACCCAATAAACCATACGCGCCCTCCTACTCTGCGATCACCGTCAGCAAAACGCCAGCGCCATCCAGTGCGGCGCGCATCTGCGGCTGCGGCTCGCGGCCGGTGAAGACCATGTCGAAGGCCTTGAGATCGGTCAGGAAGTGCAAGGCGGTGCGGCCAAACTTGCCGTGATCGGCCAGCAGATATTTGCGCGCTGCTGCAGCCATCATCAGCCGTTTGGTCTGGACCACTTCCTGATCCTGGTGAAAGGCAGAGGCACCATGGATGGCCGATGAAGACAGGAAGGCGACATCTGCGCGCAAAGATTTCAGCGTGTCTTCGGCGAGCAGGCCGAAGAAGCCGTGGAACTTCTTGCTGTATTGGCCGCCAAGCGCAATCAGGTCGATGCCGGCAACGCCCGCCAAATCCTGGATGACAGCCAGGTTGTTCGAGATCACCGTCAGCGGACGCAGATCGGCAAGGTGCCGAGCAACGCCGCCCGCGGTCGAGCCGTCGTCGATGATCACCGTCTGGCCCGGCTCGATCATCCTCACGGCGGCGACGGCGATGCGCTGCTTTTCATCGCCGGCCAGCCGCTGGCGGTAACGGAAATCGCTTTCGAAAAGGCTGCTCGGCTGGATCGAGGCGCCGCCGCGCACCTTGCGCAGAAAGCCGCTTTCCTCGAGCTCGTCGAGGTCGCGGTGGACGGTCATCTTCGACACGCCGAAGCGTGAGGCAAGATCGTCGACACTGGCGGTGCCGGTGTCCATCAGAAAATCCATGATGCCTTGCCGACGGCCGTCGCTCTTCATTTCCGCCGCTTCCTCGTACACCCCGGTTCCGGGACATAACAGAAAACGTCGCACAGGCCACCAAATTTTTTGTGATAATGTTATATCTCTATGGGATATCATGACGCTTCTGGGCGCGTGCTGTAACAAGAATTGCTGCCGGCCGAGCGCCCAGCGGTTGCGGTGCCGCGGAAATCCGGCCAGAAGCATCAGGGGCTCGACGATAACCGAACAGCCCGCAAACACTGGCCCGAAACCGGATACGGGAGACTACTGAGTGGCTCGCATCACACTGAGACAATTGCTCGATCATGCCGCCGAATACGGCTATGGCGTGCCTGCCTTCAACATGAACAATATGGAACAGGGCCTCGCCATCATGGAGGCAGCCGAGGAGACCAAATCGCCGGTTATCCTGCAGGCGAGCCGCGGTGCGCGAGCCTACGCCAACGACGTGGTGCTGGCCAAGCTGATCGACGCGCTGGTCGAAATCCATCCCGATATCCCGGTCTGCATGCATCTCGACCATGGCAACAACGAAGCGACCTGCGTCACCGCGATCCAGCACGGCTTCACTTCGGTGATGATGGACGGATCGCTGAAGGAAGACGGCAAGACTCCGGCCGACTACGCCTATAATTCCGGCATCACCCGCCGCGTCGTCGACATGGCGCATTGGGGCGGCGTCTCGGTGGAAGGCGAGATCGGCGTTCTCGGATCGCTGGAGATGGGTGGCGGCGAGCAGGAGGACGGCCATGGCGTCGAGGGCGTCATCAGCCACGACCAGCTGCTGACCGATCCCGTGCAGGCCGAACAGTTCGTGCGCGACACCCGTGTCGATGCGCTGGCCGTCGCCATGGGCACCAGCCACGGCGCCTACAAGTTCAGCCGCAAGCCGGACGGCGCTGTGCTCGCCATGAACGTCATCGAGGAAATTCACCGCCGCCTGCCGAGCATGCATCTCGTCATGCACGGCTCGTCCTCGGTGCCGGAAGAGCTGCAGGAGATCATCAACAAATATGGCGGTCAGATGAAGCCGACATGGGGGGTGCCGGTCGAGGAGATCCAGCGCGGCATCAAGCACGGGGTGCGCAAAATCAACATCGATACCGACAACCGCATGGCGCTGACCGGCGCGATCCGCAAGGTGCTGACCGAGAACCCGAGCGAATTCGACCCGCGCAAATATCTGACGCCGGCAATGGCCGCCATGCGAAAGCTGTGCAAGGAGCGTTTCGAGCAGTTCGGTACCGCTGGCAACGCACCGAAGATCAAGCCGCTGCCGCTGTCGGAAATGGCCAAGCGCTACAAGTCGGGAAGCCTCGATCCGAAATTCGGCTGACGTTCTGGATGAGCAGGAGCCGCATCGCTCCTGCTCATCCCATCATGCTCGTGGCAAGAGATCGGCCCTGCCGGTCTCGATAAATGGTGCCCAGTAGTCGACCGACTCGCGGATCATGGCGATGACCTTGTGGTCGACGGGCTCGCGCTCGCGGAACGACAATTCGAGGCAGATCTCGTTGTCGACGCCGCCGCCACGGCGAATCGTCTCCAGCAGCTTTTCCGGTGTGATGCGGCCGTCCTTGTTGTGGGCGGCAATGAACGGCCAATGGCCACCCTTGTTCATCGACGACTGCTTGACGTGGATGATCGGTGATTGCTTTGGAAAGGCTTCGGCCCAGGCATAAGGGTCGATGTCGTCCGGATTGCTCGACGTCACGTCGCCATGGTCGATGTCGACCATCATGTTGAGCGGGATCGCCATCCCTGCCGCATCGATCTCGCGCTGCAGCGTCCGGCAGCTCTCGATCGTATGGCCGAACTCGCGGCCGACCGACATCGGCTCCCAGAACAGGTAGATCAAGCCGGCGGCCCGGGCATGCTCGGCAACCTCGCGCCAGCACGCCAGCGCGATGTCGAAAAGCCGCGCGCGACGTTCAGGATCGTCGTAATCCCGGTGGGTGAAGATCGCGAACTGCGTACCCATGCCGCCGGCGCCGAGCTCGGCCGAAATTTCGGCAAAGGTCTTGAACCAGTCGACGTAGTAGCGCCGCACGTCGGCATCGGGATGGCCGAAATGATTGAGCCGCCCGTAAGGGCCGGTCATCGCCGAGGTCACGCGCACCCCGGTGCGGTTGAGAGCGGAGCGGAACAGGCGGGTGAATTTGGCGATCGTTGCCGCCGGCCAGCCGGGATTGATGAATTCATGCGTGAGCTGCACGTCGCGGATGCCGATGTCGTAGGCGATCGTATCGATCAGGTCGTCCGGCTCGGCAAAACGGTTGACCAGCGGATTGGTGTTGAGGGACAGCGTAAAGGCCATCAGCCGGCCTTCGCCAGCCGATTCGAACACCAGTCCTCGAACGCTTCTCTCTCCGCGCTGGACAGATGCAGGCCGTGCTTGGTGCGTCGTTCGAGAATATCGGCCGCGGTCTCGGCCCATTCGTGCTCGAGCAGGTAGTTGGCTTCGCGCTCGAAAAAATCCTTGCCGAAGCGCCGGCCCAGTTCGGGGAGCGAACCGGCCGCGCCGACCAGATCACGCGTCCTTGTGCCATAGAGCCGGCCATAATGCTTGACCAGGGAGGCGGGCATCCAGGGATATTCTTGGCCGAGGTCACCGAGGAACTGCTCGAAATCGGCATTGGCGATATCGCCGCCCGGCAGATGCCCTTTCGAGGTCCACGGCTTGCCCATCTTCGGAAAGAACGGGGCGATGCGGTCCAGCGCGTGCTCGGCCAATTTGCGGAAGGTGGTGATCTTGCCGCCGAAGACGGAAAGCAGCGGCGCCTGCCCTGCCGAAGCGTCGAGTTCGAAAATATAATCGCGGGTCACCGCACTCGGATTGTCGGCATTGTCGTCATAGAGCGGCCTGACGCCGGAAAACGAATGAACGACGTCGCTGCGCGCAAGCTGGCGCTTGAAGTAGCGGTTGACCACCTTGATCAAATAATCGATCTCGCCGGCATCCGCGGTCACGTCTTCCGGCCGCCCGTCATAGGGGATGTCGGTGGTGCCGATCAGCGCCAGATCGTTCTGGTAGGGATTGATGAAGATCACGCGCTTGTCGCTGTTTTGGACGAGATAGGCCTGTCGCCCTTCCCAGAATTTTGGCACGACAATGTGGCTGCCCTTGACCAGGCGCACGTTCCGCTTGGAGTTCTGGCCGGCCACGCGGTTGACGATGTCGTTGACCCAGGGACCGCCGGCGTTGATCAGCGCCCGTGCCCGGACTGTGGTCCTGACGCCGGTTCGACCGTCGCGCATCTCCACCGACCACAGGCCGTGTTCGCGACGGGCGGCAATGCAGGCGGTGCGGGTGAATATCCTGGCCCCACGCTCCGCGGCGTCGAGCGCGTTGATGACGACCAGGCGGGCGTCGTCGACCCAGCAGTCGGAATATTCGAAGCCGCGCTTGAAGGCGTCTTTGATCGGCGCGCCTTCGGGTGCGGTGCGCAGGTCCAGCGTGCGGGTGGCCGGCAGCCGCTTGCGGCCGCCAAGATGATCGTAGAGGAACAGGCCGAGCCGGACCAGCCAGGCCGGCCGGTCATCGGGGCTATGCGGCAGCACGAAGCGCATAGGCCAGATGATATGCGGCGCGGATTCGAGCAGCACCTCGCGCTCGATCAGCGCCTCCCGCACCAGGCGGAACTCGTAATATTCGAGATAGCGCAAACCGCCATGAACGAGCTTTCCCGATCGCGAACTGGTGCCCTCGGCGAGATCGTCTTTTTCGCAAAGAATGACCGACAGGCCCCGGCCCGCCGCATCGCGCGCGATTCCGGCGCCATTGACGCCGCCGCCGACGACGAAGAGGTCGACGATTTCGGTTTCACCGTTCATCTCGCTCGATGCTCTGTCGTCAGCATGGATTGACCGGAGGCAGACCGGCGATGAAGCGGCGCACTTCCTCGGCCGCCTGCTCGGCCGCATAAGTCACCGTGCGCACCGACGCGCCGGCGATATGCGGCGTCAGTGTCACGTTCGGCAGCTGCAGCAAGGGCCAGTCGGCAGGCACCGGCTCGACGGCGAACGTCTCCAACATGGCACTGCCGATCTGTCCCGAGACGAGCGCCTCGTAGAGTGCATCGTAGTCGACCAGCGGTCCGCGCGCGGTATTGACGAAGATTACGCCTGGCTTCATCCGGGCAATAGCGTCCTTGCCGATGAGACCGCGCGTCTCTTCGGTGACCCGAGAATGCAGCGTGACCACATCGGAGCGCGACAGCAGATCGTCCAGCGCTACCAGCTCGACGCCGGCATTGCGGTCCTCGACGCTCAACTGCACATAGGGATCGCAGACCAGGATGCGACAGCCGAAAGCACGCAGCAGCCGAACCAGCCTGGTGCCGATATTGCCATAGCCGATGACGCCAACGGTCATTTCGTTGAGCTCGCGGCCGGTGCGGTCGGCGCGGTAGAGATCGCCGCGCCACTCGCCCTTGCGCAAGGCTTCGTGACCGACGCGGATCAGCCGCGTTTCGGCGAGAATGGCGCCAATGGTGAACTCGGCCACCGCGCTGGCGTTGCGGCCGGGCACATTGACCACCGTGATGCCATGGGTCTTGGCGGCAGCCATGTCGATGTTGATCGGCCCGCCGCGCGACACCGCAACCAGCTTGAGTGTGGGCAGGCGCTGCATCATGGCTTCGGAGAGCGGCGCAAGCTGGGTAACAAAAATTTCGGCATCGCCGATAAAATCGACCACCTCGTCCGGATCGCCGAAATACTCCTTGACCTTGTCGAGGCCGAGCGCCGCATTGCCGAATTGCATCGGCTCGTCGGGCCAAGCGGTTTCAACGGTGCGGATGTCGAGATTGTCGCCGCAGGCCGCCTCGATTTTCTCGCGAAACACGTTTGGAAGCATGAAGCGGTCGCCGATGATCGCAATTTTCTTGGGCATGCTCTTCTCAATTCACGTCGGTTTGCCTGGACGCGGCCAGCGAACGCCAGACTGGCCGCAGCGCCTCGTGCGCCAATGTGTAGGACGGAGCCATCGCCTCATAGGCAGCGGCAAGTTTTCGATCGCTGGGCTCGGACGCACGGAGCAACGGTGTGACCCATTCACTGACGCAATCGTCCATCGATGCGTACTGGCCGACGCAGACCGCAGCAATCATTGCAGCGCCCGCCGCACCGGCCTCCTCGCGCTCGCTGGTGCGAATGTCGGCGCCGATCGCAGCACCCAGGATATTGCGCAGCGCCGGGCTCCTGGCCGCTCCGCCGGTCAGGCGGATTTCCTTGGGCAGCGGCCCCATGGCGGCGTAGCAATCGCGTGCCGCGAAAGCCAGTCCCTCGAACACCGCACGAACCATGTCGGCATAGCCGTGCCTGGACGAAATGCCGATGAAGCCGGCCCGGGCATTGGCATCGACGAACGGGCCGCGCTCGCCGGCCTCCGAGACATAAGGCTGGTAGAGCAACGAGCCTGGCTCGGACGACGATATCCACTGGTCGACCAGCGCGATCATCTCGCCATTGGTCCGTGTGATACCTTGCGAGGCGAGAATGCCGGAGGCGAGGCCAAGGACCCAGTCAATATTGAGCGTTGCCGCCATGTTCGACTGCATCTGCGCAAAGACGCCCGGTGCCGGCATCGTCATCGTGTAGCCGGTTGCAGCCTCATTGAGCAGAACCTCCTCCGGCGTTTCGGCAAGCCGCATATGCATTCCGGTGGAGCCAATGATCGAGCATCCCGGCTTGCGCTCGCGATCGAACAGGCCGGCGCCAAGCGCCGTGCAGGCGACATCGACATAGGCCAGAACGACCGGCGTGCCGGCGAGCAGACCGGTCGCTTTGGCTGCTGCCGCCGACAGCGAGGTGCTTTGCCTGGTGCCATCTACGATCGGCGGCAGCAGATGCCGGAGATCGGTGACTCCGAGTACCTCGAGCACATCATCTGAATAGCCGCGCGTGCGGAAGTCGCCGAAGGTAAAGGTGCCCTCGGACGGGTCGGTGGCGCGTTGGCCGGTCAACTTGAAATAGAGCCAGTCCTTGCAGTGGAAGGCCGTCGCTGCATTGGCAAGCATCGCGGGCATGTGGCGCTTCATGAAGACGAACTGCGATCCTTGCTGGCAGGCAGCGAGCCCGCTGCCGGTCTTTTCGAAGCGCAGCCGGTCCTCGGGCCGCGCGCGTATCTCCTCGACGACCGCGGCAGCGCGCGCGTCGAGCCACAGCCAGCCCTTGGCCACCGGCTCACCATCCTTGTCGATCAACCAGGTGCCGTCGCCCTGCCCGGTCACGGCGATGGCAATGGTCCGGCTGGCGAGGTCCGGCACCTTGTTGGCAAGCTCGCGCAAGGTCGTCGCGGTATCGGCCCAGGTGCGTGTCAGGTCCTGTTCGGCGCCGCCGCCCGGCAGTGTCTCGTACTTGTTGGGCAGCGCGGCGGCCGCGATCTGCCTGCCCGCCGTGTCGAAGGCGACGGATTTAATGACAGACGTGCCGGCATCGACGCCGATCAGCACATCCCGCATCAGGCAAGCTCCGTGCCATGCGAAATGGCGTCACCGCTCGCCTGATCGAAGACGTGCAGGTTTTTTGGATCGATGCTGACCTTGATCGGCGCCCCGAGCTCCAGGCGGGTCCGGTCATGCTCGACCAGAACCAGCGAACCGCCGGCGAAATCGGCGGCGATATGGGTCTGATCGCCGAGCCATTGATTGGCCGAAACCGTGGCCGGCACGCCGTCCTTGGAGCGGCGGACAGCATAAGGCCTGACGCCGATGACGACGCGCTGCCGGTTGAGCAATTCGTCGCGAACCGGGCCGCTGAAGGCATCCTTGTCGTAGTCCAGCGAAAGCCCGTCGGGCAGCTTGAGATTGATCTTGCCGTCAGTCGTGCCGACATAGGCTTCGAAGACATTCATTGGCGGCTCGCCAACGAAGGTGCCGGTGAACAGGTTTGCCGGCCGCTCCTTGATCCTGTCAGGCGTATCGAACTGCTGCAGCACGCCGCCTTCCATGACGGCGATACGGTCGGCCAGCGCATTGGCCTCCGTCTGATCGTGGGTGACCAGGATCGCGGTCAGGCCGCGCTCCTTGATGAAGTGCTTGATGCGGCCGCGCAGCACAGCGCGAAGCTGCGGCTCGAGTTGGCCCATCGGCTCGTCCAGCAGGTGCAGGTTGGCTTCGCGGATCAGCGCCCGGCCGAGGCTGGCGCGCTGCTGCTGGCCGCCGGAGATCGAGCTCGGATAGCGCTCGAGAATGTCCTCTATCTCAAGCAGCTTGGCGATATGAGCAACCTTTGCATCGACCGCGCTCTTAGCCAGCCTGGCAGCCTTGAGGGCGAAGGCCATGTTCTCGCGCACGGTCAGGGGCGGGTAGAGCGAATACCCCTCGAAGGCCATCGCGACGTTGCGCTTGACCGGCGGCAACGTGTGCACCTTGCGGCCGGCAACCGAGATTGTGCCGCGCGAGACCTCTTCGAAGCCTGCGATCATGCGCAATGTCGAGGTCTTGCCGCAGCCGGATGAGCCGAGCAGTGCCACGATCTCGCCCTTGGCGATTTCCATCGTCAGGTTCTTGACGGCGTGCACGCCGCGGTCGACCGGACCGTAGAACTTGTCGACGCCCGAAATGGTGATTGCGCTCGGGCTCATGCCGCTTCTCCACTGCGCAAATTGACGACATTTTTCGAGCCGATGCGCTCGCCGCTTGCACGATCGAACAGCAGGGCGCTTTTGCTGTCGACAGCGATATGCGCCCTGCCCTCGGATTGACCCGGTATCCCGGACGGACGCGAAACCAGGATTTCACGGCCTCGCACGGTGCGCACCAGTGTGACGATCTTCTCGTTGAGCGGCGTCTCGGCCTCGACCGTCACCGGGATGGCGCCGGACGTGCCTTCGTCAACAAAGGCCAGCGCCTCCGGCCGCAAGCCGATCACGCAGTCACGGCCGACCGCCGCCTCATGCGCGCCGGCCAGATGGACCTGGACATTGGACAGGCCGACATAGACGCCCTTGGCATCCCGGGACGGCTTGACGTCGAGCAGGTTGATGGTCGGGTCGCCGAACAGCCGGGCGATCTCGACGTTGGCCGGCTCGCGATAGATCTGTTCGGGTGTGCCTAGCTGTTTCACGACGCCTTGCGACATCACTGCGATGCGATCGCCAAGCGCCATCGCTTCCTTGTAGTCCTGGGTGACGTAGACAACAGTTGCGCCACGATCGGCGAGCAGTCTTGGCAGTTCGAGCCGCATTTCGAAGCGCAATTTGGCATCGACGTTGCGCAAGGGATCATCGAGCAGCAGAAGCGGCGGCGAGCCGACCAGGGCGCGGGCAAGCGCAGTGCGCTGCTTCTGGCCGTTGGACAGCGCCCGCGGCTTGTGGCTGAGCACATGGCCGATCTTCAACAGCTTGCCGACGCTCTCGACGCCAGCCTTGATCGCGCCCTGCGACGAATGCTTCGCCTGCAGCGGCGTGGCGATGTTGTCGAACGCCGTCATATGCGGGAACAGCGCGAAGTTCTGGAATGCCATGCCGACGCCGCGGAACTCGGCGTCGACGTCGGTCATGTCCTCGCCGCCGATGAGGATCTTTCCCTCGTCGGGGTCGATGACGCCGGCGACCAGCCGCAATAGCACCGTCTTGCCGGCGCCGGACGGCCCGAACAGGACCAGCGTTTCGCCGTCGGCGACGGTCAGCGACAGATTGTCGAGAACGGTCTGGCTTTTGTAGCGCTTGACGATGTTTCGCAGTTCGAGGCTTGCCATCGGACTATCCTTTCACCGCGCCAAGCGACAGGCCTTCGACGAGATAGCGCTGCGCATAAAGCGCGAGCGCCAGCGTCGGCGTGATCGACAGCACGATCGCGGCTGAGATCTGGCCGTACTGGATGCCGGAGGAGGTGATGAACGCCAGCGCGCCGACCGTCACCGGCTGCTTGTCGGCCGAGGCGAGCACCAGCGCAAAGACGAAATTGTTCCAGGCGAAGATGAAGGCGAGCAGGCCGGCAGCGGCAATGCCCGGCCCGGCGAGCGGCAGCGCGATCTTGCAGAAGGTGGCAAACCAGGAATGGCCGGCAATGCGGTAGGCGTATTCGATGTCGGCCGGAATATCCTCGAAATAGCCGCGCACGATCCACAGGATCAGCGGCAGACAGATCAGCTGGTAGACCCAGATCAGCCCGATATAGGTGTTGGCCAGCCCGAGCTTCTGGAAATAAAGGGTGAGCGGCAAAAGCACCAGCAGCGCCGGCGCGAACCGGAACGACAGCAGCGTGAAGGCGATGTCCTCCGAGCCACGGAATTTGTGCCGTGCAAAGGCATAGGCTGCGGGAACGCCGAGCAGCAGCGCGACGGCAACCGAGGTGACCGACAGGAAGACGGAATTCCAGAGATTGCGCATGAAGGCGATGTCGAGCGTGCCGGCTGCCGTCATCAGCTTGCCTGTGATCAAGGCGGTGTAGTTGGCGAGCGTCGGCTCGAAGACAAGCTGCGGCGGGATCCGCAGGATTGTCTCGTTGGTCTGGAACGACATCATCAGGATCCAGACGATCGGGAACATGAAGAAGATCACGACCAGCGCCAGGGCTATGCCACGCAGGATGCGTTCGAGTAGGGAGGTGTGTTCCATGCCAGCCTCCTATGCATGGCCACGGGCGCGTTCGCGCAGCCGCAGCCAGTTCTTGATGAAAATGTTCGAGAGGAAATAGGTGATCGCCCACAGGATGATCATCAGTGCTGCCGAGCGGCCGACATTGGTCGACTGGAAGAAGTTGAGATAGGCCTCCACCTGGAAGACGGTCAGCGTATCGCCCGGCCCGCCTTGGGTCATGGCGTAGATGATGTCGAACTGCTGGATTGAATCGAGCAGGCGGAACAGCGTCGCTGTCAGGATGTAGGGGGTCAGCATCGGCAGGGTGATGCGGAAGAAGACGAAGCTGCGCGGCACGCCGTCGAGTGCTGCCGCCTCGAAGGGCTGCGTCGGCAGGCTGCGCAGTCCGGCAAGCAGCAGGATCATGATGAAAGGCGTGTAGACCCAGATGTCGACAAGGACGACGGTGAGCAATGCCGTCGACGGAGACGAGGCCCAGCGGAAATCCTGCAGCCCGATTAGGCTAGCGAGATAGCTGAGCACACCGAAGCCGGGATTGGTCATCAGCTTCCACATCAGCGCGGCGAGCGCCGGCGCCGTCATCAGCGGCATCAACAGCATTATCGAGATGAAGTTGTTTAGCGTCGAGCGCTTCTGCAGCAGCATGGCGATGCCGAGACCGAGAAGCAGCTCGAGCACGACGGTGATGCCGGCGTAGAGCAGCGAAATCTCCAGCGTGTTCCAGAACTTCGGGTCGGTGAAGAAGGAGATATAGTTGTCGCCCCAGTTGAACTGCCGCGCCCAGGGTTGGCTCAACCGGTAGCGCTGGAACGAATAGACCACCGAGGTCAGGAACGGGATCAGGATTCCGATGCAGACCAGCAGGGCCGGCAGGCTGAGGAGGTAAGGCAGCACACGCTTGCTGATCCTGAAGCCCGACGGCCTGTTTCTTTGTATTGTCGCCGCAGTCATCTGCTGCTCCGTCATCCTGTTGCTTCGCCGTCCCGGCCGCCCAAGGGAGCAAGGCGGCCGGTAGGGCGAGCAGGCGGCACCTTTCGGGACCGCGTCGCAAACGTATCACATCTCAAAGGCTGGCCCGCGACGGGCCAGCCTTTGCCGCGCCTTAGCCGAGCCCGGCTTCCTTGAGCTGGCCGTTGATGCTCTCGGCCAGCTTGTCGAGGCCCTCGTCGACCGGCACTTCCTTGGCCACCATCTTCTGCAGCGTCGCCGCCCATTCGGTGGTGAGATCGAAGAACAGCGGCTGCGGAGTGAACTTGATGCTGGCGCCCGGCGCCGAGACGTCGAACATCTCGACATAACCGGGATAGCTCTTGTTCAACTTGTCCCGGAACATCTGGTCGTTCCAGACCGACTGGCGGACCGGATTGACGAAGTCCATCTTGGTCGCACCGAACAGTGCATGCTCGGGTCCGGATGCCCATTGCATGAAGTACCAGGTGGCGTCCTTGTCTTTGGAGAAGTTGGACATCGACAGCGACCAGATCCAGATATTGGGCGTCGGTGCCTTGGCGGCGGGATTGGCCTTGAACGCCGCGAAGGCGAGCTTGCCGGCCATCTTGTTATCGCCGCCATTCATGAAGTAGCCGAGAATGTCGGCATCGTAGATCATCGCCGAGGCGCCTGCACCGAGATCGGTGCCGACCTGGTACCAGGTGTAGGTCGACCAGTCCTTCGGGCCGCTCTCCTGAATCATCTGGACCCACTGTTTGTGGAAAGCCTTGGATTCGGCGGTGCTCATCGCGGCCGACAGCTTGCCGTCAGCCGAGACGTTCAGGTCCTTCTGGTCGAAATTGGCGTAGGCCGACAGGAAGCCCGGGTGGATCGTCGCCCAGGAGCGCGAGCCGCGCACGCCGATGCCGTAGACGCCACCGCCGACGTCCTTAGTGAGCTTCGCCGCCGTAGCGACCATCTCATCCATATTGCCGGGAACGCTGACGCCGACCTTGTCGAACATGCCCTTGTTGTAGGTGATGTTGTTCTGTTCGAAACCCCACGGAATGCACCACTGCTTGGCGTCGTCGGAACCGAGCACTCCGCCAGGCTGGCCGTTCCAGGCGCAGGACTTCCTGACGCCGGGCAGGAAGTCGTCCCAGGCATATTTCGGGTTGGTCTTGGCCGGATCCTTGATCCATTCGTTGAGGTCGGTGATCCAGCCGGCCGGGCCGTAGGTCCAGGTCATGTAGGCGCCCGTCATGAAAGCATCGTATTCGGGCGAGCTGGCCGACAGCGCGGCGGTAACCTTGTCGAAATAGACGTCTTCGGGGAACACGTCATAGACGACATTCATGCCGGTCAACTGCTTGAAATTGTCGAGGTTGGCGATCATCGCATCGGCGTAAGGATGCTTGTTGAGCAACAGCTTGATGGTCTTGCCCTTATGCGCCTGCCAGTCGAAATCAGCCGCCAGGGCGCGGGTCTGCCCGAAATTGAGCAGTGTGCCGGCGGTGCTGGCGGCAAGGCCCATTGTACCGAGGCCCTTGATCAGCCCACGGCGGTCGACTTGTCCACGCAGGAACGCGTCGATGAGGTCTTTCTCTTTCTCATGCATTTCTCTTCTCCTCCACAGGGTAGTTTCAACGAAATGGTTGCCGGCTACCCGACCGGCGTCTGTTCCACGAGCGATCGCGCCGTCCGCTCGTCGGTTATCAAGCCTTTGAGATAGCGGCCCTCCAGCACTGACTTGATGGCGCGAACCTTCACCTTGCCGCCGGCAACGGCGACAATCCTGCGGTTGCTGATGTCTTCGCGCGCCAGCGCCAGCGCCCGGTCGGAAAGCGTCGTCGCAACGGCCTTTCCGGCGTTGTCGAAGAAATGCCCGAGCAGTTCGCCGACGCCGCCATTGCGGCGGATCTCCTCCATCTCGCCCTTTTCGATCATACCGGTGGCGACAAGCGAGGCCTCACGCTCGGCGGTGCCGATGCCGGCGATAAGCAAGTCGGCGGACTTGGCGAGGTCGAAGACATCGCTGACGCCCTTCTGCCCGAGCAACACGGTTCGATCCTCGACCGTGTTGGCGAACATCGGTACGGGCATCACATAGGCCTCCGCACCGGTCCGTTCCGCGACGCGGTGGATGACGTCATGCGGATTGGCCGAGAACTTGCGCGTCAGGCCGCCGAGCAGCGAGACGAAACGGATCCGGCCGGCCGATATGCGCGGCAGATACTCCACGCAGGCGGCAAGCGTGCGGCCGTGGCCGACGCCGATCAGCGCCTCTTCGCCGCGTTCGATCTCGCGCTTGAGAAACTGCGCGCCGGCGATGCCGAGCGCCTTGAGCGGCAGGTCTTCGGCATCGAAGTCCGGAACTACCTCGCAATAGTCGAGGCCGTAGCGGCCGGACAACTCGTCCTCAAGCTCCACGCATTCGGAGACTTCGCCGTCGATATAGACTTTGACCAGGCCTTCCTGATTGGCCTTGGTGATCAGGCGATGCGCCTTGAGGCTGGTCAGGCCGAGCCGCTTGGCGACCTCCGACTGGGTCAGGCCGCCGGCATAGTGAAGCCAGGCGGCACGGGCTGCCATACCTGTCTCATCGTCGCGCAGCAGGCCGTTGCCAAAACCAACCATTTCCGCCCTTTGATATTTTTATCAGTTGCTGCAAAATTTTTCACATGGCGTCGCCCGAGTCAAGCAACCGCTGCGTTTAAATCGCCGACTAGGAGCTTGCGGGCCGGGGTCGATAGGGCCGCGCTACCCAACGGGCAAGAAATCACACCAACCGCGCGCCATTTAAAACGTTTGCAATTTCGCTTGAAGTGATTACAAACGTTTCAAACTTCGTTCGGGAGGAACGATGCCGGCCCGCGTTACCACCCTCAAGGAACTTGCTGCGCAGCTCGGCCTGTCAATCACCACCGTTTCGCGGGCCCTTGCCGGCCACGAGCAGATCGCCTTGAAAACGCGCCAACGTGTCACCGAGGCCGCGCGCCTGGCCGGCTATGTGCCGAATACCGCAGCCCGCACCCTGGTCTCCGGCCGCAGCGGCTTTGTCGGCATGGTGCTGCCGATCCGCGGCCCCAATCTGGTCGATTCCTTCCTCGGCGAATTCGTCACAGGGCTCGGCGAAGGGCTGGTTTCGCACGGCTCCGACCTGATCCTGGCCGCAGCGGCGCAGGGCCAGTCGGAACTTTCCGTGCTTCGCCATGTCGTCGAATCGGGCCGCGCCGACGGGGTCGTCGTCACCCGTATCGCCGAGGTCGACGAGCGGCTTGCCTATTTGCGCCAACGCAATTTCCCTTTCGTCGCGCATGGCAGGCTGCTCGACGGCGACTTTGCCTACCATTGGCTCGATACCGATGGCGCACATGCTTTCGGCGAAGCCTTCGACATGCTCTACGACCTCGGACACCGGCATTTCGGCCTGGTGACGATTTCCGAGCCGATGACGTTTCGCCATCTTAGGCAGGATGGGCTCGCCGCCGCGATCGCCCGCCGGGGCGATCCGTCGGTCAGGCTCGATGTGGCGACGGCGCCGCGTTTCGATCGCGGTGCCCGCATCCAGGCGATCAACCGGCTGCTGCACGCTGCCGAGCGGCCGACGGCCATTGTCGCGCTGTTCGACGAGCTGGCGCTGACGGTCATAGAAGAGGCGGGGCGCGCCGGACTTGCCATTCCTCGCGACCTTTCGGTGATCGGCTTCGACAACATAGCCGCCTCCGCCTATGCGCCGCCGGGGCTGACCACTTTCGACGCCTCGATCCGCCAGTGCGCGCGCGAGATCGGCGAGATGCTGCTGACCGTCATCGGCGACAGGCCGACCACGCCGCTGACGCGGCTGGTGCGGCCGACACTTGTCTCGCGGGCAAGCCATGGCCCGGCACCTACAGGACGGAACTGACGCCTTAGCGGCGCACAACCAGGGAGGAAGATGACGATGAATGCGTTGAGGACATTGGCAGGTGCGGTGCTGGCGTTGTCGCTTGCTGCTGGCGCAGCACAAGCCCAGCAGGTGTTGTTCTGGTCGACACAGGCGCGACCAGTGGAAGAGACACAGAAGATGCGCAGCGAAGTGCTGAAGGGGTTTGACGGCCAGGTCGACTATCAGGTCGCCGAGGACGGGCCCTGGCTCACCCGCCTTCAGGCCGAACTGCAGGCCGGCTCCGGCACCATAGGTGTGCTCGGCGGCCTGCACGGAGACTTCTCCACCGTCGGCGCGAACCTTGTCGATCTCTCTGGCGTCGATCTCGGTGGCGTCAAGGTCAACGACACCTACAAGAAGCTCGGCATGCTCGGCACCGGCGAGCAGAAATACCTGCCATGGATGCAGGCCACCTTTCTGATGGCGGCAAACAAACAGGCGCTGCAATATCTGCCGGCCGGCACCGATCTCAACACCATCACTTATGACCAACTGATCGAGTGGACGAAAAACATCGCTGAAAAGACCGGTTCGCCCAAGTTCGGTTTTCCGGCCGGCCCGAAAGGGCTGAAGCATCGTTTCTTCGAGGGTTTTCTCCTTCCGTCCTATACCGGTTCGATGGTGACCAAGTTCCGCTCGGCGGAGGCCGAGACGGCGTGGAACAAATTCAAGGAGTTGTGGCAGTACACCAACCCGAATTCGACCAACTATGCCTTCATGCAGGAGCCGCTGCTGACCGGCGAAGTCTGGGTGGCATTCGATCACGTGGCGCGCCTCGCCGACGCCTTTAACCAGAAACCCAATGACTTCGTCGCCTTTCCGGCGCCGGCTGGCCCGGCAGGCCGCGGCTACATGCCGGTGGTGGCCGGTGTCGCTATCCCGAAGACCTCGCCTGACATGGACAAGGCCAAGGCGCTGGTCGCCTATATGCTGAAACCGGAAACCCAGATCGCGACGCTGAGGGCGACAAACTTCTTCCCCATCGTCGACGTCAAGCTGCCCGACGACATGCCGGCCTCGGTGAAGGCCTTCAGCCCAGTGATCGCCACCATGACCGGAGCTCCCGATGCGTTGCCGGCGCTGCTGCCGATGGGACTTGGCGGCCTCGGCGGCAAGTTCAATCAGATCTACACCGACAGCTTCGAGCGCATCGTGCTCGGCGGCGAGGATGTGCACGGCGTGCTCGACGAACAGGCGACGGCGCTGAAGGCGATCATCGAACAGGCGAAGGCGCCGTGCTGGGCGCCCGACAAGCCATCGCAAGGCGCCTGCCCGGTTGACTAAGAATCCTCCCTGGGCGTCCGGATTTCCAGCGCGCCGGGCGCCCACCCGTTTTCAAGCGTCGAATAGAGAGCGCTCCATGCACGGCAAGGCCCTTCCCTATCTGCTGCTGATGCCGGCGACGCTGTTCCTCTGCGTCTTCTTCCTCTACCCGTTCGCGCTGGTCGCCTTCGAGGCGTTCACCCGCGACGGCGGCTTTACGCTCGACAATTTCCGCACCATGGCGGGCAGCTGGAAGTTTCCGGTCACTGTCCGCAACACGCTGCTGCTGAGCGCCATCGTCGTGCCGATCCAACTGGTGATGGCGCTGCTGATGGCAACGATGGTGTCGCGGCTTGAAACCGGACGCAGCGCTGCGCTTTACATCTTCGCTATTCCGCTCGGCATTTCCGATCTCGCCGCCGGACTGATCTGGCTCGCCATCTTCGACCAGTCCGGCTTCCTGAACACCTTGCTCTCCAATCTCGGCGTCATCGACAGGCCGGTTATGTTCCTCGGCTACCAGAGCAAGCTGACGATCTTCATCGCCGTGGCGCTGGCCGAGATCTGGCGCGCGACCGCCATCATGATGGTCATTCTGGTCGCCGGCATGGGGCTGATCCCCCGGGAATACTACGAGGCGGCGGAGGTTTTTGGCGCTAGCCCGTGGAAGCGCTTCATCAAGATCACGCTGCCTCTGCTGCGCCCAAGCCTGCAGACGGCGATCATCCTGCGCGTCATCCTTGCCTTTGAAGTCTTCGCCGTGGTTGCAGCACTCGGCGGCACCAATCTGCCGGTGCTGATGGGCGAGACCTACAATTGGCAGTTCACGCTGCAGGACCGCAATGTCGCCGCCGCCATGGCGCTGTTCATCCTCGCCATCTCGATCGGTTTCACGCTGTTCTTCCTGCGGGTGCTGCGTGTGCCGAAGGAAGCGCGGATATGAGCACGGTCGCGGAGCTCCCGATCGCGGCGCCTGAGGCCCGCAAAGCCGGCAACTGGTTGCTGGTCGCCACCGTCATCCTGCTTTGCGTCTGGGTGCTGCTGCCGATCTATCTGTTGATCGTCAACGCGCTGTCGTCGCCGGAAGAGGTGACCGCCTTTCCCAAGCGCTTCTTCCCGTCATTCGATTTCGGCAGCCTTTCTTTCTTCATCAATTTCGCTGGTGTTGCCAAGGCGCTGTGGAACTCCGTTCTCGTCGCCACGCTGACGATGCTGCTCTCGATCGGCTTCGGCGCACCCGCGGGCTACGCGCTGTCGCGCTTCGATTTTCCAGGCAAGGAAACGTTCCGTTTCCTCGTGCTGATGACCCGCGCCTTCCCGCTGCCGCTGCTGGCGCTGCCGCTGGCGGTGATGTTCATCCGCACCGGCCTCGACGATACCGCGATCGGGCTGGCGCTGGTCCACACCACGCTGGCGCTGCCGTTTGCCGTGCTGATCACCTTCTCGCTGTTCTCCGGCATCCCAGTCGAGCTGGAGGAAGCTGCCTGGACGCTGGGCTGCACGAGATTGCAGGCATTCCGAAAAGTCATTCTGCCGCTGGCGCTGCCGGGCATCGCGGCGTCGGCGGTGTTTGCCTTCACCATCTCCTGGAACGAGGTGTTTGCCGCCGCAGTGCTCACCATAGAGAACCGGACGCTGACCGCCTTCCTGCTGCAGAGCCTCGGCGAGTCGCCGCTCTACCTCAAATTTGCCGGTGGCGCGGCACTGGTCATTCCGGCGCTGATCTTCATCTTCGCCGTCCGCAAATATTTGTTCGCCATGTGGGGGATCGCCAATCGATGACGCGCACAAAAGAGAACGCCGATGGCTGAGATCGTCATCAAGCAGGTGGCAAAACGTTTCGGCGGCTTCACCGCGCTGCATTCGATCGACCTGACCATCACCGACCAGGAATTCATGGTGCTGCTTGGCGCCTCGGGCTGCGGCAAGACCACGCTGCTGAGGATCGTCGCCGGGCTGGAAACGCCAAGCCAGGGCGAGGTCTGGATCGGCGGCCGTCGCGTCGACCATCTGCCGCCGCGCGACCGCGGCATCGCCATGGTGTTCCAGAATTACGCGGTCTTTCCGCACCTGACGGTATTCGAGAACATCGCCTTCGGCCTGCGCATGAAGAAGCTGCCGCAGCAGGAGGTCGACGGGCGCGTCAACCGCACCGCGGAGCTCATGCATATCGAGCAGCTTTTGAAGCGCTATTCGGGCCAGCTTTCCGGCGGCCAGCGCCAGCGTGTGGCCGTCGCCCGCGCGCTCGCCATGGAGCCCGATGTGATCCTGATGGACGAGCCGCTGTCGAACCTCGACGCGCTGCTCAGGCTCGAAATGCGCGCCGAGCTCAAGGGCGTGCTGGCGGCGTCCAAGACCACCACCATCTACGTTACCCACGACCAGGTCGAGGCGATGAGCCTCGCCGACCGCATCGCCGTCATGCATCAGGGCCGTATCGTCCAGGCCGCCTCGCCGGTAGAGGTCTACCGCAATCCGGCGGCCCGCTTCGTCGGCTCCTTCATCGGCAACCCGCCGATGAATTTCATCCCGGCGACGAAGACGGCGAACGGCAGTTGGACCGTCGCCGGCCTGACGCTGCCCGGCCCCAAATCGGACAAGCAGACGATAGAGTTCGCCATTCGCCCCGAGGATGTGGACGCCGGCAACGAAGGTATTAACGCCACCGTGCGCGTCGTCGAGCCGCTCGGACCGCACACGCTGGCCACCTGCGACGTCGAGGGCGGCCTGTTTCGCGCCATCCTCGAATCGAATGCCACGGTCGCCGTCGGCGATCACTTGCGGCTTTCGCCCAAACCCGATCGCATCCGCTGGTTCGATCCCGAAACCACGAACGCCCTTTGATCCTCCCTTCGATCCTGAAAGTACGAACGCCCCGATGATATCTCTTGCTGTCGACGAAACCATCGCCCGCGCCGTCGAGGTGCTCAGGGAAAATGACCAAGGCACCTATACCATACCGACCAAGGGCCTCTACCCGTTCCAGTGGAATTGGGATTCCTGCCTGACCGCCCTCGGTCTTGCCCACTATGACGAGGCCCGAGCCTGGACCGAGATCGACACGCTGTTCGCTCACCAGTGGCCGGACGGCATGGTGCCGCACATCGTCTTCCACGTCTGGAGCGACGGCTATTTCCCCGGGCCGGAGGTCTGGCGAACGGACCGCCCGACCGCCACCTCGGGCATCACCCAGCCGGCAGTCGCCGGCTTTGCCGTGCGCCGCCTGTTCGATCAGGCCAAGGACAAGAAACTGGCGGCCGAGCGCGCCCGCGCGCTGCTGCCGAAGATCGACGCCTGGCACCGCTGGTTCTACGAAAATCGCGACCCGAACGGCGAAGGGCTGGTCGCCATAATTCACCCATGGGAGTCCGGCCGCGACAACTCGATCGACTGGGACGAGGCGTTCGAGCGCGTGCCGACCGAAGGCGTCGAGCCCTACACCCGCCGCGACATCCTGCACGCCGACCCTGCGCATCGACCGACCAGGGCCCAGTACGATCGCTATATCTGGCTGCTGCAGCATTTCCGCGAACTTGGTTGGGACAACACCCGGCTGCACGATGCCTCGCCCTTCCAGGTCGTCGATCCCGGCTTCAACGCCATCCTGATCCGTTCCGCCGCCGACCTTGCCGATCTCGCCGAGGCACTTGGCGAAACCGAAATCGCAGAAGCCAACCGCGCCCGTGCCGAAAAGGGGCTTTCAACGATGGAACGGCTGTGGAGCGACACACATGGCCAGTACATTTGTTTCGACCGAGTGGCCGGAAAGCTCGTGGACAGCGCGTCGGTCGGCGGCATTCTGCCGGTGTTTTCGGCCATTCCGGAAAGCCGGGCAGCGGCCATCGCTGCAACGATCGAGCGCATCGCCGGCAAAGCGCGTTACATCGTCCCCTCGCACGATCCTGGCGATGGACGCTTCGACCCAAAGCGCTACTGGCGCGGCCCGGTCTGGCTGGTGGTCAATTACATGATCGCCGACGGCCTTGCCGCCGCCGGCCACAGCCAAATCGCACAACGGATCACGCAATCCAGTCTCGACCTGATCGCCGAGAGCGGTTTTGACGAATATTACGGTCCCTTCAGCGGCGAGCCGCTCGGCGGCAATCGCTTCACCTGGACCGCGGCGATGGTGATCGAGTTCCTGAAGGGCAGAGCCTGAACGCTTCCGCCTAGGCCGCCGGCTACCAAAGCCCGTTCTGTCTGCCGAATAACAGTCGACCCCATTTGCGTCTGAGGCATGTCCTGGCCCATCAAACAGGGCCAAGGCATGCCCAATCTTCACCATGCCAGAGCTATAATAAGTCGTCACAAACCGCTATCTATACTGCGTCGGGGCGGGAGAAGCGCGGCTTGGAATTCGATCTGAAGACCATTGAGGCGCTTGCTCCCGATCAGGCGTCGCTGAGCGCCGCCTCCAAGCTCACCAAACGAACGAACTGGCCGCGGCTCGAAAAGCATGAGCAGCAGGCGCTCATCTGGGGCGAATGCCAGGGCTCCGGCTCCAATCCTTATCGAGTGGTGGTCGACACGGGTGATCACGGCTACCAATGCACCTGCCCTTCGCGCAAATTCCCATGCAAGCACACGCTGGCCCTGATGTGGATTGCCGCCACCGCGCCAGCCAGTTTTGCCGCTGCCGATACGACGCCGGAATGGGTGAATGACTGGCTTGGCCGACGCAGGAAGACGGCGTCACAGCCGGTGCAGCAACCGGCACCGGGCGCGGAAGCCAAGAGCATTGGCGAAGCCGCACGGGCGGACGAGAGCGCCGCCGTTGAAGATAACGCAACGGTCGAGCGTCGCGAGGCGGCGCAGCGCAAGCGGGCGGAAAGCACACGAGAAGCAGTGTCGGCGGCGCTCGATGAACTCGACCAGTGGATTGCCGACCAGTTGCGGCTCGGTCTTTCCGGGTTTCTCGACGCCAGCAGCGACCGTTGCCGGCGGATTGCTGCGCGGCTGGTCGATATGAAGGCAGCGGCGCTCGCCGGCCGTATCGACGAGATTCCGTCGCGGCTGATGGCGCTGCGCAGCGAAGAACGACCGGATGCGGCGATTCGCGAACTCGGCAAGCTCGTGCTGCTGGCCAAGGCCTGGCGGTCGGCGCCTGATGATCCCGAGCTGAAGCGGCTTGTATCGACATCCGAAACCCGCGAACAGGTGCTGGCCAATCCCGATGCAATGCAAGTCGAAAGTCTCTGGGAGGTTGTCGGCGAGAAGATCGAGACCCGGCGCGATGGTTTGGTCAGCCATTCGACATGGCTGCTCGATCTGAAAAGCTCCACACCACAATTTGCCCTGCTGCTCGATTATTTTCCCGCCTCGGCCGGACGCCGATCCAACGCCTTCTCGCCAGGCGATCGCTTCAATGCCCGGTTGGTCTTTTATCCATCACGCCGGCCACTCCGGGCGCTGGTGGCAGAACGCATGGGCGACGTCGCATCGGGCCCGTGGCCCGATTTTACCCTGGGCGTCGCCAAGGATCCGCTGGCTGCGCATGTGTGCCATCAGGATGCCGCTCCCTGGCTCACAGATAGCCCTCTCATGCTGCCGCCTGGTGCGATCCTGGTCGACGATCGGGGCGCAGCCTGGTGGCAGGCCGCCGATGATCCGCAAGGGCTCGCCTTGCAGATCAGTGGCGCCGTCAATCAGACATTGCTCGGCCTCGACCTTGCCGCCACGGCAGCGCTCTGGGACGGCGCTCGGCTTGACCTTCTGGCGGCTCAAAGCGGGTTCGGGAGGCTTGACCTGTCGTGAATGAGGGCGAGCAAACAGGCCTGGCGACCATGCGCGATTGCTGGATCACCGGCGGAGCCACCTTCGATCTGGCTCCGGCCGCCTGGAAGGCAATCGCAGGCGGCGCAAGTCCCGACGAGCAGGAGCGCCGGCTCCTGGCAATTGCAGCGCAAGCGCTCGACGTCGCCTTGCGGCCGGCGGCGCCGAAGACGCTCAAGCGGCGGCCGCCGCTGCCCGGGCTTGCCTTGCCAATGCTGCCGGGGCGGTTGCGGCCGCTTTTGCGCGCCGCCCTGAAACAAGCCGCCGACGCAAGGCGCAAGACGCGCGTGGTGACGCTTGTCGCCAGCCGCGGCTTCGTGCTCCACCCAATGGACTGGATGCCCTCGTCGGATCAGAACAGCCCGGATGTCTACGCTCCATGGATCGACTGGCAAGCCAGCGTGGATGGAGAAAGACATACCCCGCAAGAGAAACTCACGGCGGAAAATTGGGATGAGTTCTATCCCGCCGCGCGCCGCATCGCGCTGGCCGATATGCGCCGGCGCGAACCGGCCGCGGCGCGAATGCTGATCGAGGCCAAGGCCTCGGGCGAACCTGCGGAGGTCAGGCTTGCGCTCATCGAACTTATGCGCTTCGGCCTCAGTGCCGAGGACGCGCCGTTCCTGAAAAGCATTGCCACCGACCGTTCCGGCAAGGTGCAGGACCTGGCTGGCCGGTTGCTGGCAAGGTTGGGCGAGCACGGCCATTCGAGCGAAGGCGGGGCGGAGGATCCAGCAGTCGAACTCGCCGTCTTCATCGGCGAAGGCAAATCCGGCTTCATCCGCCGCCGGACCACCTACACGCCGGCGAAACTCAAATCCCCGGCGCAGGAAAAGCGCCGCGCCGAATTGTTCGAGACCTGCAATCTGGTCGACCTCGCCAGACGGTTCGGCATCACGGAACCCGAATTCATCGGAGCCTGGCAGTTCGGCGCCGACAACAACGCTGATATCCTGATCGCCCGAATGGTCGCCGCTTCTGGGAGCGACGCGGCGGTGACGCATATGGCGGACATGCTTGTCACCGAAGGCGGCAAACCGGCGCTGTTCGTGTTGCACCTTGTGCCGCGTCTGGACAGCCGCAGGAAACGGGCTCTCGTCCGGCTGATCCTCAAGCAAGCAAATTACCTCAGCGCGATCAATCTGGCGGAAGGCATCGATGCTGGCTGGCTGGAATGGGACGATCTTTCGAACGGGTCAGCTCTTCCCGCTTTGCGTTCCGCCGTTGCGGGAAACGACGAAGCCGTGCGGCGGGGCGCTGACGATATACTGGAAACGATCGGCTACCTTGCCACAGCGACCACAGCAGCCAAATTGATCGACGAGGTCGTCGCTGCCGGTATGCCGCCCGCCGCCCCATCACTCAGTGTCCTGCGTCTCAACGCGGCGCTGGCCGAACATCAGTCTCGAACCGACACATGATCAATCCGGAGAATTCATATGAACGCTGCCATCCGTCTCCCGGTCGAGCAGGCCTATGCCTCTGAATTGCAGGCGCTGGCGCGCGGTGACGACAGGCAAAAACCTGCCGGCTGGAGCCTGTCGCCACAGGCTGTGCTGACCTATCTGCTCGGCGGCAAGGCTAGCGACGGCACACTGATAACCCCGAAATATGTCGGTCGCCGCCGGTTGATGGAAACCGCGGTAGCGACGCTCGCCACCGACCGTGCACTCTTGCTGCTCGGCGTTCCCGGAACCGCCAAGTCCTGGGTATCTGAACATCTTGCCGCCGCCATCATGGGCGACTCGATGCTGATCGTGCAGTGCACGGCCGGCACCGACGAGAACCAGATCCGCTATGGCTGGAACTATGCGCAGCTGCTGGCAAAAGGCCCGAGCCAGGAAGCGTTGGTGCCGACGCCGCTCTACCGAGCCATGCAGAACGGCAAGCTCTGCCGGCTGGAGGAACTGACCCGCATGGGCTCGGACGTGCAGGACACGCTGATCACCGTGCTTTCCGAAAAGATGATGCCGATCCCGGAATTGAACACCTCGATCTACGCCCAGCGCGGCTTCAACATTATCGCCACGGCAAACAACCGCGACAAAGGTGTCAACGAGCTCTCCTCGGCGCTCAAGCGTCGCTTCAATGTCGTGGTGCTGCCATTGCCGGAAGACATGGCCGAAGAGGTGGCGATCGTCGCCAAACGGGTCGATGAGATGGCTGGCGGACTCGACCTGCCGGTGCCAAAAAATGTCGGCGAGGAGATCGCCCGTGTGCTGACCATCTTTCGCGAATTGCGCTCCGGCGCGACTGCCGACGGCAAGGTGACGCTGAAGACTCCTTCCGGCTCGCTGTCGACCGCAGAAGCGATCGCCACGATGGTTGGCGGGCTCAGCCAGGCGGCGTGGTTCGACAGTGGCAAGCTCGGCGCCGAAGGTCTCGCCGCCAGCCTTGTCGGCGCGATCGTGAAGGATCCGGTGCAGGATAAGGTGGTGCTCGAGGAATATCTGGAAACGGTGCTCAAGAAGCGCCCCGACTATGCCGGCTATTACGCGGCGCTGAACGCAGCGATCTGACGCCATGAGCCACGGCGACATTGCCTATTTCGGGATACGCCATCACGGGCCGGGTTCCGCCGACAGCCTGCTGCAGGCACTGCAGGATTTGAACCCGGTCGCCGTGCTGATCGAGGGGCCGATCGACGCCTCTGAGCTTCTGCCCATGCTGGCCCGCCCCGAAATGCAGCCGCCGGTGGCGCTCCTTTGCTATCCGGAAGACGATCCGGCTTCGACAAGCTTCTGGCCTTTTGCCGAGTTCTCGCCCGAATACCAGGCGGCGCTTTGGGCTGTGGGCAATAAGGCGACGTTGCAGTTTATCGACCTGCCATCGTCGGCACGGTTCACCACTGCTGCGATCGGTGGCGCGGAGGACACCGATGCGACCGAAGCTACCCAAGCCCCCGAGGATGGTGACGCGGCTCCGCTTCCGCGTGATCCGATTGCCATGCTGGCGCACGCCGCCGGTTATGAGGACGGCGAAAGCTGGTGGTCGGACATCATTGAACAGAACCCGGAACCCGGCCCGATATTTGCGGCCATCGCCGATGCGATGACGACACTGCGGAATGGTGAGGGTCCGATCGCGCAGTTCGAAGCCAAGCGCGAGGCGCATATGCGGCTCGAAATCGCCAAGGCGCGTAAGCAGTTCGAGGGGCCGATCGCCGTCGTCTGCGGAGCATGGCATGTGCCGGCGCTGCAAGCCACCCACACTCAGAAAAACGATCAGGTCCTGATCAAGGGAATTGCCCGGCGCAAGAGCACAATGACATGGGCACCGTGGACCGGACCGCGCCTGGCGCTGGGATACGGCTATGGCGCGGGCGTCGTCGCGCCCGGCTGGTGCAAGCATCTTTGGCGCACGCGCGGTCGGCGCGATGCGGCAACCCTGTGGCTTGCCATGATCGCGGCGCTGCTGCGGGCGAAGGGCCATCTGGTCTCGACCGCTTCGCTGATCGAAGCGGAGCGGCTCGCCCGCGCTCTCGCCGCCATTCGCGAACGGCCGAAGCCCGGGTTCGAGGAATTGCGCGACGCCGCGATCGCGGCCCTGTTCAATGGCGAAGCGTTGCTGTGGGGGCTGGTCGAGGCCGAGTTGCTTCTGGGTGCGGACGTCGGTGAAATTCCGCCCGACACGCCGCTGGCGCCATTGATCGAGGATCTGCAGCGCAACCAGAAGGCGGCGCGGCTGAAGCCCGAGGCGCTGGAGCGCGAACTGTCCGTCGACCTGCGCAGCGAAAGCGGGCTGTTTCGCTCGACATTGCTGCATCGGCTGAGCGTGCTTGGTGTGCATTGGGGCAGACTGGCCGATGCCGGTCGCAGCCGTGGCACCTTCCGCGAGCGGTGGACCCTGGCGTGGGAACCGGAATATGCCGTTCGTCTGGTCGAGAACCTGATCTACGGGCCGACCATCGAAAAGGCTGCCAATGCCCGCCTGATCCAGATGATCGAAACGGCGGCGACGCTCGATACGCTTGCGGCATTGGTGCAGAACGCGATCACGGCAAGCCTGTCGGAAGCATCGACTGCCGGCCTTGCGGCGTTGGAGGCGCGAGCGGCGCGCAGCAGCGAATGCCTGGAGATCCTGGCGTCTGTGCCGCCCCTCGCCGACATCATCCGTTACGGCGAGGCCCGCAAAACGGAGACGAACCGGCTGTCCGGTCTCATGGAGCGGCTGATCGTCGAAGGTGCGATCGCGCTTCCGTATGCTGTACGCGATCTGGATGAGCAAGCCGCCGCGACGCTGGTCGGTGCGATGCGCAAGGCCGATGAGGCGATCAGACTGGTCGAGCCCGGGCAAGACGTGCTGGACGGATGGCGTAACGGACTGGCTGCCGTGCTGGAGGGATCGCGGTCGACGGCGCTGCCGGCAGGATGCGCCGCGCACCTGCTCTACGAAGCTGGCCGGCTTTCCGCCGAGGACGCTGCCGGACTGCTCGAGCGACGCTTGTCACCGGGGACTCCTGTCATTGAAGCGGCCGGGTTCTTCGAAGGCTTCTTCAGCACTGCCGGTCAGCGGCTGATCTATGACGAAGGTCTGCGCGGTGCGGTTGATGCCTGGCTGAAGTCCCTCGACGAGGACGCTTTCATCGCGCATCTACCGCTGCTGCGCCGCGTCTTCTCCAATATGGACAGCATGGAGCGCCGGCGGTTGATTGAAGCGGTGCTCGGCCGCGCCGCTCGGCTGCCGGCCGGCCTGATACCGGCGCCCGATGGCGGCGAGGCCTGGCGTCGGCACCTGGAGCGGCTTGGACCTTTGCTCAAGAGCGGGACATAACGATGGACGACGAGGCAGAGGCGACCCAAACCGGCGCACCATCGCCCGATGGCGGAAGAGAGCGCCGCTGGCGTCTGACGATCGGCGCCGACGATGAGATATCTGCGGCACTTTCCAGCGACGACAAACGGCTTTCGGCGGCTCTTGACGCGTTATACGGCGACGGCGCCAATGCCGCTGCCGACCCGCGCAAACGGCGCGGCGGGCTAGGCCGTTCGGCGCCGCGCGTTGCGCAATGGATGGGTGACATCCGCTCTTTCTTTCCCGCGCAGGTCGTCCAGATCGTCCAGAAAGATGCCTTCGAACGGCTGAACCTGAAGCAGATGCTGATGGAGCCGGAGTTCCTGAAGGCGATCGAGGCGGACGTCAATCTGGTCGCCGACCTGGTTTCGCTCCGCTCGGTGATGCCTGCCAAGACCAAGGACATCGCCCGCGCGATCATCGCCGATATCGTGGCCAAGCTGATGCAGAGGCTGGAGCAGAAGACAGTCGAGGCAATCCGAGGCGCGCTCGACCGGTCGAGGCGCACCAACCGCCCGCGTTCGCGCGATATTGACTGGCAGCGCACCATCTCGGCGAACCTTCGCCACTACCAACCCGAACACAAGACTATCGTGCCGGAGAAGCTGGTTGGTTTCATACGCAAGCAGCGACGGCTGGTCGATCTCGACGAGGTGGTTCTGTGCGTCGACCAGTCCGGCTCGATGGCAAGTTCGGTGATCTATGCCTCGATCTTCGCAGCGGTCATGGCCTCGCTGCCGGTTGTGCGCACCAAGCTCGTCTGTTTCGATACCGCAATCGTCGACCTGACCGAAGAACTCAGCGATCCTGTTGAAGTGCTGTTCGGCGTGCAACTCGGCGGCGGCACCGACATCAACCAGGCAGTCGCCTATTGCGCCGACCGTATCGAGCGGCCCACCAAGTCGCATCTGGTGCTGATCACCGACCTCTTTGAAGGCGGCAATGGCCAGGAACTGCTGCGGCGGCTGGCGGCGCTGGTTCGATCCGGCGTCAATGTCGTCGTGCTTCTGGCGCTGACCGATCAGGGACGGCCCGGCTATGATCCAGCGATGGCAGGTTCGGTCGCGGCACTTGGCATTCCGGTCTTCGCCTGCACGCCGGATCTGTTTCCGGACATGATGGCGGCGGCACTGCGGCGGGAGGATATCGGCGCCTGGGCGGCGGGAGCCGACATCAAGCTCATTCGCGCCGAGGCTGAGGCGCCTGGGATGCATGAGTGAGCGTTTGCCTCGGTCCAGAATACCGGGCCGCCCGCAGGCAAGCGCTTGCGGTCAAAGGTTTGACAAATAGCCGGCCGCGCCTATGGTCGACCGGTTACAGGAGCGACGCATGGCGAAGGCAACCGGCTGTATTCTTGGCGGGTTTTCCCCACATTTGCTGAACAGTAGAAATCAGCCACGGCCGCTTTCACAGCCCTCGCCCTTCCCTCTCCCGGCCGCGTCGATGCGCCCGGGCCGTTCATGTCCTTGAGCCACATGTCGCAGAAAATTGCCGAGCTTCTGTCGCGGCTGGAAAAGCGGCTGGACAGGTCAGCGATTGTCTCGGCTGAGGAGGCCGGACCACGCTACCGGGAAGATCCCGACGGCAAGGACGGCGCGCCGCCAGCGATCGTCTTGCGTCCACGCACGACCGGCGAGGTGTCGGACATTCTGCGCCTGTGCAACGAGGCCGGGCAGAGGCTCGTCATCCAGGGTGGCCGCACCGGTCTTGCGGGCGCGGCGCGCATCCAGCCCGGCGAGGCGGTGCTGTCGCTGGAGCGCATGACGGCGGTCGCGGCGCCCGACCGCGAGGCGGGGCCGCTCGTCGCCGCGGCCGGCGCGCCGCTGCAAATGGTGCAGGACGCGGCCGATGCGGCCGGCTTGCTTTTCGGCGTCGACATCGGCGCGCGCGGCACGGCCACCGTCGGCGGCAATGTCGCCACCAATGCCGGCGGTATCCGCGTGCTGCGCTACGGCATGTACCGGGCGCAGGTGCTTGGGCTGGAGGCGGTGCTTGCCGACGGCAGTGTGCTCACGTCGCTCAAGGGCTTGCCAAAGGACAATTCCGGCTATGATCTCAACCAGCTCTTCATCGGCAGCGAAGGCACGCTCGGCGTCGTCACGCGCGCCTGCCTGCGGCTGCATCCCAAACCTGCCACCGAGGTCAATGCCTTCTGCGCACTTCCATCGCTCGACGCGGCGATCGCGCTGCTTGCGCAGCTCCGGCAGAAGCTTGGGCCGTTGCTCTCGGCCTATGATGTGAATTTCGCACCGCTCTATGGCGCCATGATCGCCGGCATGGAGGCGTCGGCGCCGCTGCCGGTCGGCTCGCCCGTCTATGTGCTGGCCGAGATACAGGGCAACGAGCCGGACCGCGACGGCGACCGCTTTGCCGCGGTGCTGATGCAGGCGGTCGAGGACGACGTGATCGACGACGTCGTCGTCTCGCAATCGCCGCGCGAATTCCGGGCGCTCTGGGCGGTGCGCGAGGAGGCCAACCGTTTTCTGTTTTCGATGGCAGGACTGATTAGCGTCGATGTCAGCATCCCGCTGGCGAAAATGGCGACTTTTCTGCGCGAGACGGAAGCCGCTATCAAAGCCGTCGACCCGAGCGCCGACATCTACGTCTTCGGCCATCTCGGCGACGGCAATCTGCACTACCAGGTCCGCACCGTGGATCCGGCGGCCGCATACGGGATCATCTACCGGGGTGTGGCCACGGCTGGCGGCGGCGTCTCGGCCGAGCATGGCATCGGCCTCGACAAGAAGGAATGGCTGCATCTGGTGCGCAGCGACGCCGAGATCGCGGCCATGCGCCGCCTGAAAGCGGCCTTCGACCCGAACAACATCCTCAATGCCGGGCGCATCTTCGACCTCGTGCCGGGCTGAAATCGAAGGCACGTAGCGCTGGCCGGACGCTGTCTCTATCTGGTCGCGCCCTTCAATTCCGCATGCGCAACTGCGATACGGGCAGCAAGCGCGGCGTTGTTGCGGACAAGCGCGATGTTGGCCTTCAGGCTGCGGCCTTGTGAAAGCTCGTTGATGCGGGCGAGCAGAAACGGCGTCAGTTCCTTGCGCCCGATGCCGCGCTTCTCAGCCTCAGCCACGGCCGCTGCGATCGTGCCGTCGATGAACGCCGGATCGAGCGCGTCCGCTTCGGGAATCGGGTTGGCGACGAGAATGCCGGTGCCGGATTCCATCTCGTCATGCAGCAGCATGGCTCGCGCGACCTCGTCGGGGGTATCGAGGCGATGGTCGGCCTTGAGCCCGCTGGAGCGGGTGTAGAAAGCCGGAAAATCATCGCTCCCATAGGCAATGACCGGCACGCGCTGAGTTTCCAGATATTCCAGCGTCTTCGCAATATCGAGTATCGACTTAACCCCGGCGCAGACGACGGTCGTGCCGGTCTGGCCGAGTTCGGTCAGGTCAGCGGAGATATCGAAAGTGGCTTCGGCGCCGCGATGCACGCCACCGACGCCGCCGGTCGCGAAAATACCGATCCCTGCTAAAGCGGCAATCCGCATCGTCGCCGAGACGGTGGTTCCGGCCGAGCCGCCGCGCACCATGATTGCGGCGAGATCGCGCCCGGAAGCCTTGACCACACCCTTTGCCGCTGCCAGCTCTTCCAGTTCACGGTCGTCGAGGCCAACCTTGATCTTGCCGGCGACCACTGCGATCGTGGCGGGCACGGCGCCGTCTTCACGCACGACGGTCTCGACACCACGGGCAGTTTCCAGATTGGCCGGATATGGCATGCCGTGGGTGATAATCGTCGATTCCAATGCCACCACCGCGCGGCCCTTATCAAGCGCAGCAGCGACTTCATCGTTCAAATGGACAAGGGAAGGTTTCATATCATCTCGCTTTCAGGCAGGAAGGCGGTACATGCCGGCGGCAAGGAAGCGCGGCGACAGATCGGGGTGGACGCTGGATTCGCTCTCGGTGGTCAGTGTGGCAAGCAGCGCGCCGGTGCGCACGGCATGAGCGACCGGCTCACCCGAAAGCACCTTGTACAGGGTGCCGGCGATCATCGCGTCACCGGCGCCGGTGATGTCGACGGCCTGCGCCGGGACGGAGCGCATGGCCGTCACACCGCTCTCGGTCGCAACGGCAAATCCATGCGCGCCTGCGGTCACGATCACTTCGGCGGCGCCGGCCGCGCGCAGCCCTGCTGCTGCTCCCTCCGGCGTCAGCCGCTTGTCGGCATCCGTCACACCGAGCATCGTATTGGCCTCGTCATGGTTGGTGAACAGAAGATCGATGCCGGTCAGGTCCTTTGACAGGCGCGCCGACTTCGGCGACGATACCGTGTCGACTGCGAGCTTGAAGCGCGCACCGTGCTTGCGCGAGATCAGCGCTGCGATGGTCGCGGCCGGCAGGTTGCAGTCGATGAACACCCATGTCGCCGAAGCCAGATGCGGCCAGAAACGGTCGAGATAGGACGGCAAAAACAGATCAAAGATCTCCATGTCGGCGATGCCGAGCACGAGATCGTTGTTGCGGTCGAGGATGGCCGCGTATTCGGCCGTCGGCCGCTCCGTGGTGGTGATGACCTGGCTGACATCGGCGCCGAAGTCACGCAAATGCCGCACCAGCGCGCGGCCGGTTTCATCCTCACCGACGATCGAGACGAAGCTTATGTCGACACCGAGGCGGGCAAGGTTTTCCGCGACGTTGCGGGCAACCCCGCCGAAGCTGCGATGGCCGTCGACCGGGTTCGATGTCTCGAAGATCAAATCCTTCTTGGCGTGGTATTTGCGGTCGAGCACCGCGCCGCCGATGCAGACCATACGTTTGGACGCCGGCAAGACATAGCCGCGGCCGAGAATGTAGCCCTTGTTGATGAGTTGCACGATGTGGGCGGCGACCGTCGAGCGGGCAATGCCGAGCGCGGTTGCAATATCCTGCTGGCCGGAGAACGGATTCGCCGCAATGAGGTCGAGAACCGCTTGTTCTTGTGCTCCAAGGTCGTCCATCGTCTCACCTGGCCCGCCAAATTCGAGGCTGAACTCGATGTATGAAACAACAGATGATCTTGTCAACAGTGGTTTGCCATGGCGGCGTTTGACCAATCGGCGCTCCCGCGGCTCTGCCGGCCGGAGAGCGTGTGAGCGCATTGAAGAAAGCTACTTCGGAGGGCGAAACTTGCTCTTGTCGACGTGCAGCATCAGGGAGGAACAGAGGCCTTAACGCCATGCCGAAGACAGCTAAGCCTTCAGCACCGAGACGGCCAATTCGCTGTTGTGGACATATTCATTGGCGTCAGGCTGCTTCTGCACAAGCAGGATGAACAGCAGGTCGGTTAGCGTCAGTTGTGCATCACGCGCGGTTATCGATGAAGAGCGCGCGCGCTCTTCATCGGCGATCGTGTGGAGGCGAATGTCGGCAACCCGGCTCAGCGGATTGTCGCGAAGCCCGGTGACGGCGATAACGGTGGTGCCGCGTTTATGTGCGAGTTCAGCTATCCGCAGGGTTTCGATGCTCGCCCCGGAATAGGAGAGCGCGAATAACGCGTCGCCTCGTCCAAGCGTCGAGACATTGGCCATTTGCACATGGCTGTCGCTGTCGTGCAGCACGTTGCGGCCGAGCTTCATCAGCTTGTATGAGAAATCGCGCGCCACCAGCGAGGATGCGCCGACGCCTGCCAAATGAATGCGGCGCGCACCGTTCAACGCTTCGAGGGCCTTGCCGATTTCCTGCTCGGTGTTGGCCGCGACCGTCTGTTGCATCGACAAAAGCTTGCTGCCGATCAGCTTGCGCAGGATGACCAGATAGCTGTCGCCGACCTCGATCGAACCGTGGATCATGCCGGCCGGCACGTGCCATTCCTGCGACTTGGCCTCGCTGACGGCGAGCTTGAGCTCCTGATAGCTGGCATAGCCGAGCTTCTGGCTGAACTTGACGACGCTCGACTGGCTGCGGCCGATCTCGGCGGCAAGCGCCGCCGTCGACAGGCGCAGCATCTGGTCGGGATTATCGACGATATACCGACCGATCTCGCGGTCGCCGGGCGCCATGACTTCGAGCTTGGCCTCGATCTTCTTCAGGACGGACATGCGTTCACCTGTTGCCAGTCACGGACAATGCCAAACCAAGGAATAAATTATTCCGTCTCTGATTGACAGCCAAGAATGATCCATCAAATCTCTACCGGTGCGGTTGCGGCCAGCCTTCGGGCATGTCGACGATTCGGCCACGAAAGATCGTAGACTCGCCGACAGCTCGGGATTAGGTCAGAGTCATGGATAAATTGCGGATCGTCGGCGGGCACAGGCTTGAGGGCGCGGTGACGATCTCCGGCGCCAAGAACGCGGCCTTGCCGCAAATAGCGGCGGCGTTGCTCAGCCCTTATCCGCTGCAACTGACCAACCTGCCTGCGGTGACCGACGTCGGAAACATGCTTGGCGTCGTCAGGCTCCACGGCGCCCAGGTCACCAGATCGGCACACGCCGCAACGATCAACACCAGTGCTGCCGTCTCCAAGGAGACAACCTACGATACCGTCAGGCGCATGCGCGCGACAGTGCTGGTGCTCGGCCCGCTGCTTGCCCGCTTCGGCCACGCCAGGGTTTCGCTGCCCGGCGGCTGCGCGATCGGCGCACGGCCGGTCGACATGCATGTCGCCGCACTTGCCGCACTTGGCGCCGACATTGCGATCGAAAACGGGCTGATCGTCGCGTCCGCGCCGGGCGGACTGAAAGGCGCGCGTATCGTTTTGAGCTTACCGTCGGTCGGCGCGACCGAAACGGCGATGATGGCAGCGACGACTGCAAAGGGCGAAACCGAGATCCTCAATGCGGCGCGCGAACCGGAGGTGGCCGACCTTGCCGCCTGCTTGAACGCCATGGGCGCGCGAATCGAGGGCGCCGGCACGCACCGTATCCTGATCGCGGGCGGCACAGGCTGGCGCGCCGCCACGCACGACATCATACCGGACCGGATAGAGGCCGGCACCTATGCCGTCGCGGCGGCTATCACCGGCGGTCAGCTCGAGCTGACCCACGCGCGGCTCGAGCACATGGCATCCGTCGTCCAGCTGCTCGAAACAGCCGGTGTGAAAATCTGGCCGGGCGACCGCGGGCTGATCGTATCGAGAGACGGGCCGCTCAAAGCCGTCGATGTGACGACGGAGCCCTATCCGGGCTTTCCGACCGATCTCCAAGCGCAGTTCATGGCGTTGATGTGCTGTGCCGAGGGCGCTTCGCTGTTGCGTGAGACGATCTTCGAGAACCGCTTCATGCATGTGCCTGAACTGATGCGGCTCGGCGCCAACATCAAGCTGCAAGGCACCATGGCGCTGGTGCGCGGAGGCGAGAAGCTGAAGGGCGCGCAAGTGATGGCCACCGACCTGCGCGCCTCCGTCTCGCTGGTGCTGGCAGCGCTGGTGTCCCAGGGCGAGACGACGATCAACCGCGTCTATCATCTCGATCGCGGCTATGAGCAGCTGGACCGCAAGCTCCGGCTTTGCGGCGCCCAGATCGAGCGGATAAGTGGATGAGTGCCGGCGCGGCGTCTTCGCATTATTTCCTGGGCGTCGATGGCGGCGGAACCGGCTGTCGGGCGCGTATCGAAGACGAGGCGGGAACCGTGCTCGGGCAAGGTCTCTCAGGTCCGGCGACAACGCGGCTCGGTATAGAGGCGGCCTGGGCCTCCGTTGCCACAGCCTTCGGTGCTGCGATCAAAGAGGCAGGGTTCACGGCGACGAAAATCGCCAGGATCCGTGCCGGCGTCGGTCTTGCCGGCATCGGCCGCAAGGGGTCGCTTGAGGCGTTTCGTGCGATCTCCCATCCCTTTGCAAGTCTCGACTTCGTCAGCGACGGCGTCGCGGCTTGCCTGGGCGCGCATTCGGGCCAGGATGGCGCCATAGTCATAGCCGGCACGGGCTCTATTGGGCTCGGCTTTGTCGAAGGGCGCGACCTGCGTGTCGGCGGCTACGGTTTTCCGATTTCCGACGAGGGCAGCGGCGCCGATCTCGGACTGAAGGCAGTGCAGCTTGCCTTGCGCGCCCATGACGGCAGGCATGAGCGGACGGCGCTGCTGGCCGAGGTGATGCAGCGCTTCAAGGACGATCCATTCGAGGCGGTGACCTGGATGGACCGCGCCAGTGCGACGGACTATGCCGCCATGGCGCCGATGGTGATCCGCCATGCCGACCAGGGTGATCCGGCCGGTCGGCGGATCGTGCAAGGCGCTGCCGAGCAGATCGACACCTTCGTGCGGGTGCTGTTCGAAAAAGGCGCGCCGCGGGTTACGTTGCTCGGAGGGTTGTCCAGCCCGCTTGAGCCATGGCTCGCTCCCGACGTCCGCCGACGGCTGAAGCCGGCCGACGGCGATGCGGTTTCGGGAGCCATAGTCCTGGCCAGAAAGTCGCTTTGCGGCGAGTAATGCGCTACTCAAAGAGGAATATTTTATTCCTACAATCCGTTGACACCGGGAATACCGAATTCTAAAAAGTTAACTAAGCAGAAACAGGACAGCCGGTCGCCTGCCGCGGGTACTGGACGTCGCCCGGCACGGCATCGCGTTCCCGCTCACGGCAGATTGAAAGTAAGCAAGTGGTCGAACACGGGTTGATGTCGGAGTTGGAGCGGCTGGTTTCCGAGGACCGCAACCCGAGAACCATCGACATCGACCTGTTGCCGACCATCGAGGTGCTGCGCAAGATCAATGACGAAGATAAAGGCGTCGCGGCCGCCGTCGAGAAGGTCATTCCTGAGATTGCTGCTGCCGTGGACCGGATCGAGAGCGCGTTCCAGAAGGGTGCGCGCCTTGTCTATGTGGGCGCTGGCACCAGCGGCCGGCTCGGCGTCCTCGACGCCTCGGAATGTCCGCCGACCTTCGGCGTACCCGAGGACATGGTGGTGGGCCTGATCGCCGGCGGCGACGACGCGCTGGTGCGCTCCGCGGAAGGCGCCGAGGATGACCCGAAACAGGGTGTAAAGGCATTGCAGGACATCAAGCTGACCGCCGACGATGTGGTGGTCGGCATCGCTGTCAGCGGGCGCACGCCCTACGTCATCGGCGGCCTGACCTATGCCAAGCAGGTGGGAGCGACCACGGTGGCGCTGTCCTGCAATCCGCGATCGACCATCGCCGGCATAGCCGACATTGCCATCTCTCCGGTGGTCGGCCCGGAGGTTCTCACCGGCTCGACCCGACTGAAATCGGGAACCGCGCAAAAGCTGGTGCTCAACATGCTGTCTACCGCCAGCATGATCCGCATCGGCAAGAGCTATCAGAACCTCATGGTTGACCTCAATCCAAGCAACAAGAAGCTTGTCGCCAGGGCGGTCAGGATCGTGATGCAGACGACCGGCTGCGCGGCACAGCAGGCACGACAGGCACTCGACCAGACCGGCAATGATGTAAAACTGGCAATCCTGGTGACGATCACCGGCATGGGCGTCGAAGAAGCACGTAAGACGCTTGCCAACGCGGGAGGTTTCCTGCGCAAGGCGATAGGCGAAAAGACGGTGTAAGACCGCATGGATACTGGGCCGATGTTCCGGGACGTGTGTCCCTTTGAAGCGGTCCGGGGAACTGCAAGGCATCAGGTTTAACAATAATGGGAGACGACAATGGTACGGCACATTGGCAAGAAACTGCTTTCCGGCATGGCACTCGCGGCAATGGTTGGCATCGCCGCGCTACCGGCGCAGGCGAGTGCGGCGACGCTGCATATGGCGTGGTCGCAGGACGCCACCGGTCTTGATCCGCACAAGCAGACGGCATTCTCCTCACTGCGGCTGCTGGAACTGATCTATGAGCCACTGGTGCGGCTCGACGCAAACCTGCAAATCACGCCCGCGATTGCCGATTCATGGCAGTTCTCGCCGGACGGCAAGGAGCTGAGTTTCAAACTCAATCCGAAAGCAAAATTCCAGAACGGCGCCGCCGTGACCTCGGCCGATGTCAAGGCATCGTTCGAGCGCATACTCGACGAGAAGACCGGCGCGGCCGCGCGTGCCAACTTTCTCTCGATCGCCAGCATCGACACACCCGATCCAGCCACCGTCGTGTTCCACCTGTCGCAGCCGGATGTGCCGATCCTGACCGCGATGAGCGACGTCAACGCCGCGATCGTCCCGGCAAGCGAAATCACGGCCGGCTCGATCGGCACGACGACGATCGGCTCGGGTCCGTTCAAGTTGGAAAAGTGGGATCCGAATTCCAAGGAAGTGCTTGTCGCCAACAAGGATTGGGCGGGCGGCACGACCGGCGTCGACGGCATCGAGATCAGCGTGCTGCCGGACGAGACGGCGATCCTGGCGGCAATGCGCAGCAAGCAGATCGATTTTGCCCTGCTCAACGATCCGCTTGTCGCCACGCTTGTGCCCAAGGAAGCCAGCCTGCAGTTGAACCGTGTGCCGGTGCTTGCCTACCACGTGCTGCAGCTCAATCCTTCCCGCAAGCCGATGACCGAACTCAAGGTGCGTCAGGCGATTTCCTGCGCCATCGACCGGCAGGAAGTGCTGGACACCGCCTCGCTCGGTGAAGGCAAAGTCACCGGCCCGCTGACTATCCCGGCCCTGGCGACCGATCCGAGCCAGTTGTTCTGCTATAAGCGCGACGTCGAGAAAGCCAAGCAGCTGATGGCCGAAGCGGGCTACGCCGACGGTTTTTCGGCGACCGTGATCGGCGCCACCGGCGAGCCGCCGACGGCAGCGGCGGAAGCCCAGGTCATCCAGTCGCAACTCGCAGAAATCGGCGTCAAGCTCGACATCAAAATGATGGAGCTCAACGTCTATGTCGATGCCTGGCTGAAGGGCGATTTCGACATGGCCATCGCCCTGAACGGCGGCAGGGCCGATCCCTACACTATGTACAACCGTTACTGGACCAAGACGGGCAATCTGCAGAAGGTCGCGAACTATATCGACGATACGCTGGACAGTCTGATGCAGAAGGGCCGCAGCGAGACCGACCCGGCAGCGCGCAAAGCGATCTTCGCCGACTTCGAGAAGCACATCACTGAGATGTCGCCCTGGATCTGGCTCTACACGTCCTACAGCTACACGGCACAGCAGAAAAATATCGCAGGATTCGAACCGGTGCCGACAGGTTCGCTGTTCAGCCTCGCCAAAGTGACGATCCAGTAGCTGCTTTGGTGCCGGACGAGAGGGTATTCTTCGCGTGAACTATCTGATGCGGCGACTGGCAACCTTCCCTCTCGTCCTGCTTGGCGTGTCCATCGTCGTGTTCCTGGCGATCAGGATGGTTCCGGGCGATTCGATCACGGCAATGCTGGGGACCGAAGCCGGCCTGCTGACGCCGCAGCAGCGCGATGCGCTTGCAGCTTATTTCGGCATCGACCAGCCCTGGTTCATCCAGTACTGGCGCTGGCTGCTTGGTCTTTTCCAAGGTAATCTCGGCATTTCGTCCACCTATGGCAGGCCGGTGCTCGACGTCATCCTCGAGCGTTTCCCGCTAACGTTGGAGCTCGCCCTGCTTTCGATGGTCATCGCCCTGGTTGTCGGCATGCCGGCCGGGATTTTTGCCGCCACCCATAATGAAAAGCTGTCCGACCTCGGCGTGCGCGTTGTCGCAATGATCGGGCAGTCGACGCCGAACTTTGTCCTTGCCCTGCTGATCATCTACACACTGTCGGCGGGGTTCGGCGTTTTGCCGGCGATGGGCGAGTTTTCGCCGCTGTGGCAGGATCCGCTGCGCAATCTCGGCCAACTGTTGCTGCCTGCGGTCACGCTTGGATTTGCCTTCGCGGCTTCGGTGACCCGCATATCGCGTTCGGCGATGCTCGATGTGCTCTGCGACGACTATGTCAGGACGGCGCGCAGCAAAGGCGTTTCGGCGCGCGGCGTCATCTGGCGGCATGCTTTGCCCAACGCGCTCATCCCGGTCGTGACGCTGAGCGGCATAGAGTTCGGCTATCTGCTGGGCGGGGCAGTCATCGTCGAGCAGATATTTGCGCTGCCCGGTCTCGGCCGTATGGTGCTGGATGCCATCCTGCAGCGCGACTACGCGCTGGTGCAGGGAAGCGTGCTGTTCATCGCCTTTAACTTCATGATCGTCAATCTCCTCGTCGACCTCGCCTATGTCGCGCTCGACCCGCGTATCCGGCTAAGCGAGCACTGATGGCGACATTGCGGGCTATATTTGCGCATCCCAGCGGCCGCATCGGCGGTGCCATCGTTGCGCTTTATCTGCTGCTTGCCGTGCTTGGCATGCTGGGGCTGACGCCGCACAATCCGCTGACGCAGCACCGGGTCGAGCGACTGCATGCGCCTGACGGCACCTACTGGATGGGCACGGACCTTTTCGGCCGCGATGTCGCAAGTCGGCTGATGACCGGGATCGGCCAGTCCTTCATCGTGGCCTTCCTTTCGGTCGCCTTCGCGACACTGGCCGGCATCGTGCTCGGGCTGGCGGCAGCCTGGTTCGGGCGCCGCTGGGACGGCTTGGTGATGCGCATCATGGACGTTGTGCTGGCGTTCCCGGCGATCCTGCTGGCGCTGCTGATCGTCGCGGTTGCTGGACCGGGAACCTCGACCAGCGTCATTGCCATCGCCATCGTCTACACGCCGATCTTCACGCGCGTCGTGCGAGGTCCGGCTCTGTCGCTCAAGGCGCGCGAGTTCGTCGACGCGGCCCGCACGTTCGGCAGCAGTGCGGGCTATATCGTAACACGGCATCTGCTGCTCAATCTGGTGGCGCCACTGACGGTTCAGGTGACGCTGGCGCTGGCCTGGGCACTGCTGACCGAGGCCGGCTTAAGCTTCCTCGGGCTAGGCACGCAGCCGCCCGCCGCGTCGCTCGGTCTGATGCTGAGCGACAGCCGCAATCTGATGGAGACAGCTCCCTGGCTGATGATCTTCCCGGGCGTGGCGATCATGATCAGCATCCTCGGTTTCAACCTGCTCGGCGATGCGTTGCGTGATGTCCTCGACCCGAAGATGCGGAGATCGATCGCATGATCCCGCTGCTGTCCGTCAGCGGATTGCGCGTCGGCTTCGGCCGCAACCCGAAAGCCAATGAGGTCGTGCGCGGCGTCAGCTTCGATCTCGCCGACGGCGAGACATTGGCAATCGTCGGCGAAAGCGGCTCGGGCAAATCGGTCACGGCGCTGTCGATCAATCGCCTTGTCGATTATGGCGGCGGCCGCATCACCGCGGGCTCGATCAAGCTGAAGCGGGTCGACAACAGCATTTTCGACCTGACCGCCGCGGACGAGCCGCAACTGACGAAGATCCGCGGCGGTGAAATCGGCATGATCTTCCAGGAGCCGATGAGCTCGCTCAATCCGGTGCTGACCATCGGCAGGCAGATCGAGGAATCGTTTCGCCTGCATCGCGGCCTGACCGGCCGGCAGGCGACGGCGGCGGCCAAGGACGCGCTCGACCGCGTGCGTATTCCCGACGCTGCACGGCGACTGAAATACACGCCCAACCAGCTTTCGGGCGGCATGTTGCAGCGGGTGATGATCGCCATGGCGCTCGCTTGCAACCCGCGCCTGCTCATTGCCGACGAACCAACGACGGCGCTGGATGTTACGGTGCAGGCGCAGATCATGGCGCTGCTCGCCGAGTTGAAGCAGGAAACCGGGATGTCGATGATCTTCATCACCCACGACATCGGTCTGGTTGCAGGCATCGCTGACAAGGTCATGGTGATGCAAAGCGGAGAAGCTGTCGAGCAGGGCGCGCTGAACCAGATATTGGACAATCCGCAGCATCCCTATACGCGGCATCTGCTTCATGCGGTGCCGCATTTCGCCGGCGGCAGTGCCGCACGCAAGGACGTGCGACGCGAAACGCAAAAAGCTGCCGAGCCGGCGCTGACGGTCAATGGCCTCGTGGTGCGGTTTCCGGTCAAGGCTGGGTTTTTCAGCCGCGTCAGCGGTGCCGTGCACGCAGTGGACGGGGTGGATTTCGAGCTAATGCCGGGCGAGACATTGGCGGTCGTCGGCGAGAGCGGTTCCGGAAAGTCCACCACCGCCCGCGCGATTCTGGGGCTGGTGCGCCCGACGCACGGCACGATCTCGGGCAGCGCGCGTAAGGCCTCCGCCGGGCAGAGCGCCCTTCCCGTGCAGATGGTGTTCCAGAATCCCTATGGCTCGCTCAATCCCAGACTCACCATCGAAAGCATCCTCGCAGAGCCGGTGATCGCTACCGGCGGACGGATAACTGCTGAAATGCGGGCGAAAATGGCCGCGCTGTTGAAACGGGTCGGCCTTCCGGAAAACAGCCTGCAGCGCTATCCGCACGAATTCTCCGGCGGCCAGCGGCAACGCCTGTGCATCGCTCGCGCGCTGATGCTCAATCCTTCGGTTGTCGTCCTCGACGAAGCGGTTTCGGCGCTCGATGTGTCGGTGCAGGCCAGGGTGCTGGAGCTTTTGATCGAGCTGCAGCGTGAATTCGGGCTGGCCTATCTGTTCATCTCGCATGACATGGCTGTCGTCGAGCGGATCGCCCATCGCATCGCGGTCATCTATGCCGGCCAGATCGTCGAGATCGGCGATGCCAGATCGGTGCTCTCGGAGCCGAAGCACTCCTATACCAAACAGCTTATCGCGGCCGTTCCCTCCATAGACCGGCGCCATGAACGTTTCGAGCTGGACACGCGCCAGGTCCCCTCGCTCGTGCGTCCGCTGGGATTTGAGCCAGGCCCGGCCAACTGGCAGCAATTCGGGCCGGATCATAGAGCGAGGGTGGACGTGTGATGACTATCACCCGAAAGCATGCAGAGTCAGACGGACAGCCTCCTCGCTGCCTTTCAGACGGAGCCGCAATTGATCGACCATGATCTCTTCGACCGCGCATTCGCCCCGCTCGAAGCGGCCGTGGCTGCGTCGCGCATTCCGGGCGGCGTGCTCGGCGTGGTCGACCGGGACGGTCAACGCATCGTCCGGGCAATCGGCTCGGCCCAGCGTGTGCCGAAGGTGCGGCCGATGCATGCCGAGACCTGGTTCGACCTGGCGTCGCTGACCAAAGTCATTTTTACGACGCCGCGCATCCTGGCACTGGCGGAGGAAGGCGTCATCGACCTCGACGCGCCGCTGATTTCGGTCCTGCCCGACCTTCGCCAATATGACGAAAAAGCCTGGGAACGGAAGGTGACGTTTCGCCAGTGTCTCGGTCATCAGACGCCGTTTCCCGCCGTCGCGCCGATCTACACCTATGGCCGCGATCCCGAGCTGTTGCGCGCCTTTGTCCTGCAGCGCGAGTGGCAGGCCGGGGAGCCGGTCTATTCCGATATCAACTTCATTCTGCTCGGCTTCGTCCTGGAGCGCCTGTCCGGCAAGACCATTCGCGACATGGATCCCGGTCCGGGCTTCGCGTTCTCCACCGAACCGGATCGCGCGGCGGCCACGGAAGACTGCACATGGCGCCATCGTGTTCTCTGCGGCGAGGTCCACGACGACAATTGCTCGGCATTGCAAGGGGCCGGTCACGCCGGGCTGTTCGGAACGGCGGCCGCGATCCTCGATTTTGCGCTAGGGCTGCTGGACGGGAGCGGCGCATCCGAGCGTTCAATAGCGCTGATGCGCACGCCCGTGTCGGCAACCCGCACCCATGGCTGGGAGCGGCCTTACGAAGGCTGGTCCGGCGGCCGGCTGTGCAGCCCCGGCACAATTGGCCATACCGGCTTCACCGGCACCGGGCTTTGGGTCGACTTCGACAAAGGCAGAGCATGGACCTTGCTCACCAACCGGATCCATCCGACACGTCATTTCAACAGCGGGATCGCAGCGCTAAGGCAATCGATCGGCGATCTCGTCAACGGAGCCTGACAAGCATGATTGCGAAAAATGGCGAACCAATGTGGGCTGTCGGCCTGATGACCGGCACCGTGCTGGACGGCAATATCGACGTCGCGCTGATCAAGACCGACGGCGAACGGATCGCGGATTTCGGCACCTACACGCTGGCACCCTACCCCAGATCGATCCGCAGCCTGTTGGAGGAGACGTTGCGCCAGGCCAGGATCTGGAATTTCACCGGACCGGAACCGGCGATTTTTCGTGAGGCAGAGGAGGCACTGACGCGCGCCCAATCCGCCCCGGTGAGGGATCTTGTCGAAAGTCAGGGCCTGACCATGGCCGATATCGGCGTCGTCGGCTTCCATGGCCAGACCGTGCTGCACCGTGCCCCGCAGGTGGGCCGACTGGGCCAGACCCGCCAGCTCGGCGACGGCGAGCTGATGCATGCCATCCTGGGCACCAAAGTCGCCTATGACTTCCGCTCGGCCGACATGCGCGCCGGCGGCCAGGGTGCGCCGCTCTCGGCCGCCTATCACGCCGCGCTACTGCGCGAGGCAGACGCCAGCGGCGACACGGCGGTGCTTAATCTCGGCGGCGTCGCCAACATCACCTGGTGGGACGGCATGGACAATATTGTTGCCTTCGACACCGGGCCCGCCAACGCACCGCTGAACGACTTCATCAAATCGAAGGGTCTTGGCGAAATGGACCGCGACGGCGCGCTGGCCCGCGCCGGGACGGTCGACGAGTCACGGCTGGCCAAGCTCCTGCAGCACCCGTATTTGACCAAGCCTTACCCGAAATCGCTGGACCGTTTCGATTTCGACGCCTCGATGGCGGACGGGATGAATGCCGAGGATGGCGCAGCACTGCTGACGGCCTTCACCGCGGCCGCGGTCGGCAAGGGGCTCGATCTTCTGCCGCGCCGGCCGAAGCGGCTGGTGATCAGCGGCGGCGGGCGCCACAATCCAACGATCATGGCCATGCTTGCCAGCCGCGCCGGTGTCGAGGCCGTGCCGGCCGAGGCTATGGGCTGGAAGGGCGATGCGGTGGAGGCGGAGTGTTTTGCCTTCCTGGCAGTGCGCGTGCTTAGGGGCTTGCCGATCAGCTTCCCCAGCACGACCGGCGTGCCGCAGCCGATGCGCGGAGGGCGGCTCGCCGGCTAATCGTGCTTCAGGTTCTTCTGTAAGAAGATGCGGCTGCGGCCGATGGGAAAGTCGGCGAGCGCACCGAACGGCCGGTAGCCGTGGCGCTCATAGGCCTTGGCCGCCTTGGGATTGAACGTGTCGATCCAGGCGCCGTGACAGTCGCGCGCGATCGCCTCCCTCTCGGCCGCCTCGAGCATCCTGCCGGCCATGCCGTGGCCGCGCAGTTTTTCATCGACCCAGAGCCATTGCACATAGAGCCAGCCCCAGGCGGTGTATCCCGAGATGCCGGCGACAATAACGCCGTGCTCATCGCGCACGAACACGGCCAATGCCTTCCTGCGGGAGGCGCCGACATCGCTGTCGTTGAACGCAGCAAGCCGCTCTCCGAGAAAAGCCAGCTCGTGCGGCAAGGGATCGGCGGTTGTCTCAAGCGTTGTATCGTCCATCCACCAAGCATCTATCGATGGACGGGGCCGAGACGCAAGCCTTGCTGCGCTATAGCTTCGGCGAACGCCACGCCGCTGCCACAGCAGCGATCAGCATGAGCAGGGCTGCAACCACCGCCGACGTCGCAAAACCGAATGTGGAATAAAGCGGTCCGAACGCCGTGGTGCCGACGAACACGGCGAGGTAGGTCACCGCGCTGTTCAAGCCCATGATCGTGCCGCGCCGCGCAGGATCGAGCGCGGACAGGCGCATCACCAGGACGTTCAGCCCGAAATGATTGGCAAGGCCCCAGACGGCTATCATCGCTATGGTCAGATGGAAACTACTGCTCGCCGCGGCAATCGCGACATAGACGGCCGCGACGAGCAGGTAGGCAAATGGCATGATACGCCGCGCGCCCAGGCGGTCGATAACGCCGTCAAGAAGTGCCGCCGCACCAAATCCGGCGCCATAAGCGAGCGCGGCCAGCCCGTTGGCGCTGACCGGCCGTCCCAAGCCATTGTGAAGGTGATCGCCAAGATAGCCATAGACACCGTAGAACGCGGTCATGAATGCGGCGCAGGCAACCAGAAGCGGCACTATGCCGGGGACGCTCAAGGCGCCCAGCGGCGTCGGCGCCGGGCCGCTCTTCCTGACATCGCTCAGCGACGTCAGCGTCAGGCTTGCCAATGCGAGTGCTGAGAGTACCGCGACCGCCGCGAAAACGGCGCGCCAATGCACCAGGTCGGCAAGTACGGCCGACAGCGAAACCCCGGCGACCATGCTCAGCGTCCAGCCGGTCAGCACCACGCCTATGGTGCCGCTTTCGCGGCCGGGCGGTGCAATCGCGGCGGAGCTGGCGTAGATTGCCGGCATGGCGACACCTGCAGCGATGCCGGCGAGAAGCTGGGCCGCGACCAGCGCCGTCACCATCGGCGCAGCAGCGCTGGCGACGAGCGCTATCGCCAGCAGCAGCAACGCTCCTTGCAGCATGCGGCGGGCACCAAGCCGGTCGATATAGCGCGCCAGGAACAAGGCGCTCGCCGACGTACCGAGCCCGAACGCGGCGGACGCGATCATAACCGCCGGCACGCTTGTGCCGAAGGACGCGGCCACCGCCGGTGCGATCGGACCGAGCACCAGCGAGTTCGAGCCGATCACGGCAATGCATCCGGTGAGGAGGTAAGCGAGCGCCGGGATAGGCGGCCTTACCGTAAATGTTGCGACTTGATCACTATTCGACATAGGGCGATAATGGCCGTATTAAATTCTGCATCAATAGGGAATTTCATTATGGATGAAGAAACAGATGGCATTCCGCAGAACAGGCCTGCCGCCCGCGATATCGATGCAACCGACCGAAAAATATTAGGCGTTCTGGTCGACGACGCCACGATCAGCTATGCCGAGCTCGGCGACCGGGTCGGCCTTTCACCGCCGGCAGCCCATGAACGCGTCAAGCGCCTCCGGCGCAGCGGCGCCATCCGCAACACCGCGGTCATCATCGATCCCAAGGCGGTGCACAAGCCGCTGCTTGCCTTCGTCCATATCGACACCAAGGGGTGGGGCAAGACGCCGGAGCTGATGGCAATCTCCGAACACCCCGAAGTCGAGGAGATTCATTCGGTGGCCGGCGACACATGCATGCTGATCAAGGTCCGCACCGAGGACACGCGGGCACTCGAAGGCCTGTTGTCGCGCCTCTACGAAACGCCTGGTGTCACCTCGACCCGAAGCTACGTCGTGCTGTCGACCTATCTCGAGCGGCCGGTGCAGCCGGGGATAACGACGGAATGGCCGACCCCCCGGCACATGGCCAAGCCGCTTTATTAGCTCATACGATCCTCACGCGTATCCAACGTCGAACCGGAAACGTCTTAGGCACTGCATCCTGTGGTCATCCGTCGGGCCGGTTCGTTTGCGCCGGTTTTTGGATCCGACGGAATGCCTGTTGCGCAACCGGAGACACGCGATGAGAAAATTAATCGTAGGCAGCTTCATTTCGCTGGACGGCGTCATCGAAGCACCAATGGAATGGGCCTCGCCCTTCTTCGACGAGGAGATGAAGGAACACTCATATGAAAAGGCCGGCGAGGCGGATTTTTTCCTGCTCGGCCGCATCACCTATGAAATGTTTTCGGCGCGTTGGCCGCAGGTCAAAGGCAGCAAGTACATGGACCGCATGAACGGGCTGAACAAGCTCGTCGCTTCGCGCAGCCTCAAGGCAGTGAGCTGGAACGCGTCGCTGATCGAAGGCGACGTCGCTGCCGAAATCGCCAGGATCAAGCAGCAAACCGGCGGCAACATATTGAAGTATGGAGTGAGCAATCTCGACCAGACGCTGCTCGCCAACAGGCTTGTCGACGAGTATCAACTCTCGATCGTGCCGACCCGCGTCGGGCATGGCAAACGCGCTTTCCAGGATGTCGACCCGTCCCTGGTCAAGCTGAAGCTTATAGATACGCACCGTTTCAAGAACGGGGTCATTACGCTGACCTATGTCCCGCTGTGATCCGCCGCCGAATTGAATGCCGATGAAGATGCAGCCAAGACTTGACCCGACCGGGCTTTTCGACGTCCGCTACGCCGGCTTCCTGGAGACAGTCGCGCATTTGCGTGGACGGCTGCACCGCTACTGTGCACGCATGACCGGTTCGACGCTCGACGCCGAAGACGTGATGCAAGAGGCGCTGTTCGAGGCCTATCGGAAGATCGAGAAGCTGGACGATGCGAGTGCTCTTCGCCCCTGGCTGTTTCGCATTGCACATAATCGCTGCATCGATTTCCTGCGAAGCCGGCAGGTGCGTCAGCATGCGGAGGCCAATTTCGTCGAAGACGAGATCATCCTGCCGGTCGAGCCGGCGGCCCAGGGCGCGGATCGCGCGATGGAACGGTTGGTGATCCACCTGCCGCCCAAGGAACGCGCCTGCGTCCTGCTCAAGGACGTCTTCGACTATTCGCTGGAAGAGATTGCCGATCTCGTCGGCTCGACCGTGGGTGGCGTCAAGGCCGCGTTGAGCCGTGGCCGCTCCAAATTGGCCGCCTTGTCAGGCGAGCCAATCGTGCGTTCGGAGCCCCAGCGCGATCCGGAACTTCTGGAATTGCTCAGCCGCTATGTCGAACTGTTCAACCGCCGCGACTGGGACGGGGTTCGGGCGTTGACCAGCGCCGACGCACAATTGCGGGTCGCGGATTGCTTCAAGGGCAGGCTGTCGGAATCACCTTACTTCGTTGAATATGAAAGAGCCTCGACGGCCTGGAAAATGGCGATTGGCATGATCGATGGCGAGGCGGTGCTGCTCGTGCTCCACCATGGCGAAGACGGTTGGAGGCCGGCCCATCCGGTTCGGATCGAAGCCGCTGGCGGGACCATAAATCGCAACACCGATTATTATGCCTGCCCCTGGATCATGCCGACGGCTGGTGCGGTGGTCGTTTCCAGGCTGGCATAACCAGCAACAGGACATGCAAGCGTCCGGCATCAACCTCAATGAAACGGGATCGATGCCGGACAAGACATAGGGGCTTACTGAAGCTTCGCCTGCAAGGCGTTGACGTCATCCGTCGTCATTTCGCCGTCGGTCGTCACCTTGCCGTCGACGATCTTCCAAAGGCGGAACGGGCCGGTGATGTCGCCATACTTGTCGAAGGCTACAGGGCCGATGACGCCTTCGTAGCGGATCGGCTTGCCGTCCTTGATCAGGCCGAGCGCCTTGGCGAACTCGTCCTTGCCGGCATAGATCGGTGTGCCGGCCGGATCGACCGCCTTGTACATCGCGTCCTTGATCTTGGCCGGATCCTCGGAGCCGGCAATCGCGATAGCCAAGCCGACGATGGCGCCGGCATCATAGGACCGGTCGGCCGCCGGGTTCGACGGCTCAATGCCCGAAAATTCCTTGTAGTTCTTGGTGAAATATTCGGTCGATGCGGTCGGGCTGGTGCCCGAAGAAGTGCCATAGGCATCCTTCAAATAGTCGGCGCCGACGGATTCGATGAAATCCGGGCTGTTCATGCCGTCATTGAGCAGGAATTTCTGGACGCCGCCCTGCGAAATCCAGGTACGGGCGATGGTTGCGCCATCGACAGGCGTGCTGACGAGGTAAAGCCCGTCTGGCTCGCCAGCCATGGCCGCGGTCACTTCAGAGGCATAGCTCGACTGCTTTTCATTGTAGGGCGTGTCGGAGACGATGGTGCCGCCGAGCGCCTTATAGGCACGCGAGAATTCCGCCACCATGTTGACGCCGAAGTCGTTGTTGACGTGGATGACCGACAGCTTCTTGAAGCCCTTGTCGATGGCATATTTGGCGGCGGCGACGCCCTGCAGAGCGTCCGAGGTGATGGTGCGGAAGAAGATGCCGTTGGTCTTGCCGTCGCGCCCGAGCGCCGTCAGCGTCGGCGACGACGAAGCCGGCGACACCTGGACGATCTTGGCCGGCGCGGTGACCGAGGTCAGGATCGGGATCGACACCGAGGAGATGATGCCGCCTATGATCACCGGCACTTTCTTGACCTGCACGAGCTGGGTTGCGGCGTCGACCGCAATGTTGCCCTGGCTCTGGCTGTCGCGGGTGTCGGTCGCGAGATCGCAGCCGCGCACGCCGCCGGCATCGTTGATGTCGCGGAATGCCATTTCGACCGACTTGGCGCCGGCCTGGCCGTATTCGCCGGCCGGGCCGGTCAGTTCCATGACGAGGCCGACGGTGATCTTGCAGTCGGCGGCCTGCGCTGCGCCGGCCGCTGTCAGCAAGGCGAGCGCGGTGGTGATCTGAAGTATGGTCTTTGTCATTGTTGTTCCCCTTTCGTTACACGACTCTCATTCACGCTTGAGCCTGTTCAGCCTTCCGGCACCTGCAGCCAGGTTTCATGCAGATGTCGCCATTCGACGCCGTTAGGCCCCGATGAACTGGTGGTGAAAACGGCACTCGAGCGACGGCGGCTGTGCTTGCCGGCGCGTTGCTGTGCCTCGACGTAGCAGACGACGATCGTGTCGCCGGCCTGCCAGCCGGCCCGGATATCCTCGATCGAGATACTGAAATCGCCGTCGCAGCTGGCGCGGCTTGCGCTGACATGGTCAAGCGCAGCATCGCGATCGAGGACCTGGCCATCCGGCGCAACCATGCAGAAGCCTTCGCCCATGACGCGTTCGAACCGCCTGAAATCTGCATTGTCCGCACTCGCCGCATTGAACCAGTCGACGAAGAAGCGGTGGAGATCGACCACCTCGGCGCTGGCGCGGGAAAGCAAGGAGGGGTTTTCGTCCATGGCCGCGTTCATTTCCTGCCTGCATTCAAATTGTAATGCATGATCGAGCCGTGGCGGCCGTGACGGTCGCGTTCCAATGTGTAGACGTCGCCCAGCGGCCCCCGGCTTTGCGCGATTACGGCAGCGATCCTCGCCCGGTCGTCGGCATCGAGCGCGATGTCCATGATTCTGGCATTGGCGAGGGCGTGCGCCTGGTTGCGGGCGCCGACGATGACGGCCGCCACTTGCGGCTGCTCCAGCACCCAGGCGCTGGCGATGGTGGCGATGTCGACGCCGTGGCGGTCGGCGACGGCCTTCAGTGTGCGAAGCAACTCCTGGAAAAGCTCCCAGCCGCCGAAATCATCGATGATCAGCTTGTATTTGACCAGCGACCGGTTTTCGAGCGGCGTCTGCGGCTCGGTAACGCCAAGCCATTTTTCGCTAAGGAAGCCGCCCGCCACCGAACCGTAGCAGAGGAAACTGACGCCATGCCGGCTGGCGAGTGCTGCAAGGCTGTTGGCCGGCCGCTGGTCGAGCACCGAGTATTGCAATTGCTGGCTGACCAGCGGCACACCCGCGGCCAGGATCTCGGCCAGCCGCAGCGTGTCGAAGTTCGTGGTGCCGATATTGCGCACCTTGCCTTCCCTGCGGATTTCGTCGAGCCAGCCCATTGCATCGACATAGCGGGGCACCGAATAGTCCCACCAATGGAACTGCACAAGATCGAGGCGCTCAGTCTTCAACCGCCGCAGCGACTGGTCGACGATGCTGCTGATGTAGTCGCGGCCGATCGTGGAGAGCCGTTCGAGGTCAGGCACCAGCTTGGTGTGCACCTTCATCTTGGCGGCAGCGTCGAGGCCACGCTCATTGGCAAGGCGCAGGCGCGCCGCACCAATCAGTTCCTCGACGCCGGTATAGATATCGGCGCAATCATAGGTCCAGATGCCGGCGTCGAACGTGGCGATCAGGTCGCTCACCGCCTGTTGGCGATCGACCGCGCCGTGCCCGCCGGCAAGCTGCCAGCCGCCGCGAATGACGCGCGAGATCGTGTAGCCGGGACTCAGTTCGAATGCCTTGGCGGTCATCTCTGGTCACTCTCCTTCGGCAGCGGAACCGCCGTGGTCTCGGCATGGCTGAACCGCCGCTTGCCCGTCCTGACGATCCGCAGCCGGCTGGCGCAATTCGGATCCGGACAAGCGATCTCGGCGTCCGACGTCATCCAGTCGTTCCTGTGGGTCGGGCGCTGTTTTGCCGCGAGCAGCGGCAGCACGGCTGATATCGAATAGATCGAAAAACCCTGGCCCGCCGGCATCGACAGCATCTCGCCCTTCAACTCGAAATAGTCGCCGGCCTTGGCGCCGCAATAGATCGGCTTGCCCTCGGGGATAACCGCCTCGACGCGAAGGTCGAAGAGTTCGAAACTGTCGTCTTGTCCGGCCATTCAGATCTCCACCCGGGTAAAGGTGATGTCGCAGGCGCCGTTGCGGCGGATCACGCCACAAGCGGCTGCGAATTTATCGCGATCCTCAGGCACCACCTGCGCGACGACGCTTCCGGCAAGCCAGCCGATCGGGAACAGTAGCCGCGCACCCTGTCCATAAAACAAGCCGATGTCGAAAATCGCATTCGGATTGCCGCCCCACATGCGCGGCGGCACGTAGGACAACACGATGTCGCCCGGCTGCGGCGTCAGCGTTGCATTCTCCGCCGGCAAGGGCCTGGCATAGGTTTGGCCCTCAAGATCGACTGATGGAACCGGGCAGGAAATCTCAGGCCCCGTCCACATCGCATGGATGCCGGCAACGACGCGCGGCTGCTCGAGATAGGCCAGCAGGAAGGCGGCGTTGTCGGGCGCCTTTTCAGGCAACAGCAGCGCGGTCACGGAAAGCTGTGAGCGCGGCTCGGTGATGCTGATGCGAGGCGCCGTCATGCCCTCAAACCTTCCTTGCTTGTGGATTGGAGCTTGTCGCGCAGAAAGGCGAAGGGCCGGCTGATGTCGGCCACCAGCGCCTCGCGCGCCGCTTGCGCATCCTGCTTGGCAAGCGCGGCGACGATGCTGCGGTGATAGTGGGCGGTGTCGACCTCGCCGGCGTCGGAAAAGGCGTAGATGGCGACGCGGATACAGGGTCCGGATTGCAGCCAAAGGCTCTCGATCATCGGGATCAGCACGGCGGAACCGCAGCCACGGTAGATCTCGAAATGGAAGCTCTGGTTGAGCGTCGCCTCGCGATCGATATCCTTCTTGTGCTTCAGTGCCCGCATCTCGTCCCATTCGCCGAGCATGGCTTCGACCGAAGCAATCTGGCGCGGGTTCATGCGCGTGGCGGCAAGTGCTATCGCTTCGCCCTCTATGAGCGACCGAGCCCGCAAGAGATCGTCGATACGCTCCAGCGTGATCGGCGGCACGCGCACCGAACGGTTGGGAAGCGCCTCCAGCGCCTTCTCGGTGATCAGCCGTCCGAGCGCCTCGCGCACCGGCATGGTGCTGGTGACCAGCGCGTCGGCGAGGCCGCGGATGGTCAGAACCTGGCTCGGCTCGAAAAGGCCGCCGATCAAGGCGCGGCGAAGCTCCGAATAGACGCGATCCTGCACGGTCTCGCGGCCGACCGGTGTAAGCTGGGCCGCGATCACCTCATTGTTCTTGTTCTTTTCGACGGCGGCCTTCTGCATTGGCAATTCCGGTCTTGGCCGTTTTCGGCTTGCGGAAGAAATTAAAGCCGAATAGCGTGATCAAAGCAAGTGTGATCACAAATCAAATCATAGGCGACGAAGATCGCTTTCGGCCAGAGGGATTGATGAGCGACACGACGGAACGGCAGGAGGAGATCCGCACGCCGGTCCTCACGGCCAGGAACGTCCTCAGACGCTTCGGCGGGCTCGTTGCGGTCAACAATGTCTCGTTCGACGTCCGGCCGGGCGAAATACTTGGCCTTATCGGCCCGAACGGCGCAGGCAAGACCACGATGTTCGACCTGCTCGCCGGCAGCATTCTGCCGACCAGCGGCGAAATCCTCCTCAACGGCGTATCGGTGTCGGGGGAAGCTGCCCATCGCCGCATCCGCCGCGGCCTCGGCCGCACGTTCCAGATCCCCCGGCCCTTGCCTAACCTGACGCTGATCGAAAACGTCATGCTGGCCGCGCAAGGGCAGGCCGGAGAAAAACTGCTCGCCAATTTCCTGACGCCCCGGCGGGTCGCTGCCGAAGAACGGGCTGCCGAGATAAGAGCCGTCGAACTACTCGAGCTCGTCACGATCGCTCACCTTGCGCACGAGCCGGCGCGCGTGCTTTCAGGCGGCCAGCGCAAGCTGCTCGAGCTGGCCCGCGTGATGATGGCCGACCCGGCGATCATCCTGCTCGACGAGCCGGCGGCCGGGGTCAACGCAACCCTGCTCGAGATCATCATCGACCGCATCCGCGACATCAATGCGCGCGGCATCACCTTCCTGCTGATCGAGCACAATATCGACATGGTGACGCGACTCTGCCACCGCGTGCTGGTCATGGCGAGCGGCCAGCTTCTGCGCGAAGGCACTCCGGACGAGGTGGCGCGTGACCCACGCGTCATCGAGGCCTACCTCGGAGGCACGGCATGAGCCAAAGGGTACTCGATGTCCGCGATCTCGAAGCCGGCTATGAGCCCGGCGTTCCGATCGTGCGCGGCGCCTCGATCACCGTCGACAAGGGCGAGATCGTCGTCGTCCTCGGCCCCAACGGCGCCGGCAAGTCGAGCCTTATCAAGGCCATCGCCGGCCTTGTCCCGATCGCCGGCGGCACGGTGCTGCTGGACGGCAAGGATATCACGGCGTCGCCCGCCCACACCATGGTCCGCCTTGGCCTTGCCTTCGTGCCACAGACGGAGAACATCTTCCCGCTGATGTCGGTCGAGGACAATCTCAGGGTCGCCTGCGGCATTCTGAGGCCGCGCGAGGTCCCCGCCCGCATCGAGGAAATGTATGGGGTGTTTCCCGATCTCGCCCGTCAGCGCAGAACAGCCGCAGGCAATCTGTCGGGCGGACAGCGGCAGATGCTGGCCGTCGCGCGGGCGTTAATCGTCCATCCCAAGGTGCTGGTGCTCGACGAGCCGTCGGCCGGCCTGTCGCCGAAATTCGTGTCGATGGTATTCGAGATGCTGGCCGGCATCCGCAAATCCGGCGTCACCATCCTGCTGGTCGAGCAGAACGCGAAGGCAGCGCTTGCCGTTGGAGACCGCGCCTACGTGCTGGTCGAGGGCAAGGAGCGGCACCAGGGCATCGCCGCCGAGCTCTGGAACGATCCGGTCGTCGCCGAACTCTACCTTGGCCAGCGCCGCCCCGACTTTGGGAAAGGAGGCGCGGCATGAACCTGCAATTTGTCGTCGACGGACTGCTGGCAGGCTCGATGATCGGCCTCGGCGCCATCGGCGTGACGCTCACCTATTCGATCCTGCGCTTCTCGAACTTCGCCCATGGCGACTTCATGGCCTGGGGCGCCTATGCGACGCTGGCCGTGGTTGGCGCCATTGGTGCGATGTTCGGCAAGATCGCGCCGATCGCGCCCCTCTCCTTCGGTTGGCCGCTGATCGCCGCGCTCATCATCGGCATGGCGGTCACCGGCCTGCTGGCACTGGCGCTCGATCTGGTGCTGTTCGCGCGGCTGCGGGCCAAGGGCCAGGCGATCATCGTGGTGATGGCGAGCTTCGGCGCCTCCATGGCGCTGAGAAGCCTGCTCGAATTCATCTTCACCTCGCGTCCGACCTATTTCAGCCGGGCCATCCAGATCGCCATGCCCGTCGGCTTCGGCATTCGCATCACCCCCGACCAGATCGCGCTGCTGCTGCTGACGGCCGTGCTCGTGCTCGGCGTGCATCTGCTGATGACCCGCACCCAGACCGGCCGTTCGATGCAGGCATTGAGCCAGAACGCGGCACTGGCGCGCATCGTTGGCATCGACGTCGCCAAGGTGGTGCGCGTCACCTGGCTCATCGGCGCGGCGCTGGCCTGCGTCGCCGGCGTCATGATCGGCATTCTCATCCAGATCCGCCCATTCATGGGTTTCGAGATGCTGCTGCCGATGTTCGCGGCCGCCATCCTCGGCGGCATCGGCAGCGTGCCCGGCGCCGTCCTCGGCGGTGTGATTATCGGCATGGCCGAAGCGGGTGCCGTGCAATTGATCGGCGCCGAATGGCGGGCGGCCGTCTCCTTCGTCATCCTGATGGCGGTGCTGTTCGTGCGCCCCATCGGCCTTTTCGGAGTGAGGGAACGCTGATGGATCTGCTCGGCTACGGCGCTTTCTTCCTGACCACCGCGCTGATTTTTTCGCTCGTCACGCTCGGGCTCAACCTGCAATGGGGGCTGACCGGGCTTTTCAATGTCGGGGTCGCCGGCTTCGTTGCCATCGGCGCCTACACCTCGGCACTGCTGACCACGCCCGACGATGCCGCGCGGCTCGGCGGCTTCGGCCTGCCGATCCTTGTCGGCTGGCTCGGCGCCATGCTGGTGGGCGGCGTCGCGGCCGCCATTACCGGCATCGCGACGCTGCGCTTGAGATCGGACTATCTGGCGATCACTACTTTCGGCGTCGCCGTCGTCGTGCAACTGGTAGCGCTCAATGCCCAGAAGCTGACCGGCGGCCCATTCGGCATCGGCTTCATTCCGCGTCCGTTCGGCGGTCTTGCCGAAACGCCGTTGCTGTTCAACCTTTCGAACCTTGCGATCGTCTTCGTGATGACGCTGATCGTCTATCTCGCGCTGGAGCATCTGTCGCGCAGCCCGTGGGGGCGCGTGTTGAAGGCGCTTCGCGAGGATGAGCGGGCCGCGATATCTCTGGGTAAAAGCGCGCGGTTCTACCGCGTCCAGGCCTTTGGCGTCGGCGGCGCCATCATGGCGCTGGCCGGTGCGCTGCAAGCCCATTTCACCGGCTTCATCGCTCCGGATAATTATCTGCCGGCGCTGACTTTCCAGGTCTGGGTGATGCTGATCGTCGGTGGCGCCGGCAGCAACATCGGCGCCGTCATCGGCAGCATCCTGGTCTGGGCGATATGGGCCGGTTCGGGAGCCTTGACCAGTGTGTTGTTCTCGCCGGAACAGCAGGCTCGTGCCGCCTCCCTGCAGATCGTCGCCATCGGCGTGATGCTGTGCGTCATCCTTCTGGTCAGGCCGAACGGCCTGTTCGGCGACAGGCCGCGGCGCGCAAGGTTCGGCAAGGGCGCGAAAGCGGCTCCGGACGAGAGCGCGGCGCGGTGATGAGCAGCGCTGCAGTGCCACGCGGCCTTTCGCTATGGCACGCCGTCGGCCGCAACCGCCGAGAACGACCCGCCCTCGAAGGTGCACTCGATGTCGATCTGGCGATTGTCGGCGGCGGATTCTTGGGCCTTTCAACCGCGCTGCACACCGCCGAGAAAGGCATCTCGGTCGCCGTCCTCGAAGCCGAAACCATCGGCTGGGGTGCGTCCGGCAGGAACGCCGGTTTTGTCGTGCCGAATTTCGCGAAAAGAGATCCCGAAGACATCATTGCCCAGCTCGGACCCGAACGCGGCGAACACCTTGTCGGGTTCGCCGCCGGCAGCGCCGACCTCGTCTTCGACCTGATCAAGCGGCATGCCATCGAATGCGATGCCGTCCAGAGCGGCTGGATACAACCAGCCCATTCGCCGCCCGCTTTGCAAAAGACCAGATCGCGTGTCGAACAATGGGCACGGCGCGGAAGACCGACTGTTGCGCTGGATAGAACGGCGGTCGAGGAGCTGACCGGCGTTCGCGGCTATCTCGGCGGCTGGATGGATCGGTCGGGTGGCGTCCTCAATCCGGTCGAATATGCGCGCGGCCTCGCCGATGCGGCGGAGAAAGCCGGCGCGCGCATTTTCGAACATACGCGTGTCGCGTCGATCGATCACATAGGCGATGGTTGGGCTTTGAAGACGGCCTCCGGCTCGGTACGCGCAGGAAAGGTGCTGGTCGCCACCAACGCCTATGGCGGGCCGCTGGATCGCGCGCTGCGGCGAACCTATTTCCCATTGAAAATCTTCCAGATCGCGACAGCGCCGCTGCCGCGCGAAATACGCACTCGCCTGCTTCCTGGCGGGCAAGGCGTCGGCGACACAAGACGCAATCTCTTCACCTTTCGCTTCGACGACGATAACAGGCTGATCACCGGCGGCATGCATGTTTTTGGCCCCGGTGCCGACACGCGGGTGCCGCGGGCGATCTGGCGGCGCCTGGCAAAACACCTCGACCTCCCGGAGATCCCGCCGCTTGAATATAGCTGGTCGGGGATGGCTGCCGTCGAGCCCGACTTCCTGCCGCGCCTCGTCGATCTTGGCCCTGGCCTGATCGCGGGCTTTGCCTGCAACGGACGCGGCATCGCCATGACGACGAGCATGGGCAAGGTGCTTGCGGATTGGGCTGATGGAACAAAGCCTCAGGATTTGCCGCTGCCGTTTGCGCCGCCGTCGCCGATCCCGTTCCACGGCCTGACGCGGCACGCGCCAAACATGCTGCTTCCCCTAAGCATGCTGCGCGATCGGCTGGATGGCTGATCGACGTGCGTGTCCGTCCGCCGTCCTGATACCGAACCGCTAGACTCGCTCAAATCATGTTGTTAACGACAGCGGATGAAGCAGAACTATCTTTATCTCATCATCGGCGCTTTGGTCGTCGCAGTCATTGCCTTGGGCATTTACGTCTATCGCGAGGAGACCAAGCCGAAAGGCGTGGAACTTCGTATCGACGATTCCGGCATTTCAGTTCAGGAAAAGTAGACATTTCTGCTCCCCGACTTGCGCGCTAGAAGCCGACTTGCACCGTCTCAACCAAGCTCCAAGGTCGTTATCGCATAGACACCGGACTGCGCGTGCCGCGGCGCTTTTCCCTTGTACATTCGAGCTGTCTCGAAGCCGGGTTGAAGGCCGGCGGACGACAGCAAAGCTGCAAATTGCCCGCTGGTTTCGGGGACGTCGAGATGGACATTTCCGGGGCCGCACATCTGCGCAAGCGTGGCGAAGAGACGGCTTGCCGCGTCCAGGCTGTCGGCAAAGAGCGGGCCGACCTTGCAGCCGTCGCGGCATCGGCGCGCGACGCCGTATCCCGCAATGGCGCCGTCCTTGACGACCGCAAGCGCTGAGTGCGGTGGGCGCAGCCAGTGTTCCAGGAAGGACTGTCTCGGGCCGGGAAAGAAGCGGCGGTCATAGGCCAGTATGTCCGGCACGAGGTCCGGCCCTATTGCGCAAATGTCACTGCCGACGGCTGCCGGGACATCCGGCAATCCGACGAACCGGATCGTCCGGTAGGCCGGTGCAAAACCCATGCTGCCGTAGTTGGCCTGCTGTTCGACGACGCCGTCGAGTCCGATCGTGCGGTTGCCGAGCCGCGCCATGCCGGCATCCCAGACCGCCTTGCCATGGCCCGCGCCGCGCCTGTCCGGCCGGCAGATATAGAGGCCGATGAAGCCGAAATCGTCGCCATAGGCCACCGCTGAAATACCAGCCACCATCTCGCCATCGACAAAGGCGCCGATGAAGCCCTGCGGGTCGGCTGCCTGGAACAGCGCGGCGTCGCCGAGGCCGGGATTCCAGCCTTCCTGCGCCGCCCAGTCGACAAGGGTTTCCACCTCTTCAAGTGCGAGTGTTCGGATCGTTCTGAGCATTTGCGATCACTCGGCGGCACCAGGCGCGAAGGACTTCAACGCGCCATGATAGGGCTTTGCCAATGGGCTTGCATAGGCACCGCGCTTGGATGTCGTCAGGCCAAGCGCGATCAAGGCCTCGGCCTGCTTGACCGCGGCACCGACGCCGTCGATGACCGGAAGGCCGAATTCCCGCTGCAGCGCCGCCGCCAGATCGGCCATGCCGGCACAGCCGAGCACGATCGCCTCTGCGCGATCCTCGTCGATGGCGCGCGCAATCTCGTTGCGCAGTTTGAGCAGTGCGCCGGACGCCGGATCTTCGAGGGCAAGGACCGGAATGTCGGCAGCGCGCACGCGTGCCCGCCGCGCCATGCCATAGCGCTGCACCAGGCCTTCGACCGGCACGCGCGAACGCCCGGTGGTGGTGACGACGGTGAAGCGCTGGGCGATGAACGAGGCCGTGCTGAGCGATGCCTCGCAGATGCCGATGACCGGAATGTTGGCCATGGCGCGCGCGGCATCGAGGCCGGTGTCGTCGAAGCAGGCGACGATCGCGGCCTGTGCGCCCAAGCGCTCACCGGTGGCGATCTCGACCAGCAGGCCGGGAACGGCAAGCGCTTCATCGTAATAGCCTTCGATCGACACCGGGCCCATCGTAGAGGTAACGGCAACAATCTTCGTCGATTGAGCAGCGACCGACCGGGCGGCGACCGCGATAGTCTCGGTCATGCTGGCGGTGGTGTTCGGATTGACGACGAGGATCTGCACTGTCAGGCACGCTCGCGGCGGCGGCCGACATAGACGATTGCGCCGAGCGTCAGCAAGATCACCAGGAAGGAAAACACGGTCGTCACGGTGCCCAGCGCATAGAGCACCGGCGTCGTGACATTCGTCGTCATGCCATAGATTTCGAGCGGCAGCGTGTTGAAGGTGCCCGACGTCATCAGCGTGCGAGCGAACTCGTCATAGGAGAGGGTAAAACCAAACAGGCCGACGCCGATCAGGCTGGGTGCGATCATCGGCAGGACGACATGCGCGAAGGTTTGCCACGACGATGCTCCGAGATCGCGCGCGGCTTCCTCGTAGGCCGGCGAGAACCGGTTGAAGACAGCAAACATAATCAGCACGCCGAAAGGCAGGGTCCAGGTCAGATGGGCGCCGAAAGCGGACGTGTACCAGGCGGGGCGGAAGCCGATCTGCTGGAAGACGACGCCAATGCCGAGACTGATGATGATCGAGGGCACGACCAGGCTGGCGACAGCCAGATAAAACAGTGCGGTTGCGCCGCGAAATTTCTGCCGGAAGGCCAGGCCGGCAAGCAGCGACACGGCGACAGTGACGACCATCACCATCAGGCCAAGGACGAGCGAGCGTTTGAAGCTGCCGCCGAAGTCGCCGACCGCCTGGCGCTCGAACAGGTTGGCAAACCAGTGCAGCGAGACGCCGTTCAGCGGAAATGTCAGACCGCCGTTCTCGCCCTGGAAAGAGAGGATCAGGATCGCCGAAAGCGGGCCGTAGAGGAACAGCACGAAAACCGCGAAGAACGCCGCCAGCACGTAGAATTCGAAGCTGCGCTTGTCGTGTCTCAAAGTCTCACAGCTCCTTGCGAATGTCGACGATGCGCAGGATGCCCGCGACCATCAGCAGGACCAGCACCAGCAGCACGACCGCGTTGGCAGCGGCCGCCGGATACTGCAGCAGCGACATCTGGTTCTTCATCATCAGCGCGACGGAGGCGCTCTGGCCGCCGGACATCACCTGCACCGTCGAAAAGTCGGCCATCACCAGCGTGACGACGAAGATGGTGCCGATCGCCATGCCGGGCTTGGCAAGCGGGATGATGACGTTCCACAACACCTGCCAGCCGGAAGCCCCGGCGTCGCGCGCGGCCTCGATCAGCGACTTGTCGATGCGCATCAGCGTGTTGAAGATCGGCGTCACCATGAACAGCGTGTAGAGATGCACCATGGCCAGCACCACGGCGAATTCGGAATAGAGCAGCCACTCGATCGGCTTCGGGATCAGCCCGATTTGCACCAGCGTCGAGTTGACCAGGCCGTTGCGGCCAAGCACCGGAATCCACGAGATCATGCGGATGATGTTGGAGGTCAGGAACGGCACCGTGCAGACAAGGAACAGCACCATCTGCATGGCTGTGGTTCTGATATGGAAGGCGAGGAAATAGGCGACCCAGAAGCCGATAAGCAGCGTCAGCGCCCAGACGATGGCGGCGTATTTCAGCGTATTCAGATAGGTCTTCCAGGTAACCCACGAGCCGAGCGTGTCGGCGTAGTTGGTGGTCAGGAAATCCGGGTACATCGCCGCGAAATCGTAGTCCCAGAATGAGACCACGGCGATCATCAGGATCGGCAGCAGGAGGAACGCGCCGAGGATCAGCGCCAGCGGTGCCGCCTGGAGATAGGGTGCGACGCCGGCAAAGGAGCGCCTACGTCTGGCAGGCTTTGTGGCAATGGTTGCTGGCTGATCGAGTGCCACTGTCATCAGGTACAGCCCTGGGGCGTCGCAAAGGGCCGATAGTCCGGCACGCCGTGATCCTTCCCACCCCCCTCTGTCCTGCCGGACATCTCCCCCGCAAGGGGGGAGATCGGCAATTTGGCTGCTAGCTCTCCTCTTGAAGCATTGGAGATTGGCGAAATCAGAGATGACGGCGCAATCTCCCCCCTTGTGGGGGAGATGTCCGGCAGGACAGAGGGGGGCGCGAAGGAATGCAACATCTCAGCTATTGCCGCCTTGCATCAAGCAGCGATGAACTCGTTCCAGCGCTTCACCATGTAGCGGTCCTCGTCCATGACCGAGTTCCAGCAGGCGACCTTGCCCATGCGCTCTTCGAACGAGCCGCCGTCACGCACGGCGCCTGCCTTTTCCATGACCTTGCCGTCCGGCGACAGGATATCGCCCTTTGCCGGCTTGCCTTCGATCCAGTAGCCCCACTCGTCCTCGGACATGAACTTCTTGGCCGACACCATGTTGGCCGAGTAGTAGCCCTGGCGATTGAGATAGCCGCCCACCCAGCCTGACGTGTACCAGTTGATGTATTCATAGGCGGCGTCGAGTTTGGCGCCGGAGAGATGGACTGCCAGGCCAAGCCCGCCACCCCAGGAGCGGTAGCCTTCCTTGAGCGGCTGGAAGCGGCACGCGATGCCCTTGGAGCGGACTGCGGCCACGGCCGGCGACCACATCGACTGGATTACCACTTCGCCTGAAGCCATCAGGTTGACACTTTCGTCGAAGGATTTCCAGAAGGCGCGGAACTGGCCGGCTTGCTTGGCTTTGATCAGGAAGTCGATCGTCTTATCGATCTCCTCTTTGGTCATGTTGCCCTTGTCGGCGTATTTGATGTTGCCCGTTGCCTCCATGATCATCGCCGCATCCATGATGCCGATCGACGGGATGTTGAGGATGGCGGTCTTGCCCTTGAAGGCCGGATCCATGATGTCGGCCCAGGTGGTGATATCGCGGCCGACGAGGTCGGGGCGGATGCCGAGCGTATCGGCATTGTAGATCGTCGGCACCATGGTGAACCAATTGGTCGGCGCCTTGGCGAAAACCTTGCTGTCCTGCGCCTCGACGTAACCGACCGTATGCGGCGCGGTGCCCTGGGCAATGACGCTGTCCGGCGTCAGCTTGCCGGTTTTGAACAGCGGCACCAGCTCGTCGTAATATTTCAGCTTGCTGACATCCATCGGCTGCAGGACGCCTGTCGGGAACACCTTCTTGCAAATCCAGTATTCGATGTCGGCGATGTCGTAGCTGTCGGGCTGCGTCACGGCGCGCTGCGCGGCGGCGTCGGAATCGGTTGCCGTCATCTCCAGGGTGATGCCGAGATCGGCTTTGCACTTGTCGGCGATGGCATTGAGATTGGACACGCCGGTGCCGAACTGGCGCAGCGTGATGTTCGATTGCGCCCAGATGGTCGGAAAGCCTGATATGGCGCCGGAACCGGCGGCGAAACCGACGGCGGCGGCACCTGTCTTGAGCAGCGAACGTCGCGATATTCCAGTCTTCTTGTCGGTGGTGTTGGTCATGTTCAGTTCCCCTGTTTTGGTTGGTTATGCTGGATTTCAGGAATGGAGACGGCCAAGGACGATCGCGTCCTCGGCGTCCCAGGCGATCGGCACGGCGTCGCCGACCGCAACCGGCCTGGCGAAGAAGCTGGTGTCGTCGACGATCACCGTGAAATCGTCGATGCCGGCGCCATTGACCGAGAGCTTCACGGTCGAACCGCGGTACTCGACATTTGAAACGATGCCGGTGAAACCGAGCCCGGCTGCCGGCGGCTCGCCGATGCGCACGTGGTCGGTGCGAATGGCGATGTCGATGGGCTCCCCGGTCCCCCTGCCCAGCCCGCTCGCGGCGAGCGCGACGCCGCCGGGCACGTCGAAAACGACCGTGCCGTCGCGACTACCGGTGACGCGGCCGGAGATGACATTGTGGTCGCCCATGAAACGAGCGACGAAGGCGGTGGCCGGCCGCTCGAACACCGTGCGCGGGTGCGCCGCCTGCTCGATTCGGCCGTCGTTCATCACCACGATCAGGTCGGCCAGCGCCATCGCCTCTTCCTGGCTGTGGGTGACGTGGACGAAAGTGATGCCGAGCGATGTCTGCAGCTTCTTCAGTTCGGCCCGCATGCGGATTTTCAGGAACGGATCGAGCGCCGAAAGCGGTTCGTCGAGCAACAGCGCCTCGGGATCGGTGATCAATGCGCGGGCAAGAGCAACGCGCTGCTGCTGGCCGCCGGAAAGCTGCGCCGGACGACGGCTGGCATAGGCCTCCATCTGCATCAGCTTCAGCATGTCGAGTGCCTTGGCGCGGCGCTCTTCCTTGCCGACGCCCTTCATCTTCAGGCTGAAGGCGACATTGTCGATCAGGTCGAGATGCGGAAACAGCGCGTAGGACTGGAACATCATGGCGGTGCCGCGCCTGGCCGGCGGCAGGTCGGTAACCACCGTGTTGCCGAGACGCACGTCGCCGCTCGATATGCTCTCGTGCCCGGCGATCATGCGCAGCGTCGAGGTCTTGCCACAGCCGGACGGACCGAGCAGGCAGCAATAGGTTCCCGCCGGGATTTTCAGGCTGATGCCTTCGACGGCAGTCGTCGCGCCATAGACTTTCGAAACGGACACAATGTCGATTTCGGCGGCTTTGGACATCCAGCTTCCCCTTTGGTCGGATTAGCCAAAGCATCATGCGTGCCAGTTGCGCACCGCCGCACCAACCGACTGAATCCTTGAAGAAATCAGGGCCGCGTCAATATGACTGCCGATACAGCATCCTTGTGCAATGCACAAATTATAGGCGATTGCCACCGATCCTCGCAAAAATCGTATGCAATCTTTTTCGTTCCTGTATTCACTTTGTCTCTCGTCCAAGCGATGCGATTCAGGATAGAAGAAGGCAGGACCACTGCCATGAACATTGCCGACCAGACTATCCCTGCTATCGAGGCCGCCAACGAGGATCGCGCGCAGGCGATCCGCGACCAGTTGCGCGACGCGATCGTCGATCGCCGGCTGGCGCCGGGAACCAAGCTTTCCGAAGGCGAAGTCGGCACGCTGTTCGATGTCAGCCGCACCGTGGCGCGCGCCGCACTGCAGATGCTTTCCTTCGAGGGATTGGTGCGCACCGAGCGCAATCGCGGTGCCTTCGTCGCCAATCCGTCGCCGGAGGAAGCGCGGCAAGTCTTTGCTTCGCGCCGGCTCATCGAACCCGGCATCGCGATTGCCGCCGCCGGGCGGATGACGCCGGCTCATGTCGCCGCATTCAAGGCCCAGCTCGACGAAGAAGGCCGTTTCATCGCCGAACGCGGACCGAACGCAAGGCGATCGGAGATCAAGGCGTCGGGGGATTTTCACCTGCTTCTGGCGTCGGTCGCGGGAAACGTCATCCTGCAGCGCTTCATGGAGGAATTGGTCGCTCGTTCATCGCTGGTGATCGCACTCTATGGCCGCTCGGGTATCTCGAGCTGCGGCCACAACGAACACATGCAGATCCTCGAAGCGCTGGAAAATGGCAATGCCGAACGCGGCAGTGCCCTGATGCTGCACCACATCGACCATATCGAGGCCGACCTCGATTTGCGCGTCAGGAGCGGCCCGGCACTCAGGCAGGCGCTCGAGTTCTGAGGTCACTTCAACGCACGATCCTCGCGCACATCGGCGTGCCGATGTCGATGGATCGGCCGGTGTCGGTCAGCCGGCCGGTTGCGGCATCACGGGCGAAAATCGAGATGCGGTCGGCATTCTGGTTGGCCGAGAACAGATGGCCGCCCGAAGGCGTCAGGGCCAGATTGCGCGGCGTGGCGCCCCCGCAAGGCGTATAGCCCACAAGCGTAAGCCTGCCGTTTTGCTGGTCGACCGAAAACACGGCGATGCTATTATGGCCGCGGTTGGAGCCATAGAGGAAGCGGCCGTCGGGCGAGATCTGGATGTCGGCGCAATGATTGCCGTCGCGTGCCTCGGGCGGCACCGCCGGCTTACTGTCGATCACCGCAAGCTTGCCTGATCCGTCTTCCAGCGCCAGCGAGACGACCGTCGAATCCAGCTCGTTCATGACGAACACGAAGCGGCCGCCCGGATGCAGCGCGAGATGGCGCGGACCAGCCCCCGGCGCAAGCGCCGATTCGGCGAGCTTCGTCAGACTGCCGTCTGAGCCGATGCGATAGGACACCAGCTGGTCGATGCCGAGGTCGGCGACGATCGCCATGCCGCCGGCAACCGTCTCGGTTACGCTATGGGCGTGCGGCCGCTCCTGGCGTGCGGGGTCTGGTCCGGTCCCGCTATGGGCGACGCTCGACAACGGTGCGGTCAGGCCGCCATCCTCGCGCAGCCCCAAGACCACGACCGAGCGATCGGGGCCGCCCTCGCCCATGCCGTAATTGGCGACCAGCAGCTTGGTCCCGTCGCGCGTGATGGTGTTATGCGCCGTGATGCTGCCCAGCGTCGGCTGCTTGTTGATGTAGGACAGCGTGGCGGTCTGCCTGTCGAAACGGTAGGCCGAGACAACCCCTTCGCGCCAGGTGAACACTTCGGAATTGGCGTAGACGTGGGAGCCGTCCGGCGTCACCGACAGGAAGGTCGGATTGTCGATGTCTTCCGTCTCGGCCAGTTTCTTTGTCTCCAGCGTCCCCTCGTCGAAACTGTAGACGCCCAGCCCGACGCCGCGCGCGCCCTGAAAATATGGGGCGTCGCGATTGAGGCTGCCGACGAAAACCAGACAGGCATTCTGCATCACTTCCTCCCATGTGCCGCCGGCATGGGCCGCGACGGAGCCGCCAAAATTTCGCCGAGACTCGCTTGCAACACAACCCCATATGTGAAAATACTATTCACAAAAGAAGATTGATGGGAGGATCGATCCATGCATTTCGCTGGTCTGCGGCGCGCCCTGATGGACGATTCCCGCTCCCAGAGGAAGTCGTCATGAGCGGTTTCGCGTCAACCGTGGGCGTGGCCTCGACACACCCCGCCAACATGCCTAGGGATCACGCCGACCTTCCCGTCTGGAACGCGGAGAACTGGTTCTACGAAGACTGGCCGGTCGGCCAGAAGATCCGCTCGCTACGCAGGACCATTGCCGAGGGCGACAGCCATCTCTTCAACACGCTCGTGCTCGACATCCATCCATACGTGCAGGACCAGATGTTCGCCGAAACAGAAGGCATCTTCGGCAAGCGCCTGGTCGCCGGCGCCTTCGTGTTCTCGGCCGGGCTCGGCCTCGTTGCCACCAATTGCATCAACGCTTTTTCCTATGGCTACGACAAATTGCGCTTCATCAAGCCGGTGTTCATCGGCGACACGATCTATTCGATCCGCTCCAATCTCGACAAGAAACCCAAATACAAGGAGATGGGGCTGATCCGCGCCAGCTATGAAGTCTTCAAAGGTGAAGGAGAGCTTGTGCTTTATTGCGAGCACCTGCAGACGGTGAAGTACCGCAATCCGGCCGATTTCGCCGGCAAGACGGAGAAATAGGCAATGGCTGCCATTGCCGAACTGCCGCTGACCGGGCTCATCGTTGTCGATATGAGCCAGTTCTTGTCCGGCCCCTACTGCTCGCTGCGACTGCTCGACCTCGGCGCTCGCGTCATCAAGATCGAACGGCCGGATGGCGGCGACCTGTCGCGCCGACTCTATCTCAGCGACACCGAGATCGGCGGCGATTCCACTATTTTCCACGCGATCAACCGTGCCAAGGAAAGCTTTGCCATCGACCTCAAGGACAAGGCCGATCTTGCGGCACTGCGCGGCCTGCTGGCCAGGGCTGACGTGCTGATCCAGAACTTCAGACCCGGCGTCATCGAACGACTGGGCTTCGATTATGACGCGGTGCGCAAGATCAATCCGCGCCTGGTCTACGCCTCGATCAGCGGCTACGGCGAGGAAGGCCCATGGGTCAAGCGGCCCGGGCAGGATCTGCTGGCGCAGGCCCGTTCCGGCGTCATGTGGCTGAACGGCGACGAGGACCAGGGGCCGGTGCCCTTCGGCCTGGCGATCGCCGACATGCTGGCGGGTTCGGCCGCCGCGCAAGGCATCCTCGCCGCACTGGTGCGGCGCGGTGTGACCGGCAAGGGCAGCCATGTCGAGACCAGCCTGCTCGAAGCGCTGGTCGACTTCCAGTTCGAGGTGCTGACCACGCATCTCAATGATGGGCGCCGGCTGCCGCGGCGGTCGAGCTTCCGCAGCGCACACGCCTATCTGTCGGCGCCCTACGGCGTCTATCCGGCCAAGGACGGCTATCTGGCGATCGCCATGACGCCGATCTCGAAACTCGCCGATCTCCTCGGGCTCGAGGAACTTGCGCCCTACCGCGATCAGCCGTCGACCTGGTTCACTGCCCGCGACGAGATCAAGGCGATTATCGCGCAAAAAATCGCGACGAAAACGGTCGACGAGTGGCTTGCCATCCTCGAACCTGCCGACATCTGGTGCGCCAAGGTTTTGACCTGGCCGGAAATGATGGCCAGCGAAGGCTTCCAGGTTCTCGACATGCTGCAGACGGTGACGCGCGAGGATGACGTTTCGATCCTTACCACGCGCTCGCCGCTCAGGGTTGACGGCATCCGCGCCAAGGTCGAGCGGGCCGCGCCACGCATCGGCGAGCACAGCGCAAAAATCCGCGCGGAGTTCGGGCTGTGAGCGACGTCATGCTCAAAGGCATGACCTGGAGCCATCCGCGCGGCTATGACCCGATGGTCGCCTGTTCGGCGCTGTGGAAGGAACGGACCGGCGTCACTATCGAATGGGACAAGCGCTCGCTGCAGGATTTCGAGTCCTTTCCGGTCGAGGAACTGGCCCGCGCCTATGATCTGATCGTCATCGACCATCCGCATGTCGGCCGGATCACCGCCGAGAACTGCCTGACGCCGCTCGATATCGCCGGCCGGGAAGCCGAACGTAAAGCACTTGCGGCGGGCAGCGTCGGCCGGTCCTATGCCAGCTACAACTGGCAGGGCCGGCAGTGGGCGTTTCCGATCGACGCGGCCAGCCAGGTGCAGGCGTGGCGGCCCGACATGCTCTCGGCTGCGCCGGCGAGCTGGGCCGATGCGCTCGATCTGGCGCGGCAGGGCCGCGTATTGTTGCCGCTCAGGCCGCCGCATTCGCTGATGGTGTTCTACACGCTCGCCGGCAATCTCGGCCGGCCCGCCGGTGAAGGCCCGGGCGACCATGTGGATCCTGCAATCGGCAAGCAGGTTTTCGAGATGATGCGCGAGATCGCGGCCCTCGTCGACCCGGCCTGTCTTGGCATGGACCCGATCGCGGTTCTTGAGCAAATGGCCGGATCGGGATCGCGGATCGCCTGTGCGCCGCTGATCTATGGCTATGTCTCCTACGCCATCGCCGGATTCCGGCCCAGCCGCGTTGTTTTCGCCGATATCCCTGCTGCGGGCAATGTCGGTCCCAAAGGCTCGGCGCTCGGCGGGACCGGCATCGCCGTGTCGGCCTTTTCGAAGGCCAGGCGGGCCGCCATCGACTTCGCTTACTGGATCGCCAGCGGTGACGTGCAGCGCGGCCCTTACGCCTCGGCCGGCGGCCAGCCCGGCCATGCGGCAGCCTGGGCGGATGCCGCCGTCAACGCCGCCACCGGCAAGTTCTACGTCGCCACCCGAGCCACGCTCGAAGGTGCCTGGGTCAGGCCGCGGCACGACGGCTACATGGCCTTCCAGCAGGCGGCGTCAGATCGCATCAATCTTGGCCTGAGCGAAAGGCACAATGCCGCTCGCGTCGTTGCCGATCTCAATCGCCTGTTTCGGGAGAGCTTTTCGACTCAGGTGTCCGGCGTTGCCGGCGGAGGAGCCTGAAACAACCGAACGGAGGAGAGCCTGCGCTCAAGACGTTTCGGGCGTGATTGCTGGATTGCCGACCGAACTGAAGGCGCAATATGACGGCGCGCCGCAGAAGGTGCTGCCGTCGGCCTGGGCGGCACCTGGCCTGGTCATCGTGCTCCTGGTTTCGCTCTACGGTCGCGAGCGGCACATGTCGGCGACCATCTGAGGCCGTCTATTCGTTTTAGCCGCATTTGTGCGACGCCAAGTGATTCCACTTGGCTGCAAAATGCTCTACAAACTCCACAGCCGCTTGGCGTTGCCGGAGAGCAGCTTTTGCCGTTCATCGTCGCTGGTGCCGGCAAGCAGCGCGTGCGTTGCCGCAATCCAGGTCGTAAGCCCACCGCCGAGCGTGCAGACCGGCCAGTCGCTGCCCCAGACGACGCGATCCCAGCCGAAGCATTCGATGGTGTGCTCGACATAGGAACGCAGCGTTTCGACAGTCCAGGATCCGGCATCCGCATAGGCGACCACACCGGAAATTTTGCCGGCGACGTTCGGGCGCCGCGCGATCTCCGCCATGTGCTCGCGCCAGGGGTGCTCGGCACCGCCCTTGATGTCGGGCACGCCGCAATGGTCGAGCACGAACTGGACATCCGGCGCGAGGTCGGCGAGTGCGATCGCCTTGGGGATCTGGTGCGGCAGGACGACGAGGTCGAAGGTCAGGCCGGTGCCGGCAAGCCGCTTGACGTTTTCACGAAACAGCGCGCCTTCCGACAGTTCATCCGGCATGACGTGCAGCACACGCCGAAAGCCCTTGACGAAAGGATCGGCGCGCTGGCGCTCGAGATAGCCGGCAAAGCCCGGCTCTTCCGGACGGCAGGAGGCGATTGCACCGCGTAGCAGGCTGCCCTTCTGCTGCGACAGCGTTTTCACATGGCTGGTCTCGGCCTCGATGTCGGCAGGATCGACATCGACCTCCATGTGCAATGCGCCCTCGATGCCGGCACGGCGGGCCTGGACTGCATATTCGTCGTAGGAGAAATCGCGGTTGAGCGCCGGCACGCCGGCCAGCCAGGGATAGCGCAGCGCGGACTGGTCGATCAGGTGCAGATGAGTGTCAAAGATCATGGTGGCGCGCTCCTCCTTGGCGACTTCGCGATCATCTCACGGAGAAATTCTTCATTCAAATAAGAATTCATCGCGATTGCTTGACGGTCGATCCCGCCAGTTGGGACAGCTTTTCGGTCGCTGCCAGCAGCAGCTCAATCGTCCTCGTAATGTCGGGCGCCTTGGGTGCGTTGACCAGGGTTATGTAGGGGATCGACAGCGCGGCGATTGCCCTGCCGTCCGAGCCAAGAACCGGTGTCGACAGGTTGAAGACACCGGCGGTCTGCATCGATGCCATCATCTCGTAGCCGCGTTCCCGGATCTGGTCGAGGCGGGCAAAGAACTCCGGCGATTGCGGCGGCTTGTCGGTGCTGCGCAGATGTTCTGAGATCATCATCTGCCGCTCTTCCGGCGGGCGGAACGCCAGCAGCACATGGCCGGAGCCGGTGTCGAACAGGCTGATATGCGAACCGACGCGGATCGAGATGCCCCAGTAATCCGGCGCTTCCTGCTGGGCAATCACCACGGCGGAGCCGCGATCGAAGACGACCAGCTGATTTGCCTGCTGTGTGGTCTCGGCCAGCTCGCGCATCAGCGGCGTCGCATAGGAAACCAGCCGTCGCACCGGCGCGTGCAGCTGCGCCAGACCAAACAGCTTGAGCGTCAGCGAGTAACGGTCACCATCCGGCCGCGTGACATAGCCGCGCCGCACCAGCCGGTCCAGCATGCGATAGAACTCGTTCGGGCTGCGGTCGAGCTTCTTGGCGATTTCCGCCTGCGTCAGGCCGCCATCGACACCGGCCAGCAGCTCGAGGATGTCGAGCCCCTTGTCCAGCGCTGGGGCTCGATAGCGGTCGTCTTCCTCGTCCTCTGCCATTCCGCCTCTCCAGTGAATTGCATTTTTCATATACGCATAACGGTATTGCTTCCGAAAGAACTTTCGGCTTGACGATCGCATGAATGTTTTGTTTGTATATGAATGAAGCTGCCGATCGACCTCACTACGCGATCGATGCAGGCTCTTGGGAGGATACCAATGACGAAACTGTTCTGCGGCCTGTCGGCCGGCGTAACGCTGCTCGCACTTGGTGCGAGTGCTGCCCTTGCTGCCGACCTGCCAGGCAAATTCGACGGCGTCACCATCGACGCCAAGCTGATCGGCGGCCAGCAATATGAAGGGCTCTACGCGCGCATCGGCGAATGGGAAAAACTGACCGGCGCCAAGGTCAACGTGATCTCGAAGAAAAACCACTTCGAGCTCGACAAGGAAATCAAGTCGGACATCGCCTCCGGCAGCATCAACTGGTGCGTTGGGTCGAACCACTCGTCCTTCGCGCCGCAGTATCCTGATATCTACACCGACCTCAACAAGCTGCTGCCGAAGGAGGAGATCGACGCCTTCGTGCCGTCGACGATCAAGGCCTCGACGCTCGACGGCAAGCTGGTGATGCTGCCGCGCGCGCAGTTCGACGTGTCGGCGCTCTATTACCAGAAGAGCCTCTACCAGGACGAAGCCAAGAAGGCCGCCTACAAGGCCAAGTACGGCAAGGAGCTGACACCGCCCGACACCTGGGACGAGGTCGCCCAGCAGGCGGAATTCTTCGCCAGCCCGCCCGATTTCTACGGCACCCAGTTCGCCGGCAAGGAAGAGGCGATCAACGGCCGGTTTTACGAGATGCTCATCGCCGACGGCGGCGAATACCTCGACAAGGATGGCAAGCCGGCCTTCAACTCGGAAGCCGGCGTGCACGCACTCGACTGGTTCGTCAATCTCTACAAGGCCAAGGCGGTGCCGGCCGGCACCACCAACTATCTGTGGGACGATCTCGGCCAGGGCTTTGCCTCAGGCACCGTCGCCATCAACCTCGACTGGCCGGGCTGGGCAGGCTTCTTCAACGATCCGAAGTCGTCGAAGGTCGCCGGCAATGTCGGGGTGAAGGTGGCGCCGAAGGGATCGGCCGGCATTCGCACCGGCTGGTCGGGGCACCACGGATTTTCGGTCACCGAAAACTGCGCCAGCAAGGAGGCTGCGGCGTCGCTGGTCTGGTTCCTGACCAATGAGGACAGCCAGAAACTCGAGGCGGCAAGCGGCCCACTGCCGACCCGCACGGCGGTGTGGGACTGGGACATCCAGCAGGCGGCAAGCGATCCCTATAAGAAGGAAGTGCTGGCGGCTTTCCAGGAAGAGGCACAGCACGCTTTTGCCGTGCCGCAGACACCTGAATGGATCGAAATCTCCAACGCCGTCTATCCCGAATTGCAGGCCGCCATCCTTGGCGACAAGACCTCCAAGCAGGCGCTGGACGACGCTGCCGCCAAGGCCACCCAGATCCTCGAGGACGCAGGCAAGCTTTGATCATTCAACCAAGGGGGCGCCGCGCTCATTGAAGAGCGGCGCCCGAACTTTTTTCGAACCATGCGCAACACGCTGTGTCTTGATCCCAGCTCGCCAATGGCGGCCTTCGGTGTCCGGGCACCAACCAGAACCGGATCGCCATGAAAGGCTGGAGACCTTCGCCGCCATTGCTGCTCCTGCTGCCGGCGGTGATCGTGCTGGCGGCGGTGGTGGTGGTGCCGTTGCTGCTGTCGCTCTATTCCAGCTTCACGCCGTTCCGGCTGACCAGGCCGGAGACGTTCTGGGTCTTCATCGGCGCACGCAACTACGTCGCCATCCTGACCAGCCGCGCTTTCTGGGTCGCCTTTGCCCGCACCGTGGTGCTGCTGACGGTGGCGCTCAACCTGGAAATGCTGATCGGGCTAGGGCTGGCGTTGCTAGTGGAAAAGGCATCGCGCGGCCAGCGGGTTCTGCGCACCATCATGATGTTTCCGATGATGTTTTCGCCGATCCTGGTCGGCTTCCAGTTCAAATTCATGTTCAACGACAATATCGGCCTGGTAAACAACACCCTGCAGGGGCTCGGCCTGACCGACCGCGCCATCCCGTGGCTGATCGACGGCAATCTCGCCTTCATCGCCATCCTGACCGCCGAGATCTGGTCGTCGACCTCGGTGTTCGCGATTCTGATCCTTGCCGGGCTGCTGGCGATGCCGCGCGAACCGGTCGAGGCGGCCCGCGTCGACGGCTGCACGCCGTGGCAGACATTCCGCTATGTCACCTGGCCGTTCATCATGCCGTTTGCTTTCATCGCCATGACCATCCGCTCGCTCGACGTCGCGCGCGCCTATGACATCGTCAAGATCATGACCGACGGCGGTCCTGCCGGCCGCACCGAACTGGTCTGGACGCTCGTCGCCCGCACCGCCTATGGCGATGCCCGGATGGGAATGGCCAATGCCATGGCCTATTTCTCGATCCTGCTGTCCATCCTGTTCACCGTCTATTTCTACCGCAAGCTTGCCGCGGCGCGCACGCAGATCGCGGCGGAGTGGTGAGGATGGACCAGAACAGCCTGCATCGCGTCGGCAACAAAGCGCTCGGCATCGTTCACGGCATCGGACTGTTCCTGGCCATGCTGGTCATCTGCCTGCCCGGCATCTGGATCGTGCTGTCGTCGCTGCGGCCGACCGTCGAGATCATGGCCAAGCCGCCGGTGTGGATCCCGCAGCAACTCTCGCTCGATGCCTACATAGCCATGTTCAGCGGCGTCGGCCAGGGCGGCATTCCGGTGCTCGACTACTTCCGCAATTCGCTGATCATCTCGGTGACCTCGACGGTGATCGCCATCGTTATCGGCATGGCCGGCGGCTATGCCTTTGCGCGCTACCGCTTTCGCGCCAAATCGGCGATGTTCCTTGGCCTGATGCTGACGCGCACGGTGCCTGGCATTGCGCTGTCGCTGCCGCTGTTCTTCGTCTTTGCGCGGCTCGGCATCATCGACACGCATTTCGGGCTGATCCTGGTCTATGTCGCGCTCAACGTGCCCTTCACCGTCTGGCTGATCGACGGCTTTTTCCGCCAGGTGCCGAAAGACCTCGCCGAGGCGGCGCAGATCGACGGCTGCACGCGCTGGCAGGCCTTCTGGCAGGTCGAGTTTCCGTTGGCCGGGCCTGGCATCGCCTCGGCCGGCATCTTTGCCTTCCTCACCTCCTGGAACGAGTTCGCGCTCGCCTCGCAGCTGACACGCTCGATCAACTCCAAGACCCTGCCGGTCGGCCTGCTCGACTATACGGCCGAATTCACCATCGACTGGCGCGGCATGTGCGCGCTGGCCGTGGTTATGATCATACCGGCGCTCACGCTTACCTTCATCGTCCAGAAACATCTCGTCGGCGGCCTCACTTCCGGCGCGGTGAAAGGCTGACATGGCAACTGTATCGCTCAAGAAACTCACCAAGAGCTATGGTCCGGTGGCGGTCGTGCACGGCATCGACCTCGAGGTCGCCGACCGCGAGTTCATCGCGCTGGTCGGGCCGTCCGGCTGCGGCAAGTCGACAACCCTGCGCATGATCGCCGGCCTCGAGGCGATCAGCGACGGGATCATCGAGATCGGCGGCCGCATGGTCAACGACCTGCCGCCGCGCTCGCGCAACATCTCGATGGTGTTCCAGTCCTACGCGCTCTATCCGCATATGACGGTGCGCGAAAACCTCGGCTTCTCGCTGAAGATAGCCGGCGCCGCGAAGGAAGAAATGGACCGTCGCGTAGCCGAAGCGTCCGGCATTCTCGGCCTCGACCAGTTGCTCGACCGCCGGCCGTCGCAGCTGTCGGGCGGACAGCGCCAGCGCGTCGCCATGGGTCGCGCCATCGTGCGCGATCCCGACGTCTTCCTGTTCGACGAGCCGCTTTCCAATCTCGACGCCAAGCTTCGGACGCAGATGCGCACCGAGATCAAGAAACTGCATGCCAAGGTCCGGTCGACGGTGATCTACGTCACCCACGACCAGGTCGAAGCGATGACATTGGCCGACCGCATCGTCATCATGCGTGACGGGTTCATCGAGCAGGTCGGCACACCCGACGAGGTCTTCCGCCGGCCGCAGACACGCTTCGTCGCCGGCTTCATCGGCTCGCCGCCGATGAATTTGCACGAGGCTGACGTCGACGACGGACAGCTGCTGTTCGCCAGCGGCGAGAGACTGCCTCTGCCCAGCCAGTTCAAGGCAAATGTCGGTACCGGCGACAAGGTCGTCTTCGGCTTGAGGCCGGACGACATCTATCCGACGGGACACGGCATCAGCTCCGGCGAAGATGTCGACGTCCACCAGGTGGAACTGCCGGTGACCGTCACCGAACCGCTTGGCAACGAGACGCTGGTGTTTGCCGAATTCAACGGCAGCGACTGGGTATCCCGCATGCTCAATCCAAAGCCGCTCAACGCCGGCGACCGGGTCAAGATGAGCCTGGACCTGTCGCAGGCCCATCTGTTTTCTGCCGAAACAGGCAAGACATTGCGAGGTTAAAACATGGCAAAGATCGAGAAGGTCGAACTGCGCATGGTCGACTTGGTGCCGAAGGTCAAGCGCACCGATGCCATCCAGAGTTTTGTCAGCCAGGAAACACCGATCGTCACCATCACCGACGCCGACGGCGCGGTCGGCACCGGCTACAGCTACACGATCGGCACCGGCGGCTCCTCGGTGATGCGGCTGCTGGCCGACCACCTTGCGCCGCGGCTGATCGGCCGCGACGCCGACATGATCGAGGCGATCTGGCGCGAGCTGGAGTTCGCCACCCATGCCACGACGATCGGCGCGATCACGGCAATCGCGCTGGCGGCCATCGACACTGCGCTTTGGGATCTGCGGGCGAGGAAGCAAAACCTGCCGCTGTGGAAGCTTGCCGGCGGCGCCAAGGACCGCTGCCCGCTCTACACCACCGAAGGCGGCTGGCTGCATATCGAAACCGAGGCACTGGTCGAGGACGCGCTGGCCGCCAAGGCCAAGGGGTTTCGTGGCTCGAAGGTCAAGATCGGCAAGCCGCACGGTTCCGAGGATCTTGCCCGGCTGACGGCGGTGCGCCGGGCGGTTGGAGACTCCTACGAGATCATGACCGACTGCAACCAGGGCTTTTCTGTCGACGAGGCGATCCGCCGGGCCGAGCGCTTGCGTGAACTCGACCTCGCGTGGATCGAGGAACCGCTGCCGGCCGACGACATTGACGGCCATGTGCGACTGTCGAGTGCCACATCGACGCCGATCGCCATCGGCGAGTCGCTCTATTCGATCCGGCATTTCCGCGAATATATGCAAAAGGGCGCGTGTTCGATCGTGCAGGTCGATGTCGGTCGCATCGGCGGCATCACGCCGTGGCTGAAGGTGGCGCATGCGGCGGAGGCGTTCGACATACCGGTCTGCCCGCATTTCCTGATGGAACTGCATGTCAGCCTGACATGCGCCGTTCAGAACGGCAGATATGTCGAGTATATTCCCCAGCTCGACGAGCTGACCGGCACGAAAATGCGTATCGAGGACGGGCACGCGCTGGCGCCGGACGAGCCCGGCATCGGCATCGACTGGAACTGGGATGCGATCAAGTCGAAGAGCATAGCGGAATTCACCATGGCGATAGTGAAATAGGAGGCGGACATGCAGCGAATGGGAATGGTGCTCGGTCTCAAGCCGGAGAAAGTCGCCGAGTATGTGCGGCTTCACGCTGCCGTCTGGCCGGACGTCCTCAAGATGATTTCCGCCTGCAACATCAAGAATTATTCGATCTATCTGAGGGAGCCGGAGCACCTTTTGTTCAGCACCTTCGAGTACCACGGCACCGACTATGCCGCCGACATGGCGAAGATGGCTGCCGATCCCACGACGCAGGAATGGTGGGCGCTGTGCATGCCATGCCAGGAGCCGCTGCCGACCCGCAAGGAGGGCGAGTGGTGGGCGTCGATGGACGAAGTCTTCCATTATGACTGATGACATTTTCGATCCTGCCTCGCTTTCCCAGGCCTGGGCACAACCGTCAAAGCCCAGGCCGATCGTGATTTTCGGCGCCGGCTCGATCGTCGGCGATGCGCATTTCCCGGCCTACGGGAAAGCCGGTTTCCCGGTTGCCGGGCTTTTCGACCCCGACCTGGCCAAGGCGGAAAAACTGGCGCAGAAATGGGGCGTCACCGCTTACCGGTCGCTCGAGGAAGCTGCGTCAATCAAGGACGCCGTATTCGACCTGGCGACACCGCCGGCCCATCACGTCGGCGTGCTCAGGGCGCTGTCCGATGGTGCGGTGACGCTGATCCAGAAGCCGATGGGCAGCGACCTCACCGAGGCGACCGAGATCCTCGAAATCTGCCGCTCCAAAAACCTCAGGGCCGCTGTGAATTTCCAACTCCGTTTTGCGCCGATGATGCTGGCGCTGAAGGATGCGATCGCCAAGAGCTGGCTGGGCGAAGTGGTCGATTTCGACGCATGGCTGGCGCTGGCGACACCCTGGCAGCTCTGGGAATTCCTGTTGCAGGCGCCGCGTGTCGAGATCGCCATGCATTCCATCCATTATCTCGACCTGATCCGCCAATTGCTCGGCGATCCCAAGGGGGTTCACGCCAAGACACTCGGCCACCCCGGCCATAAGGTTGCGCAAACGCGCACCAGCGCGATCCTCGACTATGGCGACACCGTGCGCTGTGCACTGTCGATCAACCACGATCACAAATTCGGTCGAAAACACCAGGCCTGCGAATTCCGCATCTGCGGCACCGAGGGCGCCGCTTACCTCAAATTAGGCGTCAACCTCGACTATCCGCGCGGCGAGCCGGATATTCTCGAAATCTACCCCAAAGGCGGCAAGGACTGGATTGCGGTTCCACTCGTCGGCTCATGGTTTCCGGACGCCTTTGCCGGCCGCATGGCGAATGTCCAGCGCTACGCGTCGGGCGAGGACGCCGAGCTTGTCAGTTCCGTCGAGGACGGCTGGAGCACCATGGCGCTGGTCGAAGCCGCCTATCAATCGAGCGCGGCGCCGGCAACACCGATAGTGGCGAGGCCCTGACATGGAGCAGACGATCTACTTCGAGGACTACCAGATCGGGTCGTCGCGCATGACCAGCGGGCGCACCATCACCGAGACCGACTTCGTCGTCCATGCCGGCCATACCGGCGATTTCTTTCCCCACCACATGGACGCCGAGTTCATGAAGACGACGCCGTTTGGCCAGCGCATCGCCCACGGCACGCTGGTCTTTTCGGTCGGCGTCGGACTGACGGCAAGCGTCATCAACCCGGTTGCCTTCTCCTATGGCTACGACAGGCTGCGCTTCATCAAGCCGGTGTTCATCGGCGATACGATCCGGACCCGCACCACCATCTCAGCTAGGGAAGACGATCCGAAGCGACCCGATTCAGGCCGGGTCATCGAGCGCTGCGAGGTGATCAACCAGCATGGCGACGTGGTGTTGGTCACCGACCACATCTACATCGTCGAGCGTCGCGACAAGCCGAGCAGAGCCTCGACGGATGGCGCTGAAACCTAAAGACAAAAAACCCGCCTTGCGACGGGTCCTCGGTGCGAATCACCACCATACGCAAACTAGTAGCATAGCTGCCAGCACAAAGCAAGAACAAAATGTGGCGCTGTCGGCAAAAATGCACATTCACTCTTCGCCCGTTCCCGTCTTTATCCGCTTGCCGAGGTCGCGCTCAGGGGGCGCCTGCCCCGGACCGTAAGCTGGAACTGTCGACAGGCAGCGGATGGTGCCGACATCGGGAATTGGTCATATCCGGTTGACCGGATATACCGGCTTGCCGCCGCGCAGGACCGCTGCGACATCGGCAAACACCTTGTTGCGAACCTCCGCGTAAGACTGGGTCGAGTAGTGCGCCGCGTGTGGACTGACCAGGACGGTGTCCAGCGCCAGCAGCGGATTGTCGGGCGAAGGCGGCTCCCGCTCGAAAGTGTCGATGCCGGCGCCAGCCAGATGGCGACGCCGGATCAGATCCGCCAAGGCGACCTCGTCGACGAGGCCGCCGCGGGACACGTTGATGAGTATCGCCCTTTCCTTCATTCTCGACAGGGCTTGCGCCGACATGATGTTTCTGGTCTCCGGTGTCGCGGGAACGTGCAGCGAGACGATGTCGGCGCTGGCAAGCAACTCGTCGAAGCCGACCGGTTCAGCACCACCGGCCGTGATGCGCTCGGCCGGCATGTACGGGTCGTAGGCGATGATGTGGTAGCCGAAGACACGTGCCCGCTCGGCAGTCAGGCGCCCGATCTGGCCGAAGCCGATCAGGCCGATGATCTGCCTGTCGGGCCGTGTGATGCCGGCGCCATCGGTCATTGCAGCCCAACGGCCGGCGCGCACGGCGCTGTCGAACTGCTTCAGCTTGCGCGTCAAGGCCAGGATCAGGGCCATGGCGTGGGTGCTGACTTCCACCAGATTGGCGTCCGGCACGTAGGTTACCTGAACACCGGCACGGCTGGCGGCCTCGACGTCGATCGAATCGAGCCCGACGCCGAACCGTCCGATGACCTTGAGCCTCTTCAGTTCCGCCAAAACGCGAGCCGTTAGCGGCTCGCGCAATACCATCAATGCGTCGGCGTCGCGGCAGTGTTCGATCAGGGCATCTTCCGTGAGCAGCGTCTTTTCGACAAACTCGGCGCCCAAGCCGTCGAGGTAGCGCAACTGCTCTTCCTCGACTGACAACACGCCGTCGGTCTTGATGATCTTCATGCCAAACTCTTGCTATGAGGCGCTGCGCGCCGACGCGACACCGGCGGCAAGGCCGGCGCCGAGAAACATCGTGTCGCTGGCCAGCACGTGGAAGCTGATGCCGTGCCGCGACCATTTGCCGACATCATCCGCCGAAGGGCGAAAGATGCCGACGGCCTTGCGGGCCGTGCGCGCCGCGGTCGCGATCCTCATAATCGCGGCATTGAGCTTGTCCTGGCCGGCCGGCCCCATGGCGTCGATCGAGACCGATAGGTCGCCGGGGCCAATGAAGACCACGTCGACGCCGTCGACCTGGACGATGTCGTCGATGTTGGCGAGGCCTTCCGCCGTCTCGACCTGGATGGCGACCGTCAGGACCTCGTTGGCCGATTTGAGGTAGTCCGGAATGCTGTAGCCATAACCGGCGGCGCGGCCTGGGCCGACACCGCGTGCGCCGACCGGCGGGTAACGGCAGGCCATGACCGCCATGCGGGCTTGCTCGGCCGTGGAGACGCGCGGCACCAGGACGCCCGACGCGCCGGCGTCGAGCGCGGCCGCGATCCACTCCGGCGTGTGGCCGGGAACGCGCACCATCGCGGGAACCTTGTGGACATCGGCGGCGCGGATCAGATCCTCGAGCCGTTCGCGGCCGATCTGCGAATGCTCCCAGTCGATGCACAGGAAATCGACCCCGCTCGCGGCCGCCACTTCGACCGCCACAGGGTGCGGGATGGCGCAGAAGGTGCCGATGAGGCGATCGAGAGAGATACATTTCTTGCGAAAGTCGTACATGAAATCTCCAGAAATTTTCGGCGTCGGCAAACCCTGTTTGCCTACGAGGCCCTTGACGAAGGATGCACGGCTTCCGTCGACATCGGAAAATGCCGGCTGCCGCCTGAAAACGGCGGAAAAGTCTTGTAGTCGGCGCGCATCTCCAGCCGCGCCGGCGATTGCAGCGCGTGCGTCAATGCAGCGGGACTGTCGAACATGACGCGATTGCGCTGCATATAGTCGATCCGCGGCCAGGGCAGCGAACCGCACCAATCCAGTCGCGACAGAACCTCGATGTGGCGAATGCCTGGGAAGCCCCGCATCAGTTGCGGATGATGCGTCACATAGTGGTGGAGCCAGACATTCATGTCTTCGGCCGGCCCGGGATAGTGGACAAGATAGCTGCAGGGCAGCCCGAACGTCTTGACGCCAGCGTCATCGACGGGAAACGGACGCACGCACATTGCCTGTTGCGTCGGCCTCGAACCGGCGATGCTCGACAGCATACCAGGTGCGGCAAGTGCCTGCAGATGGCCGGACGGCGCCAGCGCCGCCTCCATGTCCGCCAATTCGTCGAAATAGAGCTGGAAGCCAAAGACCGGCGGTGGACCATCGTTGTTGAACATGTCCGTCGCCACTTCGGGCAGATAGATGTTGGCAAGCGCAAGACCCGGGGTCGACGCAATCACACGCCGCACAGCGTCAACGTCTTCACCGGCGGTGGCCAAATTTGCCTCGCGGTCGTCATGGAAGAAGGCAAGATAGGCAAAGCGCATGTGGAGACCCTCTGGATCGAGTTCGGCTAGATCAAATTCGGAAGAAAGAGAGCGATCTGCGGAAAGAGGACAATCAGCAGGATCAGCAGAAGCGTCAGCGCGATGTAAGGCGCCGCTGACATGGCAACCGTTTTGAGCGACGTGCCTTTCGGCGCGACACCGATCATGATGAACAGCAGCAGGCCAAACGGCGGCGTGGTGAAGCCGACCTCGTAGGCGAGCAGCAGGATCAGCCCGAACCATACGGGCTCGTAGCCGAATTGCTGGGCGATCGGCAGGAAGATCGGCAGCGTGATCAGCATCATCGAGACCTGATCCATGAACATGCCGAGCAGCAGGATGACGAGCACCATCATGAGCAGCATGGGATACGGTCCAAGATCGTAGCCGACGATGAACTGGATAAAGCCGTTGGAGGCGCCGGAGAAGGCGAATATCTGCGAGAACGTCGTCGAAGCCGAGATGATCAGGAAGGTCATGCCGGTGACCTTCATCGCATCGTCCAGCGACTTCCAGACAACCGACCAGCTGAACCGTCGGTAGACAAACAACAAGGCGAAAACGGCGGCACAGCCCAGTCCCGCCGATTCCGTCGGCGTCGCTATCCCAAGGATGATCGTGCCGACCACCATGAACACGATAACGCTCATCGGAATGATGTTGACGGCGACCGCCCTCACCTTCTCGGCCGCGGGAACGGCGGGCACCGGATAGTGCGGAGCGGCGTCCGGGTCGATCTTCGTCTGGGCGAAGATCAGCGCTGCGTACATGACAACGAGCAGCAGCCCGGGCAGAGCCCCCGCTATGAGCAGCGCGCCGACATCGATCTGGGCAAGCGAGCCGAGCAAGACGGCCAGCGAGGATGGCGGGATGATGACGGCAAGGCTTCCGGCGCCAAGCACCGGGCCGTAGGCCATATGCGGCTTGTAGCCCCGCTTCAGCATCTCGGGCACCATCAGCGAGCCCATCATGCCGGTATTGGCGAGGCTCGAGCCCGACAGCGCGGAAAAGATCGTGCCGGCGGCGAGGACGACATAGGCGAGGCGTCCGCGCAGATTGCCGATGCACAGGTCGAGCGCATAGATGACCTTCTCGCCGAGGCCGGAGCGGAAGAACAGGCTGCCCATGACAAGAAACATCGGCAGCGGGGCAAGCGCGTAGGTCGAGACAGCGTCGGAGAAGTTGGCGACCATCTGCGTCACGCCGATCGAACCGCCGAAGAACAGGTACAGCCCGATCACATTGGTGACGAAGAACGCGAAGGCGACCGGCAGCCCCAGTCCCATCAACACCAGGATGGTGCCAACGAGCACGGCGAATGGAAACAGCCAGGCCACCGGTCAGAGCCCTTCCATTTCCAGAGGATCGAGCGTGTACAGCGTGTCACGGCCGAGCAGATATCTGAGCCATTCCAGCGCCGAGAGGTAGAAGGCGAGCATGATGGGCAGAAAGACCAGCCATTTCGGCATGTCGAAGCTGCGCGTTTCATATTCGCCGCCGGCCACGGCACTGGTCAGGGACGACAGAGCGACGCTGCCGAGGTAGAGGCTGACGGCAATGCAGGCGAGATAGACCAGCTTTTCAAGCACCGCCCGTGCCCGCACCGGCAGCGCCTTGCGCAGGAACTCGACGAAGACATGGCCCTTGCTGTGGACCAGCCAGGGCATCGGCAGAAATGCCGCGTAAAGCAGGCCGTATTCCGTCGCGGATACTGCCCAGGCGAGCGGCCTCAGGCCCAGATTGCGGACGCATACATCAGCAACCACCGCGACAATGATGAGGCCAAGCACCACTTTTGCCGCCGCCGCCAACGCAAGGCTCAGCTTCCCAATCGCTGCAAACAATCTGTCCATGCCCGACGACCCTCATGTCCACCGTTGTCCTTGGCCAGCTTTGACGGAGGGCGCACAAGGCAACCCTCGGCTCGGGCTACTGAAAGAATTTCTTCAACTGATCGATGTTGGTGGGATCGCGTTTGGCCATTCTCGCCCAGCTCGCCTGCATGGCAGCCGCTAGGAATTTGTCGCGCCCGGCGCCGGTCAGGCTGACAACCTTCTGCCCGCCGTCGATCATCGCCTGTGCCTGTTTTTCGGATTCGGCAAGGTTGGCGTCATAGCTCGCGCGCTCGTATTCGTCGGCCGTGTCGGCAAGCAGCTTCTGCGCCTCGGGCGACAGCGTGTCCCATCTGGCCTTGTTGATCGAGATCAGCACGTCGGTTTTGAAGAATTGCGGATCGACGCGGTATTTGGTGAATTTGTCCCAGCCGAAGGATGCATAGCCAAATACGGTATAGGCGTTGGCATTGACGACGCCGCGCTCGAGCGAGGTATAGACATCCCCCGGCGCTTGCACGATCACTGTCGCGCCCAGGGATTCGAGGAAATCGCGATAGAGCGGCGACGAGCGGATCTTCAAACTGCCCCAGTCGATGCTGCCTTCGCTGTTGAGCTTGGGTTCGTCGACGGTGAAGACGTTGAAGCCCGAGCCCGCGTCGACATGCGCCAGCAGATGGGCATTGGCCTTCTTCTCGAAAATCCCGCTGATGAAGTCCCAGCCGCCATTGTCGCGAACCTCCCAGGGCGTCTTCGTCGATGCGGAGAAAACCTCGCCTTCGGGCACGAGTTCGAGAAACTGCCCTGCCGGTGTGTCGATCACATCGATCAGGCCGCTCCTGAGCGCCGCGCCCTGCTGGATCGGCGGAATGACCTCCGGCCCGCCACGCACGTTGATCTGGACCACGCCCTTGCCCTTTTCGTTCACCTTCTGAACGAACTTCAGGAAGCTCTGGGCGTAGCCGTTCTGCGTCGGCGTAAAATGCACAGCGTTGAGGACGACCTCTTCGGCCATGGCGATACCCGCCACACCCGACATGAGTGCAGCCAGAACAAGGGATTTCCAAATGCGCATTGCCGTATTCCCTCCGATAGATTCACTTCGCCGGAGCCCATCATCGGGCCGATCTGAAATTGCACGCTTCGCCGCCACACGAACGGCGGTTAGTTGACATCATCTCCTACTGTCAGGAACCGCCCATGCGCGTAGAAGACCGGCGATCGGTGAGCGCGATCCAGCGCAACGCCCGAGACGATGCCGATGACGATCATGTGCGACGCCCGCACGATGATTTCGGCCACCCGGCATTCGAACATTGCCCGCGCGCCGACAAGCAAGGGCGCGCCGGTTTCGCCGCGCACCCATGATCCGGCCGAGAACCGCGCGGCGCCCTTGGCTTTGGTCATGCCGCCAAAGGCACGCACAACGTTCTCCTGGTCACCGGCGGGAAGATTGACCGAAAAAGGCAAACCTTCGCGAATGGCCGAGGCAAAGGTGCTGCCGCGGTTGACACAGGCAAGCAGCGAAGGCGGCTCGGCACTGAACGAGCAGAGAGCGGTCGCCGTGATGCCGCAAAAGCCGATCTCGTCATGCTCCGACGCGAGGATGGCGACGGAGCCCGCCACGGCCCGCATAGCCTGCTTGAACGCGCGCGGATCGATGGCGTTGTGCCCATCCACCCATAGCGTCGGAATGGCGGCGGCCGGCATCAATTTACTCGCAGCCCGGCCTGGCGCATCAGCGGCAGCACGCGGTCGCAGAAGAAGGGCAGTTCGTAGGTGTAGTTGACGAATGTGAGGGCGGCGCCGGAATAACCGTGTTCCATGATCTCGGTGAGGTCGTCGACGATCTTTTCCGGCGTGCCGATGAGCGGGAACGTCCCGGCACCGCCGGCGAACCTTTGCCGATATTCGGTGAAGGCCTTCGCGTCATGCGAGTTCGCGAATTCCTTCTTCTTGCGCATATGCTCGTCGACGGCACCCTCGTCCGCGCATTCGAGCGCGTAGTGCCGGTAGTAATCCTCGGCTTCCCGCTGGGTCTCCCGGCAGACGACGTGACAGACCGTATAGACGCCGACTTCGCGCCCGACTTCGGCCGCGCGGTTGGTAATGTCGACCACATGGGCACGTCCGTCGGCAATTTCGGAAAACGTCGAAAACAGATAGTCACAGTGGCGCGCCGCATAGTTGCGCCCCGGCGCGCCGAACGCGGCGTTCATGGTCACCGGTCGTGGCACTTGCAAGCTTGGCGGGCGGCTAACGACACTCTTCAGATCATAGAACTCGCCGCTGAAGTCGAACGGCTCCCTCGATTGATAGGCACGCACGATGATGTTGATCCATTCCTCGGCCTGATCGTAGGTCCGCTCGCCGACCGTCTGCCCGAACATAGCGAACTCGTCCGGGTTCCAGCCGCAGACGATGTTCAAGCCGGCACGCCCGTTGGAGATGTGGTCGACCGTCGCAAGCGCTTTGGCAGCCTGCAGCGGATGAACCAGCGGCACATGCACCGTCATGAACAGGCCGATGTTTTCCGTGGCGACAGCAAGACCCGCCGCCCAGGTGAACGTCTCGAACGACCATTCCCGCACATGCGTCAAACCGCCGAAGCCGCGCCAGCGGGCGATCGGCAGCAGAAACTCGAGGCCGGCGCGGTCGGCGATGCAGGCGGAATTGAGGTTGTCTTCCCAGCGGGCACGCCAGCGCTCGGGAACGGTGGTCATTGCCAGGCCGCCATCGGCGTTCATGGAAAAGACGCCGAGCTTGAACCTGTTCGGCCCTTTCAGCGGGTGCTGCTTCCTGGTCATGGTTTCCCCCGCTGCGACATGCTCTCACCTTCACCTGTGGAATTTTGAGACGGAGGGCTCAGCTTCATGAAACGCTCCTCGGCGTTCTGAATGAAGTGGGTCATGCGGTCGTAAGCGGCGACGGCGTCGCGCTTGACGAACGCCTCATAGATTGCGCGCATGCCGGCCACGACGACGGCCTGCGTCGGCTGGTGCGACAGCGTCCTTAAACGGACGACGAGGACATGATCGGCGAACCTTGCAATGGTTTGTGAAAGGCGCTCGTTCTCGACAGCGCCGAGCCAGCAATTCCTGAATGCCGAATTGGCCTGGAAAAAGCGGTCGGCATCGCCGGCGGCGGCCGCAGCCTCCGCCTCCCGAAGCGCGGCCGCAAGCGTCTTGAGGCCAGCGGCGTCGAGTGTCCGCGCAGCGTGTGCGGCGGCCCGCGGCTCGAGCAAGCGGCGGACCTCGAAGATGTCGGCGACATCCGTTGCGGTAAGCGTGGGCAGCGTGAAGCCGCGTGTGGTGCCGACGAGATAGCCCTCATGCACCAACTGCATCAAGGCGTCGCGGACAGGCATTCTGGAAATACCGAGCTGGGCGGCAATGTCGACATCTACGAGCTTCTGGCCAGGCGCCAATTCGCCATGCTGTATGGTCAGACGGATTTGTTGATAGACCTGGGCACGCAGATTGCCATCGCCAACCCGTTTGAGCTCTATCGTTTCCGTCATCCACGCCTTCCCCTGCGAAGATTTCGTATATCGTTTGAGGCTGGTGTTCTCGCAGTGATCGTTGAAATGCAGCTACATATCGAGAGAATTCGACCTGCAGGCCACGTTCCAATGCGAAGTGGAGCACAGGCTGGATCGCCTGGCAAGATGTTTTAAGTTTATAATGTATACTGTTTAGGTTCGTTGTCCGGAGGGCAGAGGGTCACGCCATCCGTGCGGTCGCGCCGCGCGACGCGGGGAGAGCCAGCGATCCGCGCGGTTCGGTAAAAAACGTACAGACGTTTTCCCGTGACACATCGAGGCTGCGGATTTAACTAAAAATACTTGCGATCTGCGCGTGCCGGCACGCCCACCCGATCCCCTCGCCGGTGCGCATTACTGGATCGCCCGCCGTATCGAAAGGTGCGGCGGGCTTTTGGTTTCGTTTGGCGGGGAGGCGCTTATGCGAGACTTGCCTAGGGATATCGACGCAGACGTCGTGATCGAAATCAGCAAGCTGCTCGACGACCGGGCGAAGTCCGTGCCGGTGCCGGTGCACAAGCTGGCGGCGATGATCCGGCTGGGCGTCGAGACGCGTCTGACCAATCACTCCATCGAAGAGCTGATCGTAGAGATGGCCGCGACGCGAGGGCTTCCGATGCTGTTTGATTTGCCGGCGGCAAATGTCGACAATGTCGTTCCGTTCGCCTCGGCGCGCCGTCCCCGCTGAAATTTCAGCTCGAGCCACCGATCTTCGCGTCGCCACCCGATTTCACTTGCCCTGATGCGCAGGCCGGGTGTCGCCTTTCTTTTCGGGGTCGTGGGTATGGTGGCTGTCGCGTTCGCCGCCGCCACCGGAGACCTTGCTGTGGCTGCGCCGGTCGGAATCGGCCGGCGGCTTTTCGACGCTCAGCGGCTTCTTGGCGTTTTCGTGCGCCGCGCCGGGACCACCCTGGCGGATGCTGGCAGGAGTCTTCTTCGACGTGGACATGACCTAGCGATCCTGGACGTTGCCTTGATGGGTGGTGTTGACCTTCGTATTGCCTTGCTGGCCCTGCTTGTCGGGATCCGGCACGGTCGATTGGCCGTGCGGTGCTTGGTCGGCGGCTACCGGTTTTTTGTCACCGGCTCCTTTTGGGCTCAGATTCTCCGGTGGAACAGGGGGAGGTTTTGTGCTCATGGCGTTTCTCCTTCCGCCACCCAAACAAGCGGGTCGGGAGAAAAGTTCCAGATGGCCCGGTCCGAACGGCAATTGCTGCGAATAGCCGGGCCAGCAGGCCGTGGCGTGGGCCGGCGGAAGGCCTGCGCAATCCAGGATTATTTCTTGATGATGGTTCCGTTGTTCAGATCGAAGGCCTGGGCACCGAAAGCCTGTTTATAGAAATCCTCCTGCAGCTCGCCCCATTCGCCGAGATAGGCGCCGCAATTGCTGCAATAGATCGGCGTCGAATCCTTCGGGTCGTCGGGAATATCCATCAGGATCGTCCCGCACGCCTTGCAATCGAGCTTGTCATCCAAACGGCGGCTCATCGGCCGATAATTGCGCGTTTTCGGCCCCGCGCCAACTGTCGTTTTCGTACGCAGCCCCGATGGCACGTCTTCCAACTTGCAACGGACCCCAGGCTAGCGTTCCGCCGGATTTCCGAAGGTCGGATCTCGCCGCCTCGAATACGTCCCCACCCGCGGCAGCTCGTCTGGAAAGTCGACCCAGGGCAACCTCATGTCCCAGTATGCATGGGCCTGTGGCGGAAACCGTTCGGGGTGATCGAGAAAGCCGATTGCCAGATAGAGTTCGTCGGGCAACCCTTGGTCGACATAGCCGATCGATGTCCCGCAATCCGCGCAGAAGGACCGGAGCACGCCGGAGGTTTTCGAAAAGGTCCTCGGCGTGCCGGTGAGCAACGTGAATTCGGAAGGCCGATAACCGACCCACACCGTCAGAGGGCTTCCTATCGCCTTGCGACAGTCGTCATCGTGATCGGAGCAAATCCAGAAAGGCTCGCCGCGCATCTCCGCCGTTATGGCGCCGCAAAAACAGGAGCCCGTTTCAGTTCGTGGCATTGGTTAACTTCATTACTGGACCGGCCTTCATTGCTGGCCTGGCATTTCGGTATTTTCCTTGGGGTTCTTCTTGATGCCGGCGGCAGGCGAGGTATCGGCCGGAGCATTGCCACCCTGGTTCTGTTCAGGGGCTCTTTTGAGCGGCGAGGTTTGCCAGCCCATATCGCCGTACAAAAAGCCTATGAGAAAGCCGACGATGATGATGGCCGAAATCACCATCGCAATTAACGCGTTACGTCGCTCCATTTCGCGCGGCTCCTTTCTTCGAGCCGAACAAACGATGGCGGAAATGGTTCCGGAAGGCCTCGACCCGGAATCGGCGGCGGCAGGCTGGCACCTCGCTGCCCCACCGACAAGCCGCTGGATGGAAAAGGCGGGCCCGCTGGAATGACAGGAATTCAGCCGGCGCGCGCGAGTTCATCTACGGCATTCAAAATCGCACTTTGGCTCGCCGGCTTCTGCACGATCCTGCAAGCGCGGAACCCGGCTGGAATTTCGCGTTCGCCGTACCCGGAGAGGAAGGCGAACGGAACACCGCGCGTTTGCAACGCTTCCGCGATCGGATAGCTGGTTTCGTCGTTCAACTGGATATCCAACAACGCCGCGTCGATGCCGCCTTCGCCAACGAGCCGAAGTGCTGCCGTTACCGACGAAACCGGTCCAACCACCTGATGGCCGGCTTTGCGCAGGTAAGCCGCCGCGTCGTCGGCGATCAGCCATTCATCCTCGACGATCAGCACACGCACCTTTCCGGTCACGACGAGCCCTCGCGGGTCAGAGGGAATGCAATTTCCGCCTCCAAACCATTTGAGCGGAAAGTTGTTTCAATTTTTCCGCCCAGCCTGTAGCCGATTTCTCCGCGCAGAAGGGTAAGGCCGAAGCCGCTGTCGGTTGGCTCCTTGATGCGGGGGCCGCCCTTCTCGCGCCAGACGAGCTTGAAGGTTCCATCCACCACCGACCATTTCACAATTATCCGCCCGGCAGGCTTCGACAGTGCGCCATATTTAGCGGCATTGGTCGCCAGTTCATGGATTGCCATGCCGAACGAAAGCCCCTGTACAGGCTTGAGGCTTACCCGCTTGCCATCGAGCTCGAACCGTTCGGCCCCGAAGGGACCAAGCTCCTGGCGCAGCAGTTCCTCGACGGAGGCTTCCGTCCAGCTTTCGCGCGAGAGCAGACTGTAGGCTCGTGACATTGCATGCAGACGGCCGATCAAAGCTTCAGCGAACTCGTCTTTTGACGCCGAGTATTCCCGCGTCCGGTTGGTGATGCTGGCGACAACCGCCAGCATGTTCTTGACGCGATGGTTCAGCTCCGAGATGAGCACCTGCTGACGCTCTTCCGCCTGCGCCAGTGTCGTCACGTCGATCAGTGTCACGACCACGCCTTGGATGCTGCCGCCTTTGTCCCGGTAAGGGTTGATGCGGACCAGGTAGAACCGGCCCTTGTCGTCGCGCGCAAGGTGATGGTTCAGGGTCTCTCCCGTCTCGAACACCGCCTGGATGTGCCGCTTCAACTCGGGGTAGTCGAGTTGGCTCGAAAGATCGGTCAGCGGTCGGCCGACATCTGACGGACGCAAGTTGAAGAACGACGACGCGGCAGGAGTAAAGGTTCGCACCACAAGGTTGCGGTCGAGGAAGATGGTGGCGATTTCCGTGCTTTCGAACAAGTTTCTGAGATCGCTGTTGGCGCGATCGAGTTCCTCTATCTTGCCGGTCAGTTCCGCATTGATGGTGTTGAGCTCTTCGTTGAGCGACTGCATTTCCTCCTTCGAGGCCTCAAGCTCCTCATTCGTCGACTGTGCCTCTTCATTGACGGAGACGAGTTCCTCGTTCGAAGATTTTACTTCCTCCAGCGCGGTTTCGTACTCCTCGATGGTCGACTGCAGCCGCTCGCGCGTGTCGCGCAACTCCCGTTCGAGATCGGCCGCGTCGTCTGTGCCGCGGCTTTCGCGGGCCGGATCGGAGCGTATCTGGGCCTGCCCCACCGGATTGAACAGGACGAGGTAGAGGGGCTCGCCATTGCTGCGTTCCGTGTACGGCTCGACTGTCAGTGTAATGAACTGAAGCTGTCCGTCGTCTTCTTCGACCGCTATGTTCTCCCGCACGACCGTGCGGCGCGTCGTTGCTGCTTCCCGCAACGCGGCGCGCATCTCAAGTCTCAGCCCGCGGCGGGCCAAGGTCAGCAACTGCCGGCTCGGGGCACCTTGCGGCGCTTCCAGATATTTACCCGTCCGCGCCGAATAGTAGACGATGTCGCCATCGCCATTGACCAGCACGTGAGGCGGGGCGAACCGCTCCAGCACCTGAGCCTCGATTGCCTGGCGCAGCGAATGGCTCGCGCCATCGTTTTTTGAGCCACGGCGTCCCGCCGGCAGGGCAGCTGTGAAGCCATTGCCGATCAGGACCGGCGGTCGCGGCGTGGCATGTTCCCGCGCCTGGAATATCCGCTGCTTCTTATCGACCGTGGCGAACAGGTCGCCGTGCTGACCGACGCTTTCCGAGGTGCCGAGGAACAGATAACCGCCCGGCCTCAGCGCATAGTGGAAGATCGGGACGACCCGGTTCTGGATCTGCGGGCCGAAATAGATCAACAGGTTGCGGCACGAAATCATATCCATACGCGAGAACGGAGGATCGCGGATGACGCTGTGCGGGGAAAAAATGCAGAGTTCGCGCACCTCTTTGGCCAGCACATAGCTCTCGCCGTCGCTGTGGAAAAAGCGTTGCCTGCGCTGTGGCGATAGCCCGTGCAGCAGCGCTTCGGGATAACGCGCCGCACGCGCCACCGCGAGCGCCGGCTCGTCGATGTCGGTCGCGAATATCTGGACGCGCGGCGGCGCGGGAAGTTTCTCCATGCGCTCGCGCATCAGCATGCCGATCGAGAACACCTCCTCGCCGGTGGCGCAGCCGGGCACCCAGACACGCACCGCATCGGACGCGTTCCTGCCCTCGAAAATCTGCGGTATGATCTTGTCCTCCAGCAATTTGAACGCTTCGGCGTCCCGAAAAAAGCTGGTGACATTGATGAGCAGGTCGCGAAACAGCTTCGCCACCTCGTCGGGATCCCTCTTCAGCCGTTCTATGTAGGTGCTGATCGACTGTAGCTGCGTTATCTGCATGCGCCGCTTTACGCGACGCAGGAACGTCTTGGCCTTGTAGCCGGAAAAGTCGTGACCGGAATGGCTGCGCAGAATGGCGTAGATTTCATCGCGGGCTCGATCTATCTCGGCCTTGCGTTCGTCGTCCGCTTCGGTCAGGCCGTTCAGCACGTCGAAACCGCGGACAAACGCCTGAAGCTTTGCACCGATCTGCTCGGCGGGCGCCGCTATGTCGATCAGGCCGCTCGAAATCGCGCTCTGCGGCATATCTGGATTGCGGGGGCCGGAACCGTTGGAGGCCTGGGCAATGGTCAGCCCGCCATGCTCCTTAATTGCCCTGGCGCCGAGCGTGCCGTCCGAATCGCCACCCGACAAAATAATGCCGACGGCATACTCGCCCTGGTCCTCGGCCAATGCGCTGAAGAAGATATCGATCGGCTTGCGCTCGCGGTTGAGCGTGTTCGGCCGGCGCAGCGAAAGCGCGCCCTTACGGATGGTGAGGACGACGTTTTGCGGCATCACATAGACCTGGTCGGGTTGGACCGCTGCCCCCTCCTCGGCCACCAAGACCGGCATTTCGGTATAACGTCGGATGACCTCGTGCAGCAGGCTTTCCCGCTCCGGGCTGAGATGCGTGACGACGACGAACGCCATGCCGGTGTCGCCGGTCAGCCCTTTGAACAGGCCCTCCATCGCGGGAATGCCGCCAGCGGATGCGCCGACGCCGACAATAGGAAATCTTCCATTCTGGAACACCATGCCATGCCCCGGTAACAGCCGCGCCCGCGAAACCGCCAAATCGGCCCTCAGACTAGAACCGGGCCGAGCCTCGGGCCAGTAAATAGTCCACGAACGGAACAAAGCACCGCCGGTGGGCATTAACATCCGGTTTTCGAGGCGGTTCCAATGGCAAAACGACCACCTGAGACAAAGCCGGCAAAACAAATCTCGTTACGCTCGCCGGATCTGGCCAAGGTCCCGGTATCCGAAGAAATCCCGCCTCGCCTGCTCGCGCTCGCGGAACGGTTGGAAGAGGCCATGGCCCGCCAATTTGGACAAGTCCGCGCCGATAGCCGTAAATCCCGCAGGAAGAAGGAACAATGAGGTGCGCGACCTGCAAGGCTTGCATATTCTGATCGTCGAGGACGAATGGATGCTGGCGGGCGATCTTGCACGTTATTTCAGCAAGATGGGCGCCGTCGTGCTCGGCCCGGTGGCGACAGTCGAACAGGCATCGAAACATACCGATGAGGCGGAAGCCGCGATCCTGGACATCAATCTCAACGGACGACGGGTATTCCCGATCGCGGACGAACTGATGCGCCGCGGCGTGCCGTTCGTATTTTTCAGCGGTGACGAAGACATCATCATTCCGGAACGGCTTCGCCACGCCAGCAGCCTGAGAAAGTGCTCGGACGGCCAAGCCGTCTTCGACGCTCTTTTCCCGCCCGAGACGTCAGCATCGAAAGAGGGCCAGGTGCCGGAGCCGTCCGATGACGTATTCTCGCTTCTGCCGAAGCTCAGGCTCGCGGCACGTCTGCTGCTGGGAGACGTGGACGCTTCCGACCGGCTGGTCGAGCGGACGCTCGAGCAGGCGATCGGCGAGATCGACAGGAGACGATCCGGCTCCTCCACCGAGGACTGGCTCAACGGCATCATGCGAAACATCGTCAGGGCACGTGGAGCGAACCTGCTGCACTGACCGCGGCAGTTGCCGGCAATCAGACGAGGTCAGCCTTTCCGGTTGCGTTCGACGAATTTGTTGAAGCGGCTGGTTTTGCCGCCGCTGGTCTCTTCCTGGTAGAGGAAGGCCAGTTCGTTCTCGTCGAATATCCTGAAGAACTCGTCCCATTCGACAGGCTCGAACGTCTCTTCAGGCTCGCCGAAGTCGATGCGCAGTATGCCGCCCTCGCCCTTGGTGCGCACCACCGCCGGCCGGCCATCGCGATCCTCAGCCCAACGGCGGATTTCATCATGATCGGTGGTCGTCTTCGATTCAGACATTCCAATCTCCCTTCGATTCCACCGCACACCGCGAGATCCCGGTCTGCCTCGTACAACCAGCAGATGCATTGCTGCCGAGCATATGCGCGCGGTTGGTCGATTATGGCTCCTAACACCAAGCGCGCTTCGATGTTCCCGTGCCCAGCCCAAGGCGGTCGCTTCCGGAGCGCAGCGCTCGGGAACTTTGTTGAAGCAAGGGAACAAACCTTTCGCCCGGAAGTTTGGGGCGGCAAAGCCATTCGTATGAGGAGTTGTCGTGAAACGTATACTGGTCACGGGAGGCTGCGGTTTTATCGGCCGCCACGTCGCCCAGGAACTCGTTGAACATGGCTATGGGGTTTCAATTCTCGATGCGTTGCTGGACCAGGTGCATGGCGGCGAGGCAATCAGCCTGCCGCCAGGCGCCAAGCTGATCAAAGGCGACGTTCGCGATCGCGAGGCCATCGCAGAGGCGGGCGACGATGTCGACGCGATCATTCACCTGGCGGCCGAAGTCGGCGTCGGCCAGTCCATGTACGAGATCGCCCGCTATGTCGGCGCCAACGACCTCGGCACCGCCACGCTGCTGGAAGCGCTGATCAAACGCCCGATCGAACGGATCGTCGTTGCTTCGTCGATGAGCGTCTATGGCGAGGGTCTCTATGCCACGCCGGACGGCCGGCGCATCGACAATGCAAGACGACAGCCGGACGATATCCGCAATGGCCAATGGAATCCCCTGTCGCCGGAAGGCGAAGTCCTGTCGCCGCTGCCGACCGACGAGCAGAAACCGGTCGACCTCGCCTCGATATACGCACTGACAAAATTCGCCCAGGAACGCGCCGTGCTGATCTTCGGTGAAGCCTATGGCGTCGACGCCGTGGCACTGCGCCTGTTCAATGTCTTCGGCGCCGGACAGGCGCTCTCGAACCCGTATACCGGCGTCCTGGCGAACTTCGCCTCGCGTATCGCCAATGGCCAGCGGCCGCTGATTTTCGAGGACGGCGAACAGCAGCGCGATTTCGTGCACGTGCGCGACGTTGCCCGCGCCTTCCGGCTGGCGCTGGAGCAGCCCCAGGCACGCAGCCACGTCATCAACATCGGCAGCGGGCGGGCCTACGCAGTCAGCGACGTCGCCCGGCTGCTCGCCGAAGCAATGGGCGTGCCTGGCCGCCAGCCGGAAATCCTCGGCAAGGCACGCTCCGGCGATATCCGCAATTGCTTTGCCGACATATCGAAGGCGCGCGAACTGCTCGGCTTCCAGCCGCAATACCGGCTGGAGCATTCGCTCGGCGATTTCGTCGCATGGGTGCGCAACACCGTCGCCATCGATCGCAGCGCCGAGATGAAGCGGGAACTCGAAGCGCGAGGGCTGGTATCATGAGACCGGATTCACCCGATTTTCGCGAAGCGCCCGTCGCCGTTATCGGCGGCAGCGGGTTCATCGGCTCCAACCTCGCCGACAGCCTGTTGTCGGATGGCGAACCGGTGCTGGTCATCGATAATCTGAGCCGTCCCGGCGTTGAGCAGAACCTCGAATGGCTGACGCAAAAGCACGGCAGCCGTCTCACCATTGAAATCGTCGACATCCGCGAGGCCGAGGCGCTGATGCCGCTGGTGGCTGGGTCGAAGGCGGTTTTCCACTTTGCCGCGCAGACCGCCGTCACCACGAGCCTGGTTCGGCCGGACGAGGATTTCGACATCAACCTGCGCGGAACGTTCAACGTCCTGGAAGCCGCTCGCCGCAGCGGCAAACGCATCCCCGTCGTTTTCGCCAGCACCAACAAGGTCTATGGGCGGCTCGCTGACATTGCGATGCGCGAAGACGACGGCAAATATGCGCCTTGCGACGCCAGCATCCAGGCGCACGGCATTGACGAGACGCGCGGCCTTGATTTCTGCACGCCCTATGGCTGCTCCAAGGGCGCGGCGGACCAGTATGTCCTCGACTACGCCAAGTCATACGATCTTCCGACGGCGGTGCTGCGCATGAGCTGCATCTATGGACCGCGCCAGTTCGGGACGGAGGATCAGGGCTGGGTCGCCCATTTCCTGCTTAGCGCGTTCTCCGACCGGCCGATCACCATCTATGGCGACGGCAAGCAGGTGCGCGACATCCTGCATGTTGCCGACGCGGTAGCGGCCTACCGCGCGGTGCTCGACCGGATCGAAGAAATCAAGGGCCAGGCATTCAATCTCGGCGGTGGACCGGAAAACGCCGTCAGCCTGCGCATACTACTGAACGAGATTTGCGACATAACGAAACGGGACGTTTCGATCCGTTACGACCGCGAACGCACCGGCGACCAACCATTCTTCGTCGCCGACACACGCGCGATCGAGGCGGCGCTAGGATGGAAAGCGCATGTCTCGTGGCGAAACGGCATCCGCGACCTCGCCGACTGGCTGCATCGTCATCGCGTCGACCCGCATCCCGAACCGGCGAGGTACGTGGCATGAAGGTCGCTCTGGTCAATCCGTCCTGGACCTACCAGGACAGCATCTATTTCGGCTGCCGCCAGCCGCATCTGCCGCTCGAACTCGGCTATTCGAAAGCCTTGCTCGAAGCCGCCGGCCACGAGGTACTGATGCTGGACGGGCAGATCCAGAAGCTCGACAATGCCGCGCTTGCCGATCGCGTCGCCACTTTCGAGCCTGATATGACCGTCGTCAGCACCGCGCCGACCTACCTGTTCTGGCGCTGCGCACCGCCCGAGTTGCGCGTGCCAGCTGAGTTCCTCAACCATCTTGCCGGGTGCGGCGGCCGCACCGTCGCCGTCGGGCCGCATGGCTCGGCGACGCCGGCGCCGACTTTGCGCAAGCTTGGCGTCGACATTGTCGTGCGCGGCGAATGCGAGGAAGTGGTCGCGGAACTCGCCCGGCGCAACGACTGGAATGCTGTGCCGTCCACCGCCCATTTTGAGGATGGAGAACTGGTTTCGAACGGCAGCGCGCATGCGAGCTCGTTCATCGATCACCCAGCGCTCGAATGGCCATCGGACTGGATTGCCGCCCATTCGCACCACCATCACCGCTTCGACGACAACCAGGTCGGCTTTGGCGCCGAGGTCGAGGCTTCGCGCGGCTGCCCGTATAATTGCAGCTTCTGCGCCAAGATCGATTTCCGCGACGCCTATCGCCGCCGGAACCACGAAGCGGTTATCGCCGAGATCGACCGGCTGATCGCACAGGGCGTCGGCTACATCTACTTCATCGACGAGATATTCCTGCCGCAAAAGGCATTGCTGGAAGCGCTGGTCGATCGCGATGTGAAGTTCGGCGTGCAGACGCGCATCGACCTCTGGAAACCGGAACTGCTGAAACTGCTCGGCGCAGCCGGCTGCGTCTCGATCGAGGCGGGGCTCGAAAGCCTGACGGTGGAAGGCCGCGCCATGCTGGCAAAACGCTGCCGGCTGGGAACCGAGGAACTGGCTGCGTTGCTGGTCGACGCAAGGCGCCATGTGCCGTTCGTTCAGGCCAATCTCATCGGCGTGGTCGAAGACGATCCCGCGCTGGTCGACTATTGGCGAAAGCACCTGATCGACAACGGCGTTTGGGCCAACGAACCGGTGCCGCTTTATCCTTATCCGAGTTCGCCCAGCTACCGCGAACTTTGGGGCGAGCCGGACGACCTCGCCTGGGAGCGCGCGCATGAACATTACCTCGCATCCTTCCGGACGTTCAGCGACATCCAGGAGAAGCGTCCGCGTCCGCTGGCTGAATTGGAGGCCACATGTTGCGGACACTGAGCCCGCCGCGTCGCATCCTGATGACTGTCGATGCCGTCGGCGGCGTCTGGCGCTATGCGCTCGATCTGGCCAGGCAACTGGTCGCCGGCGGCGACAGCGTCGTGCTTGCCGGGCTTGGTCCGAAACCGTCCAGGCAGCAGGCCGAGGAGGCGCAGTCATTCGCTGCGCTGACCTGGCTCAACACGCCGCCCGACTGGATGACCCGCGACGAGCACGACCTCGACACATTGCAGCAGGAGCTGCTCCCGCTCATCCGTGACTACGCCATCGAAATCGTCCATCTCAACGCGCCGACGCAGGCTGCGGGGCTCGACGTGCCCTGCCCGGTCGTGGCGGTGTCGCATTCCTGCGTGGTGACATGGTTCCACGCCGTCAAAGGACAGGCGGCGGACGGAGATTGGGCCTGGCAGAAGGACCGCAACCGGCGCGGTCTCGACAACGCAGGCATGGTCGTTGCACCCAGCCGCAGCCATGCCGACATGCTTGAAACCTGCTACGGGCCGATCGCCCGCCTGAGCGTCGTCAGCAACGGTGCACGGCCCGGGCCGAAGAGCGAAAGGCGGGAATCGGTCGTTTTCGCCGCCGCGCGCTGGTGGGACGAAGGAAAGAATGCGGCGGTGCTGGACCGGGCCGCCTCCCTGACGCAATGGCCGATCTTCGTCGCCGGCTCGCTGCAAGGGCCGGACGGCCAGCATGTTGGCTTCAGCCACGCCGTTCCCGTCGGGCCGGTACCGCATGAGGAAGTGCGCCTGCTGATGGCGCGGGCCGGCATTTTTGTATCGCCGTCGCTCTACGAACCGTTCGGCCTGGCCACGCTGGAAGCCGCGATGTCGAAGACGCCTTTGGTGCTCGCCGATATTTCGACCTATCGCGAACTGTGGGACGACGCGGCCATGTTCTACGACGCGCGCGATCCGGGCGATCTCGCCAGATGCATCAGCAGCCTTTGCAGCGACGCGCAGCGCCGGCGAGAACTCGGTGAGGCAGCGGCCCGCCGAAGCCGCAGGTTTTCACTGGCAAGACAGGCGACCGCCATGCGCGGCGTCTACGACAAGGCGGCCCTGGCCACCATGGCGGATAGTTGATTATGCGGTTTTTGTTCTACACCCATTCGATCGTTTCCGACTGGAACCACGGCAACGCACATTTCCTGCGCGGCATCATGCGTGAGCTGGTCGTGCGCGGGCACCAGGCTATCGCGCTGGAGCCCGCCGACGGCTGGAGCCGGTCGAACCTGCTGGCCGAGAAAGGATCCTTCGCGATCGAACGATTCCGGAAGGACTTTCCCGAGTTGATGCCGGTCACCTATGACGCCGCCTTCGACCACGAAGCCTGGATCTCCGATGCCGATGTGGTGATCGTGCATGAGTGGACCGAGCCGGGTCTTGTCGCGCGGCTGGGCAGGGCGAAAGCGAATGGCGGGCGTTTCACGCTGCTGTTCCACGACACGCACCATCGCGCCATATCAGCCACGCAAGCGATCTCCTCCTTGCGGCTTGAACATTATGACGGCGTGCTCGCCTTCGGCGAGGCGCTGCGGGAAAGCTATCTCCGCGCCGGATGGGGCAAGCGGGTCTTCACCTGGCACGAGGCAGCCGATGACCACCTGTTCCAGCCGCATCCTGAAATCGAGCGTAGTTCCGACCTTATCTGGATCGGCAATTGGGGCGACGACGAGCGCAGCGCCGAAATCAGGGAGTTCCTGGTCGGCCCGGTACGTGAGCTCGGCCTGAGCGGAACCGTCCACGGCGTTCGCTATCCGCCGGAGGCGCTCGCCGACCTTGCGGCCGCCGGCCTGCGCTACGAAGGCTGGATCGCCAATGCCGACGTGCCGAAGGCATTCGCGGCGAACCGCATCACGGTTCACATCCCGCGGCGTCCATATCGCGAAAGCCTGCCCGGCATCCCGACCATCCGCATGTTCGAGGCGCTCGCCTGCGGCATTCCGCTTGTTTCGGCGCCCTGGTCCGATGTCGAACGCTTGTTCAGGCCCGGCACCGATTTCCTGTTTGCAAATAATGGCTTCGAGATGCGGCGTCATCTTCGCGCCGTGCTGCATGATGCGGATCTCGCCGCTTCTCTGGCGACGTCGGGCCTCGAGACCATCCGCCTGCGGCACACATGCCGGCACCGGGCGGATGAATTGTTCGGCGTGCTCGCCGAATGCGGGCACCGCCGAGCCGCCGACACGATCCTTGCAAAGGAGGCAGCCGAATGAAGATCGCATTCTACGGATCGAGCCTGCTGTCGTCCTATTGGAACGGCGCGGCAACCTATTACCGCGGATTGCTCAAGGCCCTGGCAAGGCTCGGCTATGACATCACCTTCTACGAGCCGGACGTCTACGATCGCCAGAAAAACCGCGACATGGAGGCGCCGGACTGGTGTGCCGTGGTCGTCTACGAGGCCACCCCGCATGCCATGATGCAGGTGGCCGCGCGGGCGGCGGAGGCGGATATCGTCGTCAAGGCGAGTGGCGTCGGTTTCGCCGACGACGCGCTGTTGCGGGCGGTGCTCGATCACGCCCGTGCCGATGCGCTGACCGTATTCTGGGATGTCGATGCGCCGGCGACGCTCGGCCAGTTGCGCGATGAACCCGACCATCCGCTGCATCGCGCGTTGCAGGAAATCGACCTCGTGCTGACCTATGGCGGCGGCGACCCGGTGGTCTGGGCCTATCGGGCCATGGGGGCGGCCGAATGCGTGCCGATCTACAATGCGCTCGATCCGGAAACGCATCATCCGGTCGGCAAGGATATGCGTTTCGCCTGCGATCTCGCCTTCCTCGGCAACCGGCTGCCGGACCGCGAGGCGCGCGTCGAGGCCTTCTTCCTCGACCCGGCCGGCCGCTCGGCCGATCAGCGCTTCCTGCTCGGCGGATCTGGCTGGGGCGACAAGCAGATGCCCGCCAATGTCCGATGGCTCGGCCATGTCGGCACGCGTGACCACAATGCACTGAACGTCACGGCCAAGGCGGTGCTCAACATCAGCCGCGACAGCATGGCGGCCAATGGCTTCTCACCGGCGACGCGCGTGTTCGAGGCAGCCGGCGCCGGCGCATGCCTCATCACCGACGCCTGGCTCGGTGTGGACCTGTTCCTGAAACCCGGCGAGGAAATCCTGGTCGCGCGCGATGGCGAGGATGTCGCCGAGATCATGCAAAGCCTTAGCGCTGAACGGGCCAAGGCGATCGGGGCATCCGCGCTTCGGCGGGTACTTGGCGAACATACCTATACGACACGGGCCGTTTTGGCCGACGCCATTTTCAGGCGCCATTTCGAGCGTCCGACCGTGGAGGCGGCCGAATGACGAAGCCGCTCGACATCGTCTTTCTTGGCCTCTCGCTCTCCTCATCCTGGGGAAACGGCCACGCCACCACCTTTCGGGGGCTGCTTAAAGGTCTCCACGAACTCGGTCACCGCGTCACCTTTCTCGAACGCGACGTGCCGTGGTACGCAAGTCACCGGGATCTGCGCGATCCCGATTTCTGCGCGTTGCGCTACTATGAAACGACCGACGATCTTCGCCGCAATTTTGCGCGCTGCCTGCGCGATGCCGATATCGTGGTCGTCGGCTCCTTCGTTCCCGAAGGCCCTGAAATCATCGACGTCGTGGCATCACTGTGCACAGGTCAGTTCTGCTTCTACGACGTCGACACGCCGGTCACGCTGGCAAGGCTTTCAACCGATGATTGCGAGTATATTGCCAGGCGGCAGGTCCCGTATTTCGATGTCTACTTCTCTTTCACCGGCGGGCCGACGCTTGCCCGTCTGACGGCGGAATTCGGCGCGAGGCGGGCCGAGCCGCTCTACTGCTCCGTCGACCCGGAACGGCATCACGGAACCGGTGACCCAATCCGCTGGGATCTCGGCTATCTCGGCACGTACAGCCCCGACCGCCAGGCGGCGCTGGAGGCCCTGCTGTTCGAACCGGCGCGTCGCATGCCGGAGCGTCGCTTCGTCGTTGCCGGCTCGCAATATCCGCGCGAAATCGCCTGGCCGGACAATGTCGATCGCATCGAACACCTGCCGCCGGCAGACCATGCCGCCTTTTACAGCCGACAACGCTACACGTTGAACGTCACGCGCAGTTCCATGATCGCGGCCGGATGGTCGCCCAGCGTGCGACTCTTCGAGGCAGCGGCCTGCGGCACGGCGATCATCAGCGATAGCTGGGCCGGACTGGACAGCCTGTTTCCAGGGCGGACGATTCACACGGCGCGCAGGACCGAGGACATAATCGGTATCCTGTCTGGAGAATCCGACGGCGCCCGGCTTGCCATGGCCACGCAGGCGCGCGTGCTCATCCTGGCAGCTCACACAAGCATCGCAAGAGCCCGCGAATTCGTTGCGCTGCTGGCGCAGGCCAAATCGCCACGTTCTGTTCTCGATCTGGACGTCGAGAGCGCAGCATGACCCGCAGACGGGAGAAGATAGAGATGCAGCTATCAAGAAAGGCGCAACGGACCAGGACCGTGCTTGTCGCCGGCGGCGCCGGCTTCCTCGGTTCGCATCTTTGCGAGACAATGCTCCAGGCCGGCTGGCGCGTGATCTGCGTCGACAATTTCCTTACCGGCCGCATGGAGAACATAGCATCGATCGCCGATCGTCCGGATTTTCGGCTGATCAAGCAAGACATTTGCCGGCCGTTGGAGCTTGGCGAACCGGTGGATCGCATCTTCAACATGGCATGCGCGGCATCGCCGCCGCGTTACCAGGCCGACCCGGTCCACACGACGCGGACTTGTGTGATCGGGACGCTCAATCTGCTGGAGCTCGCCGCCCGTAGTGGCGCCCGCTTCCTGCAGGCGTCCACCAGCGAAATTTATGGCGATCCCGAACAGCATCCGCAGAAGGAAGACTATGTCGGCCACGTGAACTGTATCGGCCCCCGCGCCTGCTATGACGAAGGTAAGCGCACCGCCGAAACCTTATGCTTCGATTATTTGAGAATGGGAAAAGCCGATATCCGTGTCGCGCGCATCTTCAACACCTACGGCCCCAGGATGGACCCTGCGGACGGACGGATCGTTTCCAATCTGATCATGCAGGCACTCGAGAGACGGCCGCTGACGATATTCGGCGACGGGCTGCAGACCAGGTCGTTCTGCTACGTTTCCGATCTGGTCGACGGCTTGATCCGGTTGATGGACGTCGATCCCAATCCACGCCAGCCGGTCAATCTGGGCAATCCGGGGGAGTTCACCATCCTGCAACTGGCGAGCTTGGTGAGAGGCATGACCGCAACCAAATCGGGCCTGAAATTCCTGCCGCTGCCGCAAGACGATCCTCGTCGTCGGCAACCCGACATTTCCCGCGCAAAGAAGCTTCTCGGCTGGTCGCCAAAAGTGCCGCTCAGGCAAGGTTTGATGCGCACGATCGGCTATTTTGCCGAGCTTGAGACGGCGCAGATGATCGACAGAAGACGTCAAATTGCCGCCACCGTGCGTTCTGCCTCAGGCCGGCTGCAAAACCTGCCGGCCTGAGGCGGGGAGCGTCTGGCCGCTGCATGATCGCGCGGTCGTTTCGGATTTGGTCACTTTTTCTCGTCGCGGGAACAACCCGTCCAGCTTCTGGTTCTGCCAAGGTACCGGCATGGAGACGATTGTGCATCCGAAGCGATCCGCCAAAGACATCGAGCAAATGGCCGCAAAGGAGACGGCTGCCTTCCTGCGGCGCGCCTCCATCACCTATCTGGAATGTTGCGTGAGCCTGATGATGACGCATCTTCAGCGGGAGGAGGTAGTCGCCATCCTCGAAAAGGAAGCGGACATGCTTCGCCGGCTGGACTGATCCTGGTCGAAGGGCCGCAGCTCCCCTTGGTTCTCCAGGAAACGAAGCAACATCGAGGTATAACGTCTTGCCGCGACCGCCAGCCGGATCTGTTCCCTATCATCGCCAGATCGTGCAGCCATGCTCCACAAGCCAAGCTGGAACGCAAGATAGCAGGGCTCATAGTATTGGACCAGATTGGCATCGACGGGACGGGAGGCTCTCGCTTCCACGGCCTTGCAAAGCGCCCCAGTCGCCGGGTCGGAGAGGCTGTACTCGACACGGGCGCCGGCAATGTCCCAGGCGATGTCCTGGCAGCCGATCAGATCGTGCGATCGGCAATGATCGAGGGCGTCCGTCTTGACCAGCGTTCCACTGCGCGAAAGGATGAACTCCCACGGATGAAGCCGCCCGTCGATCTCGACCCGCTGCATGGTCTTGGCTGGAGCCTGTCTCGAGAACCAGGTCTGCAGCTCCGCCGCGCGGCGTTCGCCCAGCGCTTCACTTATATTCCGCACGGCCATGTCCGCAAGCGCCTCCAGCGAGGCGCCTGGCTCCGAGGCCGGCAGATTGGCTGCGCGCCAAGCGAGATAGCGCGCCAGGTGAGCGACCAATTTTTCTTTCGAAAGCGTTGCCCGGTCCAGCGTTGTGCCGTCGATCCAGCGTTCGACCAGAAAGCCATGGCACAGCCCGGCGACTTCCGGGCCAAAGGCTGCGTCGTGCAGCCTCCTGGCGGTCTCGGCCTTGTGCATTCCGATTTCACCGAGGCCGACGAATTTGACCGACCATTTTTCCTGGCCGGCGGAAGCGAGGAACTTCCGCCGCTCGAAGCCGCGATGAACGGGCGGCCACTGATCCTGCGAGCCATAATGCAAGCGACGCCACTCTCCGGCGGATATTTCCATCAGGCTGACCGCTGTGCGGCCGATCATTCTAGCCACCCAATCCCGCAGCGCCGGCAGAGCGGATCCAGCGGGGAAAGTCCGTTCGAAATCCGCGGTGTGTTTTTGGCACACCGTCCATGCCTCACGGATGTCCGCCGACGTCTCGGGGCCCGGGCCACCCAAATGACTTGGGAACAGATGGATGCGCCTGGTATCGATGCCCAGCGCTTGTAGCCATGCGACGACGGCATGGAACGAGCTGCCGGACAGACCCGGGCCCTCATCGACGATGGCAAAGCGGGCCGACGGCTTCGTCATCCAGCCGCTGATCAGCTCCGGATCGGCGGCAAGCCGCCTGCGAAACGGGTGGCCGGTCGGACGGACGCTGACGGGTGCTGGCGCGCCGATGGCTGCAGCCACCATCGCTGCAAGCCCAAGGCCGATGCTGCGGATGCCGATTACGCATGTGTTCGCATCGAGACCCGACTGCCGCGCGGCGACGAAATAGCTCTCCGGATAAAGCGCGTAGTGAGCGTAGCCCTCAGCCGCGCCGGTCAGAATGTCGCCATCGCATTCGAGTTCGGCCAACATTCGCGGCACTTCGGCATCGACCGGGCCGTCGACGGCGAATCCGGCCCTCCACGATCTGCCCACGTCCCGGGCCAAGCCGACCAGGAGATTTGCGCCCGCGATCCTTTGTGGGGAATTCCTGTCCGTGCCCCTGGCCTCGAATTCCGCGTCGGCAAGGCCCTGGACCAATTCCGAGACCTTGATGAACAGGCCGACCAGGGCTGCGTGCCGTCCGATCCCGCTTGGCATGTCCGCGATGTGCCCGGCCGCATCGCAAGCCGAGGCGAGAACATATCGCGCGCTCTCAGTTTGCTTGTGGTCGCCATAGACGATCATTGTCTCGTCCCGGTTGGCCTCACCCCCCGGCTGCACAACTCGGCGGGCGCTACTTTGATCCACCGTCGGTTGCACGATTTTTACAGCCGGCAAGGAACAATCCGGGAGGAAGGCGGTTTGGCACGAAGAACTTACCTTCAACAGCATAGGCAGCGGTTTCGTGGGATCGAAGAAAGTTCGGATCGGAATAGTCGGCGTCGGTAACTGCGCCTCCTCCCTTGTTCAGGGCATCACCTATTACCGCGACGCAAGGAGCAATGAGCCCATACCCGGGCTGATGCATGCCGATCTTGGCGGCTACCATGTCAAGGACATCGAGGTGGTCTGCGCTTTCGACGTCGCCAAGGGCAAGGTCGGACGTGATGTGGCAGACGCGATCTACAGCGCGCCCAACAATACTTTCCGCTTTGCCAACGTTGCGCCTACCGGCGTTCGCGTCGAACGCGGACCGACGCTGGACGGCATCGGCAAATATCTGCGCGACGAGATCGAGGAGTCCGACGAGCCGGTCGCCAATGTCGGCAACATCCTCGCCGAAAGCGGCGCCGAGATCCTGGTGTCCTATCTGCCTGTCGGTTCGGAGGAGGCAACACGCTTTTACGCCGAGTGCGCGCTCGAGGCGGGCTGCGCCTTCGTCAACTGCATACCAGTCTTCATCGCCTCGCGGCCGGAGTGGCGCCGGCGCTTCGAGCAGCACGGGCTGCCGCTGATCGGCGACGACATCAAGAGCCAGGTTGGTGCGACGATCGTCCACCGGCTGCTCGCCAACCTGTTCCGCGAGCGCGGCGTGCGCATCGATCGCACCTACCAGCTCAATTTCGGCGGCAACACCGACTTCCTCAACATGCTGGAACGCGAGCGGCTGGAATCAAAGAAGATCTCAAAGACGCAATCCGTCACCAGCCAGATCGACGTCCCCCTGGAGCCCGGCAACATTCACGTCGGGCCGAGCGACCATGTCCCGTGGCTGACCGACCGCAAGTGGGCCTATATCCGGGTCGAAGGCACGACCTTCGGCGGCGTGCCGCTGAATGCCGAGCTCAAGCTGGAAGTGTGGGATTCGCCCAATTCGGCCGGAGTCGTCATCGATGCGGTGCGTTGCGCCAAGCTGGCGCTCGACCGCGGCATCGCGGGCGCGCTGACCGGCCCCTGCAGCTATTTCATGAAATCGCCGCCCGAGCAGTTCACCGACGCGGAAGCCCGCCAGCGCACGCTCTCTTTCATCGCCGGCAAGGACGAGCCGATGCTCGATGCGGCGGAATGACGACGACGTTTTTTCTGGTGCGCCACGCCGCGCACGACAATGTCGGCTGTTATCTTGCCGGGCGGATGGCCGGCGTTTGCCTCGGCGAAGCCGGCAGGGCACAGGCCTCGCATCTGGCTGACCGTATGGCACGCGAGCCGGTAGCGGCAATCTTCTGCAGCCCGCGCGAACGCACGCAGGAGACTGCCAATCCGATGGCGCTCGCCTGTAATGCCGGTGAAATCGTGATCCGCGAGGAACTCGATGAGATCGACTTCGGCACTTGGTCGGGAAAGACCTTCGAGGAGCTGAACAAGGATGCCGACTGGCGAGCGTGGAACGACCAGCGTCAGCAGGCGAGAACGCCGAGCGGCGAGACCATGCTGGACGTGCAGCAACGCGTCGTCTTGCTGATCGAACAGGTCCGCGGCACCTACCAGAACCAGTGCGTTGCACTGGTCAGCCATGCCGACGTCATCAAGGCCGCGGTGTGCAAAGTGCTCGGCCTGTCGCTGGGGAACTGCTTTCGCTTCGATATCGACCCAGCGTCGATCACCACGGTTGTTTGGGGGGAGTGGGGGTCGAAGCTGATCAGACTCAACGAAGCTGCCTGACGAGGAATTTGCCGGATGCGCATGGTCATTTTCGGTCTTACCGTGACATCGTCGTGGGGCAACGGCCACGCCACGCTGTGGCGCGGATTGATCCGGGCGATGGCCGGGCTGGGCTGGTCCATCACCTTCTTCGAACGCAACACCCCCTATTATGCCGGTACACGCGATCTCGACCAGTTGGATGGCGGCAACCTTGTCCTTTACCCGGATTGGAACGACATCCAGCGCGTTGCCGAGCAGGCGATGAAAGAGGCCGATGTCGTCATCGTCACCTCCTATTGTCCCGATGCCGTGAGCGCGTCGCGCCTTGCTCACCAGGCCTGTCGCGGGCTGAAGGTCTTCTACGATCTGGACACGCCGGTGACGCTGGCTCGGATCGAACAAGGCGAGCCTCCGGCCTATTTCGGACCGGAAGGGCTTCGCGATTTCGATCTCGTGCTGAGCTACACTGGAGGAACCGCAATCGACGCATTGAGGTCGATGCTGGGTGCACGCCGCGTCATGCCGCTCTACGGCCACGTCGATCCAGAGCGACACCGGCCCGCCCCGCCCAGGCCGGAGTTCGCCGGTGACCTGTCCTATCTTGGAACCTATGCGGCAGACCGCCAGGCCGGGGTCGAGAGGTTGCTGGTCAGCCCGGCTGCGCGCCTGCCGGATCACCGTTTCATTATTGGCGGCGCACAATATCCGCAGGAATTCCCGTGGAGCGACAATATCTTCTTCGTCCGGCATCTGCCGCCGGCCGACCACCCCGCCTTCTTTTCATCATCACGACTGACCCTGAACGTGACCCGCGAGGCGATGGCCGAACGGGGCTGGTGTCCTTCCGGCCGGCTGTTCGAAGCCGCCGCTTGCGGGGCTGCGATGGTGAGCGACACATGGCCCGGACTGGAGGCCTTTTTCCGGCCCGGTGAAGAGATCGTCGTGGCCAACAGCACCGACGACGTGGTCGCGGCGCTCGACCTGTCCGACGCCGAGCTTGACGCGATTCGCCGCCGTGCGCGCGAGCGGGTGCTGGACGAACACACCTCGGCGCGGCGCGCGAAGGAATTCGACCGCATCCTGTCCGATGCACTGCACGGCTCCACGCATGGCGAGCCATTGAAGGAGGCAGTTTGATGTTGGGCATCGTGCCCGCAGCCGGACGGGGAAGCCGCATCCAGCCGCTCGGCTTTTCGAAGGAGCTTCTGCCGGTCGGCAGCCGCATCGACGGCAACACCGAGCGGCCTTGCGCGGTCAGCGAATACCTGGTGCGCCGCATGGTGCGCGCTGGGGCCGACAAGATCTGCTTCGTCATCGGCTCGGGTAAGTCGGATATCCTGGAATATTATTCTGCCGGCTATGCCGACGCGGCCGCTCTGTTTGTGGTGCAGCCCTCTCCGGTCGGCCTTTGCGACGCCATCTTCCGCGCCGCACCGCTCGTCGCAGCCGACGAGACCGTTCTGGTCGGGTTGCCCGACACGATCTGGTTTCCCGAAGACGGCTTCCTGGCCCTCCCGGACGACGGCCTGTCCTTCCTGCTGTTTCCGGTGGACCAGCCGGAGTTCTTCGATGCCGTCGTTGTCGACCCGGACGGCCGGGTGAAGCAAATCCAGGTCAAGCAACAGAATGCCGCATCGAACTGGATCTGGGGTGCGTTCAAGATGCCCGGCCGCACCCTTCATCAGCTCGCCGCGCTGTGGCGGGAACGGGACCGGTGCGACGAATACATCGGCACACTGGTCAACGCCTATCTCGCCGCCGGGGGCGAAGCCTATGGCATCAAGGCTGGCACCGCCTATGTCGACGTCGGCACCTTCAACGGCTACCGCACCGCATTGCGGCTGCTTGAAAGCGCCGCCGGTACCAAGGACGACCAAGCCGCCATTACGCTGCCCGGCCACCAGCACGTCCCTATCCTCGCAGGCGAAGGAGGCTAGCCATGCTGCATTCCGATGCCGAGATCCGCCGCCGTATCAATGCGCTCGGCCCATGGTTCCACAATATGGAGCTGGCCGGCATCGAAACCGCTCCCGACCATTTCCTTGGCAACTATCCGCTGATCAAATGGCGCAAATTCGCCGGCGCGATTCCCGCCGATCTTTCCGGTAAGGCGGTGCTCGACATAGGCTGCAATGCGGGTTTCTACTCGATCGAGATGAAACGTCGCGGCGCCGGCCGCGTGCTAGGCATCGACTTCGATGAAGCTTACCTGGCGCAGGCGCGCTTTGCCGCCGAGGTCGCAGACTGCGACATCGAATTCCGGCAGCTCTCGGTCTACGACGTTGGCGCCCTGCATGAGCGGTTCGACATCGTGCTGTTCATGGGCGTGCTCTACCATTTGCGCCATCCTCTGCTCGCACTCGATCTGATCCGGGAGCACGTCGCCGACGACCTGATGATCTTCCAGTCGATGCAACGCGGCAGCACCAACGTGCCGGCGCTCGAGCAGAACTATCATTTCTGGACCCACGACCTTTTCGACCGGCCGGAATTCCCAAAGCTGCATTTCATCGAGCATCGTTACGCCGACGACCCGACCAACTGGTGGATTCCCAATCGCGCCTGCACCGAAGCCATGCTTCGCAGCGCCGGCTTCAAGATCGTGCTGCAACCGGAACAGGAGGTCTATTTCTGCCGCACCGCCGACGTGCCGGCCGGCGGCGGCGCCGTCTACCCGTCGAAAGGACAGATAAATGATTGAAGCCGCGATGATCTGGAACGAGCCCAACAACAAATCCCACTGGGATCCCGAGCTCGACCCCGACTGGAGCCGCTTCGCCGCTACGGCAATCCTGGCCGCCGACGCAATCGCGGCGGAGAATCCCGCCTTGACCAAGGTGCTGGGCGGCATCTCGCCGATCGATGCCGGCTTCATGACCCGGATGAAGGAATTCGGCGTGCTCGATCATGTCGACGCGGTCGCCGTGCACGGCTTTCCGCTCGACTGGAACCTCTGGCAGATCCACGAATGGCCGCAGAAGGTCGGCGAGATCTCGGCTGTAACCGATCTTCCGGTATGGGTCAGCGAGGTCGGCGTGTCGACCTTCGGCGCCGAGGAGGTACAGGTCTGGGGCCTGCGCCGGACCGCGGAATTGCTGATCGGCAACGCACCGCGCATCCAATGGTACAGCCTCTACGACCTGCCGCGCGAGTGGGAAGCGACGACGCGCCATCGCGAGGCGGAAGGCTCGTCTTACTATCGCCATTTCTACATGGGCCTGCTTCGCCAGGACGGCACGCCAAAGCCCGCGCTCGAGGAGTTCCTGCACCACACGCCGGCATTAGGACTGGTGCAGTGGTTCCATTTCGAAGATCACCGGCTTGATGACGCCGTTGCCTGGATGAAACGCCTCGGTGTCACCAATCTGCGTACCGGGCTTTCCTGGGCCGACAGCTTCAGGCCGAACGCGCTTGACTGGTTCGACCGGCAGATGGAGGCGCTGGCCGACTTCGACGTGACCGTTACTTTCTGCTTCACGCCGGAGCATCGCGGAATGATGCCGCACCACAGCAGTCCGCCGCTGGTGCCGGAGGAATTCGCCGAGTTCTGCGCGGCAATGACGCGCCGCTATGCCGGCAGCATCGCTGCCCCTTCCGTCGGCAGGCTACGCGCCTCCGCGGCGTGAGGAGCTTCGGCTCTCCAGCCATGACGCTCACCGTCCTCAACGTCGCCTATCCCCTCGCCCCGGTCGGGCCGGATGCGGTCGGTGGCGCCGAGCAGGTGCTGTCGATGCTCGACCAGGCGCTCGTACAGGCCGGACACCGCTCGATCGTGATCGGCTGCCAGGGCTCGAGCGCTGCGGGCACTCTCATCGAGACGCCGGCCGAACCGGGCGTGCTCGATGAAGCGGCGAAGTGCCGGGCGCAGCGTGCTCATCGCGCTGCAATCGCTACCGCACGCGCTCGCTGGCCAATCGACGTGGTTCATTTGCACGGCATCGATTTCGACGCCTATCTGCCGGGCGACGGGCCGACATTGGTGACCCTGCATTTGCCGCTCGACTGGTATCCGGCCGACGCTCTCAATCCGACACGGGAGGATCTGTGGCTGCATGCGGTATCAGCGGCTCAGCAAAGAACCGCGCCGCCGGGAGCCAGGCTCATCGAACCGATCCCGAACGGAGTGGACATCGACGCGCTCAGCGAGCGGCAGGCCAAGCGCGACTTTGCCCTCGTGCTCAGCCGCGTCTGCCCGGAAAAGGGCATCCATCTGGCGCTGGACGCAGCCAAGAAGGCCGGTGTGCCGTTGGTCATCGGCGGCAAAGTCTACCCTTACGAAACCCACACCGCGTATTTTCGCGACGAGGTCGAACCTCGGCTGGACGACCGGCGCCGCTTCCTTGGTCCGGTCGGCTTTGTCGCCAAGCGGCACCTGCTGAACACAGCCCGATGCCTAGTCATCCCGAGCCTTGCCGCGGAAACCAGTTCGCTGGTCGCCATGGAGGCGCTCGCCTGCGGCACACCCGTGGTGGCCTTCCCGAATGGCGCACTGCCGGATGTGATCGAGCACGGCAAGACCGGGTATCTGGTCGGGGACGTCGACGAGATGGCGCAGACCATCCTTGCCGCGTCCGGCCTGGATCCCGAGACCTGCCGGGCCGAGGCGCAGCGGCGCTTTTCACTCGACCGCATGGTTTCCTCCTACGTGGACGCCTATCGGGCGCTGGCACGGCTCGGCACAGACAGCGGGCAGCTCGCGACGGCGAAGTGAGCGGAACATGCTCCGCGGTGAGATCATCGACGATCCGGCCGGCCTCGAAGCCCTTGAGCCGCACTGGTGGGAACTCTGGTCGCTCAGCCCCTCGGCGACGCCGTTCCAGTCTCCCGCATGGTTGCTGCCATGGTGGCGGACATTCGCTCCCGGCGAGCTAGCGACGGTCGCCGTCTGGCGTGGCGACGATCTGGTCGGCCTGGCGCCACTCTATCTGGAACGCCAGGGCGCCGGCGCGCGGCTGCTTCCGCTCGGCATTTCGTTGAGCGACTATCTGGACGTCCTCTGTATTCCCGAAACCGCCGAACCGGTCGCCGTCGCCATCGCCGACACGGTTCTTTCTCTCGGCTGGTCGCAGTGGATCTTGCAGGACCTGCCTCCCGGCGGCGCTGGCCTTGCCATCAGGCATGCCGCGCTCGAATCGTGCCAAGCCGTCAGTCATGCTGCTTGCCCGGTGCTCGCTCTCGCCGGCGACCAGACGCTTCAAGGCTGTGTTCCGGCGCGGCGGAGGCGCCAATTGCGCCGCGCCCACAGGGCCGCGTCGAGACGCGGCAGGGTCTCCATCGAACCCGCTTTGTCCGATCCGCAGACATTCCTCGATCACCTGATCCGCCTTCACCGAGCACGCTGGGCCGGACACGGCGACGGCGTTCTGTCCGATTCCCGCGTGGAGGCATTCCACCGTCAGGCGCTGCCGCAGCTGGTCGCACAAGTGCTTGCCCGATGCTGGCTCATCACCATCGGTGACGTGATCGTGGGCGCCTATTACGGGTTCCATGATCGGGGCCGCGCTTACGCTTATCTCGGTGGCTTCGATCCGGACTATGCCGATGAAAGTCCCGGCGCGCTGCTCATCGGCCAGGCGATAAGGCAGGCGATCTGCGAAGGCGCGGAAGAGTTCGATTTTCTGCGCGGACAAGAGGCCTACAAATACAGCTGGGGCGCCGTCGACCGGTGGACGATGCGCAAGATCTGGACGCGGAGCAAAGGTCAATGAGCGCGACCCAGCCAGGACCTCGGCGGTCGACGTCAGCAAGGCGGGTGCTGGAGGACTGCATGGCAGACGGTGCCGGCGTCGAAGCCGTCATCGCCAGGCTGGCTCTCCGTTTCGAGACAGGAATCGAAGCCGCAGAACTGGCGAAGATTGCACAAAACACGCATTCGGCCGATCCGCGAAAGACGGCAAAACTACGACGGATTGCGGACCTGCTTCAGCGCAGGCCTGAGATCTTCGCCACGCTGCGCAAAACAGGTGCTGCCGTTCGGCACGAGCGTGGCGATGGCGAGACCGACGATGCGGTCGTCAACCGGCTGGCGGCAGGGTTTGACGCGGCGGCGGCGATCTCCCCGGCGGCGAGCGTCCAGCTGTCGTCGCTGGGCGATGAGGAAAAGCTCGCGGCCGCTACGGCTGAAATCGTTGCATGGCTGGAGAGGCGAGGCTTTACCGGAACCGGCCGCGACATACTGGATATCGGCTGTGGCATCGGTCGGTTCGAACAGGCGCTCTCCGCTCTGTCGCACCGGATCGTCGGCAGCGATATATCCCCGGCGATGATCTCGATCGCCCGCCGGCGATGCGCCGGGCTCGGCAATGTAGAATTCCGCCCTACCCGCGGTTTCGATCTTGCCGATTTTCAGGATGCCAGCTTCGACCGCGTGCTGGCCGTCGACAGCTTTCCCTATCTGGTGCTGGCCGGCCTCGCGGAACGACATTTCGTGGAAATCGCACGCGTGCTGAAGAGGCCAGGCATGGCCGCGCTTTTGAATTATTCATATCGCGGATCGCCGGCGCTGGATCGCGCCGACGTTCATAACTTCGCCAATGAAAATAGCATGCAAGTTGTCGTCGACGGCGAAAAGCCGTTCCGGCACTGGGATGGCGATGCCTTCCTGCTTACGATTTCCGGCGGAACATTGCGGCCCAACGCAGGTTCGGATGCCGAACGGGAAAAGCCGCTATTCGACAGCAGGAAGGAGGACGAGATGGCGTCCGGCAGCAAGAAGCACATCGGTCGCGGCAGTCACGGCAAAGGCGCCGGCGCTGGCGCGATGACCGATCTTCCCAAGGACAAGATCGGAGAGAACGCCGTTCTGTCCAACAGAGACAAGAAGCAGCACACCAAGGAGCGTGGGCTCGACGGCAATCGGGTCAAATCCGAGCAGTACCAGGATCATTCAGCGGATCGGCGGCCTGAAGACTGATCGTTGCGGCAGCATATGGCTTGCAGCCGGTGAGCAATTGAAACGCAGCGAGAGCCCAACCGCTGACGAAGCTGTGCAAGGACCGAAGCCGGTCGCATGGATGGCCTGCAAATTCTTGCAAACTCGCACTGTTGCCACCAGAGTGAGATGAAGGGACCAACATTTGCCAAGAGAACGCGATGTCTCGCGCAAGGGAAGATTCCGTCGGCACGCGCGCCGATCTGACGATAGACCGGAAAATCGCTTCCTTGCTTGCGGCAATCGAGCAGGAAAGGGTTCCTGACCGGCTGACCAAACTTGCGATCGAATTGCAGCATGCGCTTGTCGAAAGACGCTTGCGCGGAACCAGTAACTAACGTGACATATATTAGCGGCGCCTCTCGGCTTCGAAGTCCAGTTGTCCTTCGGACAGATAGCTGCGCCTTTCCATCAGGGTTTGCGAGGAACTTTCGCCTAGGTATTCAAGCACGCCGGCGCGGGCCCTGTTGAGCCGGCTCTTCACGGTTCCCACCGCGCAACCGCATATTTCGGCGGTTTCCTCATAACTGACGCCCAGCACGCCTATCAGCATCAGAACCTCGCGCTGATGCTCGGGAAGGCTCTGGATGGCCTGGTGGACTTCCTTGCCCTGTACGGACCATTCCTGCGTCGCTTCCGAGATCGGCCGCAGCGAAGCACAGTCGAGCAGGCCAGGCGCTTCCCTCACGGCGGCCCTGACACGCGTGTAGTAGGTGTTGCGCATGATCGTGAAGAGCCATGACTTCATACGCGTTCCAGCTTCGAACTTGTCAATGTTGGCCAGGCCCTTGGTCAGCGTCTCCTGGACCAGGTCGTCGGCATCATCGGGAGTGCGGCAGAAGGTGCGGGCGAAAGCCCTCAAAGCGGGTATGAGGTCGACGATGGAAACGTCTTCGGTTTCGCGGGTCGCTAAGGCGTAGGCTGTGGGTGGCAATGGTCCAGCTCCCGTCCAGAATGAGTTCGCGAGCGCAGACCAGTTAAATGCATTGGGCGAAAGATCGTTCCGGTTGGCGAAAATCACCCGACTCCAGAAAACCGGAGAGGGCTTGGCTGAGCAATCCCGGCCGACGGCGATATTTTTGACGGAACAACCATCGGGATCGCGGAGTTCAAAATCAAGGTCGTCCGACAATTCGGGCGGCGCCATTTGGCGCGTCGAAATGCGATTCGCAGCGAGCCTTGGCCGCGACCTCAAGGGCGGCCTGCCACCTCAAGAAACAGGAGGAGTCCATGACCGGAAACAAGCACGCCAAAGGCAAAACGCCGGCCGATAGCGATCTTGCCAACGATCCCGGCATCGGCAGTTCCAGGGGCACGATCAAGGAGGGCGACCGGCTCGATCAGGGCACCAATACGTTCGAAGGCGATGTCGAGAACGACACCACACCGCAAGGCGGTATCAATCCTCGGCAAAAGATGCGGACCAACAAGTGACCGGCCGCGCACGATCGAACAAACCTGCTGCAACCCGTGCAGCAATCCCGCGTTAAAGAGCATGAGCCTCGGGTCCGCCCCGGGCGTTGATGCGACAGGCTCTTTCGCGGAGACACAGATGACAAAAAAATTGTTTGGCCGCCCCGTTCCAATTCTCGTCGGCCTTGGTTTCCCTCGCTATGTCGAAAATATCTGGCAGGCCTATGACGTCTTAAATGAATGGCCGAGCCGCGGTCCGGCGCACAAGGCGGCGTTCGACGCCTGTCGCGCCGGGCTGGCTGACGAGGTCGACGTCGAGACGGTGCGCGCGGCGTTCGATAAATTCGCCCGCAAGGCGGGCATTCTGGCCTACGATATCGCAGCCGAAACACCAGCACGCGCCAAAACAGCTGCGAAGGCCTACGACGTTTGGCTGAAACGCCCGTCGGACAGTCGTGTAGACCCTGAAGACACGCAGCTTGCTTGAAGCGACACCTTGCTTGAACCGGGAGGAACACGGTGCAGAGAATAGAGTTCGATACACCTGTTTGCATCTATTTCGGCAAGCCCGGGCGATCGCGATTGGTCAGTTCCGTTTTCGAAGCAGTACATTGCCTGAAAAGCGAGAAATGGCCGGCGCGCAATGCCCCACTGGCGCTGGCGGCCGCTGATGTATTGAATCGCGCCCGAACCGGTGAAATTACGGCCGGCAAAGCGCGGCAAGCGTTTGTCGACGCCGCGTGGGAGGCAAACATTCTGGTCGAAGGCGAGCCGCATGACGGGCATGCCACGACAGCACAGCGGGTAAACCTGTAGGTGCCTCCCGCAGTTCCGTGCAAAGCCCGCTTTATCGCGAATGATTGGCGTTCTCGGCCTTTTTCTCGCGCTGTTGCCTGAGGATTTCGTCGGTTCCGACCAGCTTCTTCGATCCGCCGGGAATCGCGGTGGACACAACCGCCGGTGGGTCGCTTGCCGGGAAGGAATCTTCCAGGCCTGCCTGCAACTGGTCTTCCAGCGTTTGCGGCTCTTCAGAGCGGCCGGGGGTCCTTCGGGTATCTACGCTCTCCAGCGGCTGTGTCATGTCCGGTGAAGACCTGACTTCTCGAATCCAGCCATAGAGCTGTTCGATGGCAAATTCCTTCATCGTGTCGAAATCGGCCTTTTCGTCACGCAATGCCTCGATTTGGTCGACCATGGTCTTCTCGAAACGTTCGAGGCTATCGCTTCCGCAAGCCCGGCAGAGACGCACCAGCGCCTCGCGCAATATGAGTGGCGCAAAGTGCGCCGTGGCCTCAAGCCTGAGCTGCTGCAAACGCTCCGGGGTAGCGGCTTGGAACTTCGACATGCTCGACCTCTTCGCCTTGTGGAGCATGTCAACGAAAATTGTCGGCGGATGTTCCATCGGCGGCCGCGGCATCGCTCGATCCTCAACGGTGCGCGCCACCACCGACTGCCATGCGGATACCGAGACCGACGACGACGCAGCCTGCCACCCGCTGCTGCCAGAGCCTTACCTTCGGTCGTTTCATAATCCAGGCCCCGAGCGTGCCGGATGCGAGTGCATATGTGCCCAGCACCAGCACACCGGTCATTTTCTGGGTGCCACCGAGCAGCAGCAATTGCAGCGTGACCGATCCGCGAGCAGGATCGACGAACTGCGGAAGGAATGCCACCATAAAGGTTATCGGCCAAGGATTTATCAGATTGGCGATCATTCCTTCGCGTGCGGCCACAAGCGGTCCGACATTGCGCGCCTCCTCGACGGCGACGCTGGCTGACGGCAACAGCACCAGACGCGATCCAAGCCAAACGAGATAGGCTGCACCCGCCCAGCGAAGCATGGCAAAGGCAAGCGGCGATGCCTGGAGCAGCGACGATATGCCGAGGGCAAGGAGCGGCAGCTGGACCATACCGGCGCCGAGGGTCATTCCGAGGACGGTGAACAGGGCAATATCACGGCCCTGCCCGATGCCGCGCGCAATCACCAGCAGACTGTCGGGCCCCGGCGGGATCTGCATCAGGATGACCGTTCCGACAAAAGCCGTCCACGAAGCGGGATCCACGCCGCTACTTCGCCCCGGTTTCGTAAGATGCCTTCGCGCTGTCCTTCAACCGGCCGGCATCTCGCATCGTCTGAGTGCTTCGTCCCTCGTCAGGCCGCACCTGCGGGCAAAAAAATCGATCTCATAGGCCAACTCGGCCGACAGGTCGTGTTTGGCATGCATTCTTCGCTTGTGTTTGCGTGCGCCCATTCAGGCTCGGTCCCGGATACGTTAGTCCTCCCGAACTCACATCGGATCAGTCGGTTCCACTGCCGGACCAATCCGCTTTCCGCAGGTTTTCTCACGCGCTGTCTGGCCGGCCCACCCTATCCTTGAGTTCGTTCAGGAACGCGAGCAGCGCGTCCTCAGGATCGTCGGCCTCTTCGGTCAGCATATCGATGCCCCAGTGGCCGAGAACAGCCTCCTGGACGATGCTCGGCTGCGACATGAAGATGAAGGATTTCGGGCGGCTCTTCTCGTAGCCCGACCGCCGCCAGGTCTGCCAAAGCCTGTGCAACAGCAGACGGATGTTCATATCAGACATGCTGTAGCCGATGAACAGGATGGTGCGCCCCAGCGCGTCGGCGCGAAACTTAACGTCGAGCGGCGAATCGAACGAAAGCCGGTCGAAATAGTCGGTCTCCGCCAGGACCAGCGATTTGTCGTCGTCGAAATCGCCGTGGAATTTGATGATCTGCGTCACCTCGCCGGTCGTCTTGGGCAAGTCCTTTGCGTTGGCCACCTTCACAAAGGGCCGGCCATGAATCTCGAAGGCAACCTCGAGGTTGCGATCATAATTGGTGGTGTAGATGATCGGAAAATCGAGCGATACGATGAGCTTGTGGATTGCCGACCGCCGTACTTCTTCCCGCGAGACGCTCCATTCACGATCCATCCAACTGCGCAAAGGGCCGAGGCTCCCCTGCTTCAGCCGGTAATATTCGGCAAGCGCCTGATAGCTGGCCTCCGGTGCGCCGATCATGTCCTCGTCAAGGCCGAGCTCGTTTTGCATGTGTTCGATGAGCTTTTGCCAAGACGGCAAGCCGACGCTCATCGACACCCCGGCTCCAACGAACAAGATAGCTCGTCGCTCTTTCACCGATTGAGCCAGTTGCTCGACTGCGGACAGCATTCGACACAACTGCCAGAAGTGCCGCTCTGTTCCGACGGCGCCTGGACCATCGCAAGAATAACTCCGATTTCCGGTTGAGTGCCAACACCCAGATCGGCTGTCCCGAGTTCCGGTCCCCGAGTTTGTCCGACCGGATCCGATATTTATTTCGTTCCCTTTGGCACTTCTGCGCCTCCTACGCGTTGGAGAGTGTTCAACAAAGACGGCGCAGCTAATGGATCGCCATCGGATTGTCTCGGTAGCATTATGTCTGTTCCTGCTTACGATCGCCGCCGTCCAGCAAAAGGCTTGGGCTCAAGCACCTTGCCCGGCCGACCATGACAAGTTGCTGGCCGCCCTCAAGGCCAACGTCAAATCCAGCGGCGGTCCCGGCAATGGCGGCTTCGACACTAATGAATGGGCGGCAGTCGTGGCTCGCGACGGAACTGTCTGCGCCGTCGCCTTCAGTGGGCCTACCGCCGACGCCCAGTGGCCTGGCAGCCGGCTGATCGCCGCCGAAAAAGCCAATACCGCCAACGGGCTCAGCCTCGCCCACATGGCGTTGTCCACCGCGAACCTCTATGCGCCGGTGCAGCCCGGCGGTCCTCTATTCGGCCTGCAGGCCACCAATCCGGTCAATCCAGCGGTGGCCTATGCCGGCGATCCTTCGACGTTTGGAAGCTCCAGCGATCCATTGCTGGGAAAGCCTATCGGCGGTGTCGTCGTGTTTGGCGGCGGCCTGGCTCTCTACGACGGCAAGGGGATCGTCGGGGCCTTGGGGATAAGCGGCGATTCCTCCTGTGCCGACCACAATGTCGCCTGGCGTGTGCGCGCCGCGCTCGGGCTGGATAAGGTACCGGCAGGCGTCAACCCAAACCGCAAGGACGCTATCATTTACGACCTCGATCCCGGCGGCAAGAGCGCCTCCGGCTGGGGCCATCCATTGTGTGCCGGAAGCGAGGCGGACGTGGCGGCGGAGCTTGGCGCCGGGGTCGGCGGCTCGATACGCAAATGAGGAAAGGGCGACAGGTGGCGGCGAAAACTCGTGTGTCAGCCAAAGGCGGAAACAGGCCAATGGCTGCGAGGCTGGGATGGACGCTGCTGGCGGGGTTTGCACTGATGACGGCGGCGGTTGCTCAGTCTTTATCAGGCCCTGCGATAAATCCGCCGGCCGCAGCTGCTCCGCCCGACGACGGCCAGTGGGCGATGCCGGCAAAGAACTACGCCTCGACCCGCTACAGCGAACTTGCGGAGATCACCGAAGACAACGTCAAAAACCTGCAGGTGGCCTTCACCTTCTCGACCGGCGTCAACAAGGGTCAGGAGGCTGCGCCCCTGGTCGTCGGCAACGCGATGTACATCGTGACGCCGTTTCCCAACATCCTCTATGCGCTTGACCTTACCAAGCCCGGCGCGCCGATGAAGTGGAAATTCGAGCCCAACCCCGAGCCCGCCGCACAGGGAGTTGCCTGTTGCGACGTGGTCAACCGTGGTGCGGCCTTCTTCGACGGACGCATCTATTTCAACACGCTCGATGGTCATGCCATCGCCGTCGATGCGGCCACCGGCAAACCGGTCTGGAACACCCATATCGGCAACATCAATATCGGCGAGACCATCACGATGGCGCCGCTGGTGGTGAAGGGGAAGGTACTGGTCGGCAATTCCGGCGGCGAAATGGGCGTACGCGGCTGGATCAAGGCGCTCGACGCCGGCGACGGGCACGTCGTCTGGACGGCCTACAATACCGGCCCGGACGCCGAGGTGCTGATCGGCCCCGATTTCAAGCCGCATTACGACATGGACAAGGGCAAGGATCTCGGGGTGACATCGTGGCCGCCCGACGCCTGGAAGATCGGCGGCGGCAATGTGTGGGGCTGGATCTCCTATGACCCGGACCTCAACCTGATCTTCCACGGCACCGGAAATCCCGGTCCGTGGAATCCGGATCTGCGGCCCGGCGACAACAAATGGACCGCCGGCATCTTTGCCCGCGATCCCGACACCGGCGCAGCCAAATGGTTTTACCAATGGACCCCGCACGATTTGCACGACTACGACGGCATCAACGAACAGGTGCTGCTCGACATGACCTGGCAGGGCAAGCCCCGCAAGGTGCTGGTCCGACCGGAACGCAACGGCTACGTCTATCTGTTGGACCGCACTACGGGCGAAGTACTGTCGGCAGTGCCGTTCGGGCCTGTCAATTCCAGCAAGGGCGTCGACCTGAAGACCGGCCGACTGATTGTAAATCCGGATAAGAAGACCGGCACCGGCAAGGTCGTCCGCGACATCTGTCCCACCGCATCGGGCCTCAAGGACTGGCAACCTTCGGCGTTCTCGCCCAAGACCGGCCTGCTCTACATCCCGCATAATAACATGTGCATGGACGAAGAAGGCGTCGAGGTGAATTACATCGCCGGCACGCCCTATGTCGGCATGAACGTGCGCATGATTCCCGGGCCGGGCGGCAATCGCGGTGCATTTACTGCCTGGGATGTCGCCGCCGCCAAGCCAGCGTGGAGCCTGAAGGAGAACTTTCCGGTGTGGAGCGGCGCCGTCGCCACCGCCGGCAACGTCGTATTCTATGGCACGATGGAAGGCTGGTTCAAGGCGGTCAGCGCCAGGACCGGCGAACTGCTTTGGCAGTTCAAGACGTCGTCCGGCATCATCGGCCAGCCGATCACCTATCGCGGCCCGGACGGGCACCAATATGTTGCGGTTCTTTCGGGCGTCGGTGGCTGGGCCGGTGCGATCGTATCCGGCGATCTCGACCCGCGCGACGCCACCGCCGCGCTCGGCTTCGTCAACGTCATGAAGGATCTGAAGGATGTAACCACGCCGGGAGGTACGCTGTATGTGTTCCGGCTGCCTTGAGACGATCGGCCGCGTTATGTGCTCACGGAAAACGCGTTCGCGGCGGCTTGCCGCCGCGGTTGGCGCACTGGCGCTCTCGCTTGTGGCCGCCGTTGCCGATGCGCGCGAGTTGAGGATCTGCGCAGATCCCAACAACATGCCGTTCTCCAATGCCGCCCGGGAAGGCTTTGAAAACAAGATTGCCGAACTCGTCGCCCGGGAGCTGGGTGCGACTGTTTCCTACACGTGGTGGGCACAGCGGCGCGGCTTCGTCCGCAACACGCTGAAAGCCGGCCTGTGCGATCTGGTGCCCGGCACGCCCGCCAATCTCGAGATGCTGCGCACCACGGCGCCCTACTACCGGTCTTCCTACGTCTTCGTGACACGCAGGGATGCGCCGGAAATCGCGTCCTTCAACGATCCTCGCCTGCGCGATCTGCACATCGGCGTCCAGCTGATCGGCGACGACGGCGCCAACTCGCCACCCGTCCAGGCGCTCGGCAGTCGCGGCATCGTCGGTCATCTCGTCGGTTTCCCCGTCTATGGCGACTATTCGGCGCCGAACCCGCCAGCGCGCATCATTGAGGCGGTCGCGAATGGCGACATCGACATGGCCGTCGTCTGGGGACCGTTGGCCGGCTACTTCGGTGCCAGGCAAAAAGTACCGCTGCGGATTACGCCGGTTGCACCGCGCATCGACGGTCCGCTGCTGCCGATGATCTACGACATCTCGATGGGCGTGCGCCACGACGACGATGCGCTGCGCAGCGAGGTAGACGCAGCGCTCGCCAAACACCGCGCCGAGATCGATGCAATCCTGGCGGCATATGACGTGCCTCGCCTCGACGTCGCCGGGGCGGCAGCGCGATGAACCGCGGCCTTCCATGCGTGCTGTCGGCGATGCTCGTTCTTGCCGCTTGCCAGCGTGAGGAACGCGACACGCGTCCACAGTCGGCGCTCGGCTCGGGCGACCAACCGGCAGCCGTCACAGCCCTCGAGCCGGGCGGCCAGCGGCCAGCCTCGTCCAACAACAAGGCCGGAGTGTTCGAGGCCAACGCCTTCCACCTCAGCGAGGGCAAGCGTCTGTTCAACTGGTTCAACTGTTCCGGCTGCCATGCCAATGGCGGTGGCGGCATGGGCCCGGCGCTCATGGACCAGAAGTGGCTCTATGGCAGCTCGATCGAAAGCATCCACGCCACGATCAGGGACGGTCGGCCAAACGGCATGCCGAGCTTTCGGGACAAGATCCCGGACGACCAGATCTGGGAGCTTGCCGCCTTCGTCCGCGCGTTGAGCGGCAACGCGCCAAAATCGGCTGCGCCGAGCCGCGACGACGACATGATGCCCCATCCGTCCGAAAATCGCCTGCCGGATGCCGCGACTTTGGGGAAGTCGCCGTGAACCGCCTTGTTTGCAGCGTGTGCTGCGGCGCAGCCTGCATGCTGCTCCTTGCAGGATGCAGCGGCTGGCAATCCGCGCTTGACCCAAAAGGCCCGGCCGCGGGCGAGCTTGCATGGCTGATCTGGTTCTTCACAGCACTGTGCACGGTGGTCTGGCTTTTGGTGATGGCCGTGCTGATCCTGCCATTGGCCCGACGCCCCGCGCCGGTCGGCGATCCGCTTGTCCTCGACGCTGCCGCCGAGCGCGGCAAGATGCGAATTGTCGTCGCCGCACTCGCCGCTACCGCCCTGATCCTGGTCGGCCTGACGCTGCTGAGCTACTTCGCTAACCGGACGCTCGCCGCCATCGGCTCGGATGCGGCGCTGACGATCCGGGTGACCGGGCATCAATGGTGGTGGGAGGTGCGCTACGAAAACGATCAGCCGAACCGCATCCTGACGACCGCCAATGAAATCCACATCCCGGCGGGCGAGCCGGTGCGGCTTGTAGTAACCTCGACCGACGTCATCCATTCCTTCTGGGTGCCGAACCTCTCGGGCAAGCTGGACCTCATTCCAGGCCACGAGAACGTTCTCGATCTGAAGGCTGACAAGCCCGGCGTCTATCGCGGCCAGTGCGCCGAGTTCTGCGGCGCGCAGCACGCCAATATGAGCACCTTCATCATCGCCGAACCTCGGCCCGTCTTCGACGCGTGGCTGAACGATCAGCTGCGGCCGGCAGCTGCCCCCTTGTCGACCGAGGCCAAAACCGGCCACGACCTGTTCCTCAAACGGCCATGCGTGATGTGCCACAAGATCGGCGGCACCATCGCCGGCGGTACAGTCGCTCCCGACCTTACACATATCGCAAGCCGGCGGACGCTCGCTGCCGGAACGCTGGCGATGAGCCGCGGCAATCTCGCAGCCTGGATAGCCGATCCGCAAGGGATCAAGCCAGGTGCCCACATGCCCGTGGTGGGACTGAACGGGGACGAGCTGAATGCGATAGTAGCCTATCTCGAGGGCTTGAAATGAGCAGCGCCGACCTAGCCCATGGGCGAGACCTCGCCCAGCAACGCGCCGCAGCACAAAAGGGTGACCTGGCTCCCGAGCGCGACGGCCCTCGCGATACCGGCCTCGACGACGCCAGCCTCGAGCGCTGGCTGGCGCGGACATGGCAGACCGTGCCGGGCATCATCGGTGCGCTCTCGAGCGTCGACCACAAAATTGTCGCGCGGCGGTACCTGATCACCGCTTTCGTCTTCCTGTGCCTCGGTGGCCTCAGCGCCGTTGCCATGCGCATCCAACTGTCGGGGCCGGAGCGCGGGCTGATCGGGCCGGACCGCTACAACCAGCTATTCACCATGCATGGCGTGACCATGATGTTCCTGTTTGCAGTGCCGATCGTTCAGGCGACCGGCATCTATCTCGTGCCGCTGATGGTCGGCACCCGCAACATCGCCTTTCCGCGCCTCAATGCATTCAGCTTCTGGATTTATCTCTCCGGTGGCCTCTTCGCCTGGGTGTCGTTTGCACTCGACATGGCGCCCGACGTCGGCTGGTTTTCCTACGTGCCGCTGTCCGGTCCTGAATTCGGGCCAGGCAAACGTTCCGACGTGTGGGCGCAGATGATCACCTATACCGAAGTGTCGTCGTTGGCGGTCGCGATTGCCACCATCGTCACCGTGCTGAAGCAACGCGCGCCGGGCATGTCGCTGGACAAGATTCCGCTCTATGTCTGGGCGATGCTGGTCACCTCTTTCGTCATCGTGTTCGCCATGCCGGCGGTCATGATCACGTCGACCTTCCTGATCCTCGACCGTCTGGTCGGCACACATATCTTCAATCCCGCCGAGGGTGGCGACGTACTGCTGTTCCAGCACCTGTTCTGGTTCTTCGGCCACCCCGAAGTCTACATCATTTTCCTGCCGGCCACCGGCATGGTGTCCTCGATCATCGCCGCTTTCGCCCGGCGTCCGGTATTCGGCTATCTGGGCATGGTTCTGTCGCTGATTTCGGTCGGCTTCCTGTCGTTCGGCCTGTGGGTTCACCACATGTTCGCAACCGGCCTACCCAAGCTCGGCGCGAGCTTCTTCACCGCCTCAAGCATGCTGATCGCCATCCCGAACGGGCTGCAGATCTTCTGCTGGCTGGCGACATTGTGGGACGGACGCCCGATAATCAGGACGCCGCTGCTGTTCGTGTTCGGCTTCTTCTTCACGTTCGTCGCGGGCGGCCTGACCGGCGTGATGCTGGCGTCGGTGCCATTGGACCTGCAAGTACACGACACCTATTTCGTTACCGCGCATTTCCACTACGTGCTGATCGGCGGGTCGGTGTTCCCGCTGCTCGGCGCGACCTATTTCTGGTTCCCCAAGATCACCGGCCGGATGATGAGCGAGCGTCTTGGACGCTGGCACTTCTGGCTTGCCTTCATAGGCTTCAATGCGGCGTTCTTTCCGATGCACATTGTCGGCCTGTGGGGCATGCCGCGCCGGGTCTACACCTATCCGGTGGAGCTCGGCTGGGGCAACATCAACCTGTTCATCACAGCCGGCGCGGTCGTCCTGTTCCTAAGCTTCGTTCTGTTCACCATAAACCTGGTGTACAGCGCCTCGAGGGGCGCCCCGGCCGGGGACAATCCCTGGAATGCGGGCACGCTTGAATGGGCGACAAGCTCCCCGCCGCCGAGCTATAATTTCGCTCGGATTCCGGTGGTTACCCACTCCGAGCCGCTCTGGGCCGAACGTGACACGCTGCCTGTCGCGACCGGGCTTCGCGTCGACGTGCGCGAACTTGTTATTTCGACCGTGGCAGAAGCGTATCCAGATGTGCGCGAGAAGTCCGCGACGCCGTCGATCTGGCCATTGTTCGCCGCGCTCGCCGTCGGCGCCACCTTTCTCTATTCGATCTTCAGCCCGTGGGCGGTGGTCTGGGGAGCCGGGCCAATCGCCATCACTTTGATCGGTTGGTTCTGGCCGAAAGGCGATCCGGAGGATGAGGAATGAAACAGCGTCCTGCCGCCGATCTTTCCAAACTCCCGACCTTCGGGATCGGACCGCGCAGCCCGACCTGGTGGGGCACTCTCGCCTTCATGGCGCTGGAGGGCACCGGCTTCGCGCTCGCCGCAGGCGGCTATCTTTACCTCGCCTATCTGTCGCCCGAATGGCCATTGGGCGTGCTGCCGCCCAACCATTGGCCGGGCACCATCGTCACGCTGTTGCTGCTCGCCAGCGTGGTGCCCAACCACATACTGAACCGCTACGCCGAAGCCTGTGCCATGGTGCCCGTGCGCATCGGCCTGATCGTCATGACGCTGCTCGGTATCGCACCGCTTGTCGTGCGGTGGTTCGAATTTCCGGCCCTCAACATCTATTGGGATACCAATGCGTACGGCTCAATGCTGTGGGTCCTGCTCGGCCTCCACACCACACACCTGATCACCGACGTCGGCGACACGCTGGTGCTGACGGTCCTGATGTTCACGCGCCATGGCTACAGCGGCCGGCGTTTCGGGGATGTTGGCGACAACGTCTTCTACTGGGATTTCGTGGTCGCGACCTGGATCCCGATCTATCTGTTGATCTATTGGATGCCGAGGCTTGACTGAGATGCGTGCGCTTCGCTTGGGCACATCATGGGGCGGGCTGTTGTCCGGGCCTTTGGCCTGGGCGGTGTCGACGCAGCTGAATTACGCGGTCGTGGAGTGGCAGTGCGCCCACGGCATTCCTGTCATACCGGTCGTTGCGCTGATGCTGACAGTGCTGGCCTTGCTCGGCGGGGCGCTGTCGTGGCGGGCGCGACAGCAAGGTGGCGCCGCCTTTAAACCGGACCGTGCGCGCGGCACTGAAGATTTCGTCGCCAATATCGGCATTCTCAGCGCGTTGCTGTTTGCGCTGGTAATCGTCATGCAAGGCGCCGCCTCGCTCATTCTCGACGGCTGTCTGCGATGAGCTTCGACGCGCTCTTCTCGACCTCGATCTGCTACGGTGCCGGTGCCCCACAGGCCGGCTGGACGCTGGCGTTGCCGATCACGCTGCCGCTAACCATGGTCGCACTGCTTTACGCAGCAGGCGCCTTTCGGTTGTGGCGGCGGAGCGCCCGCAGCCGCCCGTTGCGGATGCGGCAAGCCCTGCTGTTTGCGATCGGCTGGGCCATTTTGGCGGCAGCACTGGTCAGTCCGCTCCATGCATTGGGTGAGCGCGTTTTCACCGCCCACATGATCGAGCACGAGCTGTTGATGGCGGTGGCGGCACCGCTGCTGGTCGCCTCCCGTCCGGCGGCGGCGATGATGTGGGCATTGCCGATCAAGCTGCGGCTGGCATTTGGCGCAGCCGGGCAGGCGAAGGTGCTTCGAACCGTTTGGGCCGCCATCAGCCGCCCCGTTGCCGCGACCTTCCTGCACGGCGTCGCGATATGGGCGTGGCACGTTCCGGCGCTGTTCGAGGCGGCGCTTGCGCAGGGTGTCCTGCATTATGCGCAACATGCCAGCTTCTTCGGTACAGGGCTGCTGTTCTGGTGGGTGCTGCTGCCGCGTTCAGGCCGCGAACAAGCCTATGGCAGCGCAGTCATGCACCTCTTCTTCACCTCGCTTCACACCGGCCTGCTCGGGGTGCTGCTGCTGGTCTCGCCAAGGCTGTGGTATCCGGCAAACGCAGCCGGTGCGAAATTGTGGAACCTTAGTTCGCTCGAGGACCAGCAGCTCGCCGGTCTGGTGATGTGGGTTCCGGCCGGCCTGATCTATGGCGGCGCGGCTTTGCTGGTGGCCGGCCTGTGGATCCGCTCGAGTGGACAGAGAAGATGGGAGACGTCGCATGCGCTCCAAGCTATCTAAGCTGGTCATTGGTGCCGGGACGGCAATTGCCGTGCTGGCCGCAGCTTGGGCGGCGCTGACATTGTGGCCGGAGCGCCTCATCAGTGTCGCGCATAAAACGCACAATGCCACCAGCAGCATCGGCGTGCGCGCCACATCGCGCTTCACTCCGTCCGGACCCATACTCGGCGCTGCAGCAATTGTCGTGCTCGTTGCAGCCCTGGCCGGGATCGCGTTTTACTTCGAGCAAAGCCGTCGAGTGGAGCAGAAGGCCGACAATGCAACCGGCGGTGTTGGCGCCCGCGCCATACCTATCATGATGGCCAATGGCTGTGCTGGATGCCACACGATCACCGGCGTTCCCGGCGCGCAGGGAATGGTCGGTCCACGCCTCGACGCCAGCTTGGCCACGCGGGTCTATATCGGCGGCGTATTGTCCAACAACCCGCGAAACATGGTCCGTTGGATACGGGCCGCAAGGGAGATCAATCCGCACACGGCAATGCCTTCGACCAGAATTTCCGAGCAGGAGGCGCGGGATATCGCCGCCTATCTCTATTCGATGAAATGACATCGTTGCTCGCCTAGTCGAGATCAAACCCTGCCGGCGGTCTACCGATGCCGGTTTGCAGGGATCGGCAATCGTCACCGCCTTCGGCTCGATGCCTTAGTTGCCGTCGAACCTTTCGGAACCGGCCCGCATCGGCGAGGCTGCCCGCGATCACGTCGGACATCGCCGAGCGCCGCTATGCCCGGTAATCTGCTGTGCGGATTGTTTCGCGGGCATCTCGGATATGAGCTTCTTTGGCGAGTGGGCCGAGTGCAATCTCGACGTCGTCGTCCCAGTCGAATTGACGGGGTGGTTGTTTTTTCAGAATTGGACAGTGCTGCTGAGAATTGCGTGCCACGCCGTGGGCAGACACGCCTCATGGAGCCGAAGAACCGAACGGATTCAGAGCGAAGATCGGAACGGACCGGAGCGCCTCGGCTAATGACTTGAGCGCCGCGATCACATTTGTCAGCGGAAGGTTGCGGGCTCCTAGCCGACTTCGATGTTCCAACCGCGAGGCGATCGCGGTCGGAGTCGCCACGAACGACCGCAGCGCAATCACGTCGTTTCGGGAGACTCGTTCGATTTGCGAGCCTCGTAGGTCTCCGGCAAACGATCGCGAATGGCTTCCTCGGTTTTGCTTGCCGTCTTTTTCACGACTTTCTCGACGCGGTCGACCAACGTCTCGGCGTCGCCACTGGAACCCTGTCGGTCAGCCTCTTCCTTTACAGTCTCATATGCTTCGGCGGCGACCTGCTTGGCTTGCTCGACGCCTTCCTCAAAGACTTCCTCGGCACTGTCACGAAGTTTGTCGCGGTATGGGCCGAGTTGCGCGTCTTCCGCGGCTGTGTGAGGCAGCATCACGCCGATGGCGGTGCCCACGGCAAGGCCCACCGCGGCCATTGCCAGAGGTTCGCGCTGGAACAGGTCCTGCGCCGACTGCCGTACCCGCCCCGATATATCGGTGGCTGCCGAGCCGAACTGCCCGACCGTGCTTCCTAACCTTTCTTTGGCGCCGCTCGCAACGTCTGCCACAGCCTCAGTCGCACCGCCTGCCACGGACGCAACCGAACGGGCGGCATCGGAGAGCATGGAGCCGGCGGAACCTTCGCCCTCGGCACCGTACTCATCGCCGCGTGAGTCCTGCCAGGCCCCCAAGCCCCTCTGGTCAGAGAAGTTTCGGGTGCCGTCAGGTTCCCTGCCGGTCGAATAGGCCCCAAGTGCTGAACTGTCTACCGACGTGCCCTTGCCTAGCATCAGCCAGGCCAGGCCCGCGCCGACCAATGTAAGCGGCAACGGATTGTCCCTGACCTGAGTCTTAAGATTGCTGAGCATGGCGGATCCCTCGCCGCTGAACATCCCGGTGAATTCGTCGATCAGCTGACCTGGTGTCATCTTGCTCCGGATCGAGTCTGCCGTGTCCGTTATCTTGGCACGGGCAATGTCGGCATCGCGTTCGAGTTCGGCTGCGGATTTGTCGGTCATCTTATCTGGTCCTTGATCACGCGTGCGTCGCGTTTAAGTTGGTCTTGTGTCCGGTCTGGGGTCAACTCTGAGGGAGCCATGCTTGCCTTGCCGGAGCGCAGGAGTATGACGCCCAGTACTGCCACCACGACGCCGACGAGCAGCGAGGACCATCCGGCTCCCAGGCCGGCGCTCGCCAAGGCAATCACCAGCGCCTGCAAAAGCACCATCAGGGCGGCAAGCAGGCAAATGACGCCTCCCATTACCTCCACGGCGCCGGCGCCGGCCTTGCTTAACTTTTCTGACATTTCAGCCCGCAACAGCCTGCTTTCGGTTTGAAGCAGTGTTGTGACCTGCTGTGCCAGATCGCTGACAAGGGTTGTCAGGCTGCGAGTGTCCTGGTTGTCAGTCATGGGTTTCGCTCCAGGCTTGCATTGGCCCAGTCATCGCCGGACTGATCGGATCCTAACGGGGCTGGTTCAACTGGCTCTGCCGATCGCCATCCCGACTCATTCGAGCTAGGACCCGTCTCGGGCGCCCGGCCTGTTCCCGACTGGCCCGGTGCTCCGGTTTGGGCAGAGGGTGGCGAGCTCTTGATGAACCGCCCCAAAGCCAGGCCTGCCAATACCGAGCCGGCGATCAGCGCCCCCGAGTTTTCGCGGCCGAACGACTGAATTTCGCCAAGCACCTCGTCGAACGGTTTATCCTTCAGGGACGAGGAAAGCCGCTCGAGCCCGCCTGCGGCGTCAAGGGCGAATTTCGAAGCGGTCCGTTGATCATTGTTGGCAAGATGCTCGCTTGCCGCGCGCAAAGCGCCGCTGAAGGCCTTGAGACTGGCGCTCATGTCGCGCTGCGTTCCCTCCGCCTTGTTGAACAATGCTTGCTTTGCTTCCGATGCGTAATCTCCGGCTTTCCTGGTGATCTCGTCACGCGCATCGTGGAGCGCTTCCGTCGCGGTCTGCTTTTCCCGTTGTAGTCTTTCCGAAAGCTCGCTTCTGGCTGTCTCGAAATCGGCCGTCTGACGGCCTTGATCGTCTTTGTCCTGCATGGTGTCTCCTAGTGGAATCCGAGGAAGGAGAGGATCGCAAGCACGACGACGACAAGGCCGATGAGATAAATAACACTGTTCATGGCGCAATCTCCTCCACTGCGCACCGAACTTGCATGTGCTTCCCGTGTTCCCCTCAGGCGTCATCTTTTTGTAAGCGAAGCCTAACCAGCCTCAAGACGGGATCTTGTCCTGTGCCGATGGGCGTGAGCGCGCGGTTGGAAATGATACGAGACCGGACTCCGGTGCGACTTACAGGTCGAGACGCACGTCCGCTCCGGCAGATATTCGCGGTGCAGGGGCCGGAATTTTCCGCAGTGCTTTGACTGGGCATTATCGCAGTGGGACCTGCCTGCGACCTACCACTCGATCGCTGGCCGCGCGATCATCAGCCAGAAAATCCCGAGCACGGCAGCGAAGGCGGGGAAGCCGAAGGCGAACCACAACCAGAACAGCCTATGATAGCGCGGCGGCAACGGCGCGCCTGCAGCGGCGGCTTGCGATGCCAGCTTGCGCATCTCCATTTGCATCCAGACGACCGGGAGCCAGAACATTCCGGTGAAGATATAGAGCGCGACCGAAAGTACGATCCAGCCCTCCGACAGCGAGTAGCCTGCCTGCCAGGCGAGCGCGGCTCCAGTCAAAGGTTGCGCGACCACGGCCGTCGCTGTGAAAACGAAGTCGGCGACGACGACGATACGGGCCACCGCCGCAACCGTCGCGGCATTGCCGGTCCTGTGGGCGAGCAGCATGAAGAAAGCGATGCCGGCGCCGGTGCCAAGCAGCACAGATGCGCCGATGACATGCAGAAATTTCAGCAGGAAATAGAGCATCAGCGCTCCTCCAGCACTGCCAAGGCCACAAAGTGCAGCACCAGGATCGGCAGCACTTTGAGGAACGGCCCAAGCGGGTCGTTCCACAGATCGGGGCTCAGGAAGCTTCCGACGACCAGATAGAAAAGCGAGAGCGCGATGCCGCCATAGAGGCCTTTTCGCGCCGCCGGCCGCCAGGCTATGAGCACGCCGATGGCGATGTCGGCAAGAGCGCCGGCGATCACGATCGGTGCCGATAAGATGCCGGCCCCCGTGCCTTGCATCAGATCGACGCCGCTGCCGTAGCCGGTTGTCAGCGACACAATTCCCGTCATGATCCAGAAGACGGGCAGGACGACGAAGATCGCCGGCTTGATGAAATACAGCCGGGCAAACCATTTCTCCTGCACCGTTGCCGGATTGAGCGCGAGGAAGCCCGCCAGGGTTTGCGGGCGTATGCCGGTCGCGGCGGTCCAGTCCGAGGGATCTCCAACCGCTCCTCGGGCGATCTCCCTGGCCGCGTTGGTGCGCATCGGTGGACGCCAGCCGAACATCGCGGCAAGGTCGCCTAGGCCGTAGAGAAGCCTTGCAACAGGCGCCGGCAAGACAAACCTGGCTGCCGGAGCCCAACCGAGCCATCGGCGATAACTGCCGACGACCTCGTCCATGCTCAGTTGTTCGGGACCGACAAGTTCCAGCACGACGCGAGACGGACTGGCGGGATCGAGAAGGAAAACGACCGTTGAGACCACATCGTCGAGTAGTACCACCTGGAGCCGGCCGGTGCCGGGCATGGACGGCAGCACTGGCAGCGAAGCGAGACCCCGAAACAATGCGCTGGCCCCAAACACCGGCCGGCCGAGCACGACGGACGGGCGCAGGACCACCCAATCCAGATCAAGCGTCATAAGCGCCTGGTCCCCGGCCAGTTTCGTCGCCGAGAACGCCGAAGGCTGCGCCCGATCGACGCCGATCGCCGAGAAGTGGATCACCCGGGCAACCCCTGCCCGCGCACAGGCGAGAAAGAGTGCGACCACCGCATCGCGATGGACTTCGCGCGTCTTTTCACGGGGGCTGTCCTGCAGAACGCCGGCACAATTCACGACGGCGTCGACACCCCTGAGATGCGGTAGCCAGTCTTCGGGCTGCAGCGCCACTGCCATGTCCAGCACCAGCAATTGGCAATTGCCGGCCCGGTTTGCACCGGGGCTGCGGACCAATCCGATTACTTCATGCCCTTCGGAAAGAAGGCGTGCAACGACGGAGGCACCGATCAGGCCGGTCGCGCCGGTAACCAGGACTTTCACTGAACCCCATTCTCCGACGGCGGCAAGTGTCGTTCATTCCGGTTTATCGCCCTCGATACTGCCCTTCATAGCGGAAAGTTCTTCCATCGTGCACAACAGTCGCGGCTGCGTCGGGTCGGAGATGTCGAGCTTGTCCCAGGGAATGCGGTGCATGCTGTCGCGACTGCGCAGTCGAAAGACTTCGAGGACCGCCGTGCCGATAGCCGAAGCGGAAAGACGCTCGAACGCCGCGTAGATGCCGACATGATACTCGGTAAACACGAGGTCGTCGCCATCCGGTTCGGCGCGTATCTCCTCGATATGGCCGATGCTTTTGCCGCGCTGCGAAAGCACATTTCTGCCTGCCAATTGCTCAAGGTTGACGGTGGCCATCATCCGGCTCCCGGGATACGCCTTATGACATGGTCGCGCAGCCAATCCTGCCAGTCGAAAATCGCGGTTTCACGCACGTCGATGTCGAATTCGATGTCGACGCCGATGTCGCGCACCTTGTTCCAGGCGATGCGGTGCGGTTCGGCATGGCGCTTGCCGCCGAGCCTTGCCGCAAGGCGCGCCATCCAGCGCCCGGATCGCTCGCCAAGCCGACGCGCCAGCGTGATCGAGCCGAGCTCAACCGCAACGATTTTGGGTGGCTTGCCCGGCCTGACCTCGGCTACCAGCCCGTCCACCTTGCCGATCTTGACCTGCTCACGGTCAACCACTTGCTTGTCCAGGATGTCGCGCAGCAAATCCATCACGTGCCTCCGAATATCTGCAAAGGAATGGTCACGATCGCGAGCACGAAACCGAGCGCAATGATGAAGATGACCGCGGCATTCGCGATCATGCCATTGCGGTGCTCGCCGACATAACGCTCGTCATTCAGCAGGAAAAGGAACGGCACCACGGTCAGCGGCAGGCTGGCGGCCGTCAGCGCCATGGAAAAGATGGTTAGCTTCAGCGGGTCGAGACCCAGGGCGATCGGAATGGCGGCGAGAAACAGCGAGACCGTGTAGACGGTGCTGAAGCCGGGATCGTCGCGCGGTTTCAGGTCCTCGCCCCAGGTCCAGCCGAAACCCTGCGCCACTAAGTACGCTTGCTGCAGCCCGATTTCGAGCGCAGCGCCGAAGCAGGCTATGCCTAGTGAAGCAACGAACAGGACGAATCCCCAGAAACCAAAGATCTGGATCAGCATCAGCGGCAATTGATGGTAGTCGTCGACCTGCTCTATGCCGTGCGCCGCCAGCACGAGCGCCGCCACGATCAGCACGCCGATCGAGATTGTGCCGCCAAAACTCATTCCCAATCCGGCAATGGCCCGATTGGTCCCGAGATAGCTTTTGTCCCACTGGTCCTCGATGGCTCCCGACGAATAGAACATGAACAGGTAGGGCGAGACCGACGCACCAAGAATACTGACCGCCATGAACCAGTAATTGGCCGCGTTGTGCTCGGGCAGAGTGGGCACGGCACCGGCCGCGACCTGCCCCCAATCGGGCTTCAGCATGACGGCGCCAACCACGAAGCACAACGTGACCAGGCCGAGGATCGAGACGCCCTTTTCAATGAAGCCGAACGTGCCTTTCCAGAGGAACAGCCATGCCAGAAAGGCGACCGGCAGGGCCCACCACTGAAAGCCGATGCCGGTGGCGAGCTCGAGCGCAATGGCGACACCGCCGATCTCGGCTGCCATGACCAGGAAGTTGACCAGCAAAGTCGCAAGCAACGGCCACAGAAAGGCGGTGAAGCCAAACCGTTCCCGGATCCCGTCGGCGATGGTGTGATGGCTTACAGCGGCGAAGCGGCCGGCCATCTCAACCAGGAAGATGATGCAGATCGTGCCCAGGAGGACGGCCCAGATCAGCTGGAACCTGAACGCTGCACCCGCCTGTGCGGCGGTTGCCATCGATCCGACCTCGAGAAAGCCACCGACGCTGGTGACGATGCCCAGCGATATTTCGAGCAGCTTCTTCATGGTTTCGGCGCGAAATATTTGGCGTAGGATGCATTCAGAGCGGCGGTGGCAGCCTGGATATCCTGCTGCACCTGTTCCGCCTCCGATCGGTTGCCGTCCTGCACCGCCGTCGCGGCGCGTGTCACCGCCGCCGACAGCTGTCCGACTACCGCCGTCAGACCGGCTTGCTCGCTGGGCTCAGGCGACTTGGCGGACTGGATTTGCGCACCGGCATCGACGAGCGCCTTGCCGACCGATTGCAACGTGCGCGACGTATATGTCGAAGGGGCTGCCCCGGCGGCCCAGGCACCCAGGACCAGCGATGCGGTCTGTGCGGCCGAAGCCGCGGTTTTCGACTGCTGCTCGATCTGGTCGGAAGGCGAGCATGCCGTCAGCACAAACGTTGTCAGCAACAGGCATAGCCGGTCTGGTCGAAGACCGATAGCTGCAATGGCATCTACAATACGTGCTTGTAGCGTTGCTGCCACACGATTGTTCTCCCCGGCACCAGGCGACTTCGGCGTGCAATTTCATCTAGGGCGCCCGGTGGTCACGTCAACTGAACCGTCGGGAACTGCCTGGCAACGCGGAACAAACCTTCGATCGCCGGATTAGGGATATCAGGAGGCAAAGGTCATGGACAAGGAAGAGCGTATCAGGCAGCGGGCCCATGAGATATGGGAGCGCGAAGGCCGTCCGCAAGGACGCGAGCGCGAGCATTGGGACCAGGCCGTGCAGGAGATCGAAGCTGAGGGCTCCGAAGCCGAACGCGGTCCGGTCGTGCCCGATCCAACAGTTGAGACCGGCTCCGATCCCGAGGTGCGCGGCAGCAAGCGGCGGGGGAAGTGAGCCCCAATGCCTCGTCTCGTCGCCTGGATCGTGGTCGTACTGGTCGTGCTCTTCGCCGCATGGCTGATGCTTGGGCGCGACAGGACCAGCACTGGTGGCGAAACTCAGCCCTCGCCACATGCAATAGACCAGAATGGATAGGAGCTGACATGACGGCTAGGGAAAGCCATCCCGAACAGGACCCTGCGGAAGGATCGCGATCGACGATAGAAAAGCAGCTCCGCAAGGAGCAAGGCGGCGAGGCGAAGAATCGCGAAGCCAAGCCAACTTCCGACAAATCCGGCAGCAAGGCCAAGTTGCCTCCGGAAGCGCCGAAGAAAGGCTCAGGCCTGGACTGAGCGGCTGGTTTCACGTTTCCACGTCGTCATTCCTCCTCGCTCCGTCCCGCGAATGGTTGTCATTCGGGCAGATCGCCGGCAGCCGCTTCTGTCCTCTTTCCAGCCGAGCCCGGTGCCTTGAAATAATGGGGATAGCGTTCCCGGACGATTGCGAGCACCTCGAAGATGCGGCGAAGATGCGTTCGCATCGCCTCTTCCGCCGCAAGGGCGTCGGCCTGCTCGAGCGCCTCGACGATCCGCCGATGCTGGCCGAGAACCACCGACATGCTGTCGAGGCGCGGGAAAGACAAGAAGCGGAAGCGGTCCATGTGCAGCTTCGCCGCGCTGATGTCGGCCCAGATTCCGGGGAAGCCGGCATGGCTGGCGATGTGCTGGTGGAACAGCTCGTCCGACTTGAAGAAGCGCCTGTCGTCCGAGATGGAGGCGAACGTCTCCTGGACCGCCAGTTCGCCTTTGAGCATGGCGAGTAGTTCGGCGCGGCGCGGGCTCTCGACCGCACGTTTGACCAGGCCGATTTCCAGCGACTCGCGCAGGAACTGCGATTTCTCGAGATCGGCGATCCGCAGCGGCGTCACCATGCTGCCGCGCTGCGGATAGATGTCGATCAGGCCAAGTCCGGCCAGCCGGGCGAGCGCCTCCCTGACCGGCGTGCGGCTCACGCCGAGGGCTTCCGACATCGCCTTTTCGGAAATCAGCTCGTGCGGCTTCAGGCGGAAGGTCAGGATCTGGTCGAGCAGGACCTCGAACGTCCTCGCCGCGACTGAAGCGCTGGGGCCGGTTTCGCCAAGCCGCCCCTCGGTGATGGTCCGCATTCCCAAAAGCCCTGCCATCGGCAAATTCCCTTAAAGGCTCGGCAGCTTCAAGCCGTTCATGAAATGGCTGCGCAAGCAGCAGCGCCGACGTTATTCCTTGCGCGGGGAACCGCCGATGCGCGCCAGCAGGCCGCCATCGACGCGCACGACCTCGCCGGTGACGAAGGAGGCATCGTCGGACAGCAGGAAGGCAACGACGGCCGCAATCTCTTGCGGCTGGGCGGTGCGGCCGAGCGGATGCATGTTGTCAAGGATGCGCAGGATCTCGTCGGGCTTATCGTTGAGCTTGACCGCATCCCGCAGCATCGGCGTGTCGACCGCGCCCGGAGCCACGGCATTGACGCGCACGCCGAGCGGCGCATAGTCGACGGCCATGGATTTGACCAGCCCGATCAAGCCGTGCTTGGCCGTGCTGTAGGCCAGAACCCCTTCCTGGCTGGCCAAGCCTTGCACCGAGCTCATATGGACGATGGCGCCGCGGCTTTGCCGCAGCAGCGGCATCGCCGCGCGGGAGAGCAGATAGGCAGCCTTGAGGTTGACGTTCATCACCTCGTCCCAAAGCGCCTCGTCCGTGGTCTCCACCGTTCCGTAACGCTGGATGCCGGCATTGTGGGAAAGCATGTCGAGCCCGCCGAACGCGGACCGGGCAAGCTCGACGGCGCGGCAGCAGGCTTCAGTGTCGGCGGTCGAGCCGAGCACGGTGTGCACGGTCACGCCGCGCGCCGCAAGCTGCGCCGCGACCTCGTCCAGCTGATCGCCCACACGGTCGAAGAGGATCAGGTCGACACCTTGCTCGGCCAGCCTTTCGGCGACAGCACGGCCGATGCCCATGGCCGCCCCGGTGACCAGTGCGCGTTTTTTGAACTCAGGCATTTCTCCTCCCACGAACAGTTGTAGCGGCTGCCATGGTAGTCGATCAGCGACGCATGACGTACCCTTTTCGCTGAGCCGGCCCGAGCGTATTCGGCGTCATGTCGATCCTTGCATGAAGGCCAGTGTTTCCGCGCGCGTCGGCGCGCCGAGCCGTCCGCCAAAACGCAGGCACTTCAGCGCGGCGGCAGCACTTGCCACTGCTATCGCCCGCTCTTCGTCCCAACCTTCGGCCAGGCCGAGAGCGAAGGTGCCGTGAAACACGTCGCCCGCCGCCAGCGTGTCGACGGCTTCGACTCGCGGCGACGGCAGATGACGGACATCATTGCTGCTCGGGTGCTGGAACGCGGTGCCGTTCGCCCCATCGGTGATCGCGACGAAGGCGCCGGTCCGTTCGCCCAGAATAGCGACGGCGGAACCGGCGGAGATCTCTGGACCGCAAAGGATACGCGCCGCGGGCAGCGAAGCAACGACATGCGATGCGAGCGGCAGCAATCGGTCGAGCACCGGTCGCGACGCAATATCGGCGTCGAGGATCGCCGGAATGCAGCATTCGCGGGCCTTCGCCAGCGCCATCGCGGCGGCTCCGGGCCAACGAACGTCGACCAGGACGGCGTCGAAGCGGGAAAAATCCACGGGCGGAAGACGGTCCGGATCGGCTTGCGTGACGGAATCATAGAAGGGCACAATCATGCGCTCGCCGGCGGCATCGACCAGGATCGTGGCAATGGCCGAGCGGCCATCTTCAACCCTGCGCACCAACGAACAGTCGACCCGCTCCGCCTCCATCTGGGCGATGACATCGCGGCCGACGGCATCGTTGCCGACGCTTGCCCATAGCCAGACCTGCCCGCCCTGGCGGCTTGCCGACGCGGCGGCACTTGCCGCCATGCCGGCGGCGATCTGCACGGCCTCGCTCGGCAGGAACTTGCCGGCGCCGGACGGCAGGACATCGAGGCGCAAGATCGTGTCGTAGGTGAGCGCGCCGACGCAGAGCAGGCGGGGCGCCCTCATTGCAGCCTATAACCGCGCTGATGGGCAATCGCCGTCATTACGCCTCTCAGTTCGGCAAGGCCGCGAAGACGGCCGATCACGGGGTAGCCGGGATGGGTGTGCCGCGTGGCGTCATCGATCAGCTCGTGGCCGTGATCCGGGCGAAACGGCAGCAGCGCCGGTTGCCCGGCGTCGCGGCGGCGTTGCTGCTCGTCGAGCAAGATCGAGACCACCGAAACCATGTCGACATCCCCGTTCAGATGCTCGGACTCCATGAACGACCCGTCCGGATCCTTGCTGACGTTGCGCAGGTGCACGAAGTTGATCTTGTGCGCAAAGCGCCTGGCGATGGCGGGCACGTCATTGGCCGGATTGGCGCCCAGCGACCCCGTGCACAAGGTAAGGCCGCTATGGGCCGATGGCACCGCATCCAGGATAAAGGCGATGTCGTCGGCGTTCTTGACGATCCGGCACAGGCCGACGAGATCGCGCGGCGGATCGTCCGGGTGGATCGCCAACGTGACGCCCGCCTCTTCGGCCGCCGGCAGCACGTGTTCGAGAAAACGGACGAGATTCTCGCGCAGCCGGTCGTGAGACAGGCTAGACTGCTCGGCCACCACTTCGCGCAATTCCGCTATGTCATAGCGCTTGAAGGCGCCCGGCAGGCCGGCCATGATGTTGGCAAGCAGACGCTCTTTTGACGCATCCGGCGTCGCCTCGAACCATTCGCTTGCCCGCTGGAGAACATCGGACGCATAGTCTCGCTCAGATCCCTTGCGCTGCAGCATGTAACAATCGAACGCGGCAAGCTCGTGCATGTTCATGCGGAGCGCCCGTCCGCCGCCCGGCAGCGGCGCAGCCAGGTCGGTCCGGGTCCAGTCGAGGATCAGCATGAAGTTGTAGCAGACCGTGCGCACACCGCAGGCGCCGAGATTGCGTAAGTCTGCCTGAAATTGTCGTAGAGCCGGTCGAGATCGCCGCGGCCGAGCTTGATGTCCTCGTGCACGGGCACGCTCTCGACGACGCTCCATTTGAGGCCCATCGCCTGATCCGCCTCGATAAGCGCCTGGCGCTGCCTGATGGCGTGGATCGGCCAGACTTCGCCGTAAGGAATGTCGTGCAATGCCGTCACGATGCCGGTCGCGCCGGCCTGCCTGGCATGGGCAAGCGTTGCCGCGTCGCTCGGGCCAAACCATCGCCACGTCTGCTCCATTCGACCTCCAGCTACGCCATTCCCAATGAGACTGCGGGTGTATTGGATACTACCATGGCAATCAATTGCTTACCGCGGCCCAGTGCTGTGTCCGCGTTCGGGCGGCCGCCCTACGAGAGATTACAACGATACGTGGCGTTCAGATTGAACGGCTACGCAAGATCCGGGTTTCGGCTGGCCCAAAGCATGCCGCGCTCGAACATCGTACGCATTTGCGGCACCGCGAACTCGTCGGCGGTGTGGCCGAGTGCGCTGTAGAAGACGCGGCCCTTGCCGTAGCGGCGCTTCCAGACAACCGGCATGACGACGCCGGCGATGAAATCGAGATGCTCGCCGGTGAAAGTAGTCGTCGCCAGCACCTCGTTTGTCGGATCGACATGCATGTAATACTGCTCTGAACGGTAGGCGAAGCCGTCGATGCCCTGCATGACCGGATCGTCTGGCATGGTGATATCGACGTGATAGTCGATGATGTTGCCGGGATGGGCGACCCACTGGCCGCCGGTCATGAACTGGTATTCCGGCTCGTTGCGGAAGCTGTCGCACATCGTGCCGTGAAAGCCCGCAAGGCCGGTGCCGGCCCCGACGGCGTTGGTCAGGTTTTGCAGTTCCGGCTTTTCGATCGTCGACATGGTGATCACCGGGACAATGAGATCGAGCTTGCCCAGTTGCGGATCGGCAAGCGCCGAAGTCCCCTGCTCCAGCTGCACGTCGAAGCCGTTGCCGGCCAGCATCTCCTTGACGATGTGGGCGCTACGGGCCGGCGTGTGGCCTTCCCAGCCGCCCCAGAAAATCAGTGCCGTCTTGCTCATCGTGTCATCCCCTATTCCAGAATTCCGAAAGGCAGATCGGCGTGCATTGGCGCCGGCCGCGCGCAGCCATATCTCAGGTCGATACGCCGCCCTGTCTCTGCTGAAGAGATGATCGATTCCATGATTTCCAGGACATGGAGGGAAAGATCGAGGCTGGCGCGGTGTTGCCTGCCCGAGACGATCGCCTGCGCCATGTCGGCGAGGCCGAGGCCCCGGTAATTGCCGTCGCCATAGGAATGGATCTGATCGGCCACCGTCCAGTCGCCCTTGCGCTGGCTGGTCCTGATGTCGCTCTGGAACTGATTGGGGTCGGAGACGATCATCGAGCCGGCGGTTCCGTAAAGTTCGATGTGATTGTGTTCATGCTTCCAGACGTCGAAGCTGGTGGTGATCGAAACCGCCGCGCCGTTCTCGAATGTGAGCAGGCCGGAAATATGGGTCGGCACCTCGACGTGTATCGTTTCGCCCTGGCGCGGTCCGGAACCGATGGTGCGGGTGGGATAGGATGCCTTTGCCTGCCCGATCACGGATTTTGCCGGACCCAGGAGATTGACCAGGCAGGTCAGATAGTACGGTCCCATGTCGAGCATCGGCCCACCGCCGGGCTGATAGTAGAAATCCGGATTGGGATGCCAGAGCTCGTGGCCGGGCACCTGCATGAAGGCAGAGCCGGCGACGATGGTTCCAACCGCATCCTCATCGACCAGGCGCCGCGCCGTCTGGTGGGAGCCGCCAAGAAAAGTGTCGGGTGCGCAGCCGACGCGCACGCCCTGTTCGCGCGCGGCCGCGACCAGCCGCTCGGCGTCGCTGAGCGTCGTCGCCAGCGGCTTCTCGGAATAGACGTGCTTGCCTTGCCCGACAGCCTGCAGGCCGACCGGCACATGATGCTGCGGCGTCGTCAGATTGAGCACGATCTCGACGCGCGGATCGGCCAACAGCGCGTCGACCGGCATCGCAGCCAGGCCGTAGGCCGCTGCCTTGGCCTCGGCTGCCGCCCGGTTGATGTCGGCGACGCCGATAATGTCGAGCACCGGGAATTGTGGCGATGCTTTCAGATAGGCATCCGAAATGTTGCCGCAGCCGATAATGCCGACACCGATCCTCCGCATAGGCTTCTCCTCAAAAGGCGGCATTGATGAAACAGCAGAACTCGTTTGTCACCCCCCTTTCGGCCGGACGCGGTTGTCCCGTGACAAGTACATACCTCGAGAGCCTCAGAACCGCCGCCCGATCACAATCGCGCGCTTATGCGCGAGCCGCTTGCTTTCGAGGTCGAACGGCCGGTACTCAGCAACACTGCTTCCTGTAGCTTGCTCGACATTTTGATGCCGGCTTTGAGCACAGCACAGATTTTCACCCGTAGAAGGACGCACATGACCCGCCCGCAAGGAACCATCGCACCGATCCTGACGCCGTTCGAAAACGACGGCTGCATTGCCCGCGACCTCTGGATATCACACGCCAAGTGGGTGCTGGATCAGGGAGCGCATTTCCTGTCGCCGTTCGGCACCACGGGCGAGGCCTTGTCCGTCTCGTTGCGCGAGCGCATGCAAGCGCTGGAGTGGCTGGTCGAGGCCGGCATTTCGCCAAGCCGGCTTATGCCCGGCACCGGCGTCACAGCACTTGCCGAGACCGTCGAGCTGACCGCGCACGCCGTCGGGCTCGGCTGTGCTGCGGTGATGGTGCTGCCGTCGTTCTTCTATACGGCCGCCGGTGACAACGGACAGGCCCGTTATCATGGCGAGCTGATCGATCGGGTGGCGAACCCGGCGATGAGGATGATCCTCTACCACATCCCGCAAAATTCCGGCGTAGCGGTGAGCCCGGCGCTGACCGCCCGATTGAGCGAAGCGTTTCCCGATGTCGTGGTGGCTTACAAGGACAGCGCCGGCGACTGGAACAACACCGCGGCGGTCATTGCGGCAGCCCCAAGGGTCGCGGTGTTCCCGAGTTCGGAAGCACAGCTGACGAAAGGCCTCGCCAACGGTGCTGCCGGCTGCATCTCGGCGACAGTCAATCTGAATGCCGCAGCGATCCGGGCCCTCTACGACGCAGTGCTGGCGGGAGAGGACACTACCGACGCGGATGCCGCCATCAGGGCGTTCCGCAAAATCATCCAGGACGCCGGCCTCATCACTGCGATGAAGGCAGTGCTGGCGGTACGGTCCGGCGACAGACGCTGGCTGAACCTGCGCGCGCCGCATGAGAACGCGACGCAAGCCACCGGCGAAGCCGTGCTCGCCGCTCTCGGCCCGCTAGCCGACCATATCGGCCGGAGCTGACTATCGGGCCGTGTTCAGGGCGGCAGCAGCGCGTATCAGCGCCTTGAACGCATTCTCATCTATGTCTTCGCCCTCACGGATATCGATGGCGCGCCTGGTGTTGCCTTCGAGGCTGGAGTTGAACAGGCCGGAAGGGTCCTGCAGCGAGGCGCCCTTTGCGAAGGTCACTTTCACGGCGTTCTTGTAGGTCTCGCCAGTGCAGATTATTCCGGCGTGCGACCACACCGGAACGCCTCGCCACTTCCACTCCTCGACCACTTCCGGGTCGGCCTGCTTGATGAGGGCGCGGACATGGGAAAGCGTCTTGCCTCGCCAATCGCCCAGCTCGCTGATCCTCGCATCGATCAGCTGAGAGGGAGAGTTGCCTGCACTTCTTTCCATTGAGTCACTCTTCATCATCATTGTCGCTTTCCCTTGGTTGTTGCCGCTCGCCCGTCACATGAATACCGCTAGTCGGCACCGGATTTGCCGGGATGACTGGCATTCCACTCACATTCGCTCGCCTGGCAATTGGCTGGCTTGCTTTATCCAGTCGGCGAGTTGAGCTTCGTCGAGCAGGTCGTCCTCGTAGATATCGAGGTAGCGCACGTCCTTGTGCTTGGACTCACCGGGTGGGACGGGACGCAGCGACGCGCCGCGGAAGAAAGCCAGCTTGATGTACTTTGTGAAGCAATGGAAGTTGAGGAACCACCCCTGACCCTCTACGCCGTAGAAGGGCGAGTTCCATTTGACGGCCTTGCGCACGTCAGGGACGTTGCGCACGATGAGCGCGTCGAGGCGACGCCCGATGTCGCGTTTCCAGCCCGGCATGGCCGCGATGTAGGCCTGCACAGGAGCGTCACCATCACCCTTCGGGATCTGCGGGTTGCCGCCTGCGAGGAGGACCGGCTTGGCGGCTGCAGGCTTGGCGGCGGACTTCTTCGCGACCGCCGATGACTTGATGGACGTCTTGTTGGCCATGCATTCACTCCAATGCGCCGGTGCCCCCCGCGCTGCGCCGCTTGGGCGCGTAAGGCAGCACGAACATGTACAGTCCGGTAAGCAGGAGCAAGCCGAGTGGAAACAGCGGCAAGAGGTATACCCAGTAGGAGGGTTCCTTGCCTACTCCCAGGCTGATGAAGATGGCGGCGACGACCGCCGCAAAGATGATCGACAGCCAGCGGTGGATCTGCCGAACCCATTTGTTCCAATCCATTGAGACCTCCTCTGAAGACGAACCGAGCGGATCGGGCGGCCCGTTTGGCGCTCCCGCCGGGCAGCCACGCCACTGAATGCGTGCCTTACCAGCGCGCCAGCTGTGTGATTTGAATGAGATTGCCGCAGTTGTCGTTCAGCTGGGCTATGATCGAGCCGGTTACTTCGGTCGGCGGCATGGTGAACTTGGCGCCGCGCGCTTTGATGCGCTCGTAGTCCCCCTTGACGTTATCGGTGAAGAACATGACCGCGGGCTGGCCCTGCTGGAAAATGGCTTGCTGGTAGGTCTTTGCAGCGGCGTTGTCATTGAGCGCGAGTTGCAGCTCGGCACCGTCCGGCTCGTCGGGTGATGCGACGGTCAGCCAGCGAAACGGCCCATTGCTGAAATCGGCCTTCTTGGTAAAGCCGAGCGTTTCGGTGTAGAAACCCAGAGCCTTTTCCTGGTCATCCACGTATACTTTGGTCAACTTGATCTTCATTGGCTTGCCTCCATTATCGCTCCGCCATCTGCCGCCCTGTAACAGAGCCCTTGCTTGAATAGCGCTGGCGGATCTCAGTCCGTTCGCGCCAGAATCTGCTCCAGATCGTCAAAGAACCTCGGCCAGCCGACTTTGGCACCCCGGAAGTAAGGCTGCTGATCCGGCCGAAAGCCGGACTGTTCCATGCGCAAGCGGGCGCCGGTGCTCGTGGGGGTGATCGTCCAGGAGACGACACTCTTGAGATCCTTGGTATTCCACGTGTAGGTCAGCGTTCTGTTCGGCTCGACCGTCTGGACCTGACATTCGACAGAGCCCCAGGCCGCGTGAAGGTTGAAACGGTGGTCCGCGACAGGTTTGAAGTCGTTTTTCATAAGCCACTCCTCGATCAAGTGTGGTTGCGTGAGCGCGCGCCAGATCTTCTCGGGCGGATAAGCGATTTCCCGTTCGACAATGACGGAGAGCGTTTCGGTCGCTATTTCGTTCACTGGTCCATCCTTTTGAGCAGGTCCTCGAGGTCGTCGAACCGGCTCTGCCAGAACCCGGTCATCTGGCTTGTCCAGTCGATCAGGGGGGCAAGCGCAGCGAGCTGCGCGCTATAATGGGTCTGCCGTCCCGCATGGCGGTCGCGCACCAGCCCCGCCCGCCGCAAAATCCCGAGATGTTTCGACACGGCCGGTTGCGAGATCCCGGCCTGAGCCGTCAGCGCGCCGACTGTCTGCTCTCCCTCGCGACACAGTCGCTCAAAAATAGCGCGCCGAGTCGGATCGGCAAGCGTTCTGAAGAGCACATCGTGAGCGTTTGGCATTGGGATAGATAACCCTTCGGCTATTGATCAATGCATAACCACCGGGATATGTGTGAGTCAAGCGGGAAGCGGCATAATTCTCGTTGCAGGAGCGGTCACTTGCTTCGCTCACGCAGCCAGTTGCTTATTCGCCGTGCACTGGAATTGTCACACGTGATGCGCTATATGACCATCTACATGGTCAGGAGCTGACATGGGCGCGGTCAATCTGGCGGACGCCAAGGCACATCTGAGTGAGCTCATCGACCGGGTCGAGGCTGGAGACTCGATCGACATAACCCGGCGTGGCAAGCCGGTCGCCAGGCTCACGGCCGTGGCCCGCCCTCGCAAACGGATCGACGGCGTCCTGCTCCAATCCCTGACCGCAACCATGCCTCTGCAGGCTCAGGCTGCCGCCGATCTGGTGCGATCGATGCGAGATGGCGATCGCTATTGATGTCCTATCTCGATACTTCGCTGATCCTCGCGGCGCTATCCAACGAAGCCATGACCGCGCGCGTTCAGGGCTGGCTGGCGGAGCAGGACCCAGCGCAACTTGTGATCAGCGACTGGACCATCACCGAGATGTCCTCCGCCATGGCGATCAAGCTTCGGACCGGACAGATCGACTTGGAGCAGCGCGCGGCTGCGCTCGCGATGTTCAATAAGCTGGTCGCTGAGAGCTTCACCGTGCTGCCGGTGACGGGCGGGCATTTTCAGGTCGCCGCGAAATTCGCCGATCAGCATATGCTCGGGCTTCGTGCTGGCGACGCCCTGCACCTCGCGACGGCATCGGAGCATGGCGCCACAGTGTGGACCCTCGACCAGCGGCTCGCCGAGGCAGGACCGATTCTCGGCGTACCGACGCAGTTGCTGGCATGATCAAGGCCTCTCCTCCAAAATGAATATACCCAAGCTGCGTTGCGAGTTGATCAAGCTCATTGAAGGGAGCTGGCCGGGAGCGAACTGACGGCTTTCGATGTTGCCCTAGCGGCGCGTCGGGCACGCAGAGCGATGCTGTCAACCACAAGCGTCTGCACGGGCGAGGAGAAAGGCCGCTTCGCGCGCGTTGCGGGTGAGCTTGGCCGCAGCCTCGAATTCGGCGCGGGCCTCGGCCAGCCGGCCGGCCCGAAACAGAAAATCGCCCCTCGCCGCCGGCAATGGCGCATAATTGCGCAAGGCGGCGGCGTCGGCAATCTCGTCCACCAGCCGCAGGCCCGCTTCAGGCCCGAAGGCCATGCTGTGGGCGACCGCTCGATTGAGATCGACCACCGGCGAGGGCATCACTGCTCGCAGCCGGTCGTAGAGCGCTGCGATGCGGGGCCAGTCGGTATCGGCCGGACTGCGCGCCCGCGCGTGACAGGCTGCAAGCGCTGCCTGCAACACATAGGGGCCATCGCCCCCGAGAGCTTCGGCACGGGCCAGCGCGTCAAGTCCCCGGCGGATCAGCAGTTGGTCCCAGCATCCGCGGTTTTGCTCGGTCAGGGTCAAGAGGGCGCCGTCCGGCCCGATGCGTGCGGGCAGGCGCGATGCCTGGATTTCCATCAGAGCCAGCAGACCGAACACCTCGGCATCCTCGGCCATCAGACCCGCCAGCATACGGCCCAGCCGTTGTGCCTCCAGGCACAGGCCCGGCCGGACAAGGTCGTCGCCGGCCGTGGCAGCATAGCCCTCATTGAAGATGAGGTAGATGACCTCCAGCACCGAGGAAAGACGCACTGCACGCTCGGCACCGCGCGGCACCTCGAAGCTGAGCCCGGCCTTTCCGATCGTCCTCTTCGCGCGGACGATGCGCTGGGCGATCGTCACCTCGCTCGACAGGAAAGCACGGGCGATCTCGTCCGTCGTCAGGCCGCCGATGACACGCAGCGTGAGCGCTGCGCGAGCGTCGGCCGAAAGTATCGGGTGGCAGGCTGTGAAGATGAGGCCCAGCAGCTCGTCGCCAAGATCGTCGTTCATGGCCATTTCGTTTCCCTCGGCCGTACGGTCGCACTCGCCATCCAGCTCCCGCGCGATCTCCTCATGCTTGCGCTCGCGCATCTTGTCGCGACGGATCGCGTCGATGGCGCGGCGTTTGGCGACCGTCATCAGCCAAGCGCCGGGATTGGCCGGAACGCCGGTCCTGGACCATTCGGAGAGGGCTATGACCAGGGCGTCCTGCACCAGTTCCTCTGCAAGGTCGACATTGCGCACGAGGCGGGCCAGGCCCGCAATGAGCCGGGCCCGTTCAATGCGAAAAATCGCCTCGATCGCCTGGTGCGTCTCGCCTGCGGTCATGCTGCCTTGTCGGCCAAAGCCACAATGGAGGCAAGCAGGTTGCGGCCGACAGGCTCAGTTGCCGGTGCGCTTCTCGCGCGTCCGGTCACGGATTTCCGTGACCTCCGGCGTCAGATTCCCATTGCCAATCAGCCATCTCGTACAGCGGCCGGATTTCGATCTCGCTCGGTCCTGGCATGGGATTGGGGCAGCGCTTGACCCAGGCGACCGCCTCGTCCATGTCCTTGACTTCCCAGAGCCAAAAACCGGCGACCAGTTCGCGGGTCTCGGCGAAAGGCCCGTCGATGACCGTCCGGCGGGGACCATCGAACGCAACGCGCTTGCCCTGCGAGGAGGGCTTGAGGCCGTCGGCGTCGAGCAAGATGCCGGCATTGCGCAGCTCGTCGTTAAATCTGCCCATCGCCTCCATCGCCTCTTTCGCCTCGGGCGTCGGGAGAAAGCCCTTTTCGCTGTCCTCGGTAGCCTTCACGAGCACCATCACACGCATCGTCTGTCTCCTTGTTTGAGCCGGCCTCACCGACCGGCAGCGAAAACGACGAACGGAGTTTAGGAAATCGACATTGTCCTGCCGATTTTTTTTCGAGCTTGAAGAGAAAGATGCCGATGGCTGCTCCCCTGGTCAGGGGTCGCGATGGCGCGATACCGAGATTGGGCGCTACGCTGGTCGCCGATTGTAAGTAATTCTACGCTAGAGTCCTCCGCGTCCAGCCGCGTTGGTTCCGCTCTTGGACCCGACACGCATGAGTGGCCTGCCTAAGCCATTCCGGGACGTTTAGAAGCCTCGCGGATCGCCTTGTGCACGCGGCGCTGCAAATCCATGAAGGCCGGAGTTTCCATGACCTCTTCCCGGCGCGGGCGCTCGATATCGACATTGAAGGTCTGCATGATGCGTCCCGGCCCGATCCCCATCACGACGATGCGGTCCGACAGGTAGACGGCTTCTTCCACATCATGGGTGACGAAGAGCACGGTGAGCCTGTGCTCCTCCCAGATCTGCGTCAGGAGTTCCTGCATCTGATGCCTGGTCAAGGCATCGAGCGCGCCAAAGGGCTCGTCCATCAGAAGCATTTTGGGTCGATAGGAAAGGGCACGCGCTATGGCCACGCGTTGCTTCATGCCGCCAGAAAGCTCAGACGGATAGCGATTGGCGCTATGAGGGAGCTTGACCAGATCGAGATGCTCGCGCGCTATCCTGCGGCAGGTCGCGCGGTCATGACCCGCGGCCTTGAGCGCGAACTCGATGTTCTGCTGCGCCGTCAGCCAGGGAAGCAGGGTGTAGGACTGAAAGACGACGCCGCGGTCGAGGCCCGGCTGCAGGATCGGCGCACCATCGATGGCAAGATCTCCCGCCTCGAAATCCTGCAGTCCGGCAACGATCGACAGCAGCGTGCTCTTGCCGCAACCCGACGTGCCCACCAGCGAGACGAACTCGTTGTCGGCAAGATCGAGATTGATACCGCGCAGCACTTCCGTGCGCCGCGCGCCCGTGCCGAAGCTTTTGTGGAGGCCTTCGATCCGCAATTTGGGCAAACTCATCGGCCCGGCCTCATTGCACGTGGCCCTCCTGCCGGAACAGCACTTTTCTCAGTGCCTTCATGACCTGGTCGGTAATGAGGCCAAGCACGCCCAGCAGCAGGATGTAGCCGATGATGGTGTTTGTCTGGAAATAGCGCTGGGACACGGTGATGCGGTAGCCGAGGCCTGATGTCGCCGCGACAAGTTCTGCCAACACCAGCCAGGTCCATGCCCAGCCGAGACTGATGCGCAGCGTATCCCAAATGCCTGGCAAGGCGCTGGGAACGACGATGCGCGTCAGGATCTTGCGATCCGGCAGGCCGAGCGTCCTGCCAAGGCCGATGAAATCAGCGGGAACCCGCTTCACATTGTCCATGATCATCAGCACCTGCTGGAAGAAGGTGCCTATGAAGATAATCAAGAATTTCTGGGCATCGCCAGTCCCCGACCACAGGATGGAGAGAGGCACGAAAGCAACCACCGGCATGTAGCGGATGAAATCCACAAGCGGCTCGATCGCCGCTTCCCAGGTCCTGAAGCTGCCGATCAGCACGCCAATCGGAATCGCCAATGCCGAGGCGATGAGGAAGCCAACAGAAATACGGTATATCGAGGCCCTGAGATCCAGCCATAGCGTGCCGTCACCCGAGAGCTTGCCGAGCTGGGTCACCACGCTTCCCGGCGACGGCAGGAAAATTGGCTTTACCAATCCCAGCCCCGTTGCCGCCCACCAGGCGAGGCCGAGGCCGGCAAAGACGGCCACTGCTATCATCAGGAAGCGTGAGCGTGCGATGGGCGCGCCGACCCCGGAGGAGGGGCGACGGCGCATCGGCTGTTTGATCACCGGCCCCGGCGCTGCGTGAGACGGGCTTGGCTTGGTCGCACGCTGCTCGGACATTTGCGTCACCACCGCGAGCCGGCCCTCGTCATTTCGCGGCCTTGACGAATGACGGGTCGATCATCTGTTCCGGCGTCACGTCCGCCTGCAGCAGCCCGGCGTTCTTGGCGGCCGCCTCTACATCCGCAAATGTCTTGGTGGAGAATTCCCCGGTCAGGGCATCCTTGTTTTCGGCGAGAGTATAGTAACGCACGCCATCAAAGGCGGTGTTGAGGTCTTCGACGCTCGACCCGACCGCCTTGGAGATGATCGCCCGGCCGTCGGGCGTGTCGTCGTTGTAGGCCTTCAGGGCCGCATCCCAGGTCTTGATCATGGCAAGCACCTGGCCAGGACGCGACTTGATCACCTCATCGCGCACCACGAATACGTCACTGATCAGGCCGGGATCTTCGCCCGCGGTGAAGAGCAGCTTGAGGTCCTTGTTCTGCGCTCTTGCCGCGGTGAGATAAGGCTCATAGGTAACTGCGACTGGAACCTGGCCCGCGATCAAGGCGCTGCCGGCATCCGCCGCCGGCATTGGAACCGGCTGGACATCGGCGATGGACATGCCGTTCTTGGCGAGCGCGTATTTGAGCAGGATGTCGCTCGTGGTGCCTTCTTCGAAAGCGACCTGCTTGCCCTTGAGGTCGGCGACGGAAGCGATGTCCTTGCCGGCGATCATGGCGTCTGCCGTCATGCTGACGTCGAGCAGAAGCACGATCTTCACCGGCAGGCCGGCCGCAACCATTCCCATAGCCGTGTGCGTCGCGATGTTGGCGGCATCGAGCTGGCCGCTCGCCAGGGCGGCGTTGATATCCTTGTCCTCCGCGAAGTTCACGATCTGCACGTCGGACAGCCCGCTTGCCTTGAACAGGCCCTTGGCCTCGGCGACGTGCCACTGGCCGTAGCCCAGCCATGGCTCGATGCCGATCTTGAACGTTCCTGCCTCAGGCGTCGCCGGAATTGTCGTGTCGGCCGCGTAGGCCGCCGGGGCAAACCCGACAGCAGCAGCCATAACGAGCGCCCGAAATTGTCCTGCTAGATTACGCATCATCTTGTTCCCCTTGATGATCAGGCCGCTTTTTTGAACCAAACTCCGGCCTGGTGAGAATGCCGGCGTCTGCTCTTGCGGCACCGTGCCTCGGCATCTTAGCTGCCCGTTCAACGAAAGTGCGACGACACTTCAACGTTAGCAATAGCGGATGTCAAGGCTAAATACATACATGCATATACAAGTTAGACCCCTCCTTCCGAGTCTGATTCGCTTCACTGCGATCAAGTTTTTTTGGACGGAGAATACCGGCTGCCAAGCGAATAGCGGCTGCCAACGTAAGTCAGCTTGCTGATCGTGGCAACGATGGCGCCCGTCCATGTCCGGCGATGCAGAAACAGGCAGCAGCTGCCGACATCGATGCCCAGATACCGCGCCGTCTCCGCATCGGCAGGGGTCGCCGAGATGATGTGCTCGACCTCCGTCACCGGGGTTTTCTGCATGAGGTAGTCGTAGGTTGCTGTCTTGGAAAAGTCCTGCTTGTCGTAGTCGGGTATCAGGCCCGGGTTCACGAAGCGCTCTTCCAGTTGCACAGGCAGGTCGTTCTCGAAGTTGACGACGATGGAATGATAGACCGGCGCGCGTTTTGCGAACTCGAAGGAAAGCGCGAGCTCCTTTGTCGGCGTGATCTTTTCGAGCACGATAACCTCGGAGCGATGCCTGTTTCCCCGCGCGACAATTTCCGCCGCGATGTTGTTGATCTCGATCAGTGCTGATTGCGGTCGAGGTGGCGCGATGAATGTGCCGACGCCCTGGAGCCGGATCAGAAAACCCGCAGAGGTCAACTCCCGCAAGGCACGATGGACCGTCATCCGAGACACGCCGAGTGTCGCCACGAATTCATTTTCGGACGGCAGCTTCCGGTCCTTGCTCCATTGGCCCATTCCGATGTTCGTCAGGATGTAGTCCTTGACCTTCTCGTAAAGAGGGCTGGCGGTGTCGGGCAAAGTGATCATTTCAAAATCCTTTCCGGCAACGTTCGGAAATCACACGCGCCCGGAAGACCGCATCCGGATGATTGTTTTCAAACCATCGCCCTGCCCCGCCAACAGCCGCTCATAGGCTGCGGGAACATCATCCAGGCCGATCTCGCGGTCGATCAGTTCGACCATGGGCTCGGTCAATTCGCTGAGCATCCGAATGGCGTCGGGAAGCTCATCGGCAAAGGCGTGGCATCCCAGCAATGCGATTTCGCGTTCAACCAGGATGTTGGGATCGATGTCGAGGCGCCCATGGAATATGCCGACCATCGCAACGGTGCCACCGGCATCGAGAACGCCGAGCAACTGGCTGAGTGCTGCGATGCTGCCGGTCGCTTCGACGGCAGCAATCAGGGGGGCATCCGCGGTGGCGGCGGCAATGGCGTCCCGGTTCAAGTCGACGATGCTGGCGCCGGTCACCCGCGCCACCCGGGCGCATCGGCCAGGGTTGCGATCGGCGACGAGCACGGTACCTGCGAATGTCCGGGAAAGCAGCAGTGCGGCAAGCCCGCCAATAGTCCCGCAGCCGACCACAAGAACGGAGCCGGCCGTTTTCGGCAGACGCCGCACTGCGTGCAACGCTACAGCCAGCGGCTCGGCCATCGCCGCGACCCGTTCGTCAAGCGCGGCATCGACGACGTGCAGCAGGCGTGCAGGCAGGACCGCCTGTTCGGCAAATCCGCCGTCGCATATCTCCCCGACAAAGCCCAACGATGTGCAAAGATGCCGCCTGCCTGCATGGCATTGCGCGCATTCTCCACACCAGAAACGGGAATCGGCGACCACGCGGTCGCCAACAGCGACGATGTCCACGCCCTCGCCGATAGCGATCACCGTGCCTGTCAGCTCATGGCCAGCCGTCGAGGGCGCCCGGCTTATCCATTGGCCCGTGCGAAAGTTGTGAAGATCGGAACCGCAAATGCCTGCGGCATCGACCCTCAGCTTCACCCAGCCTGGCTCGGGAGCGCCTGGCGCGGCGATATCCTCGACGCGCAGGTCGCCGGGTCCATGGAGTCGCGCCGCCCTCATCGTCATCGTTTCCGCTCAGCCGGCGAGATAGCGATCGCGGATCTCCGAAACCGCGTTCTCATGCGAGCTGAACCCTTCGTAGCGGGCGAGCCTGCGGGCATGCAACGCGAGTTCCGGATAGGCCGCCGAGGTCACATAGCCGACCGACGATCTCTTGACGAAATCCGTCACCGAAAGCGGTCCAAAGGTTCGCGCCCACCGGCTGGTCGGCAGCACCGCATTGGGTCCCAGGACGAAGTTAGCGAGGGTCACCGGCGTGTGCGGTCCCATGAGGATCTCGGCGGCTTCTGTGATACGTCCAAGATGCGCGAATGGCTCCGTTGACAGAATCTCGAGGTGCTCCGGGGCATAATCGTTGATGAAACGGTAGCTGTCCTCCAGCGACTCGGTCAGCACGATGCCGCCGCGCTTTCCAGTCAGCACCGCGCGCGAGAACTCCACACGCTGTTCGCTCATTCGGGACCAGTGTTCCGGTATCGCAATCAACGCGGCTTCGGCGACCTTGCGGCTATGCGTCACCAGATAGGCCGACGAATCCGGGCCGTGCTCGGCCTCTATCAACAGGTCAAGAGCGGCCAGGCCGCCGTCGACGCTGTCATCAGCAAAGATGATCGCTTCGGACGGGCCGGCAGGCAGGCCTGTGTTGATGATCGGGGACAACACGCTCTTTGCCGCCACCACCCACGGGCTCCCCGGCCCGACGATCTTGACGGCAGGCTTCACGGTCTCGGTTCCATAGGCGACGGCGGCGACCGCATGGGCGCCGCCGCACTTGTACACGGTCTCCACGCCGGCAATGCGGGCAGCAACCAGCGTCGCGGCGTCGACGGAACCATCCGAAGTCGCAGGCGTCACGATCGCGATATGGGGAACCCCGGCAATCACCGCCGGAACCGAGGTCATCATCGTCACCGAGGGGAAGGCGCCTTTGCCGCGCGGAACATAAAGCGCAACGGAAGCAATCGGTGTGTATCGGTCACCCGCATAGGCGCCCGGCCGAACTTCCTTGAGCCACATCGTTTCCGGGCGCTGCTCCTCGTGGAAATGCCTTATGTTCTCAATTCCGAACCGGATACTCTCCACGACATCCTTGTCGACCTTGTCGAATGCCGCGTCGAACTCCGCTTCCGAAACTTTCAGCCCACCGTCGGCAACATCGGCTTTGTCGAGTTCGCGCGCAAACCGGAGCAAGGCCGCGTCACCTTCATCCTTGACGGCCTGGATGATTGGACGGACCTTTTCGATGAAGGAAGACAGATCTCCTTCTGCGCGTTTCAGTAAACTGGACCGCTGATCGACACTGAGGGATGACAGGCGGTGGAAGCTGACGTCAGACATGGCGGCTCCTTTTCTTAGGACGCAATTACGGTTAGCGCTTGTCGATCACTTCTGGGACACATCTCCAGCCCCTGAAGCCTTCAAATCGATGCGAGAAAGCCTCCATCCACGGGAATGGACTGGCCGGTTATGTAGGCTGCCGCATCCGAAGCGAGGAACACCGCGATTCCGTGCAGGTCCGGGAGATCACCAAAACGGCGCTGCGGAATCTTGGCGAGCATCGATTGCTGCCATGCCTGGTTGCTGTAGAACACGTCTGTCATCGCTGTCCTGAAATAGCCAGGCGCAATGGCGTTGACCCGGATCCCAAGATCGGCCCACTCCGCCGCAAGCGCCCGCGTCATGCCGAGGAGGCCTGATTTCGACGAGCCGTACGGCACCGCCGTGGGAACCCCAACCTCGGAAGTTAACGAACAGAGATTGATAATGACGCCGGGCCGTCCGGCGTCTCTCATCTGCCGCGCAGCGGCCTGGGCGCAGAAGAAGGCGCCTTTGAGATTCGTATCGACAATCCTGTCCCACAAGGCCTCGTCGACATCGAGTGAAGGCCGGATCTCTTCCGTACCTGCATTGTTGACGAGAATATCGAGACCTCCGAGCAGGCTGCCGGCCTCGGCTGTCGCCGCCCGGCACCGGTCGACGTCAGTGACGTCCAGGGCGACGGCGTGCGCGACCCCGCCGGCGGTGCGGATGGCGGCCATCGTCTTCTCGAGCGAGGCCACGCTGCGCGCCGTGACGGCGACGTCGGCGCCGGCCGCGCTGAGCGCCTCGGCGATGCTGCGCCCGATGCCACGGCTTGCGCCGGTTACAAGCGCCTTCCTGCCTGACAGATCGAAGAGAGATGCGTTGCGCATGTCATCCTCCTTGGTAATGTCGCGCTTGGACCGATCGCGTCGAGACTATCCGAATGCAGCTTATCTATACAAGCATGTACATCATGGCTGTAGTGCGCCATGCGAAACTCTGCTTGTCAGAGCGGCAGCGCATTGGCCGACATCGGACCGGTCTACGCGGTTCGCCCCAGCCCATCTGGAGTTCATCGGGAGGGATATATGAAGCGCGCAGTAGACCACGACGCGATGAGCGTGGTTGGCTATACCACCCCCTGGAGTGCCAAAGCAGGCCAGCGGATCAAGCTCAGCCTGTCATGCGATCGGCCGATAAAGGCCACACGAATTTGCCGGCTCGACAAGCCGGCTCCGGAATTTCTCACCTGGGCCATCGAAACAATAGGTGAAGCACGGCATCGGCATTTCGACCAGGGGTCGTTCCTGTTCGTGCGGCCCGGCGAACTGGCCAAAGTACAAGCCCTCCACGGCATACGTTTTGAGCTGTTCCTCACGCGCAACGAAGGTGCGCGCACGATCCTGGAGGCAGGCGCCGTCGGGCTGCGCCTCCGCGACGGCGCATTAGTCGTGGAAATCGGTGACGAAACCCTTGTCGAGAAGAAGGCGCCAACCGGTGTGTGGCTCACTGTCGAGTTGGATCTGCGGCAGGAACAATCGCGTCTGCGCATCAAATCCCATGATCTTCTCGCGCCTTACGAACTCCATGAAGGCTTTGGCAGCCCTGCGTGGAATCTCCAAGGGCACGGCATCCATTTCGGCGCAAGTGCTACCAACCACGAACCTACCCTCAACGCGAAATTTGCTGCGATCCGGTTCGACACGCCACAGGGGACTGTTGCCTGGGATTTCCCGACGCTGTTACCAACGCAACCGATCCTGTCGTCTGGCGGAGCAGATCCGCTGCTCCTAGATGTGATCAATCAGCCAGCCTTCTGCGTGACTTCGGCACGCTCGGACGGATCGAGCTTCGAGCCTCGCTTGGTGCCGTCGCACTACGACGCTATCCATTGCCACGACGACGACATCGGCCCGCTTGAGTGGCCGGCATCGCACCGCGTGACGATCCCTGAAAACGCACACCCAGGCGTCTACGCGTTCCAAGTCGAATGGGAGGGTGGCTACGAACGCGTGGTGTTCTTCGTCACCTCGTCACAGGTCTCGTCGCCGCTGTTGTATCTCGTGCCGACGGCCACCTATCTCGCTTATGCCGACGAATATCTCCCGGATCATCTTTATGAATGGAAAGGCGACGGCCGGGGACATCGCTTCGCGATCGCCAACAATCTGAAATCTCTTTACGACTACCATTCCGACCTTAGTGGTGTTTCCATCTGTTCCTACAAAAAGCCGAAAGTGACGCTCAGGGACGATTACGATTATCCGCTCTGCGGCTGCCCACACAATTTGCCGGTCGATCTGCACTTCCTCCGATTCTGCCACGGAAATGGAATCATGTTTGACGTCCTGACCGATCACGACTTGCACGAATGCGGCATGGACGGTCTGCGTCGACATCAAGCCGTCGTCACCGGCAGTCACCCCGAATATATGTCGATCGAGATGGAGCAGGCGCTGCGGGAGTTTGTGGCCGAAGGCGGCAGCATCGCCTATCTCGGCGGAAACGGCTTCGCTGCCACTGTGGCTTTCAAGGACGACCTGATGGAGCTGCGGCGCTCGCCGCTGGAGGCAGGCCGCACCTGGGATGGCCCGGTCGCCGAACAGGCGCTGTCGATCACCAACGAACCAGGCGGCTATCTCCGCTCCCGCGGCCGAGGCGAATTCTCGCTGATCGGTGGCGCGATCTCACTGATGGGATTCGAAGGCGCGCGCCCCTTCACGCGCACTGAGGAAAGCCGTGAAGCAGGATGCGCATGGCTGTTCGAAGGCGTTGAAAATGCGACCTTCGGCACGGACGGCATCGTGCTGGGCGGTGCCGCGGGCTACGAAGTGGATGCGACAGATCCAGCCCTCGGCACTTCCGCTGACACCGTCGTGATCGCGCGGGCGACGGGATTTCCGGACAGCTTCTTCCAGGATCCGACGCGCTGGTATGAGGGCGGGGATACGCAACGCACCGCCCGCCGCTGCGCCGAAATGACCCTGCGAAAGCTCGCAGCAGGCGGCTTGATCTTTTCGGCAAGCTCGGTTGCCTGGTGCGGCGCGCTGCCAGCCGCAGGCGCCATGAACGATGTCGGCAGGATCACGCTCAATCTGCTTAACCGCCTCGGCACCACGAAAGAAGAACCCGGCCGAGAAAATCAATAACCTTCGGCGAAGGTACTGACCAGCGGACTGCGGGACCTCGAGGAGCGCGGCGTCCCCGATAGCGGGTGGGCATTTAGAGAGTGGTACTGCGCAGTGACTTGGGCCCTCCAAGAGTCTAAGCAGCCAGCATGCTTCTGACAGCACGAAGGAAAAACCGCTGCATACCCCGCTTTCTTGCCGTCTACACCATGAAGCCCGAAGACCTCGCTCGCGTTGGCAGCCTGCCTAAGCCCGAGCAGGATGCGATTGATGCCGTCGGCTTGCAGCAATGGGCGGACTGGGGGAGAGAAATGCCGCGTTTTTCCCCGATCGCGGCGACTTCAACGCCGTCAAAAAATTATGCTATTGGCTTTAAATGCTAAAATCGCCGCAAAAAATTTTGAGGTTTCGCCTACTGTTGGGACCAATCGAGCGGTTTTTGCACCTCGCGACGTTTCGATGGCCCGCTGAGGTCGTCTCAAAAAGTACCGCCACCGCCCCCGCTAAGGCATTAGCCAGAGGCCATAGTGATCGACAAGCAACCGGTGTTGCACATACCCCGCTGCGGGCGGTGTGTTGTGAGCGCTGGCATCCACTCGATTCCTGGCGAAATTCAGGCTAGCTTGGGCGATAGATGGCTCAGTTCTGGTCGGTGAATCATAATCAGACCGCCCGTCAAGAGATTGATGGGCAGCACCTTTGGTCTCCCAAGACCGAGAGCGATGGCGCGCGAAACGAGTTCTGCAACAACATGTGCCGTGCGACGCCCGGCGACCCTGTCCTTTCGTATACCGATCAAGCAATTGACTATATGGGCAGGATCGCGGAATCGCTTTCACCGCTCCGAAACCATCGAGTTCGGAGAGACCGGAGCTTATTGGAATCAAGAGGGATGACTTCTGCCGATCCTTTGGACACCGCTTTCCCCTTCGATTCATCCCAAAACAACAACGGGGAGTCTCGGCCCGCTCCCGCCGAGGCGATATTCGCCACTCCATCCAGTTTCGGACTCAGGCAATCAGAAAGCCCTATCTGACAGGCATTCCACAGAAGTAATGCAAATTCAAAATCGCGGCCTCATGTTTCAAAACCAGGATGGTTTCGAAGCCGGCGGGTCGCTCACGGTCCTCAAAGCGAGAATTCTAAGAGACGTTCAACAATGACCCAGCACGCAGAAAACGCTCGAATTCTCATGTACAGCCACGACACGTTCGGGCTCGGCCACTTGCAGCGCTGCCGAACTATCGCGCATTCGCTGGTCGAGGATTTCCGCGGACTTCAGGTGCTTATCATTTCGGGTGCGACTATCGCTGGCGCCTTCGACTACCGTGCCCGTGTCGACTTCGTGAAGATCCCCAGCGTCATCAAGCTGCGCAACGGCGAATACACCTCGCTGGAAAAGGACATCGATCTGCATGAGACGCTAAGGATGCGCCAGTCGATCATCCGCCACACGGCCGAGACCTTCCGGCCGGATATCTTCATCGTCGACAAGGAACCGCTCGGCCTGCGCGGTGAGATTGAGGACACGCTGTCCTACCTCAAGACGCGGGGCACCACGCTAGTGCTTGGCCTGCGCGAGGTGATGGATGCGCCGCATCTGCTCGAAGCAGAGTGGGCACGCCGGGACGTGATGCGCAAGATAGGCCTGTTCTACGACAAGGTCTGGGCCTATGGCCCGCCGGATTTCTACGATCCGTTGACCGGCTTGGATGTGCCGCCGGCTGTCAGGGCAAAGATGAGGTTCGTCGGTTTCCTGCAACGGAGCCTGCAGCGGAACGAGTTGCCCGGCCATCGGCCCGAGGGCGACTATATCCTCGTTACCACCGGTGGCGGCGGTGACGGCGCCGATCTGATTCACGACGTCATCGATGCCTATCAGCAGGATCCGCAATTGCAGCATAGGGCCCTGATCGTGCTTGGGCCTTACATGCCGGCGCGCAAGCGCAACAAGCTGCTCAAGAAGGGGTCCAAGATCCCCTACATCAGGATCATCGAGTTCGACAACCGCATGGAAGACCTGATTGCCGGCGCCAAGGCGGTAGTGGCGATGGGCGGCTACAACACCTATTGCGAGATACTGTCTTTCGACAAGCCGGCGCTGATCGTGCCGCGCGTCGAGCCCCGCAAAGAACAACTGATCCGCGCACGGCGCGCGGCCGAACTCGGCCTCATCGAGATGTTTTTGCCGGAAGAAGCCGAGGATTCCCGGCGGTTTGCCGATGCACTGAAGGTGCTGCCGGACCGGCCCCGCCCATCGCAGAGCAATCCGCATCTGACGCTGGAAGGGCTGCCTCATATTTCCGAAATCGTCGCCGAACTGCTCGACCGGCGGGCCGGCCATCACCTTTCGGTCATTGAAGGAATGACGTGAGTTGCAACATCGCAAGATCGTCGTGGTTCTGAAGGGTTATCCGCGGCTGTCCGAAACCTTCATCGCGCAGGAACTGCTCGGTCTTGAGCGTGCGGGGTTCGACCTGATACTTGTCGCGCTCAGGCGGCCGACCGACGAAAAACGCCACCCCGTGCATGACGAGATCAAAGCGCCCGTCCATTATCTGCCGGAATATCTGCATGAAGAGCCGCTGCGCGTGTTTCGCTCGCTGTTTGCCTATCTGCTGCGTCCGGGCTTCTGGCGCGCGCTCGGATCGCTGGCTGCCGATATGCCCCGCGACTTTACGCGCAATCGCGCGCGCCGCTTCGGGCAAGCGCTCGTGCTGGCGGCCGAATGGCCGGAAAACGCGGGCTGGCTGCATGCCCATTTCGCGCACACGCCTGCATCGGTGACGCGCTATGCCAGCCAGCTTCGTGGCCTGCCCTGGACCTGCTCGGCCCATGCTAAGGACATCTGGACTTCGGCGGACTGGGATCTGGCCGGCAAGCTTTCCTCGGCGCGCTGGACGGTCACTTGCACGAAAACCGGCTTCGACCGTCTGAAAAAACTCGCTAACGGCAACTCGTCTGTGCATCTGAGCTATCATGGGCTCGACCTTGATCGCTTTGGCAGTTTCGATGAGGCGCGAAAGCAGCATGACGGCTCGGCTCCGGACGAACCGGTTGTCGTTCTGAGTGTCGGGCGCGCCGTTGAAAAGAAAGGTTACGATACCTTGCTGGAGGCCCTTGCCCTGTTGCCCGGCGATTTGGCGTGGCGTTTCGAGCATATCGGCGGCGGCGAAGAACTGGAACGGTTCAAGGCGCTGGCGCAAAAGCTCGGTGTGGATGATCGCGTCTCTTGGAAAGGCGCGCTTGCGCAGGAGGAGGTGCTTGAGCACTACCGCCGCGCCGACATCTTCGCCCTGGCCTGCAGGATCACCGCAAATGGCGACCGCGACGGTCTGCCGAATGTTCTGGTGGAGGCGGCTAGCCAGCGGCTTGCCTGCGTGTCGACCGATATTTCCGGCGTGCCAGAGCTTTTATCGCCGGATGAAACCGGCTTGCTGGTTCCGACGGAAAACCCGATTGCCCTGGCACAGGCGCTGGAGCGCCTGATCCGTGATCCCGGGCTCCGCGGCCGTCTCGGTGACGCCGCAGAGCGGTGCGTGCGCGGCAATTTCGATCATATGGCAAGCATTGGACAGCTCAAGGAACTGTTCGAGCGGGAGTGGCGGGCCGCCGAATGAAGCGGCTGCGCGCTTTCTTCTATGTCCAGCACCTGCTCGGCATCGGCCATCTCGCGCGCGCCAGCCGCATTGCAGCGGCTCTGGTCGATGACGGGTTTGACGTAACCGTCGTGACCGGTGGAGCACCGATCGCCGGGTTTCCGGGACTGGGGGTAAAATCTGTAACCCTGCCACCTGTCACCTCCGGTGATGAAGGATTTTCGGGACTTGTCGACCTGCAAGGCAACCCGATCGACGATGATTTCAAGAAATGGCGTTCAGAGATGCTGCTGCAGGCATTCCGGGATTGCAGGCCTGATATCGTCATTATCGAGGCGTTTCCATTTGGACGCCGGCAGATGCGTTTCGAACTCTTGCCGCTGATCGAGGCCATCGACGCGACGTCGCCCAGACCGCTGCTGGTGACGTCCGTCCGCGATATCCTCCAGGAGCGCGTCAAGCCGGGCCGAAACGAGGAAACGGTCGATCTCATCAACAGGCATTTCGACCTTGTTATGGTCCACGGCGATCCGGCTTTCGCAACCATCGACAAGACATTTCCATTGGCTGGGGCGATCAGGGCCGAGATCACCTACACAGGGCTCGTTGCCGCGCCGCCAGCGCCTGCGGCCTCCGAGCGCTTCGACGTTCTGGTGTCGGTTGGCGGCGGGGCTGCCGGAAAGAGCCTTGTCAGCTCCACCATCGCAGCGGCGCGGGATGCCAACAACGCTTGGAAATGGTGTTTGATCACCGGCCCGAACCTGCCGAAAGACGAGTTTGACGCGATCGCACGCGATGCCACGCCGGGCCTGTCCATCTTCCGGTTCCGCGAGGATTTCGCCAGCCTGCTGACCGGCGCCCGCCTGTCAGTCTCGCAGGCGGGTTACAACACGGTCTGCGATGTACTGCGCGCGGGTTGTCGCTCCCTGCTCGTTCCATTTGCAGCCGGCGGGGAAACCGAACAGACGGTTCGCGCCCTGATGCTCGAAGAACTCGGTCTTGCAACGGTGCTGACGGAAAAGGACCTGACGCCTGAAGGTTTGGCGCAAGCTATCGAACAGGCGCTTGTGGGACGGACGCCATCCGCGCATCGTCTCGATCTGGAAGGCGGGCGTCGCTCGGCGCAAATCCTGCGCGAGCAGTATCGAACATGGTCCCGGGCCCGGTTTCGGAGAAGTTCATGATCAAACAGACGATAGATCCTAACGCGCGTAGCGTCTGTGAGGTTCGTGCGACGCGCTTCAAGTCCTGTTTTTATGCGTGTCGTTGTCCCAAAACCGCTACGCACTTTTGGGCGAAATGCATTAAACAGTTCCAATCAGCATGAAGCGCGTATAATTTTTTGTCGGCAGTTCGCCGGAGAACCGCACCTCCCGTAGCGCCGCCATTGCCTCGAAGGCTGCAAGCGAAGCCACGCAGTTGATGTGCGTCGGCTCGCTGAAATAATCGTTCGATTGCAGCAGTACATTCGTGCCCGGCGGAAGCAGAGCAAGCCAGGCGCGCAGATCGGCTATGTGTTCGCAGCTCGTATTGACCATCAGGTCGGGCCGCCCGGCCGCATAGTCGAGTGCGTACATATCTGCCGTCAGCGCCCGGAACCGGTCGCCGGCTTCCCGGTTGAGGGTCCGGGCGACCGGCGCGACTTCAGGATCGATGTCTATGCTATCGATCGCCGCGATGTCGAAGCGGGCATCGTTGAAAAGCATTGCCGGCAATACGCCGTACCATCCACCCAGAACCCATATGCGCCCGAAGCGGCCGCCGCCGCTTTCGAACAGCCTGTCGAGCGCCCACATCTTGCAGGCGACCTGCTTGTGGTTGAAGGCGTTGGCAATATCGGCCTTCGGATGCTTGGCGACGACGCGCGCCAGCCCTGCCACGAGAGGGCAGTTGACATAAGCAGCAATTCCCCGTGTGAGGTCCAAGGCTTGCTCATGCCAGTCCATGGCATTGCGTGGTTGCGTGACATCCATCATAATTCGTCTTGTATGTTGGGATTCTGGGCGACACAACGCAATCTTGCCTCCCGCAAGACTGTTTGATTCCGCGGACGTGATCATGCTGCAAGCCGCTTGGCTATTGCCCGGTGCCGGAGAGAGCCTATTGCATCTGTCCGGATCATCGGCGTCCATCCGCCAGCACCAGCCGCGCAGCTGCGGCCTCGTGCTGCTCAGCTGTTCGCCAAAGCCCTGCGAAAGCCGCGGACCGTTTGGCCAGCTCGTTGGCGATGAAGAAATTGCCGATACGCCATTCGCCAGCAGGTGCTTTTACATCCTGCACGCTTCCAACTGAAGGGTCCACAGTCGCATATGGAAGCCAGCCTAGCCCGCTATATCTGGACGCACACCAAGAAGCAGCAGCTCTGGATATTGATGATCGTCGTGCTTTCGATGATCCCATATTTCATGTCTTTCGACCTGCCGAAGCTGATCGTCAACGGACCGATCCAAGGTCGCGGCTTCGAGCAACCGGGCGCGACCCAGCCATTCATGAGGCTACACTATAACCTGCCGTTCATTGGAGAGGTCCAGTTCTTCTCCGGTTTTCAGCTCGACCGCGAGGAGACCCTGTTTGCCCTGAGCCTTGTGTTCCTCTTGCTAGTCGTCATCAACGGCCTGTTCAAATTCTACATCAACACCTACAAGGGCCGCCTCGGCGAACGCATGCTGCGGCGTATCCGCTTCGATCTGGTCGACCGTGTGCTGCGGTTTCCGCCGGTTTACTTCAAGCGGGTGAAATCCGCCGAAGTGGCGACCATGGTGAAGGACGAGGTGGAGCCGCTGGGCGGCTTCATCGGCGACGCCTTCCTGCAGCCGGTACTGCTCGGCGGCCAAGCGCTGACGGCCATGCTGTTCATCATGATCCAGAACGTCTGGCTAGGAATGATAGCGGTCGTGATCGTGGCGATCCAGATCGTGCTCATCCCGCGAATGCGGCGGCGGCTGATCGTGCTCGGGCGCCAACGGCAGTTGACGGCGCGCGCGCTTTCGGGCCGGGTTGGCGAAATCGTCGACGGCATCGGCACGGTTCACGTCCACGATACATCAAACTACGAGCGCGCCGACATAGCTGCCCGGCTCGGGCTCATCTTCAAGATCCGCTTCGATCTTTACCAATGGAAATTCATGGTGAAGTTCCTCAACAATTTTCTCGCGCAGCTCACGCCCTTTCTGTTCTACATGATCGGCGGGTATCTGGTCCTCCAGGGACGGCTGGACGTCGGCCAGCTCGTGGCCGTGATCGGCGCCTACAAGGACCTGCCCGGACCGATGAAGGAACTGATCGACTGGGATCAGGATCGGCAGGATGTCCAGGTCAAATATCAACAGGTCGTTGAACAGTTCACCGTCGAAGGTCTCATCGCGCCGAGTATCATGGCATTGACGATCGACGATCCCGATCCGATGACCAAACCGCTGTCGGCGATCAATCTGTCCATAGCAGACGATGGCGGTGCGATGCTCCTCAACCGTATCTCCCTCCAGGTCAAGCCGGGTGAGACGGTGGCACTGGTCAGTACCGCAACAGGTGGAGCGGAGGCGCTTGCAGAAGCCTTCGCGCGGCTGATCTGGCCGGACAGCGGAAAGGTCGCTTCGGGCACCGACGACCTGCTTGAACTCCCGGAAGCAGTAACCGGCCGGCGCATATCGTACGCCTCGTCGGATGTTTTCCTGTTCCAGGCAAGCCTCCGCGACAACCTGCTCTACGGGTTGAAGCATGCGCCGCTGACATCGGTGCCTTATGACGGTGCTGCGGCAGATCAGCACCGCTGGAACATTCACGAGGCGCGCCGGTCGGGCAATCCGGATCTTGATATCCACGGCGACTGGATCAACTATGCTTCCGCTGGCGCTACCGGCCCGCACGACCTCTTTGAAGCAGTGCGCCGGGTGCTCGACGCGGTTGTTCTGTCGCGTGACATTCTGGATCTCGGATTGCGCTCTTCAGCTGACCTCACCCGTCACACGGAGCTTGCCAGGCGGATCGTCGAACTGCGTGCGGCGCTGCGGGCCCGGCTGGAACAAGAGGGGCTGAGCGGACTGGTGGTTCCTTTCGAACCGGGCGCCTACAACAAGGAAGCAACGATCGGCCAAAACCTGCTCTTCGGCGCTGCCGCCGGCCCCGAACTGGCCGACAGGGCGCTGGCGGCCAATCCCTATTTTGCTTCCGTGCTGAGGCAAGCCGGCCTCGACCGCACGCTCTACGAAATGGGCTTGGAGATCGCCAAACAGGCGATAGAGTTGTTTGCCGACCTGCCGCCCGATCACCAGTTCTTCCAGCAGCTCGCCTTCATGAGCGCGGAGGAGATACCCGCCTACGAAACCTTGCTGCAACGGCTCAAGAACCGTCCCTACGAGGCGGTTTCGGAGAACGATCGCGCCATGATCGTCACCTTGAGCTTTGCCTACATCGAGCCCCGGCACCGCTTCGGCCTGCTGAGCGACGAGCTGATGAGCAAGATCGTCGCTGCACGCAACCGGTTCTATGAAGACCTGCCGCCCGAGTTGCACAATGCGATCGAACGGTATGATCCTGCCAAATACATTGCCGCGGCCACGGTCATGGATAATGTCCTGTTCGGGCGTGTGGGCAACAATCATCCCGACGCGCCCGACCGCATACGCTCCATCGTCTATGACATTCTTGACGAGCTCGGGCTTTATGGCGAACTTCTGGATGTCGGCCTGGACTTCAACGTCGGCTCCGGCGGGAGGCGGCTGACCGGTGGACAGCGACAGAAGCTCGATGTTGCCCGGGCCTTGCTCAAGCGTCCCGATTTTCTCATTCTCAACCGGCCGCTGTCGGCGCTCGACCAGCGCATGCAGGATAAGGTGCTGCGAAATGTGCTCGAGGAAGCCAGGCGCGACGGCCATTCGCCGGCAATTGTGTGGGTCGTGACGAATCCGGCAATGGCGATGATGTTCGATCGCGTTGTCGTCTTCGACTCGGGTCAATTGGCGGAAGACGGAACACACGAGACACTCTTGGCGGGGAACGGTATCTTCAAGGAACTGTTGTCATAGAGCAACGGACATTCAGATGGATCATTCTGCCGGTGCACGACATCGGGCTCGCCACCTTTCGCGTGGTTTGCCTCGCCATCCCGGAAAGAGAATTGATTCCATCTTGGCGTCCCTTGCTCTAGTCTGGCAAACGCGAATTTTGGAAGGTTTGCGACAATGCTGCTCAAGGATGAAGTTGGAATGCTGCAACGCGTTCCCTTGTTCTCTGCCATCGAGCCGACAAAGCTCAAGCTGCTTGCGTTCACATCCGATCGTGTGAGCTACAGCGCCGGCCAGATCCTTTTCAGGCAGGGCGACGAGGGAGACGCCGCCTATGTCATCCTTTCAGGCAGGGCGGATATTCTTGTCGATTCCGATAGCGGACCGATAAAAGTTGCCGAACTGGAGCCAAATTCGATCGTTGGCGAGATCGCCATATTGTGCAACAGCTCCCGCACTGCCACCGTCAGAGCGGCAAGTCCGCTGGAAGCCTTGAGAATCCGCAAGGATCATTTCCTGAGGCTTATGAGGGAGTTCCCGGAAATGACCATCGAGATCTTGCGGGTTCTTGCCGATCGCCTAAGCCATACGACCGCGGATCTGATCGACGCACGAAGCGCCAAATAACGAAGGACGTGCGCCCGATCCTCGCCGTCGTGACGGCACTGTCCTCTCGCTGAGAAGATCACCCGGAGAAAGCCTGTCTCGCCTAGCAGCGGTTGTTTGGATATGATGGGCGAAGGGGTAGCATGGACGACAACGTTTTCCTGGTCAGGTTTTGGGGTGTCCGCGGCAGCATTTCGGTATCAGGGCCAGAATTCTCTCGCTATGGCGGCAACTCAATCTGCGTCGAAATGCGATGCGGTAAGCATACGCTTCTGTTCGACGCAGGCTCTGGCCTACGGCCTGCCGGCGCCGCACTTCAGGCGTTGGGCGTGACCGATTTCGACCTGCTTTTCACCCATTGCCATTACGATCACATCATCGGGTTGCCGTCTTTTGCGCCGATCTATGATCGGGGCGCCAAGGTTACGCTTTGGTCCGGGCATCTTGCAGGACACATGACGACCCGGCAGATGGTCGATGAGTTCATGCAGCCGCCGTGGTTTCCGGTGAAACTGGAAGCCTGCAAGGCAAGCCTCGACTATCGCGATTTCGTATCCGGAGACGTGCTTCGCCCGCGCGAAGGGGTGGTGGTCCGAACCGGCAGTCTTATCCATCCGGGCGGCTGCATAGGTTACCGGGTCGAATGGGGCGGCCGCGTCGTGGCGATGATCACAGACACTGAGCACGAGCCGGACAAACTCGATCAGGCGGTGCTCGGCCTGATCGAAGATGCCGACCTCGTCATTTACGATTGCACCTACACCGAGGAGGAAATGGAACGCCGCCGCGGTTACGGGCACTCGACATGGCAACAGGGTGTCAAGCTCTGTGAGGCGGCCGGTGCGCGGAGGCTTGCGCTGTTTCACCACGATCCGACACGGATCGACGAGGAACTGGACGAGATCGAGAAACTGGCCAAAGACAGGTTTACCGGCGCTTTTGCCGCGCGGGATGGCCAGACGCTCAAAGTTCCAGTCTCATTGCGCAAAAAGCGCTGAGCTGTTTTCCTCTATCTCTTTGTTTTGACGCAATTCCGGACGGAAAACCGTTCACACCTTTCCTGGAATTGCTCTACCGGCGCTGCGCCCGATCAATGTCCTGATCGGAAGCCATACGCAGGCTTCAGTCTGTGCGGTGACTGTGAACAGCCGTTCGAGGAAGAGCCAGGCCGATTCATCATGTACGAGATGGTGGGTGAGCAGGCCGACCGGTTCGCCTCCATCGAATGCATGCTGCAACTGCGCGATGATGGCCCGAACCAATAGGCCATGATCGCGGCAGCCGCGCGTGCCATGCCAATCCATGATGTCGACATTGCTGTTGATGACCGCAAGTGAAGCCGGTCTTGGCGGCCCATAGACCGACAATGCCGAAAATCCTATCGATCCAAGGTCGGATACCAAGCCGGCGTCGATCCTGTTCCAGGGTGGCACCAGCATCGGAACGGCACGTGCGCCGTGCAGGCCGGTTATGTGCGACAGCCCGCGAGCCAGATCATCGAGCACCACCTCGCGTGGCCGATGCGCGCCGAGCTCCTGCTTCTTCTGGCCCTCGGGAGCATGATTTCGGTGCGCCCAGCCATGGATGGCGACCGTGGCATGCGGCGCCTCGTCAAGCCGAACGACGAGCTTTTCGTCAGTCAGGGCGGGAATGACGGCCAGAGTCACCGGAACCGCGAATTCACCGGTGAGCTCGAGCAACCGATCAAGCGCAGGCGTCGGATCCACGGCGTCATCGTCGCGCAGCCAGAACTCTGCCTTACGGTCCGCCCATTGCCGGCTCGCCAGTTCCTCCATCAAGGGTTGCCAGATTTGATCGGATGTCATGAGACCGGGATCTTCGCAAGAAGTTCGGCCAGACGCGCCGCCGCAGCACCGAGAGAACGTTCTTCGAGGATGAAACGTCTGGCTTCTGCGGCCATGATGGATCTTTCGTCGTTACGGGCCAGAAGCCTTTCGATGGCAGAAGCGAACGCCGCCACATCGCCCGGCGGGGTGAGAAACCCGGCCTGGCCATCCCGCACGACCTCCGGCACGCCGGCGACGTCCTGAGCCACAACCGGAAGGCCGGCGGCCTGTGCTTCAAGATAGGCAACGCCATAGGCCTCGCCGAAACCCGGCCAGACGTAAATTCCCCCACTGTAGAGGACATCCGGCACTGCGGCTGGCTCAAGCGCGCCAAGCCATTCGATACGCTCGGCGGGCAAGCCGGCGAATTGCGCTTTAATCTCCTCGCGGGCAGGTCCGTCCCCGACGACCGACATGGTCCAGGGCAGATGACCGATCAAACCGAGCGCCTGCGCCAGCATGCGATAGCTTTCGACTTTGTCGCCCGGGCGCATCATGGCGACGGTAACGAGGCGCGTCGGACAAGCCCGTGCCGGTGTTTCCCGGAATAGCGATGTGTCGATGAAGGGCGAAAGCATGCCGAAAGCGGCTTCGGGTATCGCATCTGCCAGTCCCTGACGATCCCTTTGCGTGAAGCAGATGTTCAGCGCCGCCTGTTCGACGGCTCGCGCCACCAACGCTTGCGTATCGGCCCACAAACCGGTGTTGCGCCGCCTCGAATAGGAGGCTTCCGCTGTCACATAGGGAACGCCAAAGGCCAACGCCAGTTCGGGCCCGATCAGGTCGGGCGCCTTGTAATAGGGATGATAGGTGAACCACAGATTGGGCTTGCCGTCACGATCCCAAAGCCCTGCCAGCCGCGCGGCTTCCTCCCGGGCCTCGATCTTGAGCGCATCGAAACTTTTCGAATCCGGTTCGCGTAGATAGAAGCGCAATTCGGATGCCAGTTCGACGCTGTGCCCTCCATGCTCCAGCGCCTTGACCAGCATCCGTGCCATTTGACGGTCGCCGGAGGCAACGGGATGATTGGGCGACTTCAGCGGCGCGTAGAAGGCAATTCGCATCGCCGGACCCTATTATCGGAAAGCCTGCGCAAGTCAATTTCGAAGCATGATCGACTTCACCCTCAAGCACTGGAATGTGCTATCTGATGCTCATGGAAACAGCTGCCGCGTCCGACCCGTTTGTCGCTTCCCTACCGGTCTTCGCCAGGTTCGAAAGCGTTGCCGATATCGATAACTATCGGCCTCTCCCCGATGGCTGGGCGCTTGCTACCGCAGATATCGTCGGCTCGACCAAGGCGATCGAGGCGGGGCGCTATAAAACCGTCAATATGGCCGGTGCCAGCGTCATTTCGGCGCTGCTCAATGCGCTGGGTAGGCAAGATCTTCCCTTTGTCTTCGGCGGCGACGGCGCGCTCGTGGCGTTTCCCGGCTCGGCGCTGGAGATCACCCGCAACGCGCTGGCGGCTGTCCAGAGATGGGTGGCGGACGAGCTGGATCTGAGCTTGCGTGCCGCAATCGTGCCGATAAAGGATATAAGAGCGCAAGGCCTCGACGTTCGCGTGGCGAGGTTCCAGGCCTCCGATGCAGTCTTCTATGCCATGTTCGCCGGAGGTGGCGGCAGTTGGGCGGAAGCCGAGATGAAAGCGGGGCGCTACCGCATCGATCCTGCGCCGGCCGGCGCGCGGCCGGATCTGACCGGCCTCTCCTGCCGCTGGAACCCAATCGAAGCCCGGCATGGCGAAATTGTCTCGATCATAGCCATACCGGGGGCGTCGCGCGACTTGCGCGGTTTTCAGTTTCTGGTTTCCGACATCATCGCCCTTGCCGGCAGGCAGGAACGCGATGGCCACCCGGTGCCAGTGAACGGGCCGGACTACAGTGTGCTGCCCGCCGGCCTCGATATCGAGGCGCGGGCCATGGCGCCGGCAGGACGGCGGTGGCTGTCGAAGCTGTGGATAGTGTTCCTGATGACGCTTACGGCTGTTACGGATAGATATGGCTGGACGATCGGCAGATTCGATCCGAAGATCTACAAACGCGAAGTGGCCAGCAATTCGGATTTCCGGAAGTTCGACGATGGCTTGAAGATGACCATCGACGTTGACGCGGATGTGTTGCAACGGATCGAGAACCGGCTGAAACAGGCGGAAGAGGCGGGCATCTGCAACTATGGCCTGCACCGCCAGAAATCGGCCTTGATGACATGCCTCGTCGCATCGCCGCTGCAGCGCGATCACGTTCATTTCATCGATGGCGCCGCCGGCGGCTATGCGATGGCTGCCGCAAGCCTTAAGGCGAAGGTGCCGGTCTGACGGCTTGCGGACATCGATTTTCCGCAATATGCCTCGGGGCTCTTGTGAGCGGTGAGCCTCACCATGGAAGCGGACGGCCTGTCCGAATTGACGGGAAGCACATTTTTGGACGCCTCACGATCGACATATGACCGTCTTCTGAACCGGATTTCGACGCGTGCCGCGCAAGTCGGCGTGATCGGACTGGGCTATGTCGGGTTGCCGCTGGCGGTTGCGATCGCACGCGCCGGCTTCCCGGTTTCCGGCTTCGACATCGAAGCCCAAAAGGTCGAGAGCCTGAACAACGGCCAATCCTACATCGAGGCGGTGACGTCGACAGCCCTTGCCGGCCAGGTGGCGAGCGGACGGTTCCGCGCCACTGCGGATTTTGCCGAACTGGCCGTCTGCGATGTCATCATCATCTGCGTTCCGACACCACTGACGAAACACCGCGAGCCGGATCTCTCCTTTGTCAGGAACACGGCAGGCATCATCGCGAAGCATCTGCGTCTCGGCCAGCTGATCGTGCTGGAATCGACCACCTATCCCGGCACCACCGACGACGTGATCAAGCCCATCCTGGAAAAAACCGGCTTGCAGTCGAGGAGAGATTTCTTCCTCGGCTTCTCGCCCGAACGCGAGGATCCCGGCAACCGCAGCTTTGAAGTCGCGACGATCCCCAAGGTCGTGGCGGGTGACGGCACTGAAGCGGCGACGCTCGTGCAGGCTTTCTACCATGGCGTGGTCAAGACCGTCGTTCCGGTTTCCACCACGGCGACCGCCGAGGCGGTCAAGCTGACGGAAAACATCTTCCGCTCGGTCAACATAGCCCTCGTCAACGAGTTGAAGGTCGTGCTCGGTGCGATGGGAATCGACATCTGGGAGGTGATCGAGGCGGCAAAGACCAAGCCGTTCGGCTACATGCCTTTCTATCCTGGCCCTGGACTTGGCGGGCACTGCGTTCCGATCGATCCTTTCTACCTGACGTGGAAGGCGCGCGAATACGAACTGCCGACCCGCTTCATCGAGCTGGCGGCAGAGATCAACACGGCCATGCCGCGTCATGTGGTCGATGAACTGGCGAAGGCGCTGGACCGGCGCTGCGGCAAGGCGCTCAGCCGCTCGCGCATTCTCATCATCGGGCTTGCCTATAAGAAGAATGTGCCCGACATCCGCGAAAGCCCCTCATTGCGGCTCATTGAACTCATCGAGGAATGGGGCGGCAAGGCGGAATTCCACGATCCGCATGTTACCGAAATCCCGACCACACGGGAGCATATGGCGATCAAGGGGCGTCGCTCGGTCGAATTGACCGAGGTGGCCCTGAAGGATTTCGACGCTGTCGTCGTTGCAACCGACCACGACGCGATCGACTATCAGGCGATCGCGGATCACGCTCTACTGATAGTCGACACACGCAATATTTTTGGCCGCCTCGGGCTAACCCGAGAGACGGTGGTGAAGGCCTGACGGCGTCCGAGCCGGCGAATTTGTGGCGGATCAAGGAGATTTCGAGATAGCATGAGCACAGCGCAAGCAGAAATTTCTGCCATTCTCATGGATAAGGTTGCCGATTGGCTGACGCAATCGGCGTTGGCGGGCGACGACCTGGAAACATTGGTAAGGGGCTTTTGTGAACGGCTGGCTGCTGCCGGCCTGCCGTTGAAGCGGGTGCATTTGAGCTTTTCGATGCTTCATCCGCTTTATGACGCGCTCGGCTTCACCTGGCTCCGCGGCCAGGGCCTGGAAGTGGAAGGCTTCCGCAAGGAGAACGGCGTTCACTCCGACAGATTCCTAACCAGCCCATACTACCATCTGCTCAGCCACAAGCTCGACCATCTGCGGCGCCGGCTCGACCCGTCGGTGCCGTCGGAATTTCCTGTTTTCGACGACCTCAAGCTGATGGGCGTCACAGATTACATGGCTTTCGTCCATCCCTTCAGCGGCAACACCAGTCAGGGCATGATCGGGTCTTGGTCCACCGACAGTGCCGCAGGCTTCAGCGACAGCATGATTGCGGCGCTGCTGCGCATCCAGAACCATCTCGCTATCGCAACCAAGATGGCGGTGCTCACCAAGCTTGCCGACAACATGATGACCACTTATCTCGGCGGCGACGCCGGCAGGCGCGTGCTCGACGGCCAGATCAAGCGCGGCGAGGGCGATACAATCCGGGCGGCACTGGTCATGGGCGACATGCGCGGGTCGTCAAGACTTGCCGAAACCTCCGGCCGCGAAGTCTATATCGATACGCTGAACCAGTTTTTCGACGCCGCTGCTGCGCCTTTCAACCGCAAGGGCGGGCAGATCATGAGTTTCATAGGGGATGGCTTCATTGCAGTTTACCCTTGCGCAAGGCACCGTTCACAGTCCGAGATCGCCTGCCAGGCCGCTCTTGCAGCAGCGCACAAGGCCACCGCGCGCATGATGGATCTCAATCTGCGCAGAAAGCAGCAAGGATTGAGCGACATAAACTATGGTATCGGCCTGCATGTGGGCAATGTGATGTTCGGCAATGTCGGGCTTACCGACCGGCTCACATTCTCCGTCTTCGGCTCGGCTGTAAACGAGGTCCAGCGCCTCCAGACTCTGACCAAGAAATATCCGCACAGCGTTCTCGCCAGCAAAGACTTCGCCAGCTATTGCGGCGCCAACAACTGGCTGGCGCTCGGTATGGAGGAACTGGCGGGCATCAGGCAGAAGCTAACGGTGCTTTCACCCGATTTGTCGGGTGCTCTCTCGCTCGACGAAGACGGTGCGCTGGAGCCGATTTACGACCGAATATCGGACGCCGAGCAGGTCATGCTGCTTCATCGCAATGCCGCGCGGCCGTCCGCGGGTGACCCGAGGAAGCTCCAGTAACCGCCACGATCTGATCCGAACGCGTGTGGTATGCAGTCCGATCGCCGGTTCCGCCAGGGAACTGGCGACTGTTCGAATCCAAGTTGCTCTAGGCTGGCAATGCGCTAGTCTCGCCTTCTGGAGCGGCCAGAGTGGGGGCTGGTGTGAGAATGAATTTGGGCGTTGATCTGCTGCGGATCGAGGATGTTGGCATCTCTTTTGCCATTATAGGGGGACCGTTGCATGCCGTCAGGCGTGCGAATCTTCGCGTCTTGCCCGGCAAGGTTACCGCGCTTGTGGGCGAGTCCGGTTCCGGAAAATCGGTTCTCAGCCAGGCTGTGATGGGCATTTTGCCGAACACAGCCCATGTTCGCGGCCGTATCCTGTTTTCCGATCCTGAAAAGCCCGGCACGACGCAGGATATCCTGCAGATGCCGCGTGACGGACCCGAAATCCGGGCGTTGAGAGGCAGCCGAATCGGCAAAATATTTCAGGAGCCGATGACATCACTGTCGCCGCTGCATACGATCGGCAATCAGGTCAGCGAATCCCTGCAGATTCATACGCCCACGGCTCGGGTGGAGCGCAAGGCGCGGACCGAGGAAATGCTCGGACTTGTCGGCTTTCCCAACCCCAAGCGCGCCTATGACATGTATCCCTTTGAACTTTCGGGAGGATTGCGTCAACGCGCCATGATCGCCATGGCGCTTATCTGCCGGCCCGCCCTGTTGATCGCCGACGAGCCGACAACGGCGTTGGACGTCACCATCCAGGCGCAAATCCTGCAATTGCTGCGCGAGCTTCAGACGAAGCTGAACATGGCGATGCTGCTGATCACGCACGACCTTGGCGTAGTCGCCAATGTCGCCGACGAGGTGGTGGTCATGTACCATGGCGAGATCATGGAAGCGGGACCTGTGGAGGCGATATTCCGCCGGCCGGGCCACCCTTACCTGAAGGGCCTGATGGCAGCCGTTCCGCATTTCGACCTGAAGCCCGGCGAAAGGCTAAAGGCGCTCCGCGAGGTGCCGGTGAATGTCGGGAACCTGCTCGGCAAGCAGACGGCGCCGGCATCGAAGGGGCCGGACGACCTCCTGCTGTCGGTCAGGGATATGACAAAGACCTTCACGATCCGCAAGTCCGGATGGTTCGGCGGAGGTCATCAAACCTCTGTTCGCGCCGTGGACGGCGTGAGCTTTGATATCAGGCGGGGCGAGTGCCTGGGTCTTGTCGGCGAAAGCGGCTCCGGCAAAACCACCGTCAGCAAGGTCCTCATGCGGGCTGTCACCCCTAGCGGCGGCTCTGTGATCTTCAACGGCCGCGATGGTCCGATCGACGTCTTGAAAGCCGAGGGAGACGCTCTGCGCATGCTGCGCGCGAAAATCCAGATGGTCTTCCAGGATCCGGTTTCGTCGCTTTCACCTCGCATGACGGTGGAGAACATTTTGAGCGAGCCGCTGGAAATCCATCAACGTGGCAATGCCGCGTCCCGACTCGCCACGGTCAAGAACCTGATGCAGGCAATCGGACTCGACCCGCGCTTCATAAAGCGTTATCCGCACAGTTTCTCCGGCGGACAGCGTCAGCGTATCGGCATCGCGCGCGCGTTGGCGCTGGGGCCTGAACTCCTGATCTGCGACGAGCCAGTTTCGGCACTCGATGTCTCTGTCCAGGCGCAGATCCTGAATCTTCTGAAGGACCTGCAGAAGGAACTGGGCCTGACCTACCTGTTCATATCCCACAACTTGGCGGTGGTGGACTACATGGCAGACCGCATCGCGGTGATGTGCGGCGGGCGTATCGTCGAGCTAGCGCCGCGCGAAATTCTGCTTAGGAAACCGGTCCACCCCTACACGCGCTCACTGGTCGCCGCAGTCCCTTTCCCCGATCTCGACAGGCCGATGGATTTCAAGACTCTGAAGCTCAGCGGCGCTTCCGACACCAGCGCATGGGGACCGCAATTCCGCGACCAGGGCGACGAGGACATGCTGTCGCCGCTCGATCTTGGCGGCGGCCACCTCGTGCTGGCGCGACGTTCGGCCGATGTCAGCGAGCTACGCCATTGATCAGCCGGCGCACCGTCCTTGGACTCATGGCTTCGGCATTTCTGCCGGGCACGTTGCGCGCCGGCGATCTGGAGCCGGAATTTCTTCAGCCGCAGTTGAAGGCCAGGGCGCTGCCGGCACTCGCCGAACGCCTGCCCAAGCGCCCGCGCGCGTTGAATCTCGCTGCGATGGGCCGGCAGCCCGGCCAATATGGCGGCACGCTGCGCACGATCATTGGCAGCCAGAAAGATATCCGGATGATGACGATCTACGGGTACGCTCGCCTGGTCGGCTATGACGAAAAGCTTAACCTGCAAGCCGACATTCTCGAAAGTTTCGATGTAGCGGATGATCGTGTCTTCACTTTCAAGATACGAGAAGGACATAAATGGTCTGACGGTAGCCTGCTGACGTCGGAGGATTTTCGCTATTGCTGGGAAGATGTCTGGCTGAACGATGAGCTTTCGCAAGGCGGGCTCGCCCCGGCCCTGCTGGCGGACGGCAAGCCGCCACGCTTCGAGATCGTCGATCCGTTGACGGTCCGCTACAGTTGGGATGCGCCCAATCCCGACTTCCTGCCCAAGCTCGCCGCTGCTTCGCCCCTATCGCTTGTTCTGCCGGCCGCCTATCTCAAGCAGTTCCACAAGAAATACCAGGATCCATTCCGGCTCGCCGGCCTAATGAAGGAGAACCGGGCCAAGAAATGGACGCTCTTACATATCCGCATGTCGCGGCAATATCGCCCGGAGAACCCGGAACTGCCGACGCTCGATCCCTGGCAGAACCGGACCAAGCCGCCGGCTGAGCAGTTCGTCTTCGAGCGGAACCCGTTCTTTCATCGAATAGACGAGAATGGCCGGCAACTGCCCTATGTCGACCGGATAGTCATGAACGTCAGCTCGTCGGCGATCATTTCCGCTAAGACCGGTGCGGGCGAGAGCGACCTGCAAGGCATGGGAATTGACTTCACCGATTACGCCTTCCTGAAGGATGCGGAGAAGCGCTACCCGGTGAAGATGCATCTCTGGAAACGCACACAAGGTTCGCGGCTGGCGCTGCTGCCCAATCTGAATTGTGCCGACCAGGTGTGGCGCGGCCTTTTTCGTGACGTGCGCGTGCGCCGCGCACTTTCGCTCGCTGTGGACAGGCGCGAGATCAATTTGGCCGTGTTCTACGGGTTGGCGCAGGAAAGTGCCGATACGGTCCTGCCGGAGAGCCCGCTCTACCGGCCGGAATTCGCGAAAGCCTGGGTCGCCCATGATCCCGACCAGGCCAATGCCCTGCTCGACGAGGTCGGGCTTCAGGCGCGTGACGATGACGGCCTGCGGATACTTCCCGACGGACGCTCGGCGCAGCTCGTAGTGGAAACGGCCGGCGAAAGCACGCTGGAAACCGACGCGCTCGAGCTCATCACCGATCACTGGCGCAAGATCGGCATCGCTCTGTTCATCCGGACTTCGCAGCGCGACATCTTCCGCAGCCGCGCGCTTGGTGGCCAGATCATGATGTCGATGTGGTCGGGCATCGACAATGGCGTGCCGACCGCCGACATGAACCCCTACCAACTGGCCCCCACCGTCGACGACCAGCTGCAATGGCCGCTCTGGGGTGCTCACTACTTGTCCCGTGGCAAGGTCGGCGAAGCGCCCGATCTTCCGCCCGTGGTCGAGTTGATGGATTTACTCAAGCGCTGGAACGCATCGACCGAAGCCACGGAGCGCGCCGAGATCTGGAATTCAATGCTGTCGATCTATACCGATCAGGTGTTTTCGATCGGCACGGTGAACGGAACGCATCAGCCGGTTCTGGCATCCTCGCGGCTGCGCAATCTGCCCGACAAGGCGCTTTACGGCTACGACCCGACCGCCTATTTCGGTGTCTATATGCCGGATACATTCTGGCTTGGAGAGTCCTGAGCGTGCTTCGATATTTGGTCTGGCGCATCGCCGTGATGGTTCCAACGCTGCTGGTCATATCGGCACTGGTGTTCACGATCATCGAACTTCCCCCAGGCGACTATTTCGACAGCTATGTTGCCGAGCTTCGGGCTCAGGGCGAAGCGGTGGATTCCGATCGCATCGAGATGATGCGCAAGGAATATGGTTTCGATAAGCCACCGGTCATTCGCTACTTCTACTGGGTCGGCGGGATGCTGCACGGCGATTTCGGCTATTCCTTCGAATATGAGCTGCCGGTTCGCGACGTCGTGGGGGACCGAATGTGGCTGACGGTGCTGGTTTCCTTCGTCACGATCATCTTCACCTGGCTCATCGCCTTTCCGATCGGCATGTACTCCGCCACACATCAATACAGCTGGGGCGACTACGGCCTGACTTTCTTCGGCCTTCTCGGCCTTGCGATTCCGAACTTCATGCTGGCGCTGATCCTGATGTATTTCGCCAACATCTGGTTCGGCACGTCCATCGGCCACCTCATGGACCAGCAATATCTCGGCGAGCCGATGAGCTGGGCCAAGGCGAAGTCGATCCTCGCCCATCTCTGGATTCCGGTCTTGATCATCGGCACCGGGGGCACGGCAAGCATGATCCGGCGGCTGCGAGCCAATCTGCTCGATGAGCTACATAAGCAATATGTCGTGACCGCGCGCGCCAAAGGCCTTCATCCCTTCAGGGCGCTGGTCAAATATCCGCTGCGCATGGCGCTCAATTTCTTCATTTCAGATATCGGCTCTATCTTGCCAGCCATCATCTCCGGCGCCGAAATCACGGCAATCGTGCTGTCTTTGGAGACGACCGGGCCGATGCTGATCAAAGCGCTGCAAAGCCAGGACATGTATCTGGCAGGGTCGTTCCTGATGTTCCTGGCCTTCCTGACGGTCATCGGCGTCCTGATTTCCGACCTGGCGCTGGCGCTACTTGATCCGCGAATTCGTTTGCAAGGCGGCAGCACCAAATGAACACGCAATCGCCGCTGCCCGCTCCGGGTACCCCACTGCAACACTATGTTTCCATCGAGCCCTTTGACCTGCAGTCGGTCGAGGCGATGACGCCGGAGCAGGAGAAGGTCTTTCAGGCGTCGCAGTTGCGGCTGATGTGGTGGAAATTCCGTCGGCACCGGCTTGCCCTTGTATCCGGCATATTCCTGGCAGCGCTTTATTTCGGGATACTGATCTGCGAGTTCCTGGCGCCCTACGATCTGCACACGCGCAACATGGACTACATCTATTCGCCGCCGCAACGGGTGCACCTGTTCCACAACGGCCAGTTCGTCGGGCCGTTCGTCTATGGCCGCCAGATGACGCTGGATATGGACACGCTCAAGCGGAACTACATCGAGCAACAGGATGATGTTCAGCGGATCCGTTTCTTCTGCAAGGGCGACAAGTACCGGTTCTGGGGCCTGATCGAAGGTGACAGGCATTTTGTCTGCCCCGCCGAAAACGGCCAGCTCTTTCTGGCCGGCACTGACAGGCTGGGGCGCGATGTGCTCTCGCGCATCATCTATGGCGCACGCATTTCACTGACAATAGGCCTCGTCGGCATCAGTTTCAGCTTCCTGCTCGGCATTGTCATCGGCGGACTGGCCGGCTATCACGGCGGTATCTTCGATCTGATCGTTCAACGGATAATCGAAGTTCTGCAATCGATCCCCAGCATTCCGCTATGGCTGGCTCTGGCGGCAATCATGCCGATAACCTGGAGTCCGATCCTTATCTATTTCGGCATCACCGTCATCCTCGGACTGCTCGACTGGACCGGACTGGCGCGGGCCGTGCGTTCGAAGCTTCTAGCCTTGCGCGAGGAGGATTACGTTCTGGCCGCGCAATTGATGGGCGCCAGAAGCAGCCGCATTATCCGCCGACACCTCATTCCCGGCTTTATGTCGCATCTGATCGCGACGGCAACGATCTCCATACCCGGCATGATCCTGGGCGAGACGGCGCTGAGCTTCCTCGGGCTCGGCCTGAGGGCGCCGATAACCAGCTGGGGCATCCTGCTCACCGAGGCGCGCAGCGTCAGCGTGATCGCGTTCTATCCATGGCTGCTTTTGCCGATGCTCCCCGTCGTTCTCGTCATCTTGGCGTTCAACTTCCTCGGCGACGGGTTGCGGGACGCCGCGGACCCCTACAAGTGACATCGCTATTCCGCCGCGCGCCGCGCCGCCGACTCCACCCGGTATGATCCTTGTCGGCAGCCTGTTCGCTTGTTGCAGTGTTCATCGTTCGCCTCTACACGCGGCAAGACTCGATCGGGGGTTAACACGTCGCCTCTGGTTTCAGCCGCGAAACGCTCTGGTCGGGGCAGTTGATTTCGTGGACTTGTTCAGGAGATACAATCGCGCATGAGTCGCCTCGACAGTTTCATCCGGAGGATGACCGCACAGCGCGACATACTCGATTATGTCTGCGCCGAGGTGGCGAAGATGGAGGGGCCCGTGCTCGAGCTCGGCCTCGGTAATGGCCGGACGTTCCACCATCTGCGCGAGCGCCTGCCCGGACGCCGGATCATAGCGTTCGACCGCGCACTTGCCGCACACGCCAGCTCAATTCCCGAAGCTGAAAACCTCGTGCTCGGCGAAATACGCGAGACGGCGAGCAGGTTCATTGGCATCGACGCCGCTCTTGTTCATGCCGACATCGGCACCGGCTATGAAGATCGCGATGCAGTGATCTCTACCTGGCTTCCCGATCTGACCGCGCGCCTACTTCGCGTCGGCGGCATCGCGGTCAGCGGCACGCCGCTCGATCACCCGCAGTTGCAACGCCTCCCGCCGCCACCTTCGGTTCCCGCCGATCGTTATTTTATCTGTAGGCGTGTGTGAGGGGCCGGGACGAGCCAAATCTTCAGGGTCAAGCCTTTAGGGGCCAAACCTTCAGGAGCCAAACCTTCAGGGGATCGTGTATACTGCTATCTCCCGGTCAATGCCGCGCAGTGAGACCTCGTGGGGCACGGGCGTGAGCGCATTCCTGTGCAAGAGATCAGCGGTGAGATTGTCGTCGACCACCGCTCGAGTGGCGAAGATCGCCTGTGCGTTGGCAAGGTTCTGGACCCGCGAAGCAATGTTGACCGTCTGGCCGAAATAGTCCTGTCGCTCATTCATAGACACGGCGATGCAGGGGCCGGCATGGACTCCGATCTTGAGCAGCAGATCCTCGCGCCCGCTCTTGTCGTTGAGCGTACGCATGGCATCGCGCATCCTGAGGGCTGCAGCGATCGCACGATCGGGCGTCGCGAAGGTCGCCATCACCGCATCACCGATCGTCTTCACCACCGCGCCTGCCTCCGCCGTGACGATCTCGTGCAGAACCTGGAAATGCTCGCGCACGAGATCGAAGGCTGAAAGGTCGCCCACCCGCTCGTAAAGCTCGGTCGATCCGCGCAGGTCGGTGAACAGGAACGTCAGGCTGGTGATCTTCAGGCGCTGGTTGATGTCGAGTGTATCCGTGCGATAGAGATCGCGGAACGTCTGGTTGGTGAGCAGGCGCTTGGCGGTCAGGAAGGGCCGGCGTTTTCCCAGGAAATCATGCAATGCCTGGCTGGCGATGAAGACCGTCGGCAGCACGCGGGTGTCGGTCCGGTTTTCCAGCGAAATGCGCAACGGGCCGGGTTGCATCTCCAGCGTCTGGTTCTGAACATGGTCGCGGTCGAAGGCCAAAGAGAGGCTTCGGCGCTCCTTTGTTGGTTCGCCCTTCCCGTCGATGAACTGCGCCGAGTGGGTGACCGGCTCGAAGACGATGATGAATTCGGACGGAAGCTGTATGGGCAGAACCGCCTTTTCACCGGGCGCAAGCTCGATATCCTCCAGCGAGAACGTTTCCATCTTTTCCGCGAAATGCTCTTCCGGCAGATCGACGCCGGACGCCCAGTAGATCTGGCGGAAATATTCCGCCACCGGCAGTTCGTGTGGATTGTGGGCGGCAATCCTGCGCACGCGGGGACTGACGGTGAATGTCACCTCGACCATCTCGTCGAGGGTCGGTGAATAGCCCTCGGAGCACAGCGCGCAGGTGTATTCGTCCCTTTGCAGGGTTTTCAGCGTGGCGTTGGTGTCGAGGACGCCGCCACAGCCGGGGCACAGAACATTCCAGGAAATGTCGAAGATGCCCACCCGCGCGGCATGGAGAAAGGCGCTTATTGCGCGCTCCTCGTCGAGGCCATGCTTGCTGGCGAAGGCTGGCGCATTGATGCGGCAAAGTTCGCGGTCCTCGCCCTCCGCGATGGTTCGCTTGATCGCGTCGATCGCCTGTGGATCGACATCGGCCGATTGTCGCAGAAGAGAGAACAGATCCTGAGCTTCGTTCATTGTGCAGGCTCCGGAAAATGCACCCCGTGGCGTTTTGACCGGACCGGTCTTTGGTCCGAATGCTCCATCTTACTTCGAAACGAACCGTACGGCCATTCGAATGGATAAGCCTGGTGACCGTTCACTTAGACCGATTTTAACCGGCCGCAAGCAGCATTATGATGGTCCATGGAGCCTTCATCTTTGGGATTTTCTCCCATGCCGACATCGGACAATCCGCCATTTCCCGCGGCCCTGCGCCTTTTCTCTGCGGTCGTCATCATCGTCCTGATCGTAGGCGCCGGCCTGTTTTTCGTGCCTGTTCTGGTCAAACCGGGCTGGCCTTGGGCCGTCACGCCGTTCAATGCGCGCTTCCTCGGCAGCTTCTACACCGCCGAAATGGTCGTGATGGCGGCGCTGCTGGTCTGGAATCGCTGGTCGCCCGGCAGGCTCGTGCTCGTCATGGCCTTCATCTTCACCGTCATCGTGTCGGTGGCTTCGTTCATCAATCTCGACTATTTCAACTTCGAGCGCAAAGCGCCCTGGCTGTGGTTTTTGGTCTATCTTGCTTCGGTCGCGGTATCCGGGCTGTTCCTGTGGCGGGCCAGGGCCCGTCCTTCTGCGAAAGGCGTGACCTTAAATCCCGCATGGCGTGGCTACATGCCGGCGGAATCCGCGATCCTTGGGCTCTATGGCGTCGGCCTGTTGCTGTTTCCCCTGACATTCAGTGGCATCTGGCCATGGCCGATCGATGCCTTCCACGCTCAGGTCTACAGCGCAATCTTCCTCGCCGGTGCGGGCGGTATATATCTCGTCTGGAGAAGCGCGCCGCGCGAGGAACTGCTGGTGCTCGGGTTGGCACAGTTTCTGGTTGGCCTGCTTGCCATCCTCGGCGTCGTCATCACCGACGCTGCGGTGCACCGGATCGACTGGACGGCGATCGGGACATTGTGCTGGCTCACGCTTTTCGGCTGGATCGGCACCAGCGGCGTCTTCAAACTCTACGCCGCCTCCCGGTATTTTAGCTCGCAATCGGCATCATAGGTTGAGAGACGGCTGGATTTTCAGGTGGCGTCCGGTGCATCGTACCGGCCGATTGCCTTCGCCGGGAACGCCATGACCAGCACGACCTCGCCACCCTCCGAGAAAATCCAGCCGCTGCTCCGGTCCGTCCGGCCAAGCGATGCGGAGGCGCTTTGCGCTATTTTCAACATGCCGGGCTTCCGCCGGGGCACGCTCAGGATGCCTTTCGAGATGGTGGAGCAGGTGGCGCGGCGCATCGCCAAGTCCGGCCCGGAAACCACCTGGATCGTTGCCGAGCTGGACGGCAAGGTCGTCGGCCACGGCAGCCTGGTCGTGCAGGGTTCACCCCGCCGTTCGCACATCGGCGAGATCAATATCGGCCTTGACGATGCCTTTGTTGGCAAAGGTATCGGCTCTGCCATACTTGGCGCGCTGCTTGACGTGGCCGACAACTGGCGCGCCCTGAAGCGAGTCGAATTGACCGTCTATGCCGACAACGAACCGGCCCTCCGTCTCTACAAGAGCCACGGCTTTGAGATCGAAGGCCGGCATGTGAAGGCCGGCTTTACTGACGGGCAGTACCATGACCTCCTAAGCATGGCCCGGCTGCGGTTCTAAGATCCGCCGTTTGCCTTAGCTGTTTAGCCAATCTGACAATTCGTGCCGAGTCAGCGAACAGGGCTGCATCCACCAAGTCTGCTCTCGCTTGGCGTTTACACCGCAAGCGGCTAGACGGGACCAATGACCGCCGTCTTTGATCCAACCCCTACCCCTCCGCCGGAAATTCTGGCTGTGCTGTCGCTGCTCTGCCCGGAGGTCGTGCGCGACATCGAGCAGAACTGGAATGCACCGGTTTCCGATTACGCCCGCCATCTGTGGCGGCCGGTGGCAAGGCCTGCATCGGGCCCGGCGATCGCTGCCCGCTCGATCCTGCGCGAAGTCCTGCATCAGCGACTCGATAGGATCATGCGGCCTGAGGAGATCGGCAAGGCCCTCGACGAGTTCGAGCACAGACCGGTGATTCAGTCCGGCCTGCACTGCCTGCTTCTGATGGACCGGATCACCTTCGATGCCCTCCTGCTTGCCTGGCTCGGCGCGGTCGAAAACGGGCTGTCGGCCTTCGTCGGCTTCATGGGAGCGACGATGACCATGGAGACAGTTGGCCGGGAGGGGCCGGGATGGCTCGATGTCGGCGACGACAAGGTCAACCTGTTCGGCATGGGGCGCCACAAACTGTGCCGCAAAAGCGCCTGCGTGGCCGGTCCCGTCTCCCTCAACAAGCGCGCGCTCGAAACGGTGGGCGATGAAACGGATGCCAGCCGCTGGCTGGGCACACTGCTTGCCAGCCAGGACGAGGTGTTTGAAACCGCCGCCGATGCGCTGACTGCCCTGAACAAGGATCTGGTCGCCAATTGGGATCGTGCCGGCATGGCCCTGCCGGTTTTCATCGATGATCGAGCCGCCGCGGCTGCCATGGCGCGGCATCTGGAATATGACGGCAGCCTTCTTTCCAGACTGCTCATTGAACCCGCAAGACGCCAGCGTCTCGAACGTGCCTGGCAAGAGGCCGCATCGAGCCCATTTGGCAGATTCCTGCCCAATGCCACGGACTATTTCTGGGGCATCCGCGAGGAGCGCGTGCGCAAACTCGTTCTCGAGAACGGGCACCTGATCGAGCCCGACAGGCCGCAAGGTCTTTCCATCCCGTTCGAGCGGCCGTATCTCAGGCAGGCGCTGCTGGACGGCGTGCTGCTGCCGAACTTGTTCCTGACGTTCCTCGTCCTTGCCATATTGCCGCGCGCGCGGGTCGTGGGGGGCCTAAGACAGATTGGCTATGTAGCGCTTTTCCACTCGATCCTTCTGGCCGCGCTAGACGAAAACGCGCCGGAAGAGCGCGATCTGGCTGCGGAGCTGCAGGTTCGGGAAAATGCCTGGGGCATGCGGGTCATCGATGAAAAGATCTCAGTCCGCGAGCAGCTTGCCGGCCTGCCGGAAGGAGCGCTCTTCCCGGACCTGCTCCGGCAATACCGATTGCGGACATTTGCCGAGACGACCGACGACCTAAAACTGGTTCGCGAAAACGCCAGATGGCGCAAGATCGGCCAGGCAGAGATCAAGCCGACCTGAGCCTAATTCGCAACCGCAAGCTGACAGCGAGCCAGCCGTTGCATCAAGAGGTCATGCGTAGCGCTCTGCCACCGGACCCACACGGATGGCTCGATGCCCATTTGCGCTGCCGCTTGCTCGTCGACGGCTATCGGTGCATCCTTGTGATTAGCCTGGCCGTGCAGTGCGGGCGAGATCACGCCGTCACGGCCACTAGTGAGGTCTTGTTCGATGGACTGCTCGGGCTGCGGTTTCGAGATTGAGGGCGGTTACGCCTTCTGTCCGAGGTGTGGCAGGCGCCAGCCCGTGGCATGCGCCAGTTGCGGCTACACCTGCGCACCTGATTTCGAGTTCTGTCCGAAATGTGGGGCAAGCGTCGGTGCGCCCGCAAAAGCCGTCGAACGGCCTGCTCCGGCACCAAGCCGGACCATTGTGCCGCCTTCTCGAACTCCGTCGCTGCTTCCGAACATCGAAAGCGAAGAAGGGCTGCATCCCGTCTCCGACGCCGATCGCCGGACCGTAACGGTCCTGTTCGCCGACCTTTGCGGCTTCACGACACTCAGTGAGCAGCTCGACCCCGAGGTCATGCAAGCGCTGCAGAATAAACTGTTCAAGGAATTGACGGCGGCCGTGCGAAACTTTGGTGGTTTCGTCGACAAATTCATCGGCGATGCACTGCTCGCTTTGTTCGGTGCGCCGGTCGCGCATGAGGACGATCCGGAACGTGCGCTTCGCGCCGCTCTCGACATGATCGCCCGGACGGCGCGGCTCGGCGAAAGCACCCCCCACTCCGGCTCGCCTCTGTTACTCCACATCGGCATAAACACTGGTCCGGTCGTTACTGGCGGATTGGGCATCGGCACCGCCAGATCCTATTCGGTGACCGGCGACACAGTGAATACGGCGCAACGCCTGCAATCGCTGGCCGCACCGGGTGAGGTGCTGGTAGGCGAGCTCACTCACAGGCTGACCCGGCATGCCTTCTCTTATGAGTCGCTCGGTGATGTCGTGTTTCGCGGCAAAGCTGGCAGCGTGCTCGTCCATCGACTGGACGCACCGTTAGCGGTGCCGCGTGCAGCGCGCGGGCTCGAGGCGCTCGGCCTCAGTGCGCCGCTAATTGGTCGTGGTGCGGAGCTCAATAGAATGCTGGCGAGCCTTGACCAGGCGTGCGGCGGCTCGGCCCAACTTGTCCGCCTCGTCGGAGAAGCCGGCATCGGGAAATCGCGGCTGGTGAAGGAGTTCGTCGCCCGCGTCGGCGACGAGGATCGTTTTCGCAACGTCGCCGTGCGGCAGGCCACGTGCTCACCGCTGGGTGAACAATCTTTTGGCGCCTTGGGCGCCGTGGTGCGCAGCGCTGCCGGGATGATGCAAAACGACAATGGGGACGAAATGCGGGGGAAGCTCGCAGGCTTGCTTGCCGATCTCGGCCTGCAGGGCGAGGAGGCGAAGCGGCTGATGCCTTTGCTCTATCATGTGCTCGGCCTTGGCGACCCCGATGCCACCTTGCAGCATGTCGAGCCTGAGCAGTTGCGGCGGCAAATTCTCTACGCAGTCCGCACAATCATCGAACGGCGGCTTGCGTTGTCGCCGCTGTTGATCGTCGTCGAAGACCTGCACTGGGCCGACGCCGTGTCGCTCGAGGCACTACGTTTCGTGATGGACAGGTTAGAACGCACGCGGTTGATGTTGCTGGTTACGCATCGTCCGGCGCCGGACAACGACCAGCTCGACTCAAGTCGGGTCAGTCACACAGCGCTCAGGCTTCCGCCGCTCAATAGTGATGACGGACGCAGGCTGCTCGCGGCGCTTTTCGGCGAGAGCTGGGTAAACTCCGCAGGAGGGCTTCTCGATCAGATCCTCGAGCGCGCGGGCGGCAACCCCCTTTTTGTAGAGGAGATCGTTCGCGGCCTTATCGATCGCGGTGTACTGATGCGAGAGGGCCAGCGATGGCGGACTGTGGCCGGCGAAGTCGCAACCGGCATCCCCGCCACTATCCAGGCGATGTTGCTTGCCCGCGTCGACCGGCTGCCCCCAGAGGTGCGCCGGTTGGCCCAGGAGGCTGCGGTAATCGGCCCGCGCTTCGACGCCACACTTCTGAAATCCGTGACAGCCGACCCCGGCCGGCTTGAAGCCGGCTGCGAACTGCTTTGCGATGCGGAAATCATCGAGGAAGTTGCCGGATCAGGCTCGGTCTCGTCGCAAAGCTACCGCTTTACGCAAACATTGCTGCAGGACGTGATCTACCAGAATCTGCTCCTGCAACGCCGGACCGACATCCACGGGCGGGTCGGTGCTGCCTTGGAGCAACTGTGCGGCGACAAGCCGGAACGGCTCGAGGATTTGACCGTGCTCGGTCATCATTTCGCACAGAGCGCCGAGCGGGAGAAGGGCGCGCATTACCTGCAGGCGGCAGGCGATCGCGCTCGCATGATATACGCCAACGACGACGCCCTTCGTTTCTACGAGCGAGCACTGACAGCATTGGAAGCGATCGGGCAAACACCGCTCAAACTGGCAATTGCAGAGCGCATTGCCGATTTGAGCGGCCCGGCAGGCCGCCGCGAGGTCGCGCACCACCACTACGAGACGGTGTTGCAGGCATACCGCGAATCGGCCAATCGCGTCGCCTCGGCGCGAGTTTTGCGTAAGATCGGTCGGCTGCTCTGGGACGTCGGCAAGCGGGACAAGGCAGAACCCTGCTATGCTGAGGCGGCAGCGCTCCTCGATGGGGCGGATGCCCCGATCGAGCAGGCGCATCTGTGGCAAGAACGTGGCCGACAGGCGTTCCGTAGCGGAGATCACGCTCTCGCGGCAAAATGGGCAGACGCGGCGCTGGATTGCGTACGCAATCTGACAACGGAGCATGTCTCCGAGGTTGGGTGTGATGCCACTCTTGTGACCGCCGAGGCACTCAATACCAAGGCTGTCGCGCTGGCTCGCCTCGGGCGAAACCGTGAGGCCGTGCGTCAGATTGAGCGTAGCATTGAATTGGCCGAAGCCGCCGGTCTGCTGGGCGCGGCTTGCCGCGGCTACACCAATCTCGGCGTGCTATACACGACCATCGATCCGGCACAGGCGATGGAGGTCTGTCGGCGCGGTCTTGAAGTGGCGCGCCGTATTGGTGATTTGGGTCTCCAGGCGCGCCTCCTCGCCAATCTGGCGGTCGCTTGTTGTACTTTCACGGATCGCTGTCCAACGGAGGGCGTGCCTGCTGCCGAGAAGGCCATCGAGATCGACCGGGCGCTCGACCAGCGCGAGCACCTGCCGGTGCCGTTGATCGTGCTTGGGCAGATCCATCAGTGCAACGGCCGTCCGGACCTGGCCGTTGGTTTGTTCCACGAAGCACTGGACGTAGCCCGCGAAACGGGCGAACCCCAACTGCTGTTTCCGTGCTATGATGGTCTTGCAACGCTTAATCTCGACCTCGACAATCTGGCCGAGGCCGAACGCTACTTTTCCCTGGCGCAGGGTATATGCGCCCAGCACGGGCTCGACCCGGAAGCTCTCGTGGTGCTGCCTTTTCTCGACTAGCCGGGGTTGGAGGTTGGAAATGTCCGCGCGTAGTGACTTGGTGCCGCTTCAACCGGGCGACCGTGCGCCGAACGTGGTACTCGACGCCATTACCCAGGAAGGCAAGATCGCGCTTGACGACTTTCGCGGACAAAAACCGGTGCTGGTCGGCCTGTTTCGAGGTCTGCATTGTGCGTTTTGCCGGCGCCATATCGCCGCCCAGGCGCGGCTTGATCCGGAGCTGCGCGAAAAGGGCGTGGAGAGCCTGACGGTGGTCAACACGCCGATCGAACGGGCGCGTCTCTATTTCCGCTACCATCCGATGCCGAATCTGCTTGCGGCCTCCGACCCTGAACGCGCTTCACATCGTGCTTTTGGACTGCCCAATCTCGAATTCACCCAAAACGAGACGAACTGGCCGTACAAGGTCTCGATGGCAGCGGCAAAGGATATGCGGGTCGACATACCAGGCGAGTTGCCCGGTCCTATGGATCCTCTTGAGGCCAGCGAAATCCTCAACAAGAAGGACCATTACGAACTGACCGAAGCCGACGAGCAGATGATAGCAACGGGACACGGACAATTGATCGGTCAGTTCCTGCTGGACCGGCAGGGGATCGTCCGCTGGAGCTTCACGGAGGTTCCAGAGGGCGGGCGATACATGTTTGGGGCGCCAAGCCCGCAGGAGCTGATGTCAGCCGTGTCCCAAGTCGCCCAATAGACTTGCGAACGAGGTAAGCGGAACGGGACGCTGAACAAAACGCGGAACCAACTTGTTACAAATCTAGACACTGACAAGTTCACGGTTCATGCGAGCACGGCCTCGACAACCGCAACAAAGTCATCGAGCGAACGATCCCCACGAATCTCGATGCGCGGAAGGTCGATGGGATCGCAATCGAGGTCCGCCGGCCCGTGTCTGCCGCCGAAGCCGATTCGATAGCCGCACTCCTTGGCCAGCCTGCCAAGCCGTCGGTCGGTGACTGAGAAGGGTGCCGCGAACGCCGCGGTTGGCCGACCGGTCCACCGTTCGATGAACATACGAGAGCGCAGAAGCTCGGCGGCCAAGTCAGAGCTCGACAGACCATCGATCGCGCGATGCGTCGCCAGATGGCTTCCGAAGAAGGCGCCTTCGCCGGCGAGGCGTCGCACCGTCCCGGCGTCCATAAGCGGCGTCGGCGGGCCGCTGTAGGCGTCCCACTGTGCACTTTCACCCACCAAGTCCGTCACCAGGAACACTTCCGCGGTCAGGTCGTTCGCGCGCAGGATCGGCCAGGCATGGTCGGCAAAGTTCTGGAAGCCGTCATCGAAGGTGATGAGCACTGGGCGGCCAACGAAAGGCTGACGGTTGGCGATGAACCATTCCAGCTGCTCGGAGCTAATCGCGTGAAAGCCATTGGCGCGCAGCCATGTCATTTGGCTGGCGAATGCGGCGGGCGTGAGCCGAAAACGGGCGAGCGCGGCCGGACATTCATCGGAGACGCTGTGATACATGAGAACAGGGATACGCTGCCGCCGCTCGCTACGTGCGACGTCGCGGCGCAAGGCCCGCGCCCCGCCCCAGACGATTTTTCGCGCGACCCCCATATCGATGCGCGCGCGGATTGGCACATGATCAATGACTTGTTCCGTCGCCACGTCGCCTGGTGACAGGCGGCGGAAGCGGTCTATGCGATAGAGCTCGGTCTGGATCGATTGCTCGAGGACAAGACCTGCGGTCCCTGCCAGCGTCTCCGAGATCGCTTGTGCACCGAATGCGTTCCAGTCGAAGCCCGTCCTCTCAGGATTGTCACGTAGCACGAATGCGTGTGCGCTGATGAAGCTGCCGCCAGGCGCCAATGCCTCAACGACTTTCTTGGCGAAGCGTTGCAACTCGGCGAGATCATCCAGGTAGTAGAGCACTTCCGAACAGAAGATCAGATCCATCTCACCCGGTAGCGTATCGGCCATGAAATCCAGTACGCCGAATTCAACATTCGGCTGATCGCCGCATCGCGCGCGCGCCCGCTCGATGGCTATGGCGGAGATGTCAGTTGCGGTCAAATGGCTCACGCGCGGCGCCAGTTGCCGCGTGAAGTGGCCTTCCGCACAGGCCAGCTCAAGCGCCCGTCCAATGTGACCGGCAGGCAGAATTTCGAGCTGCCGCTCATATTTCTCCTGCTCATAGGACGAACCGTAATTCCAGGGATCCTCGGTCGCGAAATAGCCATTCCAGAACGACGTGCGATCCTTGTCGTGCCTGGCCCGTGCGCGGCGCAGCGCCGGGGGAGGCTCCGCAGGTTCGGCGCTCGACCGAACCAGCTCCCGCGCTTCCTCGGCGAATTGGGCGAGTTTGCCGAAGTGACTGTCCGGATCGGACCGGCCTTCAAGCCGCTCAGGGGGCACGACATTCAGGATCAATTCGATCCAATAATCCCTTGTCACTGTCCCAAGTACGCCGAATTGCACGACAGCCTCGATCTGGCCATCCATCATCAGGTAGGCATAGATTTGATCGATTCCTTGCGGAAGTTCGACCGTGGTCGGATTTCGCGCGTCGACACGAATTCCAAGTGTCCGCGCCAGCCTGCGCGGCGCGGCGAGATCGTCGACGTCGAGCAGCATTTGCTCAAGATGGTACTGGACGCGGCGAGCCGCGTCGGGATTGTTCCAGACCTTGCCGAGTTCGATGATCAACTCGGTGAGGGAGCCGCCGAACCTGTCCCACCTGGCAGCCAATTGCGCTGGCACCGACAGGCTTCCGACCGCTAGGCCATCGAAGATCACCTTGGCGATCTCTCGCGCCCATTTGCGTCCTGGCGGGAGGGCGCGCAGGGACTGCGGGTTGATCGAGCGCGAGCCGCTGCCGCAATCCGACGCGGCGTTCCACAACGCGAACCACGCGAGTGCCTCGGAGGCGGTGCCGCCGTTCGCCTCGATCGCTCCATTGGCGTGAGCCGACGCCGGGTGTTTGACCCTAGGATCGGCGGAAAAGCCGTGGGCGATCACGATTTCAGCATCTGCCAGCATCTGCGTCGAATTGCGGCTGAGCGCGTTGGGGCTGGTCCGATAGAAAGCGAGCGGCTCATCGACCATCACCCAATTTTTGCCCAGACGTGCGAGGCGCTGCCACAGGTCCCAGTCCTCGCAGGTGCGCAGCGACACATCGAAACCGCCCAATTCGACAATTGTCTCCCGGTCGACCAGCAGCGCGTGAATGGCGATGGCACGTCTGCGGGCGAATGTCTCGAAGGGCTGAATCGCAACCTCCGTTGCGATGCACGACGGGGTGAGTTCGCCATCGGGCATCTCGCGCCGGCAACCGCAATAGGCGGCCACTGCATCGGGAACGGATTTCAGTGCGGCCAGCATTTTTGCGAGGAAGCTGGCATCCACCCAACCGTCGGCATCCAGAAACATGAGCCAGCGGCCGCGCGCTGTCGAAATCCCGCTATTGCGCGCGCCGGCGGCGCTATACGCGCAAGACCTCAACGTCCGAAATCGGGCATCGTGCTCTACATAACCGGCGATGATCGAGGGGGTGCGGTCCATGGAGGCGTCGTCGACGATGATCGCCTCCCAATCCACTATTTCCTGATCGAGAAGGCAATCGAGTGCGCGCGCGAGCGTTACCTCCGCGTTGTGCGCAGGAACCACGATTGAAACCAAGGGATCATGCGCCACGCCGTCTTACCCGCGCCCGGTTCGAAGGCAAAACAAGATGCGTTGATCTTTCTCGGCGTAGGTCGTCACAATCCACGCCGATCAGTCCGTCGACCCATCGTCCATCACCACTATATCCAGTATCTGGTAGGTCTGCCGGCGGATGCCGGCAAGCATTGCGCCGACGGTTTGCTCGGCATTGAGCATCGGTACCACACCGCCTTGCGGTAGCATCCTGGATCATCGAGCTTTCGTTTTCTTCGGCAAGAGTCGGCGAATGTCAAAACCAGATAATGGCATCGGCTGGCAGCACTGCCCTGTCAAGATAAGGGCGAATTAGAGGCGGGCAAAAAAGACTTGAACACAGGCTGAATGGCAGCGCGCATGCCCGACGGCTTGGAGCTGAGGTCGATGCGCCAGGGCATCTCCGCTCTCGCATTTCATCTGCAAAAAGATGATCCCAGGCGAAGACGCGAGCGCAAGCTGATCCGGATTCGAGGCGCGTATCGAAATCTACCCGACTGGGGACACACGAACCGACTTGAGCCGAGAAGATTCCGGCTTGCGGGTCGGCTATTTTGCTGACATGTTTATCAGTTTCTAAATTAGCGCTGTAGCAATGTCAAAAGAAGGGGCATGGGATGGCCAAGGAATCTTCGAGTACCGCTTCTTCGGCAAATAAGGCGGACGCAAATCTGACAAGTAATGCAGACGGAAGCGGGCTGACCTTCATGGCGGGCCAGGCTCGCGAGAGCGGGCCCCCCGGCGACGCTGTAGGTGTCGACAAGATACGTGATCTGCTGTTCGGCAACCAGATGCAGGACTATGACCGCCGCTTCTCCAAGCTTGAAGAACGGGTCTTGCAGCGCTTCAAGGATGTCGAATCCGAGGCCAAGCGCAATCTTGAAATGTACGAGTCAAATGCAAAGAAGCAGATCGACTCGCTTGCGGCGCAATTGCGGAACGAAAAAGACGCGCGAGCCGACGCCGACAAGGAGATTGATCGGAATCTTCGCGAGCAAAATCAGGCGCTCGAAAAGCAGGTGCGCGCGTTGTCGGATCAGTTGAGCGAGCTTGAGCGGGAAGTTGCGGACCGGATAAATCGAAACGATCATTTGCTGCGTGAGGAAATCAAGCAAAAGAATGAAAGCATTCAGATGCTGATGGAGAAAATGTTTTCCGATCTTGGCAATGTCAAGACTGACCGAAATCTTTTGGCTGGCCTGTTTGTCGAGGTTGCAAAATGTCTAAATCAGGATCCCGTCGGCAGCAAGAACAACTCGGAGCGTACCTGGAAAGTGAGTTGATGGGAACTTGACGTCGACTGTCGACCCAATCAGCCTCCCTAAGAGAGCGGCTTCGAACGATACAGAGATTGATCGCGAGGCTCTGGCTCGCCTTTTGATCGAAATTGCCCGGAACGTTGATCCGGACTATCGTGCGCGTCTCGACGGAATCCCAACCGCCGATCCTCGCATGGAAACGCTTCGCCAGTTGCTGGTCGGCCGCGAAATTTCGGAGCTTTCACGAGTTACCCACCTGCTCGACGAACCTGAGCAGCTTGCGGCGGCAGTGGGGGGCGTCCTCCCCGGTGCAGCCGCACGCGCGTCTCATGCGCAACTCGGCGAGGCCCTTGCGCCAGTTGTCGAGAGGGCTGTGCAACGGTCCATCCAGAAAAGCCCGCGCACGCTGACGGATATATTATACCCGGTGTTTCTGCCGGCTATTCGCAAGTCGATCGGCGAAAAGATCGACCAAACCTTTCAGTCGCTGAATGAAACCTTAAGACATATATTTACTTGGCATGGGCTCAAGTGGAGATTTGAAGCTTGGAGAACGGGGGCAAGCTTCTCAGAAGTTGTTCTTAGGCATTCTCTTGTCTATCGTGTAGAACATGTCTTTCTCATTCACCGCAATTCCGGGCTTTTGATCAAGCATGTAACTGCCGAAAATGCAACCAGCGAAGATCCTCAACTGATTTCCTCGATGCTTAGTGCAATTCAGGATTTTGTAAAAGACTCATTTAACGAGAAAGAACAGAGCGGCCTGGACACTATCCGTTTCGGGGAGCTTCGTCTCTGGTCGGAAGTTGGGCCGTTTGCGACCTTGGTTGCGGTGATCCGGGGAAATCCGCCGGAGGAATTACATGAAATAATTCGCGATGTATTGCTTCGCATCCATGATGAATGCTCACAGGCCCTGGAGCAGTTTGACGGCGACAGTTCGCAGTTGGCCGGCGTCGAGACGCAGTTGCAGACCTGCGTTGATCTGAAGCAGGAAGAATCAAACCAGGGATTTCCGTGGCTGGTCCTGGCTGCAGTCCTGCTGGTTTTGATTCCCGCAGGCGGTTGGTTCTTTCTTTCCTGGCAATCCGGGCAGCGCTGGCAAGCGTATGTGTCGCGACTGGGGATCCAGCCGGGCATCATCGTTGCCGAACAAAAGGTGCGCGATGGCCAATTCTATATTACCGGCCTGAGAGACCCTCTTGCCGCCGACCCGCAGTCGCTGTTGGCCGGAACGCAGGTCGATCCCGCCCGCGTTCATTCACACTGGCAATTCTATCAGAGTCTTGATCCGGAGTTCGTGTTGAAGCGGCTGACGGCGTCGCTGGTTCCGCCGGATTCAGTACGACTTTCGATCGTCAATGATCGCATCGTTGCCGAGGGGGAGGCTCCCGACACCTGGATAGATCGGGCGCGCGCAGCAGCCCAACAACTTTCGGCAGGCGGACCGGAATTCGATATCTCCAGGGTTCGTGATGTGAGCCCCGAAGCACGAGCGGCGGAGCGCTGGCAGACTTATGTGTCGCGACTGGAGGCCCAGCCGGGTATTATCGTTGCCGAACAAAAGGTGCGCGATGGCCAATTCTATATTGCCGGCCTGAGAGACCCTCTTGCCGCCGACCCGCAGTCGCTGTTGGCCGGTACGCAGGTCGATCCCGCCCGCGTTCATTCGCAGTGGCAATTCTATCAGAGCCTTGAGCCGGAGTTCGTGCTGAAGCGGCTGACAGCGTCGCTCAACCCGCCGAAATCGGTTCGGCTTTCGATCGTCGAGGATCGCATCGTTGCCGAGGGTGAGGCTCCCGACACCTGGATAGATCGGGCGCGCGCAGCGGCCCGACAGCTTTCGGCAGGCGGACCGGAATTCGACATCTCCAAAGTTCGTGATGTGAGCCCCGAAGCACGCGCGGCGGAGCACTGGCAGACTTATGTGTCACGACTGGAGGCCCAAGCGGGAATCATCGTCGCCCAGCAAACGGCGAGGGGCGGACATTTCTATATTTCCGGCCTGAGAGACCCGCAGGCCGCCGACCCGCAGGTTCTGCTGTCCGGAACAGGGGTCGATCCTGCCCGCGTTCATTCGCAGTGGCAATTCTATCAAAGCCTTCATCCGAAGTTCGTGGTGAAGCGGCTGATGGCGTCGCTGACTCCGCCGGATTCAGTACGGCTTTCGATCATCAAGGATCGCATCGTTGCCCAGGGTGAGGCTCCTGCCGCCTGGATAGATCGGGCGCGGGTCGCCGCCCAACAGCTGTCCGCGGACGGACTCTCTCTAGAACTCTCCGAGCTGCGTGAGTTGACCCCTCCGGAACTGACTCATTTGAGGGAGGCTATTCAAACGGTCAACATTTTCTTCGATTCTGGCAAGGCTGTACCGGGACCAGAGCAACTGCCGGTTCTCGACAAATTGGCGAATCAGTTGAAGGAATTGGCCACGGACGCCCGCAAGGCAGGGCTAACAGCACAGTTCATGTTGACCGGCCATTCGGACGAGACGGGCCGTGAAACGGCCAAGTTGTCGATCAGCGCCGCGCGCGCGGAAACAGTTCGTGCGCTTCTCAAGAAGCGCGGCGTCGATCCGGAATTGCTCTTGGTTCGCGGCGCGGGCACCTTTGAGCCAGCGGAGACTGAAAATAGCCGAACCGGGAGCTCCGCGAACCGCAGAGTTTCGGTTACGGTAAACTTCCACTAGGGCGGAGCCCAGGATATTGCAAAAGAAGATCTGCATGTTGGGCGGGTTCGCTGTCGGAAAGACGAGTCTGGTTCGCAGGTTTGTGCAAAGCATCTTTTCAGAAACCTACTTGACCACGGTGGGAGTGAAAATCGACAAGAAGAGTGTCGCATTCCCGGACAAAACCGTGGATCTGATTTTGTGGGATTTGGCCGGCGAAGACGATATCGGCTCATTCCGCGTCAGCTATGTGCGAGGTGCGAGTGGGCTCGTGCTTGTCGTCGATGGAACACGCGCTGCTACTCTTGCCGTGGCGCTCACGTTGCGCGAGCGGGCCGAGGCTGAATTCGGCGCTATGCCGTTTGTATTGCTGTTCAACAAATCCGATCTGGCCGATCGGTGGGCAATATCGGATAGTGAAATTGACGAACTGAGGGAACTTGGATGGCAAATCTATCTAACAAGTGCGCTTTCGGGTGAACATGTTGATGACGCGTTTCGTCAACTTGCTTCGATGGTCAGCAAATAAACCATGCATGTCTTGCCAAGAGAAGTTAGAAGCTGGATTTACGATTTCTTCTACAACGAGCGCTCGGTCGCATATCTAAAAATCGACGCCCAGCTTTGCGTAGCTGCGAAGGGCGGTAACGTTAGACATTACGGACTCTCGTCAGTTCGCATAGGTAAGCCTGTTGCCGAGCAGCTTGAATTCATGGAAGGTTTGTTGCCCTGCCCGGAGCTTCCATTTGATATGGCCATGGTCGAACTGCCCGGCGGGCGTGTCGCGGACCTCCATCTTTTTGCTGACAATGCCTGCGTGTGGCTGCTCTTTCTTGACGCCGCTGCCGAACGCGACAATAGGCAGCGGCTTCAACAGAAGGCTTATGAAATGACGCTTCTGCAAGAGAGGGAGCGTCAACTCAACGAGAAATTACAATCGATGAACGAGGCGTTGAGGGCGAGCCAAGAGGGATTGTCGCGTGAATACCAACGCGCCGAAGCCCTACTCCTCAACATTCTTCCGGCGTCGATCGCGGAGCGCTTAAAAGCGGACGAACAAATTGCAGACAACCATGCTGACGTGAGTGTGCTTTTTGCCGACATCGTCGGTTTTACGGAAAGAGCGCGGAGCGTCGGAGCCGTAACGACGCTCGCTATTTTAAATTACTTCTTCAAGGCGGCGGATCTGCTCTCGGAGCAATACGGCTGCGAAAAGATCAAGACAATCGGCGATTGTGTGATGGTGGTCGCTGGCCTGCCCGCCGCGCGATCCGATCATGCGGAAGCCCTTGCGCACTATGCACTTGAACTGCGCAACGAGGTCAAGCGCGAACGCTTCGCAGGAGAACCGATAAGACTCAGAATTGGAATTCACTCGGGACCAATCGTGGCGGGCGTCATAGGCAAAAGGCGGTTTGCCTATGACCTATGGGGCGACACCGTTAATCTCGCCGCACGTATCCAAACGTCCGCGGAGCCCGATGAAATCCGTATTTCGGATGCAACTCATCAACTGCTTGGACCAAATTTTGCTTGCGACCCACTCGAGGAAACGGAATTGCGTGGTACAGGTCGTGTGCGAATGTGGCGGCTCCCGGCCTGATTTGCCGCATGGCAGCGCCGACCCGGAAGCGCATTGCATCTCTAGCAACACATGGTTTCCAATGTCCGCAGCGGTGCGCGAAGCAGTTGACCACCGAGCGACCGCCAAAGGTCTGTCCTGGTCAGCTCAGGAAATCAGTTCCTGAGGTTTAACGTCGATGCCCGGTTCATCGAACGGCCGGAGGCCTGGGCCGAGGAATGCCCTGTCCCCGCGGCCAAATAAACACCGCCAAGTACCCGGCGCAAGGTCCGGCTCGGAACGATGACGTCTTGCACCGCAACATCGGTTTCTTCAAGGTAGGGCAACAACCGACATAGATGTCGTTGCTTGCCGATTTGACCGGAAGGTTACAGCACGATGCCACGCATCACTCGACGATTGGGGGCCAGGGATCTGGCGCGTCCAGCACGGCGTCTCGGAGACCTGACTGCGATGTTTGCCTTGATTGCCAGGCCGCTCGTCTTTGGGATCGCCCTTTTGTTGGCTGGTCAGGCACAGGCGCAGGCGCCGGCGACGGTCCCGCCTGAAAGGGTCAAACAGCTGTTCGAGCTTCTCGACGATCCGTCAGTGAAGGCCTGGGTGGCCGAACAGCGAAATCAGGACGCCGGGTCAACGGGAGCGCCTGCCGAGCCAGGGGCTTCGCCGACCGACGCATCGTCCAGCGCCGTGGCCGCACCAGGCCCGATGAATACGATGGCATCCTCGACGCTCGATGGGATCAGGCATCATATCGAAAGAATCGTGCGAACTTTGCCCTTGCTGCCAAGCCAGTTCGCGCGCGTTCGGGCAGAGACAATGGAGGATATGTCCAGCAAGGGGCCTGCCGGCGTATTTGTGCTGATTGCAATGTTCATCGCTGCCGGCCTGGCGCTCACTTGGGCAACGTACAAGCTCACCCGCCCATTTCGTCTCTGGATTATCGCGCAACCCAAGGATACGCCCGTTGGGCGAGCCAAGAAGATTGGTGGCCGCCTGCTTTATTCCAGCATGCTGATAGTCTCATTCGCACTGGGCAGCGCCGGCGCATTCATGTTGTTCGACTGGCCGATGCTTATCCGCGAGATTGTACTGACATTTCTGATGGCGGCAGTCGTTACATGGGGTGTGCGCATGTACGTCATGGCCATGCTCGTTCCTTCCTTCATGAACGTCGAGAACGCCGTCGAGGTTCGTGCTTTGCCGATCACCAACGAAGCGGCTGACCATTGGTCCTTTTGGCTACCCCGGATCGTCGGCGTCTTCGCCTTCTTCGGCGCCGCGTTTATCCTCTTGCCAGGTCTCGGCATCGATCAGGACGGAATGATGGTCCTGTCACTGGGCGCCGATTTCGTGCTGCTGTTGCTCCTGCTGCTTGCCATTTGGCGTCGGCCAAGAACGCAGCGAGACGGTGCGAGCCACATCGGTCACACGGAAGCGACATGGCTATTGACTGCTTATTTCGTCGTCCTGTTCCTGCAACGTATCGCCGGCCTTAATACATACTTCTGGTTCACCTTCGCCGCATTCTTCCTGCCTTTGGCGATCGTGGTGACGCAGCGCGGGGTTAATTTCGTTCTGCGGCCAGGTTCGGAAGATGTCGGCCGGCCCACGATCCCGGCGGTGACGATCGCTGTCATCGATCGCGGAATCCGAATGATTTTCATCCTGGCGGCGGCTTACCTTCTCGCACGTGTCTGGGGTCTGGACATGCAATCCATGCGGGACAGCGATACGACGACAACGTTCATATTGCGCGGCTTGATCAATGTCGTGGTGATTGCCCTCGCCGCCGACTTCGGCTGGTCGATCATCAAAGCTTTGATTGAACGAAAGCTCGGCATCGAAACACCGCACCCTGTGATCAGCGACGAGGACGTTCCGGTCCTCGATCCGCAACAGGCGCGGCTGCACACGCTCTTGCCGATCCTCCAGAACATTCTGCTCGCATCGATCATCGTGATGGCGGTGCTTATGATGCTCGCCTCGCTGGGAATCCAGATCGGCCCATTGATTGCCGGCGCCGGCGTCGTCGGCGTCGCCGTGGGCTTTGGCGCACAAACCATCGTCAAGGACGTTATTTCAGGCGTGTTTTTTCTGCTCGATGATGCGTTTCGTGTTGGCGAATACATTTCATCGGGCAATTACAAGGGTACTGTGGAAAGCTTTTCGCTGCGCTCGGTGAAGCTGCGCCACCATCGTGGTCCGCTGTTCACGATACCTTTCGGTGAACTCGGGGCAGTCCAGAACCAGAGCCGTGACTGGGTTATCGACAAATTCAACATCACCGTTGGTTATGACACCGATATCGACTTCGCTCGCAAGCTGATCAAGCGGATCGGCCTCGAACTGGCGGAAGATCCAGAGTTCAAACACTGGGTGCTCGACCCGATCAAGATGCAGGGCGTACAGGAGTTCGGCGAATACGGCATCGTGTTGAGGGTCAAGGCCACAACCAGACCGGGAGGCGCGTTCGGTATGAAACGCAAGTTCTATGTACGCCTGCGCCAGGTCTTCAAGGAGCAGGGCATCGAACTCCCATTTCCGACCGTCCAGGTCCAGGGGCTACAGAACCCACATGGAGCGGAGAATGCGCCGTTGGAGCTCACACCCGAGTTGAAAATGGCCGTCGCGCAGTCGCATACCAATCGGCGCAGAAAAAAAGCTAGCACAACGGAATAGGGAAGCTGTGACACCTGCCGGTCACAGCGCCGCTTTCACGACGAAGAACGTCTTGCCGATCCGTCAGAAATTTGCGCTCTTGATTTCAAACACCATTTCGACGGTCCGCGATTGCTCGGTTTCAGCGACTATCGGTATCAATCAATCGATTTCTTTCTGACGACCGCCGGCCGAGCCGTACCGGCAGTTCCCAAAAAGACCGTCGCGAGATTTACATCGGGCTGCGGTACGCTTGAGACCGCGCCATCGACTACCTGCCGGACGTCAGTCGCGCGATATGGACAGCCCCGCGAGAAGCGGCGCGTACGCGGCGAGCCTGCGGGATACGAACTCCGTGAAGAGCCGCACGCGCTTCGTCTTGCGTGTCTCCCCCTGCGTGAGAAGCCAGAGCGTTCCATGCATGTGCAGGTCGGCGCCCGGCACCCTCACCAGGAGGGGGTCGGCATCCCCGACGAAGCACGGCAGTGTCGTCATCCCCAGCCCTTGCCGTACTGCAACGATCTGCGCCTCGCCGTCCGTGGTCCTGAATGGAACCCCCGTGGTGCGAACCTCACCCTCGCGGGCCCAGTCCGGGATGCCATGAATGCTTATGACGATCCACCGGATGGGATCAGACGAACCCGCACGCCATGCGGTTAGTCGATCGCGAGACATGTAGACGCCGCCGAACAGCTCCGGTCCCTTCAGGCCGTGAAGATTGAGCGGCAGGGTTTTGCGGTCGTAAACGACGCGGATCGCGACATCGGCCTCTCGGTTGGTCAGATTTGCCAGCTCGCCGGACGACAAGATTTCCATCTCGATGTCCGGATGCAGGCGCGCGAAATCGGCGAAGTCCGGCATGAGCAGGTGTGTCGCGAGGGGCGGTGCCAGCGTCACCCGCAAGAGTCCGCGTACGCCCTGGTCGCGCCCGAAGATTCGCGTCTCCAGCCGGTTCGACGACGCCTCCATCTGCTCCGCGAACTCGAGGACCTCCTCGCCCGCAGCCGTCAGGCGGTAGCCCGAGGGCAGCTTCTCGAACATCTGCGCCCCCAGCCGCTCCTCCAGTTGGGCAAGGCGCCGCAGCACTGTGGTGTGGTTGACCCCGAGGCGCTCGGCGGCAGCCCGCACCGAGCCTCCGCGCGCGACGGCAAGAAAGTAGCGAACGTCGTCCCAGTCGATCATGGTGCAATCCCGCACCGCGGGGTGCGCCTTCCAAAGCCCGTATCTAACACACCGAACAGCAATACGCGCGGTCATCATAGCCTATGTCGGCGAGCGCGGCCCAATTCCGAACGGCGGACACCGGTCATAGCGCCAGTCGTCCAGCCGGATCGATTTCGCACCACCGATGTGCGCGCTTCCGCACTCAATAACTGACGCCGGCGGACCCATTTCGAGGTTCTCGGAGGCAGATGCTGTCCCGACACCACGAAAGGAGAAGTCATGGGAAAGCTTGAGGGTAAGGTTGCAGTCATCACGGGCGGATCGAGCGGCATGGCGCTGGCGAGCGCCAAGCGGTTCGTTGAAGAAGGCGCCTATGTTTTCATCACGGGCCGGAGACAGGAGGCGCTGGACGAGGCCGTCAAGCTGATCGGCCGAAACGTGACCGGCGTGCGCGGCGACGCGGCCAATCTCGACGACCTCGACCGCCTGTTCGATACAGTCAAGCGGGAAAAGGGCAGGATCGACGTCCTGTATGCGAGCGCCGGCACGGGCGAAGCTGTCCCACTGGGCGAGATTACCGAGCAGCACTTCGATGCGGCCTTCGGCCTGAATACGCGCGGCACGCTGTTTACGGTGCAGAAGGCGTTGCCGCTGTTCAACGATGGCGGATCGATCTTCATGACCGGGTCAGTTGCTTCGGTAAAGGGTTTTCCTGGTTACAGTGTGTATGCGGGGAGCAAGGCGGCGCTGCACGCATTCGCGCGCGGGTGGCTCAACGAACTCAAGGGCAGGAATATCCGGGTGAACGTGCTGCACCCGGGGCCGATCGCCACACCGATGCAGGACCAAGTTCTCACCGAGGAGGCGAAGCAGATGTTCGAATCCCTGATCCCGCGGGGAAAGATGGGGCGTCCTGAGGAAATTGCGACGGCCGCGCTGTTTCTTGCTTCCGACGATTCGAGCTTCGTGAATGGGGTGGAGTTGTCTGTTGATGGCGGCTTCTCGGCCATCTGAAGGCCGGGGGAATCAATACCAACACGGATTGGAGAAGTATTATGAGCTACGCGATTGTAGGATTCGGTAAGATAGGCCAGGCCCTCGCCCACGCCTTCGCCCGTAAAAACATCGACGTGACCGTCGCGAGCCGCCGGCCGCCCGAGGCGTTGGCGCCGCAGGCTCGGGCGATCGGCCCCACGGTCGTCGCCAAGTCGCTGCGGGAAGCACTCGAGGCCGACACGATCATCTTGGCAATCCCGTTCTGGGAGCACCGCGAGATTGCGAAGACCCTGCCGAGCTGGGAAGGCAAGACAGTCATCGACGCGACGAACGTGTTTCCAGTCCCTGAAGAGCTGGACGGTCTCCCGTCCTCCGTCGTCATCGCGAAGGCGTTCATCGGCGCCAAGCTCGTCAAAGCTTTCAATCACCTGGTTGCGGCCACCCTGGCTGCGGATCCGGTCGTCGACGGCGGCCACCGGGTCGTCTTTCTGTCGAGCGACGACGAGGACGCGACCGCTCCCGTGGCGGCCTTGGCCAAACAACTCGGGTTCGCACCCGTCAAGCTGGGAAAGCTCAACGAGGGTGGCGCGCTGGTGCACGCACGCGGCCGTACTTGGGGCCAGCTCATCTTCCAGGATTTGTTCAAGAGGAGTGACTATCGACATCAATTGGTCGATTTTCCGCTTCGCAGGCACACGCACATTCGGCATAGCGCCTGATAAAAGACCGTCAGCAGTAAAGCGCATGGGCGAGAGAGACCGTTTCGCGACGGCCTCTCCTACGTCCGCTCCGCGGTTATCGGCCGTCGTCCGCCGTTTTGAAAACCCCTGAGGTGATCTGCCCTTTTTGGGACTAACCGCGCTTAGAGAATTCCTCGGCTGCGATACGAACCGCCTGCTGTGTCGCGGGATAGCCGCTGTAAGGAGTGAGGTTTATGAGCGTTTCCAGGATTTCTTCCCGCGTCGCGCCAACGTTCAACGCGGCGTTGATGTGCACGCGAAGCGGAATCTCTGCCGTGGCAGACCCAACGGCTGCTAGAGCAGCGCAGGCGCTGAGTTCCCGAGACTTCATGTCGATTCCGCTCCGCGAGAACACCTCACCATAAGAATGCTCGACGATCATTCGACCGAGATCAGGTGCGACGTCATCGAAACTGCGGACAACGGCATCGCCCGATGAACCGGACGTCTCCGCAAGCGTAGCACGCCCGCGTTCCAACCGGTCTGCGCGGCTCGCGACCACGGCGGGTGGGGGGACGTTTGCCGCAATCGTTGGCGACCCGGCAGCGAAGATATCCTTGGCGACGGCGAACGCGTTGAGCGCCGCCGGAAAAACCCGATAGACGCTGAGCTGGATCAGCACCTCGATGATTTCCTCTCGCGTCACGCCATGGGCAAGCGCGCCGGCGAGATGAAGACGGAGGGCCGCCGCACGATTGCCGCTGGCAGCAAGCATCGAGATGATTGCTAACAGTTTGGCTTTTTGTTCGAGGCCGTCGCGCGCCAGCATTTCACCAAAGGCGAACTCGATGGAGAGTTGCGCGAGGTCAGGCGAACCGGCAGCAAAGCCATCGAAATATTCCTGCACATCGCCTCCAGAGAGCCGGTCGAGCGCCTCCAACCCGGCCTGTCGGCGTGTCGATCCATCGCCTGCGGAGGGCTCGATGGGTTCAAAAGCGAGCTTGCGCTCAGCGAACACCGCACGAATAAGGCCGATCGCATTTACCGTTGGCGGGAAGCCGAGGAGCGCTACAGATATAAACATGAGTTCGATGAGCGCCTTTGGCTCGCCGCCGGCGTTGAGGAAGCCCGCCATATGAAACTTCAACTGCGGCTGGGCGCTTCCGTCGGCAAGCAGCATTGAAATAGTGCACAGCTGACGCAATGGGAGGTCGAGACCTGGCCGCGATAGAATGTCTCCGTATGGGTATTCTACGGTGAAACGAGAAAGGTCGACGGATGTCTCGGCAAGACTATTAATCGGCGCGTCGAAATTCTCTCCGCCAATCTGCCGTAAGATTTCAAGACCGCGCGAATAACGACTATCTTGAGATGTTGTTGTCATTGCATATGCCTTCTGATTGATCGTGGCGAGAGTCCCGCCCACGGCGACAAGGGCAGCTCCAAAAAACTCTGGCCGGAGGCGGGTGCGTTGTGCTCGGTTATTGCTGCGTTAGGGCGACACGACATCGGCGATCTCTTTCACGAAGCGTCCCGGACGTGGCCGCGAAACCAAAGAAGGCATCGCGGAACTAGCCATAGTCGAAGGCGCTCGACAAGGAATGCTGGTCGCGACCGCCCCACACCAGGCACAGCCGGATTTGATACAAACCCTCGGAACGTGACCTCTGCAGTCGAGGGTTTGTATCATCGGAGCCGACGCTAATGCCGGCTGATCCCAGTCATCGCGAAATTGAGAACTCTCGGCTACTTTTGCTGTGCTGGTATCGCCTACAGCGCGATATCCTATCCTACTTTACTCCACAGCACGCCCCTCACTCCCACTCGATTGTTCTTGAGTATGGCAACGCCCTGATCTAACGGCGCAATTTTTTCTACACTCAATGGAGAACCAACGCAGCGCGCGCTCGGCCTGCCCTTGAATGCCGCTAATCCGTGTGTTACATACTGAACCACATGGTTCAGTATGGTCGGATCCGCTTCGATGCCTCGTTCGCCGCGCTCTCGGACGCCACCCGACGCGGCGTTCTGGAGCATCTCGGACGTGCAGACGCTTCGATCACGGACCTTGCCGAAAAGTTCCACATGACCCTCACGGGCATGAAAAAGCATGTCGACGTCTTGGAGCAGGCGGGGCTCGTGACCACGGAGAAGGTCGGACGCGTGCGGACCTGCAAGCTCGGCCTGCGCCGACTAGAGGAAGAGGCGGCATGGATCGAGAGGTACAACCAGCTCTGGGACGCACGCTTCGACGAGTTGGATAAGGTTATCGAGGAACTGAAACAGAAGGAGAAGGTCGATGGACGCAGGAAGTGAGAGTGAGCCTACCCCCATGAAGAACCGCACGACGGTGGAACGGAAGTCCGAGCGTGAGCTAGTCGTTACGCGAACCTTTGACGGCCCGGCGCGCATCGTGTTCGAGGCGTGGACCAAGCCCGAGCTGTTCAAGCTGTGGTGGGTGCCGAAGTCGATGGGCATGCTCCTGCGTTCCTGCGAAATGGATGTTCGTGTCGGGGGCAAGTACCGTCTCGAGTTCGAACCCGATGCTATGGTGTTCTTCGGCACGTACCTCGAAGTGACAGCGCACTCGCGCCTCGTCTGGACCAATGAGGAAGATGGTGAGGGTGGGCCCGTGACCACGGTGACCTTCGAGGAAAAAGGTGGCAAGACGCTGCTGGTCCTGCACGAGCTCTATCCCTCGAAGGAAGTTCTCGACGCTGCCGGCACCGGGGCGGCGGATGCAATGGTCGAGACGTTCGAGCAACTGGACGAGCTTCTTATCACCCTGGGCGCGAGCGTGGGACGGTCATGAAGTCGTCGATCTCGCGGGTCGGCCGCTTGGCTCTTCACTACGCGGAAGAGAACCCCGACGAGGTCGTCGCCGCCCTCTGCGGACCTACGAGACCATCATCAACCTCATTGGCAACACGACCAACCGAGGTGGTCTCGTCGTGCGCGTCCGCCTCAACCACCTTTTTGCGCGCCATTCTACGCTGGAGCACTACCGCATTCGGAAACGCATTCTGAGGCCGACGTGCGCGGTGGGCCGCAATCAAATGTCCTCGTCGAGGATAGTTCGGCCGCTCAGTCGGAACGGTGGTAGCGCCAGAAGCCTGACCGCCATGCTGATTGCAAAGCTGGCATCGCTTAGTAGATGGTGCTCTACCGGCGCTGCGAGTCCAAGACGCGTCGCGATAGATTTACCGGATCATTGATGTTCCGATAGTGCGAAAGTGGATTTCGAAGAGCCATGAGGCGTCGAAGGTTAGCGGCATCCTCTTTCGTGATGATCTGACGCAGCTGACCGGCCAAAGACGCCCCTCAGGGGAGAGGGGCCCCGCGTTTCCGTGGCACCGGCCCGCAACCTTCATAATATGATGGCCCGCGGCAACCGGAGAAGGGTATCTGTGCTCTCAAACCAGCATCGACTGCTGGGCGAAGATGCCCGCCATCGCGCCGTGCGATGATGCCGTGGTGACCGAGGCCATGAGGGGGTTGGCGAGGTCGCCGGCGGCGTAGATGCCGGGCATGCTGGTTTCGCGGCGCTCGTCGACCTTGAGGGCGATGCCGAGGGGCGTATCCACCGTGGCGAGGCCCAGTGATTCATGCAGGCTTGCGGACGGCTTGTTGCGCGGATGGGCGAACAGGATGTCGACTGCGACATTGCGGCCGGTATCGAGATTGACGGTGGCAATATGGCCCCCGTGATGGGCGATCTCGGTTATCCGGCCATCGACGACAGGTATGTTGCGGCGCGCCAGATCGGCCCGGATATCGGGTGGAATGTCGTGACCATCGGCGAAGAGCGTCAACGTGTCGGTCCAATCGTGGTACAGCCTGACATAATTTTGCGACTGCGGGCCGGACCAGATAAGGCCCCAATGCTGGCCGGCGACTTCAAAGCCGTCGCAATAGGGACAGGGCACGATGGACGTGCCCCAGCCTTCGGCAAAGCCCCGAACATCAGGCATCTGGTCGGCGACGCCATAGCTCAGGATCAGGCGGCGCGCCCCAAGGCTTTCGCCATCGCCAGTGAGGACGGAGAAATCGTCGATGGCGCCGGAGACGCTGTCGGCCCGGGCGCTGACCAGCCTGATCGTGGGATAACGCGCCAGCTGCTGCCGCGCCTCGGCCAGGATGTCCAGCGGTGGCTTGTGATCGTGACCGAGCAGGCCATGCGAGTGGCCGGCGAAGCGATTGCGCGGCAGGCCGGTATCGAGAACGGTGACCTTGCGGCGGGCACGGCCGAGCTGCAGGGCGCCGGCGAGACCGGCAAAGCTGCCGCCGATGATGATGACGTCATCCATGGTGATAAACTCCGTGTTGTGGATGGAGGGGGGTTGGGCTGGGCCTGGCGCGAATATCGTCCAGCGATACGCGCTCGAGACCGGCAGCGAGCAGGGCTTCGGCATCGACGAGAAAGTCGCCCATCACTGTGTTGACCGGCCGGACAATGCCGCATTCGATATCGCCGGGCGCCCGGGAAACTTGATTTGGAGGACAGGTTGAAACCTACCCATTGGCTTGCACATTTCAGATACTACATGGTATCGTAATGCAAGAATTAGGATACTGTCAAGTACGGGAATTGTCGTGACTGTAAACAGCCAGGGCCGGCGCGGCCGGCCCGCCAACGAGGCGCTTGGCCAAACGATAGTCGACGCCGCGTGCGAACTCTTTGTGGAATTGGGTTTTCAAGCGACGACATTGGACAAGGTCGCCCAGCGGGCGAAGATATCCAAGCTTAGCATCTATCGGCACTTCGAGAACAAGGAGGCGCTGTTCAGCGCGGCCATCGCGACCCGCTGCCATCAGTTTGCACCACAGGCTCTTTTTGAAGGCGTCGACGGTTCGGCCGAAGATCAGCTCATGGCGGTGGGATTACCCCTGCTTCGCACGCTGTTGAGCCCGGACGTCCGCAGTGTCGAAGCCATGATCATGGCCGACAAGACGAATCAAAAGTCGTTAAGCAAGCTCCATTACGAAGCCGGTCCCGCCCATGTCATCGCCCAAATCGAGGCCCTGTTGCGTCAGTTGCACGCGAAGGCGGTTCTGAACGTGCCCGATCCTCTCCGGTCCGCCCGCTTGTTTGCTGCGCTTTTCAAAGGATCCGATCTCCTGATTATCGCACGCTTCGATGAGGCGAGAGCAGAGGACGACAACGAAATCGAATCCTATTGCCGGTCGGCCGTCGCCATGTTCATCGCCGCGCACGGTGGCAACGACCACGCGGGCGGATAAGCATTTGATTGCTCCGGGCAGCTTGGCCGGGACGTCGTCCAGGCGCTTCGTCATATTGGGCCGGCGCGCGCGGCCGAGCTTGCACAGATCGCGGCACCTCATCTTTCTCCCAACGATAAAAAGACGCTCGCATCTACCGCGGTCCAAGCTCCCGCCTGGATGCGGTCGACGCTTCTCTCCATCGCAGATCCGGCAGCAGTCGGGACAACGTTTGATAGGTGATGCGACGGTGCCATCCGACGATATGCGATCAGGTCCGGAACACCGATCGGCACCGCAGCCAAAGCTGAAACTATGTATGTCGATAACTAAAGTACCGTCGGCGCGGAAAATGTCATGCTACGGGCAATTTCCGTTATATATTTCAAAGCGTTGACGCACAGAAAAGTACCGTCAAACCCTAAGAACGAATGACGGTACTTTTTAGAATGCTCTATCGGATACGAAAAGCACCGCCAAAAGCTCCGAGCGGCCCTCCCACTCGATCCTCGCGACGTATTGTAATGTGCTGTTTCAGAAGCACAAAGCTTTTCGGCCTTCGCCAAAAGATCGACTCCGCGATCCGTCAGAAATTTGCAGGGGAACTTCGATGGTGGAAATCTAGTCGGTTCCAGCGACTACCGGCATGAATCGGTCGATTTCTCGTCTCATCGAGCCCATAGCGTAGTTTGGCGTGAGCGAGAGAAGTACCGTCACTACGCGAGATCAGTTGGGCCGAACCTGAGAAAAATGCCGACAGCCTGCGCGATAAGACAATTCAGACAGCTGCACAATCGGACACGGCCGCACAGGTTCAGGCGTCAATGAACTTCTGCATGCGATCCGCCACGATCCGCCCTGCGCGGCTGTTCAAGTGCACGCCGTCGGTGTGAAACTGCCAGCCATTTCGGCGTGCGACATCGTCCGGGCTCTGCCGCAGCACCAGTACGCGAAAAGCATCGCGATAGAATGGAAGAAAGTTGAACGCCGTGTAGGCCCGGCCAGGCGAGGCGCGAACCGCCTCGGTGAGCGCCTCATGGAGGGGGACATAGCCGCAGCGTTCCTCGTGCGCGATGGCCGCCACGATCGCAGAATATTCCTTGATCCGCCGGTTGAGCTCGCTCTGGAACGGGTCGTCCGAATCCGGCGCTTCTCCTATCGGAGGGAGCGAGCAAAGGCCGATGTCCGCCGCCGTCTCGCGCTTCAGCCTGCGTGCTATCTCGGCCAGATTCTCGTGGAACCAATCGGGCGAAGGCGTGCGGGGCAGACGCTTCCAAAACGTAAAGAACCGCCGCACTTTGCGTGACACGAGCGTGAGAACATCATTCCCGCCGACCCAGACGATGACCTTGTCGGGACGACAGGCGAGCACATCCGGCAACCGCTGCAGCGCGTTGTAGGCCAAGTCGCCGCCGACGCCAAAATTCCGGAACTCAAATTGCCCGTTGCCCGGCCGCCGGCGGAGCTCCGCCATCCAATCGAATGCCTGGCCCTTGCCCGCCGTGCTGCTCGATCCGAGGCACGCCACGATTTTTCGTTGAGGACGCACCATCGTAACTCCGCCAGGCCAGAAGTGAGAAATCGTCGCCTTATGCTCTTCCCAAAATGGCTGGCCCAGTCATGAGTTTCAGGTCGGATTCCGCGGCGTTTCCCAACATCCATGGACAGCCATAATAATCTTCGATGCGATCGATGACGCGACCGGCGACATGGACACGAACCGGCCACGCGACCAGCCACCGGTCGCCTCGCTGGAAGAGCACGATCAGGACAGGCTCTCCGTCGATCGCCCCCAACTCCATGGTCCACGTCTCCGGGTTTCGCTCGTATTCGACGAAATAGGGAGAACTTCTGAGCAGGCCGTCGAAGCAGTCGGCGACCCGCAACCGAGCATCGGCGCTGGTGAGGCTCCGCACGCCATCCCAGTCATGGCGGTTGAAGAGGTCAACATAGCGCTGCAAGAGCCGCGCGGTGTCGGGATCAAGCGGACGGTTCGGTTCACCGGCAGGTTCAGGGGGCAAGTCGGCGAGCTTCGCCCGTCCGCGGGAGAGCGCGGATTTGACGCCCCCAACCGTCGAGTCCACGAGTTCTGCGGTCTCTTCCAGCGAATAGTCGAACACGTCCTTCAGGAGGATGCAGGCGCGCTCCTTGGGCGGCAAGTGGCCAACCAGCCGTTCGATGGCGCGGCGTGCATCGGTCGCTGCCGGCTCTGCAGAGACAACGCCGATGTCGTCCGAATAGGCGTGCTCCGCGCGCTCGCGCACATCGCGTCGCCTCAGAAAGTCGATGCAGCGATTGTGAGCGATGCGAAACAGCCAGGGCTTCAGCCGGCGGGCATCGTCGAGGGTCTCAATGTTCGTATAGGCCTCGAACAGCGTCTCCTGCACGAGATCCTCACCGTCGAGGCGTGAGGCCGTCATGCGGGCGCAGTAGCGATGCAGTTGGGCGCGGACGCCTGACACCGTCTCGAGGAAGGCGCGATATCGCGCATCGAACAGGCCGGTCGGTCGTTCGGGCATGTCCTTCAGCTGCCACATCTTGGTTTCAATTTGCCAGTCATGCGACCTCCTGACCTTCAGCGCGTGTTTCCGCGGTTGCGGCCAGACCAAGCTTGGGGCGAACCCATTGTGCCAACCGCGCGATCGCGTCGTCGGCTTCGGGAGCGCGGCCGGCCATCATCTGGAACGAGTGCAGCATCCCCGGAAATACGTCTATGCGCACCTCGACGCCGGCGGCTTTCGCGCGGTCGGCGAGCGCTCGGCTGTCGTCGAGCAGGGTTTCGTCTCCGCCCACTTGCAGATAGATCCGCGGCAGGCCCTTCAGATCGGCAAAGATCGGGCTGGCGAGTGGATGCCGGGGATCGGTCCCTGCAAGGACTTGCGATACCAGCATATCCACGACCGCCTTCTGGAAGAAGGCGTCCTTCTCGCGGTTGCTTTCGTAAGAGTGCCCGCTCGCCGACAGATCATACCAGCCAGAGATGCTGAGGATCGCGGCCGGCAGCGGCCGTCCCGCATCACGGAGTTTCATCGCCGCCGCAACGATCAGGCCAGCACCAGCGGAATCGCCTGCAGCTATGGTGTGCTTCGGCGCGACACCCTGCTCGGCGAGCCATTCGAACGCGGTCACGGCCTGCTCGATTTGGCGCGGAAACTTGCTCTGGAAAACGTAGTCGTACGTAGCGAGCAGAGCGTAACAGCCGATCGCCTTAGCAAGGTGTCCGACCATCTTGCGATGGGTCCAGATCGATCCGCCGACATAGCCACCGCCGTGCAGGTAAAGCATGACCCGGTCTTTGGCTGCCGTTTTTGGCTGAACCCACAGCGCGGTCTTGTCGCCGACGTTCGTCTCGACGTAATCGACGCCGCCCGGTTCTGCCGTCAAAACGGACCACTCGGATGCTTCCTGTGGCGATTCTCGACCGCTGCGGAAAGCCTCCGCGAGCGTGTCGTAGTGTATCTTGTTCGCTAGGCTCTGCTTGCTGTTCATTTGTCACGCTCCAATTCGTCCAGGAGGGCGATGTCAAGGATGACCGTGCCCATGAACAGCTAAGACGGATGAACCCAGCGAAAGGATACGTGGCCGGCAGATGCAACGCCTCGCCGGTGGCAGTTGCCGCGGACCCCGGGTGTCAAACCCAGCAAGGCTAGGCTGCTCCACCCTTCTCTGTGGGACGGTCGTTCCAGACATTCGCCGATCGGCCAGATGCTTCGTCTATGCCGTCGCCGGGTGGCCGGGGGCTGGGACTATTGACTATTATCGCCGAGCCAACATCGCTTTAAACATGCTGCTCTATCCTCTTCTACTCCGCAGTACTCCTCGTCACTCCCACTCGATTGTACCTGGGGGCTTGCTCGTCACGTCGTAGACGACGCGGTTGATGCCGCGCACTTCGTTGATGATGCGCGTAGCGGCGGCACCGAGGAAGGCCATGTCGTAGTGGTAGAAATCCGCCGTCATGCCGTCGACCGAGGTGACGGCGCGCAGCGCGCAGACGAACTCGTAGGTGCGGCCGTCGCCCATCACGCCGACGGTCTGCACCGGCAGCAGCACGGCGAAAGCCTGCCAGATGGCGTCGTAGAGGCCGGCCTTGCGGATCTCGTCGAGATAGATGGCGTCGGCCTCGCGCAGGATCTCCAGCTTTTCGCGGGTGATGCCGCCCGGGCAGCGGATGGCGAGACCGGGACCGGGGAACGGATGCCGGCCGATGAAGCTGTCGGGCAGGCCGAGTTCCTTGCCGAGCGCCCTCACCTCGTCCTTGAACAATTCGCGCAGCGGCTCGACCAGCTGCATGTCCATGCGTTCGGGCAAGCCGCCGACATTATGGTGCGACTTGATCGTCACCGACGGTCCGCCGCTGAAAGAGACGCTTTCGATGACATCGGGATAGAGGGTGCCTTGCGCCAGAAAATCGGCGCCGCCGAGCTTCTCGGCCTCCTCCTCGAACACCTCGATGAACAGCCGCCCGATGGTCTTGCGCTTCTTCTCGGGGTCCGACTCGCCCTCGAGCGCGCCGATGAAACGGTCCGCAGCGTCGACCAGGATCAGCGGCAGATTGTAATGCTGGCGAAACATCTCCACCACGCCCGATGCCTCGTCCTTGCGCATCAGCCCGTGGTCGACGAGGATGCAGGTAAGCTGGTCGCCGACCGCCTCGTGGATCAGGAGTGCTGCGACAGAGGAATCGACGCCGCCTGAAAGCGCGCAGATCACCTTGCCCTGGCCGACCTGCTTGCGGATCGTCTCGACCGCGTGCTCGCGGTAAGCGCGCATCGTCCAGTCGCCCTCAATACCGGCGATGTTGTGGACGAAGTTTTGGAGCAGCCTGGCGCCGTCCGGCGTATGCACCACTTCGGGGTGGAACATGAGGCCGTACATCTTGCGTTCGACATTGCCGAAGATGGCGAAGGGCGAGCCCTCCGATTTTCCGAGCACCTCGAACCCCTTGGGCAGGGAGATGACGCGGTCGCCGTGGCTCATCCACACCTGGTGGCGCTGGCCGGGCGCCCACAGGCCCTCGAACAACGGGCTGTCCTTGGCGATCTCGACGAAGGCGCGGCCGAATTCGCGATGGTCGGAGCTTTCGGCGACGCCGCCCATCTGCACGCACATCGCCATCTGGCCATAGCAGATGCCGAGCACCGGCACGCCGGCGTCGAAGACGATCTGCGGCGCGCGCGGACTGCCGATGTCGGCGGTCGAGGCCGGGCCGCCGGACAGGATCACCGCCTTCGGATTGATGCGCTTGAACGCCGCCTCGGCCGACTGGAAGGGCACGATCTCGGAAAAGACGCCGGCCTCGCGGATGCGGCGGGCGATCAGCTGGGTAAACTGGCTGCCGAAATCGACAATCAGGACGGTGTCGGGATGATTGGCTGTTTTCATGGCGAGCGTTTAGAGAAAGAAACGAGTCGGCGCAATGGGTTGCGAGGCCTCTCTCTCATTCCGATTCCGCATCTTCACGCGACAGATCAAACTCGATTGCGCCGGAGGCGATCGCCTGTTCCAGCAGTTGCACCGCCGCGGCCAGCTTCTCGTCGATGACGTGCAGATATTCGGTCCAGTCGCCGACATGCCTCAGATCGGCTGCCCCGTCGGAAATACCGCGCAGGCCAATAAGCGGCACGTCGAACAGCTGGCAGGCGCGCAGGCAGGCGAAGGTCTCCATATCGACCATGTCGGCCGCGATCGCGTCGTAGGCGGCGCCGGTGACGATTGCCGCACCGGTCGACAGCGTCGCTTGCCTCATGCCAGGAACTCTGAACGGCAGCGGCACGCTGATAGGCAGGTCGAGGAACGGCGTGGCGCCCTTCTCGAACCCCAGGGGCGAGGCGTCCATGTCGCGGTAGGCGACTGAAACGGCCTGGTAGATTTCAGTCTGCTCCAGCGTCCGGCTGCCCGCCGACCCGAGCGACACGACGAGATCGGGCAGCGCCTTTTCGGTCTTCAGCCGGGACAGTTCGGCGCTAAGTCCGACGCCGGCCTCGACCGGTCCGACGCCGGTCATCAGCGGCGTGAACAGCCGCTGCAGGTGTGGACCGTATTCGGCTTCGGCTGCCATGACGAAGAGAACGGACTTGCCGGAGATCGGGGTGAGCTCACCAGGTGCCTTGCCGGCCATGATCGTCGATCCTCCCCTGCCCGTTCCTCAGCCTTCGATACCGTCGCGGCCGAGCACTGTCATCATCGTTCCGGTCATTGTGGCAATCAGCTTGGCCTCGCCGTCGGTGGCGAACGCATAGGCCTGGCCGTCGGCGACGATAATGGTGCGGCCGGGCTTGGTCACCGAGCCGCGGAACAGGAAACGCTCGCCCCTGCCGGGCGCCAGCAGGTTGACCTTGAACTCGATGGTCAGCACGCCGGAATTTTCCGGCATCAGCGAGAATGCCGCATAGCCGCAGGCCGAGTCGAGAGCCGTCGAAATGACGCCGGCATGGAGAAAGCCATGCTGCTGCGTCAGAGCCGCCGAATAGGGCATTTCGATCTCGATGATGCCGGGCGTCACCAGCGTCAGCTCGGCGCCAATCGTCATCATCGCGTTCTGGCGCGCAAAGGACGTCCTGACGCGGTCCTCATAATCGGGAGCAGGAACGATCTTTGCTGCCATGGCCGTCGCCCTTCGTTTCTCGGCAAATCTTATTGCAAAGTCATTTATCGCAGAGGGCTGGGCGACAGGCAATCGCAAATGCTGCACTGCAGCATTCGGCCCCGGCTCTGTGTCCATGGCAATGGCTCAGCCGGCGCGGCGCAGCGCACAGAAATAGAAACCGTCGGTGCCGCTCAGCAACGGTGACAGCGAAATGCCGCCCGCAGCGCCTATCCGCATGGCCGCTTCGTGGCCCGCAAAACGGCTGTCCCAAAGCTGGCGGTGATCGACAGGGACAAAACCGGGATGGCGGTCCCGGAACGCCGAAACCTGGTCGCCATTTTCCTCGTCGAACACCGAACAGGTGATGTAGACCAGCAGGCCGCCGGGTTTGACGAAGTCGCTGGCGGCATCGAGTATCGTCTCCTGCTCGCCCTTGCGCGCGTCGAGCTGCCTCTGTGTCAGCCGCCATTTGGCATCCGGCCGGCGCCGCCACGTGCCGCTGCCGGTGCAGGGCGCATCGATCAGGACGATGTCCATATGCCTGCCGAGGGGCGCGAGTTCGGCCGGCCTGGTGACGATCTGCACATTGCGGTTTTCCGAGCGGCGGATGCGGTCGAAGATCGGCGCCAGCCTGGCCTTCTCGGCGTCGTGGGCGAAGATCTGGCCGCGATTGTCCATCGCCGCGGACAGCGCCAGCGTCTTGCCGCCGGCGCCGGCGCAAAAATCGAGCACCTGCATTCCAGGTTCGGCGCCGGCCAGTTCGGCCGCAATCTGCGAACCCTCGTCCTGAACCTCGAACCAGCCTTTCTGGAAGGCCGGTTCGGCCTGCACGTTCGGATGCCTGCCGTCGCCTTCGATCGGCGGGATGCGGATGCCGTGCGGCGCGATCCGCGCAGGCTTGGCGCCGGTCTCCGCCAACTCGGCCAGCACCTTGCCGCGATCGGCCTTAAGCGTATTAACCCTGAGGTCGAGCGGCGGGCGTGTCGCCAGCGCGGCACCCTCTTCCACCCAGGCCGTGCCGAACGCGCGCTCGAACAGCGGCATGCACCAGTCGGGGATGTCTGCCCTGACAGCCGGCGGCGCATCGGCGAGCCGGCGACCGCCGAGCGTTGCCAGTTCGTCGGCGGTAAGCAGCGGCGGCGCGAACTTGTCGCCCTCGAGCGCCTCGTTCAGCGACTGCGCCGTCTGGCCCCATTCGAGCAGCAGCGCGCCGAAGCCGATGGCGCGCGGCGTGTCCTCGCCGAGCAGCCAGCCGGCCGAGCGCTTGCGACGCAGCGCGTCGTAGACGATGTTGCCGATCGCGGCGCGGTCGCCGCCACCTGCGAAGCGGTGCGACAGGCCCCAGTCCTTCAGCGCATCGGCAACCGGACGGTGGCGCCGGCCAATGTCGTCAAGCACTTCAATGGCTGCCGCCAGCCGCCCGCCCAGTCTCATTGTCGTCTTCCATTACTCAGCAAAACAAAATCCGGCCCTGCTCTTAGAGCTTTTCGTGTCCTGATTGAAACAGTTCTGTTTCCCCGACGGCGAGACAATCCATGCAAGGGGTGACGAGTGTGGGTTGGTGCATCGCGAGCCGCCGCCACCAAGCGGGCGCCGGCATGCGTAACTAAACAATTCGATCAATATATTACAAGTCTCTAATGTGCATGTCTGGCGCTCACAAGCATAGCAGCTTGCGAAACTGCTCTGCTTTCCAAGTTTTCCGGTTGCGAATACTCTTTGCGCGGTGATTCGCGTCGCAGAAAAGGCGGAGCCGCGGGTCGATACGAGGAGAGGGCAATGAAGACTTATCTGGCGGAAGTTCTAGGCACGTTTCTATTGGTGTTCATCGGCACGGCTTCGGTGGTGACGGGCGGCTTCGGCGGCGCGCTGCCGCTTGGCCAGGAAGGTATCGGTCTGGCGTTCGGCATCGGCCTGATCGCGGCGGCCTATGCGATCGGCCCGATTTCGGGCGCGCACCTCAATCCGGCGGTGACGCTCGGTGTATTCCTCGCCGGGCGGATGCCGGCCAGGGATGTCATTCCCTATTGGATCGCGCAGGTCATCGGCGCCATCATCGCGTCGCTGGCACTGTGGATCATCGTCTCCGGACAGGTCGGCGGCCACACCGGCGGCTTCGGCGCCAATGGCTGGGATGTGACGAAATGGGGCGTCAGCTCGGCCTTGCTGTGGGAGCTGATCGGCACTTTCACCTTCGTCACGGTGATCCTCGGCGTCACCAACGCCAAGCACACCACGGCCTTCGCCGGCCTCGTAATCGGCCTGACGCTGGCCGGCCTGCACTTCGCCATCATCCCGGTGACCGGCACATCGCTCAACCCGGCCCGTTCGATCGGACCGGCGCTGTTTTCGGGAACTGCGGCGATCGGCCAGCTGTGGCTGTTCATCGTCGCGCCGCTGATCGGCGGCGCCATTGCCGGCGTGGTTGCCAAGGCCGGTATCTTCGAGAAGGACTGACTTTTCGGAAGCCCAACGAAAAAAGGCGCGGGTCGAGGCCCGCGCCTTTTTTTGTTGCGTCGAGAAATTCGTATGCCCGGATCAGGCCGCGAGGTCAAAACGGTCGGCGTTCATCACCTTGGTCCACGCCGCGACGAAATCCCTGACGAACTTCTGCCCGGCGTCCGCCGACCCGTAGACCTCGGCCAGCGCCCGCAGCTGCGCATGCGAGCCGAAGATCAGGTCCGCGCGGGTGCCGGTCCACTTGACCGCCCTGGTCTTGCGGTCGCGCGCTTCGTAGACTTCATCGGAGCCGGCCGCCGGATCCCAGACAGTGTTCATGGAGAGCAGGTTGACGAAGAAATCGTTGGTCAACGTGCCCGGCCTGTCGGTGAACACCCCGTGCTTCGACTGACCGGTGTTGGCGCCGAGCACCCGCAACCCGCCAACGAGCACCGTCATCTCCGGCGCCGTCAAGGTCAGCAGCTGCGCCCGATCGACCAGCATCGCTTCGACCGACATCGGCGGCTTGCCCCTGACATAATTGCGGAAGCCATCGATTTTCGGCTCGAGCGCGGCGAAGGACTGGACATCCGTCTGTTCCTGCGAGGCGTCCATGCGGCCTGGCGTGAACGGCACCCCCACCTCATGGCCGCCGTCTTTCGCCGCCTTCTCGATCGCCGCTACGCCGCCGAGGACGATAAGGTCGGCAAGCGAGATCTTCTTGCCGCCGAACTGCGCTGCGTTGAACTCGCTCTGGATGCCTTCGAGCTTTTCGAGCACCTTGGCCAGTTGCGCCGGCTGGTTGACCTCCCAATCCTTCTGCGGCGCCAGGCGGATGCGGGCGCCGTTGGCGCCGCCACGCTTGTCGGAGCCTCGGAAAGTCGAGGCCGAGGCCCAGGCGGTCGAGACCAGTTCTGAGACGGACAGGCCGGAGGCCAGGATCTTCGCCTTCAGCGAGGCGATATCCTGCTCGCTGACCAGTTCGTGGTCGACTGGCGGTATCGGATCCTGCCAGATCAGCTCTTCCTTCGGCACGAGCGGGCCGAGATAGCGGACGGCCGGACCCATGTCGCGATGGGTCAGCTTGAACCAGGCGCGGGCGAAGGCATCGGCGAACTGATCAGGATTCTGATGGAAGCGCCGCGAGATCTTCTCATAGGCCGGGTCGACGCGCAAAGCGAGGTCGGTGGTCAGCATCGCCGGGGCGCGACGCTTCGACGGATCGTGCGCGTCCGGCACGGTGCCTGCACCGGCGCCGCCCTTGGGCGTCCACTGATGGGCGCCGGCCGGGCTCTTGGTCAGCTCCCATTCGTAGTTGAACAGATTGTCGAAGAAGTTGTTGCTCCATTTGGTCGGCGTCGTGGTCCAGGTCACCTCGAGGCCCGAGGTGATGGCGTCACCGGCAATGCCGGTGGCGTGCTTGCTCGACCAGCCGAGGCCCTGCGCCTCGATGCCGGCGCCTTCCGGCTCCGGGCCGACCAGCGATGCATCACCGGCGCCGTGGGTCTTGCCGAAGGTGTGACCGCCGGCGATGAGCGCCACGGTTTCCTCATCGTTCATGGCCATGCGAGCGAAGGTTTCGCGGATGTCGCGCGCCGCAGCCAATGGATCGGGCGTGCCGTTCGGCCCTTCCGGGTTGACGTAGATCAGCCCCATCTGCACGGCGCCGAGATGGCCGTGAAGTTCGCGGTCGCCGGAATAGCGCTCGTCGGCGAGCCACTTGGTTTCCGATCCCCAGTCCACGTCCTGCTCGGGCTCCCAGACGTCGGCGCGGCCGCCGGCGAAGCCGAAGGTCTTGAAGCCCATCGATTCCAGCGCGACGTTGCCGGTGAGGATCAACAGGTCGGCCCAGGAGATCTTCCTGCCGTATTTCTGCTTGACCGGCCACAGCAGCCGGCGCGCCTTGTCGAGATTGGCGTTGTCCGGCCAGCTGTTGAGCGGCGCGAAACGCTGCTGACCTGCGCCGGCGCCGCCACGGCCGTCGCCGATGCGATAGGTGCCAGCGCTGTGCCAGGCCATGCGGATGAAGAGCGGGCCGTAGTGGCCGAAATCGGCCGGCCACCAATCCTGCGAATCGGTCATCACCTGGTGCAGATCCCTGATCACCGCATCGAGATCGAGGCTCTTGAATTCCTTGGCGTAATCGAAGTCCTCGTCCATCGGATCCGAGAGGCTGGACTGCTGGTGGAGGACGCCAAGGTCGAGCTGGTTTGGCCACCAGTCGCGGTTGCTCCTCCTGGCCGATCCATGTGGGACCGGGCATTTGCCGGCGCTGTTGTCGTCGGTTTTCGCGTCCATCTTTGCCTCCGATTTGTTGATTTTTCCGGGATTTTGTTGATTTTCCGGGCAGGGCCAGCGAGCCGCGCCATCCTGGAATGGTTCCAGACTAGCCTGCTCGGCCGATAAAGACAAATTGCCTTTGCTGTTTATTCTGATAGGTTTTTCTTATGATCGGTTTGACCGTCCGGCAGATGCATTATTTCGAGGCGCTGGCGCAGACGCTGCATTTCGGCCGCGCCGCCAAGCTCGCTGGCGTCAGCCAGCCGGCGCTGTCCGCACAGATCGCCGAGATGGAGCTGAGGCTCAATTGCCGTCTGTTCGAGCGCGGCGGCAAGGCGGTGCGCATGACCGACGAGGCGCAGGGCTTGCTGCCGCGCATCGAGCGCATCCTTGCCGACGTCCGCGACGTCGAGGCGACGGCCCGGCGCGGCCGCCCGGCGCTGGAAGGCCGCTTCCGCCTCGGCATCATCCCGACGGTGGCGCCCTATCTGCTGCCGCATGTGCTGCCGGAGCTGAAACGGCATTTCCCGGCATTGCAGCTCGAATTGCGCGAGGCGGTGACCGCGTCGCTGGTCGACGACACCAACTCGGGAAAGCTCGACGCCTTCGTCGCGGCACTGCCCCTCGATTACCCGGGCCTGGTCACCGAAGAACTTTTCTCGGACCGGTTCTTCCTGGCCGTGCCGGCCGGCGACCCCGCCTTCGCCTCACCGCCGGTGCCGCCGGAAAGCCCCGCGCTGGAAAGGCTGATGCTGCTGGAGGAAGGCCATTGCCTGCGCGAACAGGCGCTCGCCGTCTGCGGCAGCGTGCGGCCGGTGGCGATGGCAAGCTACGGCGCGACCAGCCTGACGACGCTCTTACAGATGGTGGCGCACGGGCTCGGCGTCACGCTCATCCCGGAAATGGCGGCAGGGCCGGCGAGCGCCATGCGCGACCTGAAGATCGTGCCGTTCCAGGAGCCGATGCCGCAGCGCACGATCTGCCTCGCTTGGCGGCGCAACAAGGTGCGCCACGACGAATGTGTCGAACTGGCCAAGATCATCCGCGGGCTGGATGCGGCGGTGCTGGCGGCGTAGAGCGGCGGATGTTGGATCCGGTTAGCCCCGAAGCGGACCCGCAGGCCCCCCTTCGAAAGGGACGACTTCAACCTTTTTCCCAGGCTGCGAGCAACGGGCCTTTGCTTCCGTAGACAGGGTCCTTGCGCGGCCGGCCGACCCTGGGGATCGTGACGACCGCCCTGTCATGATCGGCAGCGGTCGTACACAGGTCATAGGTGCCGGATGGAGGATAGGCGCCGACGACCAGAAAATCGTCGGATGCGGAAAGACGCTGGTGCCCGGTGCCGGCCGGAAGCACCGCGACGTCGCCGGCCTTCAGCGACAGCGTTCGCCCCTTGCTGCCGCCAAAGCGGACCTTGGCCGTGCCGCGCGCAACGCCCAGCACCTCGTGGATGCGCGAATGGTAATGAACGTAACCGTAGATGCCATTGCGCCAGCTATCGCCCCAGCCATTTGCTTCGAAAAGCGCCTCCATGACGGCCGCCGGATCGAAGTCTTCGGGCAGCTTCACAGCGCCGCGATAGACGACAAGCGGCCAGAACGGATGGTTGGGCACCAGGCCATCATCGCTGAACCGAAACGCGTTTGGTTTGCGCGGCCTCAGGAGGTCGGCAACCTCTCGCCTGTCCGGCCTGGCGATGCCGGTGACCTGCTCGAGGGCTTTCTTGGTGGTTTGCAGGATGCTCATGGTGCGCCCTTGGGGTTGGTGGAAGCTTCATGCCGATTAACCGGTTGGATGCCGGTCGGTTCCGCTGGCGGCAGAGATCTGCGAACGGTGCGGCGGTCATGGCGGGCGTCGTGCCGCGACAAGGTCCCGCACGACGAATGTATCAAGCCGGCGAAGATCATCCGCGGGTTGGAGGCGGCGGTGCTGGCGGGTGCGCCGCACCATCCAGCGAAAGGTTTGGTGTTGACCCGAAGTCGACCTTCGCAGCCTGAATGGCTGCTTTGCGCCGCATCACAGCCGTTAGGTAGAGAAGATGGTCATGCCGAAAGCCGAAAGTTCCGTTTGTTCGAATGATGACAACTAAGGAAATACGAACCAGCCTTTGCGCGCAATTCCGTGCTTTGGCGTTGCCGAGGGTGCTTCACTAGCATTGATCTTTTTGGTGCGGCATCCACGGCGCCGCGGCGTGCAGTAAGTGGAGAATACAATAGCGGTGAGGGCTGCGATCGGTGAGGTTCAGTGATGAATCATGTGCAGAGTACCAGGTCAAAATGTCTCCGCTGTGACTTCACCTTCATTAAACGACGGCCCTTGATTTTACCTCACGAGATAAGCGGCAGGGGGTGTAACGGCGTGTCGTCCCTCATTCCGTTATGCCTCGTTCTGCTGTTGGCATCTCCGGCAAATGGTCAGTTGGCGTCCGAAGCGCCAGCGGCCATAGCTAACGACAGCTCGTCGGTCGTGGTTTCCGAACATACCAAGGTCGACAAAGAACCGGGCAAGCCACAACCGAGCGCGCTCGGATCCCATATATCCAGAGAGCTGGTGCTCAGCGAAACACAGGCACTCAAGGAGGGCGCGCAACCGCCGCTCGGCGAGCATGAGGAGGCTTTACGCCGCGAATTGGCCGCAGCACGAGCGGAGCTAAACGTCATGCAGCGCAGCATACGTGAGCTAAGCGCCCAGGCACACGTGCTGGCAGACACGGCGGCTCAGCAAGCACAAGCCCTAAAAGAGCAGCAGCGAACAGACGAAGCGCTCGCGCTCGATCTGGATACGGCGCAGCGCGTTATCGAAAGCTACAGGGCTGAAGCCAGTCTCTGGAACAGCGAGCAGGCCACCGCGCTTGGCGCGCACCCCTCTATGGAAGCCTCCCAGCTTGCTGCGAAGCGAGCGCTTGATGACGAGCGGCACAAGGTTGAGCTCCTGGAACAAGAACTTGCCACGGCTCGCCAAACTATCGATGCTCTGAAGACAGGCGCAAATCTGGCAGCCGTCGAGCAGGCCAACGCCATAAGGGACCGACAGGTGGCCGAGGCCGCTCTAAAGCAGGTTCGAGAAAGACTCGAACGGGGACGCGAACGAGCAGATTCAGCTGTACGTGACCTCGATATTGTTCGCCAGGAGCGCGATGCTTTAAAGCAGAATTCGGTAGCATTGAGTGCGGCGCTCGACCAAGAGCGTGAAAGGGCTATCGGCCTAGCCCGCAGCCTCAGTGCGGCGCGTGAGGCAATTGATACCGTCAAGGGTAAGCGTCGGACTGCGGCTGTGGAGCGCGCGCCGAAAACACGTACCCCCGCGAGTGCACTTGCAAGTAGGTTATCGCGTTCGGGCGCCAAACCAGCCCGTAAACCGGGCTTGCCGGAAAAACAGAGAGTGAAGGTCCAAAAGTCGCCGCAAACTGCTCTGCTGGCAACCATACCTCTTCCCGCAGCATTGCTTCCAACCCGGCCATCAAAAAGCTCGAGCCGCGCGAGTGAAGACTAGTGAGCGAAAGCCGCAGGGGAGACGACTATGAACAAGTATGTCGCAGCCGCCTTGGTGATCGGGACTACAATTGGGCCTGCCTCGGCACTTGAAGCAGGCGTGGGCGGTAGGGCCGGCGGTGTCGGGGTCGGTGCTGGAGTGAGCGCCGGTTCGCAAGGCGTATCTGTCGGGGCGGGCACGAGCGTCGACGGCGTAGGCGGAGCAAATCTTGGAGCTTCGGTCGGTGCAGATGACGGATCAGTCGACGCAGGCGTTGGTGCCAGCGGCAACGTTGGTGACACAAGCACAAATGCCAGTGTGGGCGACGATCCGTCCGCCGAAAACGAGGCGGCTACCGCACCCGACAGTTCGACTGCAGCGTCGGCCCCTGCCTCTGCGAAGACCGCCAGGCAATCCATCGTGCTGCCACCCGTCCTCAGGCCTTCCAAAGCCGGTGAGGGTGACTTCACCGAGGGATATCCCTTTGGATCTCTGGGGCCACTGACACCGAGACCCGGTACGCCGATTGCGGTCGTGCGAGCCTGCCGCGCGGCGATCATGGCCGCTGCGACGCCGCTGGGCGCCGTCCGTGTCCACGCGGCAAGCGCAGGCGCCTTGCGTCAACTTCGGGGTGCACTCACGGCGCCGATCGAGGTGCGAATAGACTACGCAAGAGAAGGCGGCATCGAAGTCCGGCAGGCGCAAGTCAGTTGTCGCCTCGATGCGTCGGGCAGGGTCACTGCAATAATATAGCACCAAGCCTGATTGACAGCGCTGCACGCCGACAGCGGTACGATCCGCTTCGCCATCTACAAGGCGGCGTTCTAGCCCATCTGCGCCTCCCACCCCCTCACGGCACAAATATCAAAAACACCCAGGTAAAAAACACCACAAGGTGCACCAGCCCGGTCAGGAACGTCGTTCTCTCCGTGCTAAAGCTCACATTGCAGATGAAAAGCGCCAGGACCAAAAGCACCGTGTCGGTCGCCGGCAGCCCCAGGGTCAGCCCTCTTCCGGTGAGCAGGCTGGCGGCGGCTATGCCCGGTATTGTCAGGCCGATCGTCGCGCAGGCCGAACCCATGGCGACGTTCAGGCCGCGCTGCAGTTCGTTGCTGAGTGCGGCACGGACCGCCGAAATCGCCTCCGGCATCAACACCAGCCCGGCGATCATCGCGCCGACAATGGCATCGGCCTGCGGCACCTCATAGGCAATGAGCGCATCTTCGACGCTTGCCGCGACTTGCTCGGCCAGCATGACAATGCCGATCAGCCCGATCAGCAGGAGAATAGCGCCGGCGGCGAGGCTTTCGTTAGCGTCGGTTCGCACTGTGGCGCCGTGCGCTTGTGCGTCGATGAAATCGTCGCGGTGGCGGACAGTCTGCGCGAACAGAAAACCGGCATACAGCAGCACCGAAAGCACGCTGACGAAGCCAAGCTGAGCTGCCGAGAACGTGCCGGGATCGGTGGTTCGCGTGTAGGTCGGCAGAATGAGCGTCATGACGCTCAGCGCGACCAGAACCGCCAGATAGGCGCTTGTGCCTTGGCGCACGATCGCCTGCTTGCGATGGCGCCAGCCGCCAAACGTCAGGCACATGCCGACGACGCCGGTGGAGGTGATCATCACCGTCGAGAACACGGATTCGCGTGCAAGCGTCGGGTTGTTCGCGCCATGCAGCATGATGGAAACGATGATCGACACTTCGATTGCGGTCACGGCGATGGTCAGCACCAACGTGCCGTACGGCTCGCCTACCCGCCGGGCCACCGCCTCGGCGTGGTCGAGCACCACAAAAATGGTGATGAACATGATCGCGCTCGACAGCGCGCCGATAAATATCCTGGTACCCAGCGACCCTTCGTCCACCGACACCCCGCTGGCCCTGACCGCGACAGCCATCGCCAGCGCGGCCAACGGCATGCCGTAGGAAACCGCCGATCTTGCGAAACCACTCATTGTCACCGTTTTGCCTTCCCGCGAATCCCCTGGAAGGGCGATTTGCAACCACTGTTGCGCACCGCGACCATCCAGAGGAATCGCATATGACAGGTCATGACGAGCCCCATCGCAGCGTACCTACCCCTTCAAGGGGAAGGCAATCGCATTTGGAGTCTTGCGAAAATGGACCCCCACCCTAACCCTCCCCACAAGGGGGAGGGAACGCTGCCGCGCGCCCTTGCTTTCCTTTTGGCGACGAAATGCAGGCAATTTTGCAAAGGTCGGCACCACCGAAAGTCCCCCTCCCCCTTGTGGGGAGAGTCAGGGGTGGGGGTCCTCTTCGCAAGAATCCTCCTGCCCCCGCACACCTCGCCTGTCCCCTGGTCCGAAACATCATGTCATCCGCAGGGAAGCTCGCACGCTAGCCGGGCGTGTTGGCCTTGACGACCTTCCTGCATTCGGGCGTCAGCTCGCTCATGTGACCGGCCAGGCATTTGACGACGCGGCCACCGCCCGGCAGCACGCCCTTGCACAATCTCTGGTAATCTGCCTGGCAGGCCTCACGCTCGGCCGCCGTCTGCGCCAGCGCCGCGGTCGCTGCCAGCTGCGTTGCCAGGAAAAGCACGCCTAACCCAATCCGCATGGAACACCCCCTCAATATGTTGCCCAAACAACGCCTCCGTCACGCGTAGACGCAAGCCTTCTCAAGCCGTCTTCTGCGTCACCAATCCCAGTTCATCGATCATCGCCTGGCGCATCAGGAATTTCTGCGGCTTGCCGGTCACCGTCATCGGCAATTCGGTGCGGAAGCGGATGTAGCGCGGGATCTTGAAATGGGCGATCTGGCCGGCGCAGAAGGCCTTGATCTCCTGCTCGGTGGTGATCTGGCCGGGCTTCAGCACGATCCAGGCGCACAGCTCCTCGCCGTATTTCGGGTCGGGAATGCCGAACACCTGCACCTCCTTGATCTTGGGGTGGCGATAGAGGAATTCCTCGACCTCGCGCGGATAGACGTTCTCGCCGCCGCGGATGACCATGTCCTTGACCCGGCCGACGATGTTGCAATAGCCGTCTGCGTCGATGGTGGCGAGGTCGCCGGTGTGCATCCAGCCCTCCGCGTCGATGGCCTCGCGGGTCTTTGCCTCGTCGTCCCAATAGCCCTTCATCACCGAATAGCCGCGCGTGCAGAGCTCGCCAGGCGTGCCGACCGCGACGGTGGCGCCTTCGGCGTCGATGGCCTTGACCTCGACATGCGGATGGACGCGGCCGACGGTCGAGACGCGCTTTTCCAGGGGGTCGTCGACGCTGCTCTGGAACGACACCGGGCTGGTCTCGGTCATGCCGTAGGCAATGGTCACCTCGGCCATATGCATCAGCGACACCACCTTCTTCATCACCTCGATCGGGCATGGCGAGCCGGCCATGATGCCGGTGCGCAGGCTGGTGAGATCGAAGGAGGCGAACTCCGGGTGGTCGAGCAGGCCGACGAACATCGTCGGCACGCCGTAAAGCGCGGTGCAGCGTTCGGTTGCCACCGCCTTCAGCGTGGCGCCGGCATCGAACCCCTCGCTCGGGAAAACCATGGTCGCGCCCTGGGTGACGCAGCCCATCGTGCCCATCGACATGCCGAAGCAGTGGTAGAGCGGCACCGGGATGCACAGCAGGTCGTCGACGGTGAGCCTGATTGCCGAAGTTACGAAATTGCCGTTGTTGACGATGTTGTTGTGGGTCAGCGTTGCGCCTTTCGGCGCGCCGGTCGTGCCTGAGGTGAACTGGATATTGATGGCGTCGTCCGGTTTCAGCCCGTCGGAAATGCGGTCGAGCCGGTCATGCTCGTCGCGCCCGGCCATCGCCAGCACATCGGCGAAATTGAACATGCCCGGCGAACTCTCCTCGTCCATGCGGATGACGATCTTCAACGCCGGCAGTCTGCTGGCGTCGAGCTTGCCGGGGGTGGCCGTGGCGATCTCCGGCGCCAGCGTCTCGATCATGCCGAGATAGTCGGAACTCCTGAACTTGGCGGCGGTGACGAGCGCTCGGCAAGCCACCTTGTTCAAGGCATATTCCAGCTCGACCAGCCGGTAGGCCGGGTTGATGTTGACCAGGATCAGGCCGATGCGGGCGGTGGCGAATTGCGTCACCAGCCATTCCCAGCGGTTCGGCGACCAGATGCCGACGCGATCGCCTTTCTCGAGGCCGAGCGCCAGGAAGCCGGCGGCGAGCGCATCGACGGTCTCCGATAGCTCTTCCCAGGTAAAACGCTTGTCCTGCTCGACGAAGACGGCGGCATCGAGCGTGCCGTATTTGCTGACCGTATCGGCAAACAGCGCCGGGATCGTCAGGTTGAGCAGCGGCACGCTGCGCTCGCCCGAGACATGCGCCGTGCCGTCGACCGGCGCAATGAACGAGCCGCCATCGCGCTTGCCGCGCAGGCTGGTGGCATTCTTCAACTCGTCGAGATTGATCGGCATCGCCGTGTCCTCCGCAGACCAGCCGAGCCTATCAGCCCGGCGGGGTGGTGGAAATCCCGTCGATGGTGGGGCTTGCGCTGGAACTCGCCTGTCAGGGCCAAAAACAAAAAACCCGCCTCGGCGGGCGGGTCTTCAGGGCCAATTGGCACCATAGCGAGATTAGTAGCATAGCTGCCGGCACAAAGCAAGAACAAAATTGCTGTATGTCAGGAAATTGCTTCGGGTCGGCGCAGCTGCTTATCTCCCCCCTCGAGGGGGAGATGGCCGGCAGGCCAGGGGGGCGCCGCGCGTGGAGCTCCAGCCTGTTCTGTCGGTCAGGAGAGTCGCGTGAAGACGTACCGACCCCCTCTGTCGCCTTCGGCGACATCTCCCCCTCAAGGGGGGAGATCGGCGGCGTCAGCCTGCGTTCACCGACACCATCCTGCCCGCAATATCGCGCAGCACGGCCTCGTCCGCCGCCGCGCGCGCCTTCCGCGACGCGACGAGACAGGCCTGCGAGCGCAGGATGAGCCCATCGGCCAGCACCTTGAGATGGTTGGCGCGCAGCGTCGAGCCTGACGTGGTGATGTCGACGACGATATCGGCCAATCCGGCCGCCGGCGCGCCTTCGGTGGCGCCCAGGCTTTCGACGATGCGATAGACCTGGATGCCGTGCTTTTGCGAAAAGAACTGCTGGGTCAGGCGCCAGTATTTGGTGGCGATCCTGAGCCGCCGGCCATGGCGCTGGCGGAAGTCGGCGGCCACGTCGTCGAGATCGGCCATCGTGTCGACATCGAGCCAGATGTCGGGCACGGCGACGACGACATCGGCATTGCCGAAACCGAGGCGGGCGATGATTTCGGCGCGCGCCTCGCAATCGGCAAGGTTTTCGCGCAGCAGATCCTCGCCGGTGATGCCGAGATCGACCGAGCCCTGGCCGATTTCGCCCGCGATCTCGGAGGCCGACAGGAACGCTATCTCGACGCCGTCCATGCCATCGATACGGGCGCGGTATTTGCGCTCATCGCCGGGCAGGCTGACGGCAAGCCCGGCCTTGGCCAGCACCTCCAGCGCCTGCTCCTTGAGCCGGCCCTTCGACGGCAGCGCCAGCGTGATCATGGCGCCTTCTCCCGCAGCGCCTCGATGCGGTCGAGCCAGACGGAAAAGCCGACGCCGGGGATCGGCGTTTTTGCGCCGAGCAGCGTCAGCAGCCGGTCGTAGCGGCCACCACCGGCCAGCGGCCGGTCGCCATCCTGCGCCGCGATCTCGAAGACCAGGCCGGTGTAGTAATCGAGCGGGCGGCCGAAGGCGGCGTCGTAGCGGATTTCAGACATCGGCAGGCCGAGGCTTGCGATGGCCGCCGCGCGGGCGGCAAAATTGTCCAGCGCGGCGCCCAGCGAAAGGCCGGCATCGGCGGCAAAGCTTTCGAGCGCCCCGGCGGCGCTGTCGAGCGGCACGTCGATCGCCAGAAACCCCTTCAGCGCCGCAAATGCCTCGTTCGACAGCCGCACGCTGCGCAATTCGGCCTTCTCGACCAGGCGCCGCGCGATTTCGGAGGGCGAACGCCCGGCCGTTGCCGACAGGCCGGCCTCTTCCATGCCGCCGGCGATATGCGCCGAAAGAGCGTCCAGATCGCCATCAAGGACAAGGGCGGCGACCGCGCCGGCGAGCTGGCTGTTGCGCGGCGGATTGGCGAGGTCGGCAAGGGCTGCCTCCAGCATCGCCGCCGAGCCGAAGGCGCGCGCCAGCCGCATGCGCCAGCCGCGCGGCAGGCCAAGCGCTGCCAGCACCGCCTCGAAAATGGTCTGGTCGCCGAGCGTGACCACCAACTCGCGGCCGGGCAGCGCCAACGAGAGCAGCGCATGCGCATCGGCCAGCGAGCGGGCGTCGGCGGCGGCGGTGTCGCGGTCGCCGAGGTCCTCGATACCGGCCTGGAAGAATTCGTTGCCGCCCTCGCGGCGCTGGCGAAACACCTCGCCGAGATAGGAATAGCGGCGCGGCGTGCCCGCCTGGCTAGCAATGTGGTCGAGGCAAACCGGAATGGTGAATTCCGGCCGCAGGCAAAGCGTCTGCCCGGTCTCGCTCTCGGTGAGAAAGATGCGACGGCGCAAATCCTCGCCGGCCATGTCGAGGAACGGGTCGGCCGGCTGAAGCACGGCGACTTCGACCGCATGGGTGTTGCGCGCGGCGAAGAGCTTGGTGATGTCGGATGCGACGGCGGGGTAGCGGGAGGTCATTGATCGGTTGGGCGCGAGGCACCCCCCTCTGTCCTGCCGGACATCTCCCCCGCAAGGGGGGAGATCGGCAGCTTGGGCCCCGGCACCTTTTCTCCAACGCCGGAGATTGGCGAAAGCAGGCGCGACATCCAATCTCCCCCCTTGCGGGGGAGATGGCCGGCAGGCCAGAGGGGGGTGTTCACGCGCCACCCTTCGCGCGGTCAGCCGCCTGCGCCGCAAGTATCTTCTTCACTTCGGCAACCAGTTCACTCTCCGCCACCGTCACCTGCGCCGGCCGTGCGGCGCGCCATTCGGCGTTATCGGCGATCTCGGCCGACATGCGGGCGCCCTCGATCAGGTCCTTGATCTGCACCTCGCCCTTGGCGCGCTCGTCGCCGCCCTGGATGACAGCGACGGGGCTGCCGCGGCGGTCGGCGTATTTCAGCTGCGCCTTCATGCCGGCGCCGCCGAGATACATTTCCGAGCGGATGCGGGCGGCGCGCAGCTCGGCCACCATCTTCTGGTAGCGGCCGAGGCTTTCCGTATCCTTGTCCATGGTCAGCACGACGACCGGCGCGATGACATCGGAAGTATCGAGCTTGCCCAGGTTCTTCAGCGCCGTCATCAGCCGTGAGACGCCGATGGAAAAACCTGTCGCCGGCACCGGCTCGCCACGGAAGCGCGAGACGAGACCGTCATAACGTCCGCCGCCGCCAACCGAACCGAAGCGCACGATCTGGCCGTCCTCATTGGGGATCTCGGCCAGCAGCTCGGCCTCGTAGACCGGGCCGGTGTAATATTCGAGGCCACGCACGACGGAGGGGTCGATGCGAATGCGATCCTCACCGTAGCCGCTTTGTGCGACCATGGTTCTTATCTGCTCCAACTCTGCAAGACCCTCAACAAACGAGGCGTTCGTGATGCCCAGATGTTCGAGTTTCCTTTCCTCGATAAGATTGCTGAGACCGGGGTTGATGGATGCCAGTGTCTGGACAATTTTTTCGGGATCATGCTGCGCCATGACTGTGAAATAGCTGATGACAACGTCGATTTGCGTATTGTCCAGCCCGGCGCCCTTGGTGAAATCACCGCTCTCGTCCTTGCGCCCGGCGCCCAAAAGCAGGCGCACGCCCTCGACGCCGAGCTTGTCCAGCTTGTCGATCGCCCGCAGCACCGTCAACCGGCGCCCGGCATTTTCGTCACCGCCGAGGCCGATCGCCTCCAGCACGCCGTCGAGCACTTTTCGGTTGTTGACACGGATGACGTAGTCGCCGCGCTTGATGCCCAGCGCCTCCATCACGTCCGCCATCATCATCGCCATCTCGGCATCGGCCGCAACGCCCGGGGTGCCCACGGTATCGGCGTCGAACTGCATGAACTGGCGGAAGCGGCCGGGACCGGGCTTCTCGTTGCGGAACACCCAGCCGGAGCGATAGCTGCGATAGGGTTTCGGCAGGCGCTCGTAATTCTCGGCGACGAAGCGCGCCATCGGCGCGGTCAAATCGTAGCGCAGCGACAGCCACTGGTCGTCGTCGTCCTGGAACGAGAACACGCCCGAGTTCGGCCGGTCCTGGTCTGGCAAAAATTTGCCGAGCGCGTCGGTATATTCGATGAGCGGCTGGTCGACCGGCTCGAAACCGTAGAGCTCGAAGACCGAGCGGATCGTCGCCATCATCTTCTCGACGGCGCGCAGGTCGGCGGCGCCGCGGTCGACAAAGCCGCGCGGCAGCCGCGCTTTCATCTTTTCGGATTTGTCGGCCATGGGATGGGTACTCGGTGTTTCGTGGCGTTCCGGGGATCGGCTAAATAACCGATTTCTACGGCGCCGGTGTCCTAACCGATGCAGCCGGGAGCGGCAAGGGTTTGCGCTTCTCCTTCCCCCTTGTGGGAGAAGGCAAGAAAAAGAAGCTGAAACAATTGCGCCATGCGCGCGGCATCGTGCAGACACAATCCGGGCCGATAAGCGCGCCGAAACAAGGGGTTCGGGCCCATGGCCACGCTACAGAAGTTCGACATCATCGATAGCGGCGCACGCGACGCCTCGGTCCGGCTGCGGCCGGCCGACAATCATGCGCCGAAGGCGACGAAGCAATTCGCGGGACCGTTCGAGATCGCGGCGCAACAGCGCAACGGGCCGACCATGCGCGACGTGCTGATAACCGGCCTGCTGGTGATCTATCCGGTGTTCGCCGCGCTGGCGGCCATCCTCGCCGGGTTTTTCCTCGCCGGCGCCGGCGGCGCCTGAGCCGCTATTTCGGCCGCTTGAAGGCTTTCCGCTCCGCCTCGACCGGCTCGCGGCAGACGCAGCCCTCGAGATGGTCGTTGACTAGCCCCATCGCCTGCATGAAGGCGTAGACGGTGGTCGGGCCGACAAAGCTCCAGCCGCGCTTCTTCAGTTCTTTCGAAATGCGGACCGAGACGGCCGTCGTCGGGTTGGCGCGCAGATGGGCGAGATCGACGATCTCGGGCCGCTCGTCCGGTCCTGGCTCGAACTTCCAGAACCATGCCGCCAGCGAGCCGGCCTCGTCGATGAGCTCGCGGGCGCGTTTGGCGTTGTTGATGGTCGACACGATCTTGCCGCGATGGCGGATGATGCCGGCATTGCCGAGCAGGCGCTCGACATCGGCGTCGGTGAAGGCGGCGATCTTGTCGACATCGAAGCCGGCGAAGGCCTCGCGAAAATTGTCGCGCTTGCGCAATATGGTCAGCCAGGACAGGCCCGACTGGAAACCCTCGAGGCAGATCTTCTCGAACAGGCGGCGATCGTCGGCGACCGGCCGGCCCCATTCGTGGTCGTGGTAGTGCAGATAATCCGGCAGGTTGCCGTGCCAGAAGCAGCGGGCGACGCCGTCGGGACCGGCAAGCAGACCTGTCTTTTCGTCCATGGAGGAATTCCGTTCTTGTCCTGGCGTTAACGCGTTTTGACGCGGCCTTTACCGCGGCTTTACCAGATTCCTGAACCGGGCGGTAACCACACCAAAAGCTTTACTGACAGATCGGCATTTTACGCATTCCGATTCATGTTTCGGTTGCCGCTTCGCGCCCAATGTCGGCGAAATCGGGGAGGCTTTGCACCCCGGCATGTTCGACGATCAAGGTGCGTTGCGATGAAGATATTCTTGTTCCCACTGTTCGGCGCCGCGGCCGTGCTTGCCGCCGGTGCCGCGAATGCCAACGACCGCTATGCCGAGAGGCCGCCGGTGGTGGTCAGCCCCGACCTTTCGGCGCCCTGGGTGCTGCAGCTCGGCCATGCGCCGGGCATCGTGCGGCAGAGCCGGCAAGAGGCGCAGCCGCAACGGCGCTACCGGCGCCAGGCCGAACCGGATCAGCTGCGCACCGCTGCGGTGCAGGCACCGGCCAAGCGCATGATCATGCGGCCGCAGATCGACCCGATCTATCTGCCGCAGGAAGTCGCCTATGACGGCCCGCAGAAGCCGGGCACGATCGTCATCGATACGCGAGAGAATTTCCTCTATCTGGTCGAGAAGAACGGCAAGGCGCGGCGTTATGGCGTCGGCACCGGCAAGCCGGGCTTCGAATGGTCCGGCACCCACAAGATCACCAACAAGCGCGTCTGGCCGGACTGGCGGCCGCCGGCGGTGATGATCGCCCGCGAGGCCGCCAAGGGCCGTTATCTGCCGACCTATCTCGCCGGCGGCATGGAAAACCCGCTCGGCGCACGCGCGCTCTATCTCGGCTCGACCGAGTACCGTATCCACGGCACCAATCAGCCCTGGACGATCGGCGGCGCGGTGTCGTCGGGCTGCATCCGCATGCGCAACGAGGACGTGGTCGACCTTTACGAGCGGGTCAATGTTGGCACGACGGTTGTAGTGATGTAATCTGCGGTTGACCTCACCGATGATTCTGCTCAGAAGCCTCGGGAGTATTGAATAACGGGGGACGGGCCGTGTGGGGATGCGGCCAGTCACGAAAGGGCAGCGCGGCAAGCCGTGCTGCCCTTTTTGTTTCCGCCAACGCCAGCAAGAATTGACGGGAAGATTTCGCCGGCACGTCGCGCGACGGGCATGGCGGTTCGTTTTTCGCACTGCCTTTTCGCGGTTGCTTTGCTATGTGGCGGCTAAAGTTCCAGACAAAGGCCCTATCTCGATGACCCTCTCCGACGACAGCCGCTATCTCCGAGGCGGCCCGGTTGCCCAACGCATCATCGCCGGCGTGCGCGAGGACGCGGCGATCGCCACCGCCGAAGGCTTTCCGCCCAAGCTGGTGTCGATCACCGTCGGCGACACAGCGGCGGTCGACGTCTATGTCCGAAACCAGCGCGCCAAGGCGGGGCTTGCCGGCATCGGCTTCGAGGAAAGGCGCTTTCGCGCCGACATCACTGCCGGCGAACTCGAAGCGGCGATCCACGGCCTCAACGCCGACCCGCGCGTCACCGGCATCATCATCCAGCGACCGGTGCCGGTGCACATCCCGATAAAGACGCTGCAGGCGGCGGTGCATCCGCTCAAGGACGTCGAAGGCATGCATCCGGCCTCGATCGGCAACATCGTCTACAACCAGCTCGATCTGGCGCCCTGCACGGCGGCTGCCTCGGTCGAACTGCTCAAGGAAACCGGCCTCGACCTGAAGGGGCTCGAAGTGGTGGTCGTCGGCCATTCCGAGATCGTCGGCAAGCCGATCGCTTTCCTTTTGATGAGCGAAGGCGCGACGGTGACGGTCTGCCATCACATGACGCGCTCGGTGGCGGCACACGCACGCCGCGCCGACGCGCTGTTCGTCGCCGTCGGCAAGCCGCGGCTGATCAAGGCCGACATGGTCAAGCCGGGTGCGGCCGTCATCGATATCGGCATCAATTCGGAGATCGGGCCGGACGGCGAGAGCCGCATCGTCGGCGACGTCGATGCCGAGAGCGTCAGGCATGTCGCGTCGTGGATCACGCCGGTGCCGGGCGGCGTCGGCCCGATCACCGTGGCGATCCTGCTGCGCAACACCATGGTGGCGCTCAGTCGCCAGCGCGCACGCTACCAGGCAACCTACGGCACGGCGGACAGGCTGGCGGCCGAGTAGACGACTGGCGGATCACTCGGCCGCGATAGCCGCCCTCTCTTCGCGAACGCCTTCGGGCTTCGGCCCACCATAGGCCCAGTCGAGCAGCTTTATCGTATGGACCACCGGCAGCTTCGCGGCAGAGGCGATCTGGGTGATGCAGCCGATATTGCCGGTGGCGACGATGTCAGCGCCGGTCGCCTCGATATTCCTGACCTTGCGGTCGCGCAGCGTCGCCGAAATGCCGGGCTGCAGGATGTTGTAGGTGCCGGCAGAACCGCAGCACAAATGCCCTTCGCGCGGCTCGCGCACGACAAAGCCGGCACGGACCAGAAGCTCCTTCGGCTGGCGGGTGATCTTCTGGCCGTGCTGCATCGAGCAGGCCGAGTGATAGGCGACGACGGTGCCCGGCTTAACCACCGGCTCGGGCAGGTCGAGGCTCACGAGGTATTCGGTTATGTCCTTGGCCAGCGCCGAGACGCGCGCCGCCTTGCCGGCATAGGCCGGATCGAGGCGCATCATGAAGCCGTAATCCTTGATCGTGGTGCCACAGCCTGACGCGGTGATGACGATGGCATCGAGCCCGCCTTGCTCGATGGCGCGCGTCCAGGCATCGACATTCTGCCTGGCTGACGCCAGGGCAGCCGCTTCGCGGCCCATGTGATGCACCAGCGCGCCGCAGCAACCTTCGCCTTCCGGTACTACGACCTCGACGCCAAGCCGGGTCAGCAGCGAAATCGCCGTGTCGTTGATACCGGGATCGAGTACGGATTGCGCGCAGCCGGTGAGGATGGCGACGCGGCCATTTTTCTTCGGGCCCTGCCCCGCATGGACGCCCGGCGAGGCCATCGGCGAGACTGCCGGGACCGACGTCGGTGCGAGCTTGAGCATGGCGCCCAGAGGCCTCAAGGCATGGATTTTCTCAAACAGGCCGGCGAATGGCTGGCCGACCTTCGCCAGCTTGAGCGCCGCGCGGAAACGCGAGGGATAAGGCAGCACGAAGGCCAGCATGGCGCGGGTCAGACGATCGGCCAGCGGACGCTTGTAGGTCTCCTCGATGTGGGCGCGGGCGTGATCGACCAGATGCATGTAGTTGACGCCCGACGGGCAGGTGGTCATGCAGGCAAGGCAGGACAGGCAGCGGTCGATATGGGTGACGATCTCCTTGTCGGCCGGCCGGCCATTTTCCAGCATGTCCTTGATCAGGTAAATCCGGCCGCGCGGCGAATCCAGCTCGTTGCCGAGCGTCACATAGGTCGGGCAGGTGGCCGTGCAGAAGCCGCAATGCACGCATTTGCGCAGGATCTTCTCCGATTCCGCGACATGCGGATCGGCGAGCTGGGCAGCTGAGAAATTGGTCTGCACGTAAACAAATCCTTACCGTTTGAGCATGATCTTTTCCCAAAACCGGTACCCACTTTTGGGGATCACGCTCATAATCCCAGAAACCAGCTTTCCGGGTTCTTGACCGCTTCGCCGCGCTGCAGCGCCTGCAGGCCGAGAATGCAGCGGGCGATGAACCAGACGGCGACGGCGAAAATCAGCACGACACCGATGACAACGATCATCAGCAGCGCCGAGATCAGCGCATAGAGCAGGCCGATCCAGAAGGTGCGGATCAGGAATGTGTAATGGCTCTCGACGAAGCCGCCGGCCTTGCCGCGGTTGATATAGGCCAGGACGATGCCGACAATGCCGCTGACGCCGATGACAAGGCCGGCGAGATAGAGGATGTAGATGACCAGCGCATTGGTCGGACCGGGCTCCAGCCAGCGGTCGGTCTGGCGTGACGTACCGTTTTGGCCTGGATCGCTCATTGTGCTCCTCCCTCGGTTGCCGCGGCGAGAGTAGCAGAGCCTGCGCCCGGCGCCATACGGCCGGGATTGAGGATATTCTTCGGGTCGAATTCGGCCTTCAGCCGCGCCGACAGTGCTGCCAGTTGCGGCGCTTGCGGTTCGAACATGGGAACGGCAGCGCGGTGCGAGGGGGTTGCGCGCACCAGCGTCGCATGGCCGCCACCATGTCTTCTGACGAGGCCGCGCAACAGGCCGGCCTCGGGATCGTCCTGCTGCATGCGCAGCCAGATCAGCCCGCCCTGCCAATCGTAGAAGGCATCGACCGCGGCCTGCATGCGCAGCGCCAGCACCATCTGGTGGCCCTGTGACGGCGCCATCGAGACGCGCCACACAGGCCTTCCGCCGCCATCGGCGAACGGCGCGCAGTCGCGGATGTCACGCCAGACCGAATACGAGACCGAACCGGAAATCTCCTGCAGCGGCCCAGCGTCTTTCAGCAGGTCTTTCAGCGCGGCAATGCGGTAAGCGACCGACGGGCCGAAGCCCTCGATGCGCAGCAGCGTCGCCGCATCGCTGCCGAGACTGCCGTCAGCGACCCTAGCTGCGACCCGTTCGGGAAGATGGGCAGCGCTCGACACTTCCGCGCTGGAACCAAGCGCCAGCGCCATGGCGGCGACGGCATGATCGTCGAGCAGGCCGCGGATGGCGAGCGTGACTTCGGTCTCGGCGGCAGGCAGCACCTTGAAAGTGACGTCGGTGAACACCGCCAGCGTGCCCCAGCTGTTGGCCATCAGCTTGGACAGATCATAGCCGGTGACGTTCTTGACCACGCGGCCGCCGGACTTGAAGGCCTCGCCGCGCCCGGAAACGGCAGATATGCCGAGAATGTGGTCGCGCGCAGCACCGGCCTTCAGCCGGCGCGGGCCGGAAAGGTTCGCGGCAAGCACGCCGCCGATGGTGCCTCGTCCCGGCTCGCCGCCGAGCAGCGGGCCGTAATCCATCGGTTCGAAGGCCAGTTGCTGGCCGTTTTCGGCAAGCAGGCTTTCGATCTCGGCCAGCGGCGTCCCGGCCTTCGCCGACAGCACCAGCTCGGCCGGCTCGTAGAGCGTGACGCCGGAGAGTTTGGAAAGGTCGAGCGTATGCTCGCTCTGCTGCGGCCGGCCGATGCCGCGCTTGGAGCCGTGACCGAGGATTTCGAGCGGCGAGTCTTCCGCTGCGGCCCAGGCGACGGTGGAGAGGGTTTCCGCTGATGTGGTCGGGGTGAAGGTGGTCATGCGGCAGAACCACCAGTCGTAAATGACGAGAGGCCGCGATCCTTCCCACCCCCCTCTGTCCTGCCGGACATCTCCCCCGCAAGGGGGGAGATCGGATGTCGCTTAGGCTTTCGCCAACCATCAACGCTTGACGGCGAGCAGGACGTTGAAGCAGCCAATCTCCCCCCTTGCGGGGGAGATGTCCGGCAGGACAGAGGGGGGTGTCCGAGCGCCAACATACCCTCAAAACCTCGGAATGTCCGGAAACGCCACTTGCCCGCGATGCACGTGCATCCGCCCGAGTTCGGCGCATCGCCTCAGCTGCGGAAACACCTTGCCCGGGTTGAGCAGATGGTTGGGGTCGAAGGCGCATTTGACGCGCATCTGCTGGTCGAGGTCGATCTGGTTGAACATTTCCGGCATCAGGTCGCGCTTCTCGACGCCGACCCCGTGCTCGCCGGTCAGCACGCCGCCGACCTTGACGCAGAGCCGCAATATGTCGGCGCCGAAACTCTCCGCCTTCTCGAGTTCGCCCGGCACGTTGGCGTCGTAGAGGATGAGCGGGTGCAGATTGCCGTCGCCTGCGTGGAAGACATTGGCGACGCCGAGCCCGTATTTCTCCGACAGTTCGCGCATGCCGGCGAGCACGCGTGGCAGTTCCTTGCGCGGTATCGTGCCGTCCATGCAGTAATAGTCGGGCGAGATGCGGCCGACCGCCGGGAAAGCCGCCTTGCGGCCGGCCCAGAAACTCAGCCGCTCCTGCTCCGATTGCGAAATGCGGCATGTGGTCGAGCCGTTCCTATAGGCGATGGCTTCGACCAGGCCGATCAGGTGATCGACCTCGACACCCGGCCCGTCCAGCTCGACGATCAGCAGCGCCTCGACATCCAGGGGATAGCCGGCCTGAACGAAATCCTCTGCGGCGTGGATGGCCGGACGGTCCATCATCTCCATGCCGCCCGGGATGATGCCGGCGCCGATGATGTCGGCGACGCATCGGCCGGCCTGCTCGCTGGTCGGGAAACCGATCAGCAGGGCACGCGCCGTCTCCGGCTTCTTCAGGATGCGCACGGTGACCTCGGTGACGACGCCGAGCAGTCCTTCGGAGCCGGTCATCACGCCGAGCAGGTCGTAGCCTTCCGCGTCGAGATGGCTGCCGCCGAGGCGCACCACCTCGCCATTCATCAGCACCATCTCGATGCCGAGCACATTGTTGGCGGTTAGGCCGTATTTCAGGCAGTGCACGCCGCCGGAATTCTCCGCGACATTGCCGCCGATCGAGCAGGCGATCTGTGAGGATGGATCGGGGGCGTAATAGAAGCCCTCCCGCTCGACGGCGGTGGTGATGCCGAGATTGGTGACGCCGGGCTGGGCGACGACGACGCGGTTCTGAAAATCGATCTCGAGGATGCGGTTGAAGCGGCTCATCACCAGCAGCACCGCGTCTTCCAGCGGCAGCGCCCCGCCGGAGAGCGAGGTGCCGGAGCCGCGTGGGACGACGCGGATATTGCGGTCACTGCAATATTTCAGCACGCGCGAGACCTGCGCCACGGTTTGCGGCAGCACCACGACCAGCGGCAATTGCCGGTAGGCGGTGAGCCCGTCGCTCTCGAAGGCGCGCATCGCATTGGCTGCGTCGACGACGCCCTCGCCCGGCACGACGATGCGCATATCGGCGACGATCTCATCGCGCCGGCGCAGCGTGGCGTCGTCTGGTTTCGGCATCGCAAGACCGGACATCGACAGCCTCCTTCGATCGACTGGTAAAAATCTTTTACCAGCGACGGCAGTCGGTTGCAAATGCCGCTTTGGCCGGGATGGGAGGCCTATGGCCGGGACAGCCTTCCGCAGCGGCAATCTGCCGCTCTGCCCTTCACTACTCGCCGGGCTGCTTGCCTGGTTCGGAGTGCATGCGGCGGACGCGGCGCACGCCCCACCAGACGAGCACGACGGCGGGCGGCACCGAGGCGGCGGTGACCATTTCCGGCGCAAAGGCATGGCCGAAGATCGAGGCGCCCTTGGCGACGTAGCCGATGAGGCCGACGACATAGTAGGAGACGGCGGCGACCGAGAGGCCCTCCACCGTCTGCTGCAGCCGCAATTGCAGGCGGGCACGATTGTTCATCGATGCCAAGAGATCGCGGTTCTGCTTCTCGACCTCGACGTCGACCCAGGTGCGCAGCAGCGTGGTGGCACGGGTGAGCTTCGTCGACAGGTTGGCCTGACGCTCCTCGACCGAACGGCAGGTACGCATCGCCGGCGCCACGCGGCGCTGCAGAAAACCACCCCAGGTGTCGTAGCCGGGCACCGCCTCTTCGTCGAGCGCCTCCAGCCGTTCGCGCACGATGCCATCATAGGCGCGGCTGGCGCCGAAGCGGTAGAGGCTGGAGGCGGCATCGGCCTCCAGCTCGGCAGCCAGTTCGGTCAAGTCGGCAAGTAGCGTCTGGCTGTCGCGGGTCTCGGCGACCTTCATTTCCAGCGTGGTCTGAGCCAGCCTGTCTTCGATGCGGCGGGCGCGACCGGACAGCGTCAGCGCCAGCGGCAGCCCAAGCATGGCCAACGTGCGATAAGTCTCGATGTCGATCAGCCGCTGTGACAGTGCCCCGGTGCGCGCCGGGGTCAGGCCGCGGTCGAGCATCAGCATGCGGGTCAAGCCGTCGCCATCCTGGCGGAAATCGGTGACGATGGCCGCGTTGCCGCGCTCGACCAGCGAGTAGCACAGGCTGGTCGGGTCGAAGCCGGCGATCAGCCTCTCGTTCGCCGGCGTCCATTTGCGGATTTCCAGCCTGATGCCGGAAATCACCGTTCCCGGCGGCGAAAACCCGTTGCCGAAGGGTGTGTCTTCTTGCCCTCTGCCGTTTTCGGCGAGCGGTCCTTCCCAGAGGTAGGTCGAGAACTCCGTATGCCGTTCCCAGCGCAGCGAGCCCTTGCCCCATTTCATCGCGTGGTGGCGGGCGTGGGGGTCGGGCGCGGCGATGCCGAGGCGTCGCGACAATTCGGAAAGCACGGCCTGATCGACGCCGGATCCAGCTTCGGTCATGAAGGAAAGCTGCACCAGCACGCGCGGCTTTTCGACCAGCGGATGCGGCCGGGCGTGGACCTCGCCGAGCGCGCCCGGCCGCCCTTCATGCGCCGGAAAGCCCATGACGCTGCCGCCCACGGCTTTGGCGCGCAGCTGGAATTCGAGGTTGGACGGGTCGGCGTCTGGCACGGCTGGTCCCCCGGGCTTCTCTGAGCCCTTTTTGGCAATCATGTCTCTCTTGTTCACGGAAACGCCGAACCACTCCATCTCTTTGATTCTGCGCAATTCCGGACGGAAAACCGTTTCACACTTTTCCTGGAATTGCTCTAGAGGCAATCTCCAGAGGACGCAAACGGCCAGTTTAGCTTACGCTGATATGAAGCCGCGGCAGTGAACGGGCCCGGCCCCGGCGAATTGGATAAATAATTTGACCAGTTGGCGACGCTGGCTTTATCTTGCGCGACTTCGGTTCAACCCCCAGGCACCCCGTTTGAGCGACATTTTCTCCCGGATCGAGCATTCGCGCACCGCCGACGAGGTGGTGCAGCAGATCGAGAGCCTGATCCTCGAAGGCGTGTTGCGCACCGGCGACCGGCTGCCGGGCGAGCGCGAGCTGGCGCGGCAGTTCGAGGTGTCGCGGCCGATCCTGCGCGATGCCTTGAAAGCCTTGGAAGGGCGCGGGCTGTTGACGACACGGCCAGGCGGCGGCACCCATGTCGCCGATGTCATCGGCCAGCTGTTCACCAAGCCGGTGACCGACCTGATCTCGATGCATCGCAAGGCGGTGACCGACTATCTGGAGTACCGCCGCGAGATCGAGGCGGTGGCTGCCGAATATGCGGCGCGGCGTGCCACATCGGACGATCTGGCGCTGCTCGACCGCATCATGGCGCGCATGGACGAGGCGCACCGGACCGCCAATTTCGACGACGAGGCGGAAATCGACATCGAGTTCCATCACGCGATCTGCGAATGCGCGCACAACATCATCCTGCTGCACACGCTGCGCTCCTGTTATCGGCTGCTGTCGGAAGGCGTGTTCCAGAACCGGCGGCTGGTGTTCAACGTGCCGGGCGCGCGCGAGGCGCTGCTTTCGCAGCACCGGGCAATCTATGCGGCGGTCAAGGCCGGCGATCCGGCTGCGGCGCGGCAGGCGGCGATGGACCACATCTCCTACGTCGAACGATCGATGGCCGAGGCCGAGCGCAGCGGCGACTGGCAGCGCGTGTCGCGGCTGAGGCTCAGGCAACGCTCCGAGCCCGGTGACGGTGAGGCGGCAAGAAAACAGCCGTAGGCCCGCCCAGAAAATCCAACGACGAACCAGCGAAGAACCAGCGGAAAAAGATCCATGAGCAGCATTCTCACCATCGCCGACCTCAAGGACCTGGCGCGCCGCCGCGTGCCGAAGATGTTCTTCGACTACGCCGATTCCGGCGCCTGGACCGAAAGCACCTACCGCGCCAACGAAGAGGATTTCCAGAAGATCAAGTTCCGCCAGCGCGTGCTTGTCGACATGGACAACCGCTCGCTGGAATCGACCATGATCGGCGAGAAAGTGACGATGCCGGTGGCGCTGGCGCCGACCGGCATGACCGGCATGCAGCACCCGGACGGCGAGATGCTGGCCGCGCAGGCGGCGGAGGAGTTCGGTGTGCCGTTCACGCTGTCGACAATGAGCATCTGCTCGATCGAGGATGTCGCGTCGGTGACCAGGAAGCCGTTCTGGTTCCAGCTCTATGTGCTGCGCGACAAGGACTTCGTCTTCGATTTGATCGACCGCGCAAAAGCGGCGAAATGTTCGGCACTGGTGTTGACGCTCGACCTGCAGATCCTCGGTCAGCGCCACAAGGATATCCGCAACGGGCTTTCGGCGCCGCCGCGAATGACGCCGAAGCACATCTGGCAGATGGCGACAAGGCCGCGCTGGTGCGTCGGCATGGCCGGGACCAAGCGCCGAAGCTTCCGCAACATCGTCGGCCATGCCAAAGGCGTCGGCGACCTCGCCTCGCTGTCGTCCTGGACGAAGGAGCAGTTCGATCCGCATCTGTCGTGGAAGGACGTCGCCTGGATCAAGGAGCGCTGGGGCGGCAAGCTGATCCTGAAAGGCATACTCGACAAGGAAGACGCGCTGATGGCGGCCAGGACGGGCGCCGACGCGATCATCGTTTCCAACCATGGCGGCCGCCAGCTCGACGGCGCCTCGTCGTCGATCATGGCGCTGGAAGAGATCGCCGACGCCGTCGGCGACACGATCGAGGTGCACATGGACGGCGGCATCCGTTCCGGCCAGGACGTGCTCAAAGCATTGTGCCTCGGCGCCAAGGGCACCTATATCGGACGGCCTTTCCTGTACGGCCTCGGCGCACTCGGCAAGGAAGGGGTTACCAAGGCGCTGGAAATCATCCGCAAGGAGATGGACATAACGCTGGCACTGTGCGGAAAGCGTCTGGTCACCGACATGGGCAAGGATCAGCTCCGGCGCTAAAGTCCGTGACGGCATGACCACGGAGGCGACGCAGGCATTGACGGAGCCCGGCATTAATTTTTTCGAAGCGCGCGGACCGGAAGGTATGCGCCTCTATGCGATCGGCGATGTGCACGGTCGGCTTGACCTGCTGACCGCCATGCACCGCCGGATCGAGGGCGAGCTGGAGAGGAAGCCCATTGCCGATTGGCGCGTGATCCATCTCGGCGACTATGTCGACCGGGGTCCGGACTCCAAAGGCGTCATCGATTTCCTGATCGACGCGCAAAAACGCGATCCACGTCACCTGATGCTGGCCGGAAATCATGATCTCGGCTTCCTCGATTTTCTCGATGTCCCCGATCCGGACGGCCTGTTCATGCGCTATGGCGGCATCCAGACGGCGCTATCCTATGGTGTGTCGCTCGGTGGCAGCAGCGCCTGGTTTGGCCGCGCCGATGCGGCATTGCGGCAAGGGCACGCCGCACTGGTCGAGGCGGTGCCGCAGAACCATGTCGAGTTCCTGCGCTCGCTGGCCTTTTCAGTGACATTCGGCGACTTCTTCTTCTGTCATGCCGGCATCCGGCCCGGCATTGCGCTGGAAAGCCAGAGCCCGCAGGACCTGATCTGGATCCGCGAGGTCTTCCACGACCACACCGGCCTTCATCCCAAGATCGTGGTGCACGGCCATACGCCGGTGGCCAAGCCCGAGATCACCGGCAACCGCGTCAATGTCGACACCCTCGCCTGGCACTCAGGAAACCTCACCGCGCTCGTCGTGGACGGCGCGGAGAAACGGATCCTGACGGTGAAGGGTGAGCGGGCGTAGGTAAGGCGTGAGGTTATGTGCAGAGGGTCTAGCGAAGCGCGGCGGTGACGCCGTAGCCGTCGACGGCATTGTGGTTGTTGGCCGCGTCGGCGGAATAAATGCCGAGACCGCACAAGACGATAGCCGACAACATGGCAAAGGACAAAAAGGCTGCTTTCACGGACGTCATCTCTTGTTGAGCTTTCTGCATCTATGCACGAGCGGGTTACCAATGCGTTGAAACGCGAAATACGTCGCAAATGTCTGACGGTTTCGCGCTTCTAGGCATGTTCTGTATCGGCGGTGTGTCGCGCGGGTCACAGGAAAGGTTCATCGCGGTTGCACGCAAGATGCAGAGCGGGCGCCTTTTAGGCTGGCGGACTGACACAGGCCAAGGATGAAACGCGTTATCCCCGGCGGATTTGCCGCCGCGTGCCAAATATGCAACGTCGCCAAATACGTTGGCTGTATGAGCCGTCAGATGGTCGCCACCCAGGCGCGGGCGATGGCCAGGCCGGCGGCATCGGCTTGCGGTCCGTTGCGGGCCATTTCATCGTCGAGCAGGACGGCCCAATCGGGATGCCGCTCGGCGATCAGCGGTGCGAAGGAGGTGCTCCAGTCGCGCACCATCGGACTGTCGGCCTCGAAATGGAACTGGAAGCCGTAGATGGCGCGGCCGATGCGGAACGCCTGGTTCTCGGCGACGGCATTGCGGGCCAGCCGCACGGCAGTCTCGGGCAAGACAAAGGTGTCGTCGTGCCATTGGAAGATCGGGAATTTTTCAGGCAAGGCGGCGAGCACCGGATCGGCCTGCGCCGCCGCGGTGAGCGCGACCTGGTGCCAGCCGAACTCCGAGGCACCGCCTATCTGGTTCTCGCCGCCAAAGGCGCGCGCAACCAATTGGCTGCCGAGGCAGATGCCGAGCACCGCGCGGTCCCTGTCGGCAAAGTCGCGTGTCAGATCGAGCAGACCCGGGAAATAAGGGCAGAGCTCGTCGTCGAGCGCATTCTGGGCGCCGCCGAGCACCACCATGGCGTCATGCCAGCCGCTATCTTGCGGCAGCGCGTCGCCGCGATACGGCCGGCGCAGGTCGATATCGGCCCCCGCCTCGACAAGCGCCGCGCCGATCTGGCCAAGGCCCTCATTGTCGAAGTTCTGGACGACCAAGACCCGCATCGAAACCTGCTGACATGAAATTGATGCAGCGAGCGATATCATGGCGTCAGCATTGCAGCCAACAGGGAACGCCTATGCCACTGCAAAACCGGGTCGACCCGTTCGGCGCCATCCATGCCGTGCCGGAGCGCGGCCTGTTCATGGGCAATCGCGGCATCATTCACGACCCCGAGACGAGAACGCTGTTGAAGAAGCGCTGGGCGCTGCAAGCCTGGATCATCTGTGTCTGCGAATACGGCGACGTGCGGCGCGAGCCGATGGGGCGCAACCGGCAAAGCGACGACCAATTGGGCGGCAAGGCCGGCTGGACCGAGCTGTTTTTCCTCGACGAGGTGACGGCACTTGCCGCCGGGCACCGGCCCTGCTTCTTCTGCCGGCGCGAGCGGGCCAGGGATTTTGTCCAGCGCTTCGGCGACGCCTTCGGCCTTGCCGAGCCACGCGCGCCGCAGCTCGACAAGCGCCTGCACAAGGAGCGCCTGGCATCGGGCGGGCGGGCGCCGCGACTGAAACCGGAGGCGCTTGCGGACTTGCCGGACGGCTCGATGATCTCGTCAGGAAACAGGGCGTACGCCCTGTTTGACGGCGCCGCGCTGCCCTGGAGTTTCGGCGGCTATGGCGATCCGGTGGGATTCGGCGATTTTACCCACGGTCCAATCGGCATGCTCACGCCGGCGACAACTGTTTCCGTGCTGAAGCGTGGCTACAGACCTGTCTGGCACGCCAGCGCGGAGGCTTGACGCCGGCGACGGCCTCGCCCATTCCTCGGCGATGCGCGCCAATTACAAGATGCAGCGGCTATTCGTGCCGGACGAACTTGGACCGGATATCGAGTTCGACGTCGGCCAGCAGCAGAGCCATTATCTCTCGCATGTGCTGCGGCTCGGCGAAGGCGCCGAGGTTCTGGTCTTCAACGGGCGCGACGGCGAATGGTCGGCGGCAATCGCCGCGAAATCGAAGAAGGCGTTGCGCCTGAAGGCGATGGAGTTGCAGCGGCCGCAGCCGCCGCTGCCCGATCTCGTCTATTGCTTCGCGCCGCTGAAGCAAGGGCGGCTCGACTACCTCGTGCAAAAGGCGGTGGAGATGGGCGCCGGCATCCTGCAGCCGGTCATCACCCAGCACACGCAAGTGGCAAAACCCGGTATCGAGCGCCTGCGCGCCAATGTCGTCGAGGCGGCCGAGCAATGCGGCATATTGGCGGTGCCGGAACTGCGGGAAGCGGAAAAATTCGAGCGCCTGCTGGCGGGCTGGGACCGCGAGCGGCGGCTGATCTTCTGCGACGAGGATGCATCGACCAACAATCCCCTGCCGGCATTGCAGGCGGTGCGGGAGAGAAAGCTCGGTCTGCTGGTCGGGCCTGAGGGGGGCTTTTCCGACGAGGAGCGCAGGATGCTGAGAGCGCTGCCCTTCGTTACCGCCATTCCGCTCGGGCCGCGCATCCTGCGAGCGGATACGGCGGCAGTGGCGGCACTGGCGCTGATCCAGGCGACAATCGGCGATTGGTGATCAATTCCCGTTACCCTCTGGCTCAGGATTTTTCGCTTGATCGGCTACTGACATTTCGTCCATCTAGCGCCGGCAGTGGCCGCGTGTCCTTTCGGACGCGCAAAGGACGCTGTAGCATTTGATTGGGCACCTGATCCCTTCAGAAAATCGAAGCCGGTTTTCGGGGTCATGTGCGGAGGGCTATTATGGCGCGCGATACCACCGATTTCCGGCCGATCGAAGGCGTCGACGAACTCGTCGAGCACCTGGCCGAAGGCAACAAGCCGCGCGACAAATGGCGCATCGGCACCGAGCACGAGAAATTCCCGTTCTATGTCGACGGCAATGCCCCGGTGCCCTATGGCGGCGAGCGCGGCATCCGCGCAATCCTCGAAGGCATGCAGGACAAACTCGGCTGGGACCCGATCATGGATGCCGGCCGCATCATCGGACTGGTCGAGCCGACCGGTCAGGGCGCGATCTCGCTGGAGCCAGGCGGCCAGTTCGAGCTGTCCGGCGCGCCGCTGGAGACGATCCACCAGACCTGCCGCGAAGGCAATGCGCATCTGGCGCAGGTGCGCGAGATCGCCGAACCGATGGGCATTCGTTTTCTCGGCCTTGGCGGCAGCCCGAAATGGTCGCTGGCCGAGACGCCGAAAATGCCGAAATCGCGCTACGAGATCATGACCCGCTACATGCCCAAGGTCGGCACCAAGGGCCTCGACATGATGTACCGGACCTGCACGATCCAAGTGAACCTCGACTTCGAAAGCGAAGCCGACATGCGCCGCAAGATGCAGGTGTCGCTGAAATTGCAGCCACTGTCGACGGCGCTGTTTGCCAACTCGCCCTTCACCGAAAGCCGGCCGAACGGCTTGCAGAGCTGGCGCGGCGAGATCTGGCGCGACACCGACAATCAGCGCTCCGGCCTGCTCGAATTCTGCTTCTCGCCCGATTTCGGCTTTGCCGATTATGTCGAATGGGCGCTCGACGTGCCGATGTATTTCGTCATCCGCGACGGCCAGTACCATGACATGACGCACATCACCTTCCGCCAGTTCATGGCGGGGGCTGCCCGTGACGAACTGCCGGACGGGCTGCCGACGATGGGCGACTGGGCGAACCATCTGTCGACGCTGTTCCCGGACGTGCGGCTGAAGCGCTTTCTCGAAATGCGCGGCGCCGATGGCGGGCCGTGGCGGCGCATCTGCGCGCTGCCGGCCTTCTGGGTCGGGCTGCTCTACGACGCGGCGGCGCTCGACGCGGCCGAGGCGCTGACCTCGAGCTGGAGCTATGACGAGGTGCTGGCGATGCGCAACGCGGTGCCGCAACATGGCATTTCGGCGCCCTTCCGCAACACGACGTTGCGCGAGATCGCCCGCGACGTGCTCGTCATCTCGCGCATGGGACTGAAGAACCGTGGCCGCAAGAACCGCGACGGCTACGACGAGACCTCGTTCCTCAACACGCTGGACGAGGTCGTCGCGCGCGGCACGACCAGCGCCGAGGAGATGCTCTCCGCCTACCACACACGCTGGGGCGGCTCGATCGAGCCGGTATTCATGGAATACGCGTATTAACGCTTCGCAATCCGCATGAGCCACGGTCCGGCAAATTCGCTTCAATCAGTGATGGAAACGAACTAGGCTTCTCCAACGAGGATTTTCCCGGAGGAGAAAACAATGCCTTCCTTGTTCGATATTCTGGCACAGGCCCAGAACGGCAACGGCATGCAGGCGCTGGCCCAGCAGTTCGGGCTGTCGCAGCAGCAGACGCAGGCGGCGGTCGCGGCGCTGCTGCCGGCCTTTTCGCAGGGGCTCAAGCGCAACACGGCGGACCCTTACGGGCTCGGCTCCTTCATGACGGCGATGGCCAGCGGTCAGCACGCCAAATATTTCGACGATGCAAGCCGGGCCTTCTCGCCGCAGGGCCTCGATGAAGGCAACGGCATTCTCGGCCATTTGTTCGGCTCGAAGGACCTGTCGCGCGCAGTCGCCAGCCAGGCCGCGCAGGCGAGCGGCGTCAGCCAGCAGGTGCTGCAGCAGATGCTGCCGGCAATCGCCTCGATGATGATGGGCGGGCTGTTCAAGCAGACCACCAACCAGCTAGGCGGACAAATGCATGCGGCAGGCAGTGGCGGCAATCCGCTCGGCGAACTCATCGAGCAGATGATGCGGCAGGCGGGCGGCGGCAGCCAGGCGCCGGCCCCTCAGCCTGCGGCCCCCACGGATAACCCGCTCGGCAAGGTGCTGCAGGACATGTTCGGCGGCGGGCAGCAGCCCCAAAGCCAGCCGCAGCAGACACAGAACCCTTATGGTGACAATCCGCTCGGCAAGGTGCTGCAGGACATGTTCGGCGGCGGTGCACAACAGCCGCAGCAGCCGCAGAACCAGCCCCAGCAAACACAGAACCCCTATGGTGACAATCCGCTCGGCAAGGTGCTGCAGGACATGTTCGGCGGTGGCGCACAACAGTCTCAGCCGCGTCAGGCGCCGCAGCAGCCCCAGGCGCCGCAGCCGCAGGCCAATCCGAGCGGCAGGCCGAGAAATCCGTTCGACGACCTGTTCGGCAAAATGTTCGAGACAGGCGCCCAGCAGCGCGACGACTACCAGAAAGGCATGGAGTCGATCTTCGACCAGTTCAAGCAGGGCATGGGCCGGCGCTAGACCAGACACCGGCAACCAATCATCAGTGCCGCCCAAAAAAGAAAGCCCGGTCCTGGGAGGACCGGGCAGCGCGCAGGCTGGCCGGGGGGATCCGGCAGGGAGTGGGGAGCCTGCGTAACTTGGTGGCGTCGTGCCTCAAAAGGTTCAATGCGACCAAAATCGCAAATTTGTGCGATCACACCACCTTGCGGGCAAGATCCTCGATCGTTTCGGCGCGCTCGACCGCGATGACGCGAAGCCTTTCTGTCGGATCGCGGCCAAAGGGTACACTGACAGCGACGTGCAGGTCGGCGCGGGTCAGGCCGATGTCGGCGAGCTCGGCATCCGACATCTCGCCGAGGCGATAAAAGGCGCGGCGGTTTTTCCAGGCGCGGTAAACATTGGCAGCGGCATTGGCCACGCGCGTCGCAACGGCCGGACGCGAGGTGATGCGCGAGGTCTCGGTAGCGAAATCAAACGTAGCCATGTCGGTCTCCTTCACATTCGAACGGGCGAAACCGATCGATCGGGCGCTGGCAACAGCGGCCGTTCCGGCTTCGATTCACATGCGTTCATGTGGACAATCGGAATTTGCCATGGCCCGATTGATTAATCCAACGAATGTTTCTAATCTTTAGCATCAGCATCAATGATGGATTAGGCCAATGAAAGCGCCGCTCGATCTCGATCAGTTGCAGACCTTCATCTCGATTGTCGACACCGGCAGCTTTACCCGCGCGGCGGAAGCGGTGCATCGGACCCAGTCTGCGGTGTCGATGCAGATGCGGCGGCTGGAGGAACGGATCGGCAAGCCGCTGTTCGAAAAAGACGGCCGCACCAACAGGCTGACCGAGGAAGGCGACAGACTGCTCTCCTACGCAAGGCGGCTGCTCTATCTCAACAAGGAAACACTGGCCGCCTTCGACGACCGCCGGCTCGAAGGCACCATCCGCATCGGCACGCCGGATGACTATGCCGATCGCTTCCTGCCAGAGATCATGGCGCGGTTTGCCCGCTCCAACCCGCATGTCGAACTGACCGTTATCTGCGAACCGACGCCGGGACTGGTCGAACACATCAAGCGCGGCAATCTCGACCTGGCGCTGGTGACGCACAATGACGCGCGCGGCCAGTCGGAAGTGGTGCGGCGCGAACCGCTGCTGTGGGTTACCTCGGCCAACCACGCGACGCATGAGCAGCCGATCCTGCCGATGGCCTTCGGCCGGCCGAACTGCATCTGGCGGCGGGCCGCCGCCGACGTGCTCGACCAGCAGAGCCGCGACTATCGCATCCTGTTCACCAGCTTCTCTGCCACCGTCATCGCTGCGGCGGTGCTTTCCGGCCTGGCGATCTCGGTGCTGCCGGAATGCGCGCTGCGGCCCGGCATGCGGGTGCTGGGCGAGGCCGACGGTTTCGGCGCCCTGCCCGATTGCCGCATCGGCATCATGCGCGGCCAGACCTCGCGGCCGGAGATCGTCGACGCGCTTGCGCGCCACATTTCGGAAAGCCTCGACAATATTTCCGTGCCGCTCGGCGAGGAGACCGGCACGTTCGATTTCGCCGCCCTCGCCTTCGCCAAGATGAAACGGACGAAGCCGAACCAGATCCTGCCGGGCTGGTGATCGCGCGATTGGGGCCGACATCGAACACGGCCGCCTTGACGGCGGCCAACAACCGTTCCCCAATCGGCCGATGAGCGACGCAGCACCCGAATCACGCACCAACGCCACTGAGTATACGGTGAGCGAGATTTCCGGCGCGCTGAAGCGCACGGTCGAGGACGTCTTTGGCAATGTACGGGTGCGCGGCGAGATTTCCGGCTATCGCGGACCGCATTCCTCCGGCCATGCCTATTTCTGCCTGAAAGACGATCGCGCGCGGCTCGATGCCGTGGTGTGGAAGACCCCGATGAGCCGGCTGAAATTCCGTCCCGAGGAAGGCATGGAGGTGATCGCCACCGGCAGGCTCACCACCTATCCCGGAAAATCCAACTACCAGATCGTCATCGACAATCTCGAGCCGGCCGGTGCCGGTGCGCTGATGGCGCTGCTGGACGAGCGCAAGCGCCGGCTGCAGGCCGAAGGCCTGTTCGACGCGGCCCGCAAGCGGCGGCTGCCGTTCATGCCGCGCGTCATCGGCGTCGTCACCTCTCCGACAGGCGCCGTCATCCGCGATATCATCCACCGCATCAAGGACCGGTTTCCGCTGCACGTGCTCGTCTGGCCGGTGCGGGTGCAGGGCGAGACGGCTGGTGTGGAAGTGACCGCTGCCGTCAACGGCTTCAACGCACTGCCGTGGGACGGCGCCATCGCGCGGCCCGATCTGTTGATCGTGGCGCGCGGCGGCGGCAGCCTGGAGGATCTGTGGGGCTTCAACGACGAAGCGCTCGCCCGCGCCGTCGCCGCTTCGGGCATTCCCGTGATTTCCGCGGTCGGCCACGAGACCGACTGGACGCTGATCGATCTGGCAGCGGATGTGCGGGCGCCGACGCCGACAGGCGCCGCCGAGATCGCCGTACCGGTCAAAGTTGATCTCGAAGCGACGCTTGCCGGCCTTGGCGCGCGGTTGAAGACCGCACTGTCGCGCAATTTCGAACGCAAGCGGCAGGCGGCGCGCGCAGCCGCCCGGGCGCTGCCGTCGCCCGACCAGTTGCTGGCGCTGCCGCGGCGGCGCTTCGACGAGGCGACGAGCCGGCTCGGCAGGGCGCTGTCGGTCAGCGTCGAGCGCAAGCGGGCCAGGCTTCTGGGCCAGCGTCTGACACCGGCGACCTTGTCGCGGCGCATGAACGAAGCCCGCACACTGACCCGCCGCGACCTCGCCCGAGCGCAAGCGGCGTTCTTCGCCATCGTGCGCGAGCGTCGGGCACGGTTTTCGCGCACGGCCGCCAGACTGTCACCGGCGCCGATCGCCAGACGGCAGAAACTGCAAGGCGATGCCCTGCTGGCACTGACACGGCGGCAGGACCAGGCGATTTCGCGGCGGCTGGACCGTCTGCGTGGAAAACTGACGCAGGCCGATCGATTGCTGGCGACGCTGTCGCACAAGGCCGTGCTGGCGCGAGGCTTCGCACTGGTCAAGGATGCGGACGGCGCGGTGGTCAAGCGTTCGGCGGAGATCGTGTCGGGAATGGCGCTTTCGCTGGAGTTCGCCGACGGCACCGCCGATGCAGTCGCCATCAGTGGCACGGCGCGGCCGAAGGCGATTGCCAAGTCGGCAGCCAAGCTCAAGGCGCCGGGCGGCCAAGGCTCGCTTTTCTGAGGAAGACCAAGGCGCTTTTCTGAGGAAGAAATGACCGATCCGCATCTTACGACGCCCTCGGGCAAACTGCGTGCACGCGCCCTCGATATCCCATTCGAAGGCACGCCAGGCCGCTTCAATGCGATCACCGATGTGCCCGGCGTGACGGTCGGCTATACGACGCTGATCTCAGGGGACGGGCCGCTCGTTGTCGGCAAGGGTCCGGTACGCACCGGCGTGACCGCGATCCTGCCAAGGCCCAGAGACGAGTTGGCCGTCCCGGTGTTCGCCGGCGTGTTCAGCGCCAATGGCAATGGCGAGCTGACCGGCTCGCATCTGATAGAGGAGCTCGGAGCGTTCAATCTTCCCATCACCATCACCAACACGCATTCCTGCGGCGTCAGCCGCGACGCAACGTTGCGCTGGATGCAGACGGTGCTGCCGCACGCGCTCGACAGCGCCTGGGCGCTGCCGGTGGCGGGCGAGACTTATGATGGCTTTCTCAACGATATCAACGGCCATCATCTGAGCTTCGAGCACGTGTTTTCCGCGCTCGACACGGCTGAAAGCGGGCCGATCGACGAGGGCAGCGTCGGCGGCGGCACAGGCATGATCACCTTCGGCTTCAAAGCAGGGTCCGGCACATCCTCGCGCAGCGTCGACTGGAACGGAGAGCGTTTCACGATCGGCTGCTTCGTCCAGTCGAATTTCGGTGCAAGGCGAAACCTCGTCATCCGTGGCATCAGGGCCGGAGCGGAACTCGCCGAACCGGCGATCCGGGACAACACGCCGCGAGCGGAAAAGAGCTCGATCATCGCGATCGTCGCCACCGATGCGCCATTCATGCCGCACCAGTTGAAACGGCTGGCGAAACGCGTGCCCCTCGGGGTCGCGCTGACCGGCGGCTATGGATACAATTCGTCCGGCGATATTTTTCTTGCGTTCAGCACGGCCAATGCCGATGCGGCGCGCGGCGCGGCCGGCAAATTGGCCAGCGCCGGTTACATACCGGATGCCGACATCAACCCGTTCTTCGACGCCGTCATTCAGAGCGTGGAGGAAGCAATCCTCAATGCTTTGATCGCCAACGAAGACATGAGCGGGCGCGACGGCAATTTCGTGCCGGCGTTGCCGAAAACATGGCTCGAGGAGAGATTTGGCAAAGCTGCGCGGCGATGAGACCGCGCAACTGCATCAGACAGGCAATGTTCGCCCGGCAGGTTTTGCCGGAGGCGTCCGTCAGCCGGCAGGCTTATTGGAATTCTGCTCGTCCTGCTCGGCCTCGGCCGCCTCTTCGAGCCTCGAAGCAATGAGCTCCTGAATGTCACCGACCTCTTCCTGAATATCCTCCAGGGGTATGCCGGCTTCGGCAGCCTTGGCCGCGCATTCCCTGGCGAGGGTCTCGGCCTGCTTCTCGATTCTGGCTGGCGAGGGCTGGCAGTGGACTTTTTCGCCAATCCACCCGCGCAAGAACTCGATTGCGTGTTCACTCATACTGCTGTTTCCCTAGCGGCTATGCCGATTGGTAATCATAAACGTCGGCATCTTCGAAAAGATGCGTGCTGCCATTCGAGCCGAGTCGGCTTCGCCCGGCAAGCCGAACTTGTCCGAGGTCCACAGAGCCGAAGGGAATGGAGGGTTCAAGGAGCACGTTCTAGTTCTTGAGGACTGATTCTCTCGAGGAAACTCGTTCGACCCGCGCTATTGTTTCTATTTGCTTTTTTTCGGTTTTCAAGCCGTTTTAGATCACAATAGATGTCACAATAGCTAGCACATTTACCGCGCTCTCGCTGGCACGACGTAAAAGGCGAGCCGTCAAAGCCGCCGCTATATAGTGACAACCATTTGCAATGTCGACTCCGCTCCCGGTCCTGCTTCTTTCCGCCGCGCTTGCTGGGAGAGATGTGGTGTGACCGGCCTTGCAGTGCAAGCTGCCGAGCGCCTCATGCAAGGCATGCAGTGGCGTCTTGTGGAACCCTGAAGTGCTTGTCTCAGGGTGGCTCTCTATCGCTGGCGGTAAAGGATCATGCCGGCATGATGGAGGACGCCTTCGACGAACTCACCATCCGCGGTGAAGCCCGTATCGTCCCAGTATTCTATGTGGTTGCCCCGCACTTCGTAGCGTCCCTGATAGGCGCTCTCGCGGTCACCGCGCGCTTCGTCATAACGGCCGTTCGGCAGGAGTTCGTGCCTGATATGGCGATCCCCGGTGACCCACAGTCCGACGTAAGGATGATCTTGCTGCGTCATTGGTTCCCCCGCAAGGATTGGAGTTGAAGGAAGGGTCAGGCCGGCTGGAGTTACAGCAAGGGCAATGCCCGTAAGCACTGCGGTCAAAGTGGATCGCATCAATGCGCCGCCTTCGTCGGACGCACGACGATCTCGTTGACGTCGACATCGTCGGGCTGTTCGATTGCGTAGCGCACTGCCCTGGCGATGGCATCGGGTTGCAGGGCAATAGCGCGCCAGGTTTTCATGGCGGCGGCAGCGGCTTCGTCGGAGATCGTGTTCGCCAGCTCGCTTTCCACCACACCGGGATGAATGCAGGTTACCCGGATATCGTCACTCTCCTGGCGGAGCCCATCGGAAATCGCGCGGACAGCGTATTTCGTTGCGCAATAGACGGCAGCCATCGGCGAGACGGCCAGTGCGCCAATGGAACCGATATTGATGATATGCCCGGAGCCACGTGCCGTCATCTCAGGGAGCACCGCCGCGATGCCGTACAGAACACCCTTGACGTTGACGTCCACCATCAGCTCCCACTCGTCGACCTTCATGGCTGCCATGGCCGACAGCGGCATGACGCCCGCATTGTTGACGATGACATCGACCTGGCCCCATTCGGCCCGCGCGGCATCGGCGAATGCCGCGACGTCCGCCCTCTTGGTGACGTCGAGCGCTCGCACCCGAACCGTTCCACCAGCCGCCTCGATTTCTGCCGCAAGCGCTTCAAGGCGGTCGGTGCGCCGCGCGCCGAGCATCAGCTTTGCACCTGCCGCGCCAAGTTCGCGGGCGATGCCAGCACCGATGCCGCTGGAGGCACCGGTGATCAGAACAACTTTGTTCATGGTCATCGTAGATGATCCTTTTGGTTTTGTGATTATTTCACGATGTGAAGGGATGGCGTGCGGATGAGCTCCCGCGGCGCGCCGGCTTTATAGGGGATCACTGGGCGGTGTAGCCGCCATCGACCAGAAGCAACGCCCCGGTGATGAAGCTGGATGCCGGCGAGGCAAGAAAGGCGATGGCCTCGGCAACTTCTTGCGGCTGGCCGATCCGGCCGATTGGATGCGCGTTGCCGAAGCTGCGCAGCATCTCCCGGCCATTCTCCACCACACCTTCCATGATGTCGGTTTCGATCACGCCAGGGGCAACGGCGTTACAGCGAATGCCCATACGCCCATATTCGATCGCGATTACCTTGGTCAGCTGTGCGACAGCCGCCTTGGAGGAGGCATAGGCCGCCTGCGTCTCGAAGGCCGCGACGGCCGAGATCGATGAGACATTGACGATCGCGCCGCCACCACCGGCGGCCATCAGTTCCACAGCGGCACGTCCGGTGACGAAGCTGCCGCGCGCGTTGATCTGCAGAATGCGGTCGTAGTCGTCGACCGAGGTCTCCGTCAGACGTTTGTTGAGCGTGCGACCGGCATTGTTCACGACGATGTCAAGGCGTCCGAAGCGCTTCGCCGCGAGCTCGACCGAGCGTCGGGCCAGATCCTCGTCGGCGCCGTCGCCGCCCAGGGTTGGCACGGCCGCGGCTTCCAATTCGCGTACGGTGTCGCTGAGATCGCTTGCCACGATCCGGGCACCCCGCGCACGCAGCAGCTCCGCCGTGCAGCGACCGATGCCGCGTGCCGCGCCGGTCACGAGGGCGACTTTTCCATCGAGGTCCCAGGAGGAAGGGAGTGATGTCATGGGATATCTCCTTGTCGGTCGGCTTCGGCTTGGATCGGGAGGATCAAGCCTTCTTGCCGTTGCGACAGAGATAGAGCCAGGGCATTGTCGCGATAAGCCGCCCATTGTTAACCTCTAAGATAAGTGTCGCTAACCAATGGACATCGATCTCAATGCAATTGCCGTCTTCGTCACGGTGGCCGAGGAACGCAATTTTCGCGCTGCGGCGGACCGGTTGGGCGTGACGCGCTCGGCGGTCAGCCAAAGCATCCTCAGGCTTGAACAGCGTCTGGGGATCGCATTGCTGCAGCGCACGACACGCAGCGTCAACCTGACCGAAGCGGGCGAGCGCCTGTTGGCGAGCGTCGCACCGGCGATCGCCGACGTGAACGCGGCAGTCGAAGCCACTACGGAGTTTCTGGACCGCCCGCGCGGCCGCCTGCGGATCGCGGTTTCGTCTATCGCAGAGGCCTTTCTGTCAGGACCGTTGCTGGCGTCCTTTGCAGAAAGGTTTCCCGAGGTGCATCTGGATATTGTGGTCACCGACGAGGAATTCGACATCGTTGCCGAAGGCTATGATGCCGGGGTCAGGCTCGGCGAGGTGATTGAGCAGGACATGATTGCCGTGCCGGTATCGGGCGATCAGCGGCAGATGGCCGTCTGCGCCCCGCGCTATCTCGAAAAGTTCGGAGCACCCGCCCATCCGCGCGAGCTTGTGGCTCATCGCTGTATTGGCTGGCGGCCGGCGCCGGGAGTTTCGCCCTATCGGTGGGAGTTTGGCGAGGACGGGCGCGAATTCGACGTGGCGGTTGCGCCCGAGATCACGACCAACGACATGTGGCTGATGATCCGGCTGGCCGTTGCAGGCGCCGGGATCACGTTCGGCATGGCGGATACATTCCGCCCCTGGATCGACCGCGGCGAGCTTGTACCAATCCTCGACGGCTATTTCCCGCCGTTTGCTGGTTTCTATCTCTATTTCCCCAGCCGACGGAATGTCGCGCCGAAGCTGAGAGCCCTCGTGGACCACCTGCGCGGCACGCGTCAGGCGCGGGACCGTGGGTGAGGCAACCGGTCATAAGACCGCTTTAGCATTATTTTGCCGGTCAGAAGTGTGGCTGAAAGGTGATGGTACCGTTGGCTGGGATCGAACCAGCGACCTCCGGATCCACAATCCGGCGCTCTAACCATCTGAGCTACAACGGCACGTTTGCCAGAGCGGGATCGAGATGAAACGTTCGGGACCCGCTCTGTCGTTCGGCGATGCGTCCATACGGGCTATCGGAGTTTAATTCAAGGCTTTTGGCAAGGCAAAAGCTCGCTCCGGCATCGCGTCATTTTCCGCCGGACAAAGAAAAGGCCGGCGGGAGGAGGTGCCGGCCTTTTCCTGTTACGAGCCAGCGGGAGGAGGTGCTGGCTGGTTACCCCGGTGAGCAGAGGGAGGAGGTTCCACCCGCCGGGTATTCGTTTGAACGACCATATCGCACATCTATTTGTCTGACGAAATGCGACCTTTTGATGCATCGTCAAACTGTGTGCAAATATTAGGCGATCTTGATTTCTTTCACGGCCTTCTCGAAGGCGGTCTTGATCGGCTTGGATACGTCCTCGGCCGCCTTGGCAGCAACCGCCTGGAAGTCCTTGGCCTGCTCGACGGTCATTTCGACGCGCTTGCGCAGGAAAGCGGTCTGCAACTCGACGACTTCCGACAGCGACTTGGCGCCGATGAGCGCTTCGAAATGCGAGAAGCCGGCTTCGGCATTGGCGCGCAGGGCGGCGATGGTCTTGAGCGACAGGTCGCTGGAAACGGACTTAGCGGTTTCGTAGGTCGACTCCAGAGCCTTCTGGGTCTCCTCGGCGCCGGTCTTCAGCTTGGCATAGGCCTCTTTCGACTGCTCGACGCCCTTTTCGGCGAAAGCGCGGATCTGGTCGGTGGCCTTGGAAGCGTCGAAGCTCGGGAATTCAACGTTTTCGATCGTTTCAGCGGTCTTGGTCCTGGACATTTTCCATCCTTTTCAGCGGCAGCGGCTTTGACGAAAAGCCGTCTCGTTCATGTATCATGGCAATATAAAGGCAATTTTTGTGCATTGCAACATGTTTGTTGCATCGCACCATATATTATTTATTCGTGGCGTTAACCACGCGCCTAGAGATTCCATTGGTTGCACGCTATGACTTGTGGACCTTCGCGCCGTCGGCTTTTATTAACAAAGCGTTAACCGCAAATTGCCCGCTCTGTGAGGGTCGCCAAACGCATGCCGGCTGAAAACTACTCCTTCCTCGATGTCGCCGTGCTCGACCCGGTCCGCCTGCGCTTCGCCGCAGGCGACGCGATCGCTATTCTGTCGGCCGATCTCGAGCAGGTGATCTGGGCCAACGGCCCCGGCGCAGCGGTATTCGGCTATCCCGACATCGGCGCGATCATCGGCGCCTCGGCAGGTTTGCCGCTGATCGCCAGGCGCCAGATCATGGCAACCAGCGGTTTTCCGCAGATCGGCCGCGACCGTGCCATCACGGTCCGGCTGGCGACCGGCCTGACCAGCCGCGCGGTCGGCTTCCTGGCCAGCGCAGTGACCATGCCCGATGGCGAGGAAGCAATCATGCTGGCGCTGCCGGCGGCGCAGACCGGCTCGCGCAGCGCGGCCGAGATCGCCGATCGCGCCATCGGTGGTTTTACGGAAGACGGCCACTACATCGCCTTTGTCGACGCCAAGGGCAATATCGACGCCGCATCGGACGGCTTTTCGGCACTCGGCATCCGGCCTGAGACGCTGGCCGCGCTTGTCGCCGACGTGGCGAACGAGAGCGACCGCATCGTCAAGCGCCTGGTCCCGGGCGGATCCAGCTCCTATCCGGCGGGCCTTGCCCGGCTGACGGACGAGCGGCACCTGCTGGTGGTGATCGACGAGGACCGGCTCGACGGCGAGGCCCCTGATGGCGAGCGCGCCGGGGGGGAAACCGGCAGCGAAGCAGCAACGGCACCGAGCGGTGGCGATCTTCCCCAGCCGACGGGCCAAGACAACGAGCCGCCAATCGCCAGGATGGGCGCGGCGGAGATCGACCTTGCAGCGATGGAAGGCACCTCAGCATCGGCGGAGCACGAAGCTGTCGACGCGGCTGACAATCAACACACGGTTGGCGAAACGCCGACCCAGCATGACCATTGGTACTTCAATGCCGGCGACGACGCGCAGGTCCCGCCCGGGGCGGCTGCGTCCGGTAAAGCCGAGACCAGCCCGGACGCTTCGCAGGCCGGCGCGGATACTTCGCCGGAAAGCGCCGCAAAAGCCACCAAAGCCGCCTCCCCGGCCGAACGCCGCGCTTCCGCGATCGATCGCACCGCCGCACCCATGCGTTTCGTCTGGCGTACCGACGCGGAGGGCCGGTTCAGCGCCCTGTCGCCGGAATTTGCCGAGCTCGTCGGCAAGCCTGCCGCCGACGTGATCGGGCGCCGCTTCGAGGATGTTTCGGCCGCCTATCGCCTCGATGCTTCTGGCGAGATTGCCGGCCTGCTCGAACGGCGCGACACCTGGTCCGGCCGCTCCGTGCTGTGGCCGGTCGCCGGCACCGATCTGAAGATACCCGTCGATCTGGCGGCGCTCCCGGTTTACAGCCGCAGCCGGGTTTTCGAAGGTTTTCGCGGTTTTGGCGTCGCCAGGAGCGGCGATGCGGTGGTCGATCCGGATGCCGTCGGCATGGCCCTTGTCGCCGAGGAGAAGCCCGCCGCGAGCGTTGGGCCGGAAGCCGTCGAACCTGCCCCGGCGACACCGAAACCCGCCGATCCGTTCAGGGGCGAAGTGCCGGCGTTGACCATCGTGCCAAAGCCGGAGCGGCGCTTTGCCGACAAGGTGATCCGGCTGGCCGAGCACCGGCAGCCGGCCAACGACAAGGGCCTGTCGACGCTGGAACGCAGCGCGTTTCGCGAGATTGGCGAGCGTCTCAAGAAGGACAGCACCCCGGCCGAAGAACAGCCCAGCGCCGGAAAGCAGAAGCCGGTTGAGAAAGTCGAGGCAGCCGGCAATGCCGACGAGCCAAAGCTGAAAGGAGCCGGCCCGACGGACAAGGGTGAGATGCCGGAACCAGGTCCGGAAAGCGAGGCGGCTGCCGCCGAACCACCCGAGGCCGATGCCGAGGACCAGAAGGACCTCGCCCGGCTCGACAGCGAGCAGCCGGATGAGGCGGTAGCAGAGGCGCAAGCCGGCGAACCCGTCACTCGCCCTGTTTCCGGATCGCTGCTCGACTATGCCGACCGCGAACCCGGCGATGAAGCGCAGGAAGGCGACGAGCCCAGCACGGACCGTCGAACGATCGTCGCCGAAGCGCCGCGGGATGGCGACAACGATAGCATGACGGCCGAAGATTTCCGTGACGCCGAGGACAGCGAGGATTGGTCCGAGGACAGCGCAGCCGACGCTGCCGGCCAGGTGCCGCCCGTCGAGCGGCCGCAGGCACCACCGCTCAAACTCGACGGCTTCGTGCCGTCGGCGTTTGCCGGAGCGGACAACAAGGGGCCGGATACATCGATCCTCGGCAAGCTGCCAGTGCCGGTGCTTATCCATTCCGGCGATCAACTGCACTACGCGAACGACGAATTCCTCGGCTTGACAGGCTATGCGACGCTCAACGCCCTGGACGAGGCGGGCGGGCTCGGCGCGCTGTTTGCCGACCCTTATGCCGACGACGGCAGTTCGGAGGGCGGCGACCGCGCATTACGGCTGAAGACGCGCGACGGTCAGGAGTTTCCGATCGACGCAATTTTGCGTTCCGTCCCGTGGGGGAACGGCAAGGCACTGATGCTGGTCGTACGCCGTTCCGGCGACGACGAAGCAGCAGCCATTCCGCATGGCGCTGCCGACGACCAAACGCAGCCGGATGTTTCCGAGCTCAAGGCGCGCATTGCCGAAATGCGCACCATCATCGACACCGCCACCGACGGCGTCGTGCTGATCGGCCGTAACGGAACGATCCGTTCAATTAGCCGTCCGGCGGAAGCGCTGTTCGGCTTCGACAGCGACGAGGTGACCGGCAAGCCGTTCGTCTCGCTGTTTGCGATCGAAAGCCAGCGCGCGGCGCGTGACTATCTCGAGGGGTTGTCGGAGCCCGGCGTTGCAAGCGTGATGAACGATGGCCGCGAGGTGATCGGGCGCGAGGCGCAGGGGCGTTTCATTCCGCTGTTCATGACCATCGGCAGGCTGCCCAACGACAGCGGCTTCTGCGCGGTGGTGCGCGATATCACCCAGTGGAAGCGGGCCGAAGAGGACTTGACCGAGGCGCGCGCGGTCGCCGAACGCGCCTCGTCGCAGAAGACCGATTTTCTGGCCCGCATCAGCCACGAGATCCGCACGCCGCTCAACGCCATCATCGGCTTTTCCGAGCTGATGGTCGACGAGAAATTCGGACCGGTGGCCAATGACCGCTATCGCGACTATCTGCGCGACATCAACCGTTCGGGCAACCACGTGCTCGATCTGGTCAACGACCTGCTCGATATTTCGAAAATCGAGGCCGGCCAGCAGGAGATGGCCTATGAGGCGGTGTCGCTTAACGACACGCTGGCGGAAACCGTGGCGATGATGCAGCCGCAAGCCAACCGGGAACGCGTCATCATCCGCTCCAGCTTCGCCTCGCGGCTGCCGGAAGTGGTGGCCGATCTGCGCAGCGTTCGGCAGATCGCGCTCAACATCCTGTCGAACGCCGTCCGCTACACGCAGGCCGGCGGCCAGGTGATCGTGTCGACGGCCTACGAGCTCTCCGGCGATGTCGTCATGCGCGTGCGCGATACCGGCATCGGCATGAGCCCGTCCGAGATCGAGCAGGCGCTGAAGCCGTTCAAGCAGATCAATGCGCTGAAGCGCGGCCGCGGCGACGGCACCGGTCTTGGGCTGCCGCTGACCAAGGCGATGGTCGAAGCGAACCGGGCCCGGTTCACCATCAACTCGACGCCCGGCGAGGGAACCCTGGTCGAAGTAGCCTTTCCGTCGACCCGTGTGCTCGCCGGTTAGCTATAGTTGCGCAAAGAAAAAAGGCGTCCAACAGGACGCCTTGAATGATAGGATTGCTGTCACAACGGGGCTTGAGCGAATCAGATCCTCTCGGGGCTAAGAGGAACGGGATTTCTCCCTCAAGTTACGCACGACTATCGATGCCGGGCCTTAACAAATCCTTACCGGCACGCCGGAAAATTTACCAATGTGTACCACTCATGAAATCTAGGTAAATTCCGAAGAAATATTTCGTTAACGATACCGGAGACCTCAAAACAGCTCCCACCTTGGGCCCGGCTCAGTCGGCAAGCTGCGGCAGGTTGCGGAACAGCTCGAGCGCTTCGGGATTGGCGAGCGCTTCCTTGTTCTTGATGGCGCGGCCATGCACCATGTCGCGTACCGCGAGCTCGGTGATCTTGCCCGATTTGGTGCGCGGAATATCGCTGACGGCGACGATCTTGGCCGGCACGTGGCGCGGGCTCGCCCCGATGCGGATTTTCGCGCGGATGCGTTTTTCCAGCTCGGCATCGAGCTCGACGCCTGCCGCCAGCCGCACGAACAGCACGACGCGAACATCATTGTCGAAATCCTGGCCGATGCATAGTGCTTCGAGGATTTCCGGCATTTGCTCGACCTGATTGTAGATCTCCGCCGTGCCGATCCTGACACCGCCCGGATTGAGCGTGGCGTCGGAACGGCCATGGATGATCAGGCCGCCATGGGCGGTCCATTCGGCGAAATCGCCGTGGCACCAGACATTGTCGAAACGTTCGAAATAGGCGGCTCGGTATTTCCTTCCGTCAGGGTCGTTCCAGAAGCCGAGCGGCATCGCGGGAAAGGCCTTGGTGCAGACGAGCTCGCCCTTCTCCTGGCGGAGCGGCCGGCCGTCATCGTCCCAGACATCGACGGCAAGACCGAGCCCAGGCCCCTGGATCTCGCCGGTCCATACCGGTTCGATCGGCACGCCGAGCACGAAGCAGGAGACGATATCGGTGCCGCCGGAAATCGAAGCCAGATGCACGTCCTTCTTGATGCCTTCGTAGACGAAGCGGAAATCTTCCGGCGATAGCGGCGAGCCGGTCGAGGAGATGGTGCGCACGCTGGAAAGATCATGCGTGCGGATCGGCTTGAGGCCGGCCTTGCGCACGGAATCTATGAATTTGGCCGAGGTGCCGAAATACGTCATCTTCTCGGCATCGGCGAAGTCGAACAGCGTATTGCCGTCCGGGTAGAAGGGTGAGCCGTCGTAGAGCAGCAAGGTGGCGCCCGACGCCAGGCCCGACACCAGCCAGTTCCACATCATCCAGCCGCAGGTGGTGAAGTAGAAGAAGCGGTCGCCGTCGAGCAGGCCGGCATGCAGCCGTTCTTCCTTGACGTGTTGGATCAGCGTTCCGCCGGCCGAATGGACAATGCATTTGGGGATGCCGGTCGTGCCGGACGAAAACAGGATGTACAGTGGATGCGAAAACGGCAGCCTCTCGTAGCTGACAGACCTGGCGGCAAAGGGTGACAGCGCCTCTTCCAGCGCGGCCGCCTTGCCGATGGTCGCGGCGACGTCGAGCGAGGTGCCGAGATAGTCGACAATGAGGATCTTGCGGACGGTGGCGAGCTTGCCCGCCACGGCCGCGACCTTGTCGGCGACTTCGATCGCCTTGCCATTGTACCAGTAGCCGTCCGGCGCGATGAATATGACCGGCTCGATCTGGCCGAACCGGTCGAGAACGCCCTGCTCACCAAAATCTGGGGAGCAGGACGACCAGACGGCGCCGATCGAGGCGGCTGCCAGCATCGCAGCAACGGTCTCCGGCATGTTGGGCATCATCGCGGCGATGCGGTCGCCCTTCTTCACCTTGAGCGACAGGAAAAGCTGCTGCAGGCGCGAGGTCAGCGCATGCAGCTCGTTCCAGGACAGCCGCCGTTCGACCTTGTCCTCGCCGCGAAAAACGATTGCGTCGCCAAGCCCGGTTTTCTTGAGGAGATTCTCGGCGAAGTTCAGCTTCGCATCAAGGAAGAAGGTCGCGCCGGGCATCTTGTCGCCATCGATCAGCACGCGTTCGCCCTTGTCGCCGACGATGCCACAAAAGTCCCAGACCAAGCTCCAGAAGGTCTCGCGGTCATCGATCGACCAGCGATGCAGGTCGGCATAGGAGGAGAAAGACTCGCCGGCCATGCTCGCCGCGGCGTTCATGAAGGCGGTCATCGGCGCCGCGTCGATCTGCTCTTGCGTCGGGATCCAGAGCGGTGCGTCGTCAGCCATCATTGTTCCTCCGCAGGCTGCATCGCTTATGCAATATCGCGATGCAGCAGAGCAAGATTTTGTTGGACCGCGCCGGTCAGGGTGTGCGCAAATGCCATCGCCGGGCCATAAAGACTTGAAATGCGTCAGCCGTCGGTTACACCCGTCGGCGGTTTTGTCGGAATGGAAGCATACAGGGCGATATGCCATCACCTTTGATCCGACGCGGAATATGGGCGATCGGCGCAGCCGTCATCGTCATCGCGCTGGTCGTCGCAGCCTTGCCGTTGATCGCCTCGACCCGCATCGTGCGCGACCGCATCGCATGGGAAATGAGCGCCTGGAGCGGTTTCCGGGTCACCATCGACGGCGCGCCGCGCATCGAGGTCTGGCCGAATTTCCGGGCGATCCTGAGCGACGTGACGCTGTCGCAATGGACAGAGACGGATGCGCCGCCCGTGGTCGAAGCCGAACGGGTCGAGGTCGACCTTTCGGCGATGGCGGCGCTGCGTGGCGACGTGGTGTTTTCGACGGCGCGGCTGGTACGACCGACGATCCGGGTTCAGCGTACCGCGACCGGGTTTTTCCTGCCTGCGATTCCCAGCGGCGGGCGCATTACGCGTTCGATCGATGCTGCCCGCGCGGTGATCAACACAAATCCCGCCAAGCCGGATCTCGGCAAGCTGCCAACAGATCCGTTCGGCACAGTCGAGTTCAGGGACGGCCGCGTGGTGGCTGCCATCGGCGGCAAGGACCAGGAGATATTGAGCAGCCTGAGCGGCCAGGCGAACTGGGCCGCGATGAACAGCAATGCGACGCTATCGGCGACCGGGATATGGCGCGGCGAAAGTGTTGCCATCGACGCCGCATCGCCGAACCCGCTTGTGTTGTTTGGTGGCGGCACAGCACCGGTCACGTTTTCCTTCAAGGCGGCGCCGGCCAGTTTTTCGTTCGACGGCCGCGCCAGCATGTCGGAAAACGGCTATTTCGACGGCCAGGCAAAATTCGCCGCACCTTCGCTCCGACGCGTGCTCGAATGGTCGCAGGCCGGCATCGCGCCCGGTGCGGCAATCGGCTCGCTCTCGGTTTCAAGCAAGATCACGGCGACGGCCGGGCGCGTCAAATTCGAAAACACCGCCCTGACCCTCGACAACAACCCCGGAATGGGCGCGCTGGACTTCACCTACGGCGAGGCATTGCCGGTGATCTCCGGCACACTTGCCTTCGATACGCTCGACCTCAGATCATTTCTTTCCGCCTTTGCCCCGGTGCCATCGGCCGGCGGCACCGATCCGGGCGAAATCGATACGAGCTTCGCCGACCGGATCAATCTCGATCTCAGGCTGTCGGCGGCGCATGCCACGGCCGGCGCCATCCAGCTTGCCGACGTTGCCGCCACCGCCCAGGTCAAGAACGGCCTTGCCGTCTTCGACATCTCGGATGCATCCGCCTTTGGCGGCAACGTCCAGAGCAGCGTCCGTTTCGACCGCAAGCCCGCCGGCACCGAAGTCGAGATCCGGCTGCTTGCTTCCGATATCGACGGCGGCGCTTTCGGCACCGCGGCCGGGATGACACGGCTGGTGCCGATCGGCACTGGAACCGTTTCGGTCATCCTCAAGGGGCCTGGCAGAACCTGGGACTCCATTTTCGAAAACGCCAATGGCTCGCTGTCCGCGACGTTCGGCGCGGGCGCGCTGAGCCGGCTTAATCTGCCGGCGTTCCTCAAGCACACCGAACAGGGCGGATTCTTCGCGCTGGACGACGTCTCGGACGGAACGCTGCCGATCGACGGGGCCGAGCTCAAGGCGAGCATTTCGAACGGCGTGGCGCGCATCGACAAGGCCGAGGTGAATTCCGCGCAATACAAGATCTGGCTTTCCGGCATTGCATCCTATGCCGGACGCGGGCTAGCACTGTCCGGCGGCATCGTCCGGCCGAGCCAGGCTGCCACGCAGACGAACGGCCAGGGACCCAATCAGTCGTCGTTCTTCGTCGGCGGCACGTGGAGCACGCCGTTCATCTCGCCGGTAAGCCGCGGCGTTTCAGGAGAGTAAGCAGCAGCAGCTTTAACCGCGCTGCGCGGCCTGCTCGTCGCGCTGGCGCTGCACTTCGCGGCTCTTGTTGACAAGCGAAGCGATGATCACACCGACGGCGACAACGGCGATCAGGATGGTACAGGCGGCGTTGATTTCCGGCGTCACGCCGAGGCGAACTTGGCTGTAGATCTTCATTGGCAGTGTCGTGGCGCCGGGACCTGAGGTGAAGCTGGCAATAACCAGGTCGTCGAGCGAGAGCGTGAAGGCCAGCATCCAGCCGGAGACGATCGCCGGCATGATGACCGGCAGCGTGATCTGAAAGAAGGTCCTTACCGGCGGTGCACCGAGGTCCATCGCGGCTTCTTCCAGTGAACGATCGAAGGTGATCAGGCGCGACTGCACCACCACCGCGACGAAGCACATGGTCAGCGTGGTGTGGGCAAGCGTCACCGTCAGAAAGCCGCGGTCGAGGCCGACGGCGACGAAGAGCAGCAGCAGCGACAGGCCGGTGATGACTTCGGGCATGACCAGCGGCGCAAACACCATGCCCGAAAACAGAAGCCGGCCGCGAAAGCGCGTGTAGCGTGTCAAGGTGAGCGCCGCCAGCGTGCCGAGCACGGTCGCCACGGTTGCCGAGATAACGCCGACCCGGGCCGTCACCCAGGTGGCGTCCATCAGGCCCCGGTTGTGGAACAGCGAGACGTACCATTTCGTCGAGAAGCCGCCCCAGACGGTGACCAGCTTCGACTCGTTGAAAGAGAACACGACGAGCAGGACGATCGGCAGGTAAAGAAAGGCAAAGCCGAGCAGGATCGAAATGACGTTGAAGCGGCTCCAGGTGGCGTTCATTGGTCCTGCTCCTGAGCACGCGCCTGGGCCCGCTGGAAAATCATGATCGGCACGATCAGCAGCAGCAGCAGGATGACGGCAACGGCGGACGACACGGGCCAGTCACGGTTGGCGAAGAACTCGTTCCACAGCGTCCTGCCGATCATCAGCGTCTGCGAGCCGCCGAGCAGGTCGGGAATGACGAACTCACCGACGGCGGGAATGAACACCAGGAGGCAGCCGGCGATGACGCCGGGCAGCGACAACGGAAAGGTGATCTTCCAGAAGGCGCTGGTCGGCGGGCACCCGAGATCCTTCGCCGCCTCGATCAGCGTATGGTCCATCTTCTCCAACGACGAATAGAGCGGCAGCACCATGAACGGCAGATAGGAGTAGACGATACCGATGAAGATAGCCGTATAGGTGTTGAGGATGATCAGCGGCTGGCTGATGATGCCGCTGGCGAGCAGCAGCTGGTTGAGCAGGCCCTCGGGCTTGAGGATGCCGATCCAGGCATAGACACGGATCAGGAACGAGGTCCAGAACGGCAGGATCACCAGCATCAGCAAGGTCGGGCGGATCGTCGCCGGAGCGCGCGCCATGCCATAGGCAATGGGATAGCCGACAAGCAATGTCAGGACTGTCGAGATGGCGGCGACGACGACGCTCGTCACATAGGCGTTGAAGTAAAGCGCATCCTGCGTCAGCCACGTGTAGTTGTCGAAATTGAGCGCGCCAACCCCCGAGATGAACCCCGAAATGCCGCCGCGGAAATCGAGCACCGGAGTATAGGGCGGCATGGCGATCGCCGTCTGCGACAGCGAAATCTTGAAGACGATGATGAAGGGGACGAGAAAGAAGAACAGCAGCCAGAGATAGGGGACGATAATGACGAGACGGTTGACGAAAGCCGCGCTCAGCCTGGCCGGGGCGGATTTGCCGGCAGCATTTGCCGGAGAGCTTGTTGCGGCAGTGACAGCGGACATGATCAATCCCTACCGTGTCAGCACGACGCCGGCGTCAGGGCGGAAGGAAATCCAGGCGCGGTCGTTCCAGCTCAGCGGATCCTCGGTGAGGCGTGCCGCGTTCATGGTGCTTGCCCGCACCACCTGACCATCATCCAGCCTGACGTGATAGACGGTCATGTCACCGAGATAGGCGATATCGTAGACCTCGCCCTGGATGGCATTGACGGCACCGGCGGGTTTCGTCGAGGACACCTTGATCTTCTCCGGCCTGATGGCGAAGGTGACGGATGTCCCGGCGGCGGCACTGCCGGCGTTTTCGGTTCGGATGGTGATGCCGTTGCCGGCATCGATGCTTGCGCTGCCGGCCTCGCCAGCCGCGATCCTCCCGTCGAACATATTCACGTTGCCGACGAAGCCGGCGACGAAGCGCGAGCCCGGCGCTTCGTAGACCTCGGCCGGTGTCGCCACCTGCATCACTTCGCCCTTGTCGATGATGGCGATGCGGTCGGCCATCGTCATCGCCTCTTCCTGGTCATGGGTGACGACGACGAAGGTGAGGCCGAGATTCTGCTGCAGGTCCATCAGCTCAAACTGGGTTTCCTCGCGCAGCTTCTTGTCCAGCGCGCCAAGCGGCTCGTCGAGCAGCAAGACTTTCGGGCGCTTTGCCACCGAGCGCGCGAGCGCGACGCGCTGGCGCTGGCCGCCCGACAATTGGTGCGGTTTGCGCTTGGCGAACTGCTCGAGCTTGACCAGCTTCAGCATCTCGGCGACGCGCTTTTCGATATCGGCCTTGACCATACCTTCCTGCTTGAGGCCGAACGCGATGTTGTTCTCGACCGTCATATGCGGAAACAAGGCGTAGGACTGGAACATCATGTTGACCGGCCGCCGGTAGGGCGGAATGCCGCGCAGATCCTGGCCATCGAGCAGGATGCGGCCGGCGGTCGGCTCCTCGAAGCCGGCAAGCATCCTGAGCAGCGTCGATTTCCCGCAGCCTGAGGCGCCGAGCAAGGCAAAGAATTCGCGTTCGAAGATGGTCAGCGACAGGTTGTTGACCGCCGTGAACTCACCGAATTTCTTGGTGACGTTGTCGAACTGGATGTATGGCTTGGCGTTCGGATCGTTCCATGGCGCGAAATCCCTGCGGATACTGCCAAGCGATTTCATGTCCCACTCCGTCCTGCTGCTTGCCCCATGAGAAAGCGGCCCCGGCAGCCGGCTGCCGGGGCCTGGCTCAGATTGTTATTGGCCAGTGACGATCTTGGTCCAGGTGCGGGTGATGATGCGCTGGGTCTTGGGATCGTAAGGCGAGACGGTGTAGAGCTTCTGCAAGGTGGCGGCGTCTGGATAGATCGCCGGATCTTCCAGGATCGCCTTGTCGATGAACTGCTGCGAAGCCTTGTTGCCGTTGGCGTAGAGCACATAGTTCGACGATTTGGCGATCACTTCGGGCTTCATCATGTAGTTCAGGAACTCATGCGCTTCGGCGACATGCTGCGCGTCGGCCGGGATCGCCATCTGGTCGAACCACATCTGCGCACCTTCCTTCGGCACGGAGTAGCCGATCTCGACGCCCTGCTTGGCTTCGTCGGCGCGGTTGCGGGCCTGGAAGACGTCACCCGACCAGCCAACCGCCAGGCAGATGTCACCATTGGCAAGAGCGTTGATGTATTCGGACGAGTGGAACTTGCGGATATAGGGCCGGACCTTCAGCAATGTTTCTTCGGCCTTGGCGATCTCATCGGGCGATGTGCTGTTCGGGTCGAGGCCCAGATATTTCAATGCCGCCGGTATGATGTCGGCCGGCGAATCCAGCACATAGACGCCGCAGTCCTTCAATTTGGCCAGGCTTTCGGGATTGAAGAACACGTCCCAGCTGTCGATCTTGTCGGTGCCGAGCGCTGCCTGCACCTTCTTGATGTTGTAGCCGATGCCGACAGTACCCCACATGTAGTTGATCGAATATTCGTTGCCGGGATCATATTTGGCGGTCCGTTCCATGACCGTGTCCCACATATTGGAAATGTTCGGCAGTTTCGACTTGTCGAGCTTCTGGAACACACCCGCCTGGATCTGACGTGCAAGGAAATTGCCGCTCGGCACGACGACATCGTAGCCGCTGCCGCCGGCGAGCAGCTTCGTTTCCAGGATCTCGTTGGAATCGAAAGTGTCGTAGACGACCTTGATGCCGGTTTCCTTGGTGAAGTCGTCGATGATCGAACTGTCGATATAGTCCGACCAGTTGAACACGTTGACGACGCGATCCTCGGCATGCGCGCCCAAGGTGAAAACTGCCAGAAACGCCGAAGTCGCCGAAAGCCAGAGCGCTTTGCGGGTCATGCTATTCTCCTTTGCTGAGTGTTCCGTCGCCAGCTCGTCGCGGCGTCCGCGCGGCTGGGCATTTGCTTCAGGGTATTGGGCTTGCAGGCAGGCGACAAGCGCGAATTGCCGGCGCCATTATGGTTCGGCGACGAGGCGACAGCGAAGACTTGGCGTGGCGTTGCTGGTGTTCCGGCGCCGTCGGAAGCTTTCGCTACGGCGCGGGCAGGAAGACGACGATGTTGTCCGGCCTCGATGCGGCCGGCATGGAGACTTGGCAAGATACGCCTGTCTTGTTGTTGCCGTGATCGCAGCCTGCCCGCGCGGCCGCGACATTGTCAATGGTTCATCTCGCTTTGACGCGTGCGCTGCATCAATTAGGCGACGGCACACCGGTGACGCCCGCTCGCGCGGGCCGCGTCTGACGCTTGAATTCGAGCCCGATATGGACGAGCAGCGCGGTGACGACGACCGCACCGCCGACGATGGTGCGCGCCGACGGCACCTCGGAATGGATGAGCCAGACCCAGATCGGGCCAAGGATCGGTTCGAACGTGCCGAGCAGCGCCGCGACGGCGGCCGGAACAAGCCGGGCGCCGGTGGCGAAGAAGGCGAGGCCGAGTCCCAGATTGATCACACCAAAGGCAAAGAGAAAGCCCATGTCGTGGCTCGAGACGCCGAGGGCCGACGCTTGCGATGCCGCAAAGGCGGCCGCCAGCATCGTGCCGAGGCAAGTCGCCGGGGTCATGCGCACATGGGCAAAGCGGCGCGTGATGACGGTGGCGACCGAAAACATGACGGCGATGAGCAGCGCCAGCCCGTCGCCGATCGGCGATACCGCGCCATCGAGCGATTCCGACACCATGATGGCGACGCCGGCAATGACGGCGGCAATCGCCAACCAGGTCGCCACCGCCACCCGTTCGCGAAACAGCGCCCAGGCAAACAGCGCCGCCAGAAGCGGCACGCCGGCCTGCATCAACAGGATGTTGGCGACGGTGGTATAGGCAAGCGCGACGACGAAAGAGGTCGAGGCCGTGGCGAAGCAGAACGCCACCGCAAGGCCAGCCAGGCCCATGCCACGAAACAGCTTCAGCGTGCCACGCCAGCCGTCGCGCCAGACCATGAAGCAGAGCAGGAAGGCGGCGGCCCAGACCGAGCGCCAGAACACCACCGTCCAGCTGTCAGTGTTGTCGATGAAGCGCGCAATTGTGCCGCCAAAACTCCACATCAGCGCCGACAGGAATACCAGCAGGAAACCGACGCGTTCCCCTTGCGGCGACACGATCGGCGAGGCGGCAACCGGAGATGATGCGGTATCGGTCATGGGTGCGACTGTCGGCGAATTCGGAGCAGCACGACGTGCAATGGACGACAGAGACGTGCCTCATCCGCGTAATGCAAAGCAGAAGGCCGGGCGTGATCCAGTTCAATGTTCCGTTTGGCGCACCGATGAGGGCCCTCGCCCTCGCCCGGCGATGATCCGAGACGACCTGTCGACGATGGCTTTAGGAGGTGCCCCTGTTGCCGCGGATAAAGCGCCAGAGACCGGCCAGCGGAACCAGCAGGAGCAGGCCAAACTTTTTCAGCGCGATCAGCGCCACGACCAGAAAACCTGCTTTCGCCGCCAGCTTTCCGGCAATCAGGCCACCGACGCCAATCGCCGCAACGGTATCGACGCCCGGCACGAAATCGGCGTATGTCTTGCCGGTATTGAAGTCCGCGAGGCCAAGCACTTCATCCAGGCTTTGCCTTATCTCCGGCAATTGTTCCCCCGTCGCGATATAGCTCATCACGAAGACGCCCTCCCTGCCAAGGAAACGGACGTCGTAGTTGAGCGTATGGGCGGCATCGTTCCCAAATTGCAGCTCCTTGGCCCAGTGCAAGCGCTTGTGGGCCGCGTCATAAACCGGCGGCGACGCCCAGCCGATCAGCGTAATGGGCGCGTAGCCGTCCTTTACCCCTCTGATCGTTGCCGGACAGAGTGTCTGATTGCATATTGCGCAGCAGTTCATTGTAATCGATGGACGCGGCGTCACTGTCGTCGACGTAACCAATCTTTTCCCAGCGCAGCTCTATCCCCCAATGGCCGGCAGCTGCGAACCAGCTTACTGGTTGCCGCCGCAGGAACAGATGAGGTTCTCCGGTCGAAGATTCAGCCGCAATATTGCTGGAGCCGAATCACTGAAAATCGAATGCCGACAGCCCCGTCACCATCTCATCGAGGCCGAGCGGGCGTGTAACGGGTGGCTCGGCGCGGGCGAGGCAGCCGATGCGCTCGCACAGCCGGCAGGCAGGGCCGACCGGCGTCGCCGTCGCCGTGGCGCTCTGTCCGGTCTTGCCGATGGCGGCGGGCCTCGGCAACGCCGCTCCATAGACGACCTCGTCGCTAAAACCGATGTCGCAGCCGAGCAGCAGCGCGGTGCGGCGCGGCCGCTCGGCAAACGAGCCCTGCGGCCCCTCGAGCGTGCGGGCAATGCAGAGAAACGCTGCGCCGTCGGGCATTTCCACCGCCTCGACCAGGATCTGGCCGGGCTGGGCGAAGGCGGCATGGACCGGCAGCCTCGGACAGCCGCCGCCGAAGCGGCTTTGCGGAAAGCCGTGGCTGCCCGCCTTGCGGAAGCGATTGCCGGCACTGTCGACCTCGAGCATGAAGAACGGCACACCTGACGCACCCGGCCGCTGCAGCGTGGCCAGCCGGTTCGCCGCCTGCTCGAAGGAAACGCCGAAGCGCGACCGCAACATGTCTATGTCGTAGCGGGTGCGGACCGCAGCGGCGTGAAAAGGCTGATAGGGCATCATCAGCGCGTGCGCGGCATAGCGGCCGAGCTCGAAACGCGCCAGCCGGCGGGCTTCGTCCGTGGTCAGCTTCAGCGCCTGGATCTCGGCGGCGACAGCGACGCTCATGCGGATCAGGCAGGCCTCCATAGCCACCTCGCGCAACTGATCGAATGGCGACAGGCGCTCGGACAGGAACAGGCGTTGCGAGTGCCGGTCGTAGCGACGGCGCCAGTTGGGCATGGTGGCGACCGGCAGTACCTTGACGACGATGCCGAATTCACGCCGCAGCCAAGCCTTCAATGCACTGAACAGATCGTCGCCGGGATCGAGCACCGACGTGAATGCCTCGGCTTCCTCTTCGAGCGCGGCGAAATGATTCGGCCGGCGTTCGAAAATCTCATGCACCTCGTCGATCGGCAGCCGGGCACCGGAGAGTGCGGTGGCCTTGCCCTCACGCGCGAGCAGCTCGTTGATATCCGATAATCGCTTGGCCTGCTCGCGATAGGCGCGAAACAGTTTTATCACAGCGGCGGAAGCGTTGGGCGCCGCCTCGGCAAGCTCGATGAGTTCCTGGTCGCCCGGCAGTTCGCCGGCCAGCAACGGATCTGAAAACACTTCCTTCAAATCGGCCACGGATCCCCGCGCCTCGCCTTGCAGTTCGTGCGGGTCGACCTTGTAGACGGATGCCAGCCTCAGGATCAGCTGCACCGTCAGCGGCCGCTGGTTGCGCTCGATGAGATTGAGATAGGACGGCGAGATGCCGAGCCCTTCGGCCATCGCCGTCTGGGTTAGCCCTTTGGCGTTGCGGATGCGACGAATGCGCGGCCCGGCGAAGATTTTATGGTCGGCCAATCGACTGCCCTTGACAGAAATTTACATCCGCCGATGGCATGGCGGCCTTTACAATCATGACAGATTTACAGCTCTCATTAGTCAAACACAACACAGGTTTTCCCTTATTTTCTGGCTAGCCTGGAAGTTTACCTCGCTTGCGTCGAGCCGGCGTGTAAATGATGTCACACATGGCGCACACATTTTTCCCTCTGCGACGCCATCCGAAAACCGGCATCAAACCCGCCTGGAGTGACCAATGACCGACTTTTACAACCTTGTCCCGTCGGCGCCGCAAGGCCGCTTTGATGGCATCGAACGGCCCTATTCGCCGGAGGAGGTGAAGCGGCTGCGCGGCTCGGTGCAGATCCGGCAGAGCCTCGCCGAAATGGGGGCAAACCGGCTGTGGCAGCTCATCCATGAAGAGGATTTCGTCAACGCGCTGGGTGCCATGTCCGGCAACCAGGCGATGCAGCAGGTGCGGGCCGGGCTGAAGGCGATCTATCTGTCGGGATGGCAGGTCGCCGCAGATGCCAACACCGCTTCCGCCATGTACCCGGACCAGTCGCTCTATCCCGCCAATGCGGCGCCCGAACTGGTCAAGCGCATCAACCGCACCCTGCAGCGCGCCGACCAGATCGAGACGTCCGAAGGCAAGGGGCTGTCGGTCGACACCTGGTTCGCGCCGATCGTCGCCGATGCCGAAGCCGGCTTCGGCGGGCCGCTCAACGCCTTCGAGATCATGAAGGCATTCATCGAGGCGGGTGCGGCCGGCGTCCATTACGAGGACCAGCTGGCTTCGGAGAAGAAATGCGGCCATCTCGGCGGCAAAGTGCTGATCCCAACCGCCGCACACATCCGCAATCTCAACGCGGCGCGCCTTGCCGCCGACGTCATGGGCACGCCGACACTGGTCGTGGCGCGCACCGACGCGGAAGCGGCAAAGCTCCTGACCTCCGACATCGACGAACGCGACCGGCCCTTCGTCGATTATGGCGCTGGCCGTACGGCGGAGGGCTTCTACCATGTCAGCAACGGCATCGAGCCCTGCATCGCCCGTGCCGTCGCCTATGCGCCCTATGCGGACCTGATCTGGTGCGAGACCTCCAGGCCCGATCTAGCGCAGGCCAGGACGTTTGCCGAGGGCGTGCGCAAGCATCATCCAGGCAAGCTGCTTGCCTATAATTGCTCGCCGTCTTTCAACTGGAAGAAGAATCTCGACGACGCGACGATTGCGAAGTTCCAGAAGGAACTCGGCGCCATGGGTTACAAGTTCCAGTTCATTACGCTGGCCGGTTTCCACCAGCTCAATTTCGGCATGTTCGAGCTCGCCCGCGGCTACAAGGAGCGGCAGATGGCAGCCTATTCGGAACTGCAGGAGGCGGAATTCGCCGCGGAAGCCAATGGCTACACCGCCACCAAGCACCAGCGTGAGGTCGGCACCGGCTATTTCGACGCCGTCTCGATGGCGATCACCGGTGGCCAGTCTTCGACCACGGCCATGCATGGATCGACCGAGCACGCCCAATTCAGGCCGGCGGCGGAATAACGGAATAGCAGACAAACAGAGGGAACGCCCAAACGGGCATGGCAACACAACAGGCATGGCAACACAGGGAGAAGACCAATGGCATCGATCAGCCGCGTCAAGGAACGGGCCGAAGAGCAGGCCACCAGCATGAATGTCGACCAGCAGGCGACCATCCGAATGCTAGCGAACGATCTGCACAGGCTCAATCAGTCGGTAATGAAGGCGGTCGAGGCCGGCGTCTCGGTCGAACTGGTGCGCTCGGCACGGCACCATGGCGGCGACGGCAACTGGGGCGACCTGCTGATCCCGGTCATCGTCACGCAACGGAGCCACGACTGATGAATTCTACCGCACCGCGCCTTTTTTGAGCGCATGTTATCGCACCCCGCACGCCGCGGCTCTGCCTAGTCCGGCAGAGCCGCTAGTGCAACGATTTCAATGACAAGATCAGGCTGCGCAAGTGCTGCAACGCCGATAACTTCCGAGGGCGGCGGGTTGTTGTAGCTGCAGTGCTTCGGGCAGTGCTCGGCAAAGAATTCGTCCAGGACGTCCAGGCGAAAATTGGGAGAGCTCAGAACGCCGCCATCGGGAAATGGCCCCTTAACAAAGAAGGTCAGTCTGATGAGATGGTCGAGCGCAGTGCCAAGCTCTTCCAGGTCTGATTTGATGTTGGTGAGAATTTCGCGCCACTGCGCCGCCGCACCGCCGACGGCGCCGCCGCCGCTTTTGCCGATCGGATCGTAGTCCTCGACGGTCGCGGTGTTTCCGGAAAGATAGACAAACCCCTTTGCGCCGGTAACGACCGTACCCTTTCCCCACGGCATCAACCGGCCATTTTTGAATTTCTTGTGAGTCACGAGTTCCATTGTCATCTCCCGTCGATCAAAGAGACGTGCTTAGCCACGAGGAAGGGTAGTCCGCCGAGGCGATACGACAAGCTCGCGACAGACCTGCCTCGCCTTCATCCAATCTTTCGTCAACCCGGCTACGGCTGCGAGTTGGTCGTTCGCGCTGCAAAGCTAAAGTTCACTGGAGCCTGCCCGGTTGTGGTGCAACTTCTCCTTCGGGCGGCGACAAAGAAAGCACTTAATTTTAATTTTAATGTTTCTTGCGATATTCTCCTGATATGCCATTTGAGCTTGACATGAGCAGTGATCTCACGCCAATTACCGCTCGAGTTTCAACCCTGCATTGAAATGTTGAACAACGGCCTGCCCCGCCATGTGCCCAGCGAATCGCGATATCGAGCCTGCAAAACAGCCGCCTTTCGTTAGCCGGGACATGGAGACGCGGATGCTGCCGGATTTCTCGCGGGTGCTGGTGGTCGGAAAATCACCGATCAACCGCGTCGTGGTTTCAAAAATCGTGGAGCGGTCCGGCCTCAAACCGATCTCGGAAACTCCCGAAACCGCGGCAAAGGCCTTGCACGCGCTGATACCCGGCACTGTCGTTCTCGACGGCGGCGCGCAGAACGGGGACTGCGACGCCTTGCTGTCGGGTATCGATGCACTGCGAAGGGCGTCAGGCAGATCGCTTCCGTCGGTGATCCTGCTTTCAGTCAAGACCGGCACTCCGGAGAGCCTGGGCCTGTCGAGCGTCGTCGATGCGGTGGTCGTCAAGCCGATCACCACCGAACGGCTGCAGCCGGTGATTGACCGGCTGGTCGGGGTCGGCCGCAACTGACCTCTACAGCGACGCGCCGACCGCAGACCTGATCAATCAATCTCGCCGATACGCTCGATCAGGCCTGGTAGTTCACCGAGATTGGCTATCTGGCGAAAGCGCGGTGCTGAGACCGGCGGCTCGACATGCTCCAGCACCCAGGTCAGTTCATGCGGCACGTGGATGCCCCAACTGCCGGCTTCGATGGCCGGCACGACGTCCGATTTGAGCGAGTTGCCGACCATCATGCCCTTTTCCGGGCCATCGCCGTGGCGGCTGAAGATGCGGCTATAGGTGGCAGCGCTCTTGTCGCTGACGATTTCGACCGCATGGAACAGCGCTCCCAGTCCGGATTGCGCCAGCTTGCGTTCCTGGTCGAACAGGTCGCCCTTGGTGATCAGCACCAGGCGGTAGGCGCCGGCCAGCTTTTCCACGGTCTCGCGCGCATACGGAAGCGGCTCGATCGGATGGCTGAGCATCTCGCGGCCCGCGTCGAGAATTTCGGCTATGGTTGAGGCCGGCACCTGGCCCTCGGTGACCTCGATAGCCGTCTCGATCATCGACAGCGTAAATCCCTTGATGCCGAAGCCGTAGAGCGCGAGGTTGCGCTTCTCGGCCTCCAACAACCTTGCCGAAATCCGGTCCTCCTCGGCGTGATCGGCGAGCAGTGCGGCAAAGCGCTTCTCGGTCATGCGGAAGAACTGTTCATTCTGCCACAGCGTGTCATCGGCGTCGAAGCCGATCGTCGTCAGTTTGCGGCTGTGTTGCATGCGGCCCATTAATTGCAGCGTTGCGGGAGGCCGACCCTAAACCAGGAGGCTTTTATCCGGAAGTCGTTGTGTTTCCCCGATTATCGAGGCGCATGCCAGCCGGCTCCCCTTCCCTTCCGTCGTCGGCAACGGCTATACTCCACAATCTGCAACAAATCTGGTGATTGATGCCGCCTGCAAAAAAGGAAGTCCGTCCGTCGAGCCGCGGAGGACGTGCCCGCACGCCTGCCTTCGTGAAAAACCAACGTGGCGTCAAGAACTGGAAGGAAGTCAGCGCCTGGCTGGAATGGCGCGGCATCGAAGACATCGAATGCATCACGCCCGACCAGGCCGGGGTTGCGCGCGGCAAGATGATGCCATCGAAGAAATTCACCTCCAATACCTCGCTGGCACTGCCTTCGGCGGTGTTCATGACGACGATTTCCGGCGGCTATCCGGAGGACGGCAACGGCTTCCACTATCCGGAGGACGATGGCGACCTCAAGCTGATGCCTGACCTCTCGACGCTGACCGTGGTGCCGTGGGAGGAGGACCCGACGGCGGCGGTTATCTGCGACCTCGTCCACCAGGACGGCCGCTCGGTCGAGTTCACGCCGCGCAACGTGCTGAAGCGCGTGCTCGCCGCTTATGACAGACGCGGGCTGAGACCGGTCGTGGCGCCCGAGATCGAGTTCTACCTGGTGCGCAAGAACCCCGATCCGGACTACCCGCTCACCCCGCCTGTCGGGCGCTCCGGGCGGCCGATCGGCGGCGGCGCCGGCTATTCGATCGCCGGGGTCAACGAATTCGACGAACTGATCGACGACATCTATCATTTCTCCGAAAGCCAGGGCCTGGAGATCGACACGCTGATCCACGAGGAGGGCGCCGGCCAGCTCGAAATCAATCTGCGTCACGGCGACCCGATCGAGCTCGCCGACCAGGTGTTCATGTTCAAGCGCACAATCCGCGAGGCGGCGCTGAAGCACGAAATCTACGCCACCTTCATGGCCAAGCCGATCCAGGGCCAGCCCGGTTCCGCCATGCATATCCATCAGTCGATCATCGACAAGAAGACCGGCAAGAACGTCTTTTCGGCGGAGGACGGCTCGGAGACCGACGCCTTCTTCCACTTCATCGGCGGCATGCAGAAACATGTGCCGAACGCGCTGGTGATGTTTGCGCCCTACGTCAATTCCTACCGGCGGCTGACGCAGTCGGCCTCGGCGCCGGTCAACAACAAATGGGGCTACGATAACCGGACCACGGCCTTCCGCGTGCCCCGCTCCGACCCGACGGCGCGGCGCGTCGAAAACCGCATTCCCTCCTCTGACGCCAACCCCTATCTGGCGCTGGCGGCATCGCTCGCCTGCGGGCTGATCGGCATGACCAACAAGATCCAGGCCGAGCCGCCGGTTCTGACGACCGCCAACGAGGACCAGATCGACCTGCCGCGCAGCCTGCTCGAAGCCGTCGACCTGTTCGAGGCCGACGAGGAACTCTGCGCCCTGCTCGGCAAATCCTTCGCAGCGACCTATGCGGCGATCAAGCGAGCGGAATTCGAGACCTTCATGGAAGTGATCAGCCCGTGGGAGAGGGAGTATTTGCTGCTGAATGTGTGAGTAGTGAGTAGTCATTAGTGAGTAGTGAACGGGGCTGGATCGCACCAAGACCGTTACTGTCCGTTCCTATTCACTAACTACTACTCACCACTGACTATTTCTCTCCGCCTCTGCAAAAATCTCCGAGTCTTGGCTGCATCATGCCCTACCAATCCCCAATCTCCCCCGGCCGCTCCTGGTACGAAGACACCGCCGGGCCAAGGCCCGAATATCCGGCGCTCGACGGCGACCGGACATGCGATGTGGTGATCGTCGGCGGCGGCTTTACCGGCCTGTCGGCGGCGGCTCACCTCGCCAAGACAGGCGCGAATGTCGTGCTTATCGAAACGCATCGTTTCGGTGATGGCGCATCCGGCCGCAATGGTGGCCAGCTCGGCACCGGACAGCGGGCCTGGGCAGAGGAGCTGGAAGCGGAATACGGCTTTTCCCGCGCCAAGGCGCTGTTCGACCTGGCCGAAGAGGCCAAGGCGCATCTGCTCGACTTCGCCGCGGTGAACCAGATCGAGATCGACTATATGCCCGGCCAAATGTCGGTGGCGCACAAGAAGCGCTATGTCGACGACTACAAGGCTCATGCCGAGATCATGGCAAACCGGTTCGGTTATCCGCACATCTCATTCATGGATGCCGCGGAGACTGCCGAGCGGCTCGGCTCGACGCATTATTTCGGCGGCACCCGCGATACCGGCACCGGTCACATCCATCCGCTGAAGCTGGTGATCGGCACCGCGAAAGTCGCGACACAGGCCGGCGCAAAGCTTTTCGAGCAGACGCCGTCGACCGGCATCACCTCCGGCGGCGGCAAGGTCAATGTTGCGACGCCGAAGGGCACGATCACCGCCGCTAAATGCCTGATCGGGGTCAATGCCCATGGCGGCACGCTCGAACCCGTGAGTGCCGCGCATATCATGCCGATCGGCTCCTTCATCGGTGCAACGGTGCCGCTGGGAGCCGATTCCAAAGTGTTGCCGGGTGGCGAGGCGGTCGACGATTCGCGCTTCGTCGTGCGCTATTTCCGCAAATCGAAGGGCGGGCGGCTGCTGTTTGGCGGGCGCGAGATTTACGCGGTCAACGATCCCAAGGACATCCACATCCACATCCGCCGGCAGATCGCCGAGATCTATCCCTCATTGAAGGACGTCGAGATCACCCATGGCTGGGGCGGCTATGTCGGCATCACCGTGCCGAGAAAGCCGTTCGTGCGCGAAGTGATGCCCAATGTGATCTCGATCGGCGGTTATTCCGGCCATGGCGTCATGCTGTCGAACTTTTTCGGCAAGCTTTATGCGGAGACGGTCGCCGGCAACCGCGACCGGCTGAAGCTGATCGAGGACCTGAAAATTCCTCCCTTCCCCGGCGGCCGGCGTTTGCGCGCGCCATTGCTCTTTCTTGCGCTCAACTGGTACGCGTTGCGGGACAGGATTTAACCAGACGTTGCAGAATCCTTAACCTGGGCGCAGAATTCCCGCCAAGGGCGCAGTGATGCCACAATCGCGGGCGAAAGATGATGCTCGTGGGCAGCTGAACGGGGAATTTTGCGGGCTTGCCCGCTTTGGTTTGGGACCGATGCCGATCGAAATGCCGGCTCTCCGGCATGGGGTCGTAAGAACATCGGCCCGCAAATGGAGGTGGCAAGAGTGAGAGAGCCCTTCAGTTTCGGTGCGCCGGAACGACGGCGCCTTGCGATGCAATTCGGTTACGATATGCGGCCGACGTTCTGGCATGGGGTCCGGTCGAACGCGCATCTGGTAATCGCCGCGCTTGGCACGGCCGCACTGCTCGGCGTTGCCGCGGTGGCACTATGGCTGGCATTGCCGGCAAATGAGCGACAAGCGGCCGCAAGCCCGGAGCAGATCGTTCCGACCATCCCGGTCAAGACGACGAAGATCATGCCTGCCAAGGTCACTGCGGCGCCGCGGACGACGGGCAAGGCAGATGCGGTTTCCACAGCGGTTGCCGCTGCGGAAGCCGAGATACCAGCGCTGGCTCCCAATGATCCGCGCTGGACGGGGCCAAAGACGGCATCGGCCGCCGCCACGGCAGCATCCGACCAACTGGCAAGCCAGACCGAGCAGGCGGCCAATAAATCGTCCGCCGCGGTGGCGTTTGCTAACCCGGCAGCGAAGCCCGACGCTGCGGCACTGTTTGCCAAAGTGGCGGCTCCCGGCAGCTCGACGAAAAACACAGGGCCAGACGGTGCTCAGACCGCCGCCATCCCCACACCCAAGCCGCAACTGCCGGCGGCGCAGTCCGCGAGTGAGGACGCCGACGGTACCAAGGCAAAATCCGGAAAAGCCAATACTGCGGGTACCGGACGCATCCTGAGATCCGTCACCATGCGGATCGGCCCGAAGAAGAATGCTGCCGCCATTCTCACCGTGCCTGCCAAGACCTCGGTGCAGGTGATGAGCTGCAAGCAATGGTGCCAGATCGTCTACAACGGCAAGCGCGGCTGGGTGTACAAGAGCTACGTCAAAACCGGGGCGTAAGGCCGGCACAGCGATCGCGGGTGGCTTGCCATCAGCCAGTCCTGCGCCTGAGGACCCGGGCGTTCAAATACAACGTCCGCCGTCGACTTCCAGCGCCACGCCAGTGATGAAAGCCGCTTCGTCCGAAGCAAGCCAAAGCGCGGCATTGGCAATGTCGAGCGGCGTCGAAAGCCGGCCGAGCGGGATCGATGCGCGGAACTTCTCGCGGATCTCGGGTGTGTCGGCGCCCATGAATTTCACAAGCATGCCGGTCTCGCCGGCAACTGGGCAGAGGCAGTTGACGCGGATGTTCTTCGGCGCGAGTTCCACTGCCATCGATTTGGTCGCGGTGATCGCCCAGCCTTTCGATGCGTTGTACCAGGTGAGGCCAGGTCGCGGCCTGATACCGGCCGTGGAGGCCGTCGTCAGGATGACGCCACCGCCTTGCCGGTCCATGACCGGCACTACGGCAAGCGCTGCGTGGTAGATCGCCTTCATGTTGACAGATGTGATCAGGTCGAAGGTCGCTTCGTCGACTTCCAGCATGTCACCGTTGCGATGGGTGTAACCGGCATTGTTGACCATGATGTCGATGCGGCCGAAGGCGCTCATTGCGGCATGGACCATGTCGTCGAATTCGGACCGCAGCGAGACGTCGGTCTGGGTCCAGATCGCCTTTTCGCCGATCTCCCCGGCAACGCGCTCCGCGCCCTTGGCGTTCAGATCGGCGACGACTACCCGCGCGCCCTCCTCGGCAAAGCGCCTGGCCATGCCCTCGCCAAAGCCCGAGGCAGCGCCGGTGATGATGGCAACTTTGTTTTGCAGGCGCATGCTTTTCTCACTCATCGTTGAAGGCGAGCGGCGACGCCTTTGGCCGGGCCATCGAAAAGATGTGCGTCCATCGCCGATTTCTCCTTTGGCTTTCGCTGCCATCCGGCACTATGCTGCACCTGCGAAGGCTCCGGAAGCATCGCTTGCCGACAAGCCTCCGGCTAGCGCCCGTGTCAAGAGCACACGCGGATGTGACGCAATGGCACTGGCAAGTTTAAATCGATTAGATTATATCAGCCGCGTTATCGCGACCGGCGTCACAGCGGACAGACCATGACCAGCCAGATCATTCCCGTCGACCCCTTCGACTTCATCATTTTCGGCGGCACCGGCGACCTGTCAGAACGTAAGCTTCTGCCGTCGCTGTACCACCGGCAGCGCGACCACCAGTTTTCCGAGCCGACGCGCATCATCGGCACATCACGTTCGAAGATGACCGACGAGGAATTCCAGTCGTTCGCCAGGCAGGCGATTGCCGATCATGTGAAGCCGGAGGATATCGACGCCACGGAACTGAAGACGTTCCTCGCGCGGCTCTCCTATATCCCGGCAGATGCAACCACAGGTGCGGGCTTCGACAGGCTGAAGAAGGCGATCGGCGACAGCGAACACATCCGCGCTTTCTATCTGGCGGTGGCGCCGGCGCTGTTCGGCGACATCTCGCACAAGCTGAAGGAGCACGGGCTGATCACGCCGAATTCGCGCATCGTGCTGGAAAAGCCGATCGGCCGCGATCTCGCTTCGGCGCGCGCGCTCAACGACCTGGTCGGCGACGACTTCCATGAAAGCCAGATTTTCCGCATCGACCACTATCTCGGCAAGGAGACGGTTCAGAATTTGATGGCGCTGCGCTTTGCCAACGCGCTCTACGAGCCGCTTTGGAATTCCGCCAATGTCGATCATGTGCAGATCACCGTGGCCGAGACGGTCGGCCTGGAAGACCGCGTCACCTATTACGACAAGGCCGGCGCATTGCGCGACATGGTGCAGAACCACATGCTGCAGCTGCTCTGCCTGGTCGCGATGGAGGCGCCGTCGTCGATGGACGCCGATGCTGTCCGTGACGAAAAGCTGAAGGTGCTGCGGGCGCTGAAGCGCATCAACGGCAACGAAGCGCCGAAGCACACGGTGCGCGGGCAATATCGTGCCGGCGCCTCGGCCGGCGGGCCGGTGAAAGGCTATGTCGAGGAACTCGGCAAGAACAGCAACACCGAGACTTTCGTTGCGCTCAAGGCCGAGATCGGCAACTGGCGCTGGGCGGGCGTGCCGTTCTACCTCCGAACCGGCAAGCGGCTTGCGACCCGCGTTTCGGAGATCGTCATCGAATTCAAGCCGATCCCGCACTCGATCTTCGGCGAGAGCGCCGGGCCGATCTCCGCCAACCAGCTGGTCATCAGGCTGCAGCCCGACGAAGGCGTCAAGCAGTTCATCATGATCAAGGATCCGGGGCCGGGCGGCATGCGGCTGCGCCAGATTCCGCTCGACATGAGTTTTGCGCAATCCTTCGACGGCCGCGCCCCCGATGCCTATGAGCGGCTGATCATGGACGTCATCCGTGGCAACCAGACGCTGTTCATGCGCCGCGACGAGGTCGAGGCGGCGTGGAAATGGATCGACCCGATCCAGGACGCCTGGGAAAGCGGCAGGCAAGAGGCGCAAGGCTACACCGCCGGCACGTGGGGCCCCTCGGCCTCGATTGCGCTGATCGAACGCGACGGGCGGACATGGCACGAGAGCAATTAGGCGGCGCCTACAACTGGCACGAATTTGCCGGACGCCAGGAGCTGGCGACAGCGCTTGCGGGCCACGTCGCCGGCCGTCTGTCAAAGGCGATCGCCGAGCGCGGCACGGCACTGCTCGCGGTCTCGGGCGGCACGACGCCGGCGAAATTCTTCGCGGCGCTTTCGACCGTTCCGATCGCCTGGGAAAAGGTGACGATAACATTGGTCGACGAGCGCTTCGTGCCGCCCTCATCGCCGCGCTCCAATGCCGGCCTGGTTGCCGCCAACCTGCTGCAGAACGCGGCCGCGGCCGCGAATTTCGTGCCGCTCTACCGCGCAGCGGCAAGTATCGAGGGCGCAGCGGTCTCCGACAGTGAGGCGCTGCAAGTGCTGCCCTGGCCACTCGACGTCGTTGTGCTCGGCATGGGAACTGATGGCCACACCGCCTCGTTCTTTCCGGATGCCGACAACCTGGCAAGATTGCTCGATCCGTCGTCGCAAAGGATCGTGCTTCCGGTTCACGCGGCAAGCGCCGGCGAGCCACGGCTGACGCTGTCATTGGCGCGGATCATCGATGCCGCCTTCATCGCGCTGCATATCGAGGGCGCGGAAAAACGCACCGCATTCGAGGCCGCGCTTGGAACTGGAACACGAAAGCCCATTCGCGCCGTGCTCGATGCCACTCAAAAGCCCGTAGAGGTTTTCTGGGCACCCTGATCTCAACTTGGCTGCAGGTCCCGGCAACAGCCGGAAGGTATTTGCGGGACCTCGCCTGAAAGGACCGACCGCCATGACCGCAAGACGCGACATCGAAGCCATCACCCAGCGCATCCGTGAGCGCTCCAAGCCCGGTCGCGAGGCCTATCTCGGCCGCATCGCCGAAGCCTCGAACCGCACGGCCAACCGGGCCGTGCTGTCCTGCGGCAACCTGGCCCACGGCTTTGCCGTCTGCAGCCCTTCCGAAAAGGTGGCGCTTGGCGGCGACCGGGTGCCGAACCTCGGTATCATCACCTCCTATAACGACATGCTGTCGGCGCATCAGCCTTTCGAGACATTTCCGGCGCTGATCAAGGACGCGGCGCGCGAGGCCGGCGGCATCGCCCAGGTGGCCGGCGGCGTGCCGGCGATGTGTGACGGCGTCACCCAGGGCCAACCCGGAATGGAGCTGTCGCTGTTCTCGCGCGACGTGATCGCCATGGCCGCGGCAATCGGCCTGTCGCACAACATGTTCGATGCCGCCGTCTATCTCGGCGTCTGCGACAAGATCGTGCCGGGGCTGGTGATCGCGGCGCTGACCTTCGGCCATCTGCCGGCGGTCTTCATCCCGGCCGGGCCGATGACGACCGGCATTCCGAACGACGAAAAAGCCAAGATCCGCCAGCTCTATGCCGAGGGCAAGGCGGGGCGGGCCGAACTGCTCGAAGCGGAATCAAAATCCTATCACGGGCCGGGAACCTGCACTTTCTACGGTACCGCCAATTCCAACCAGATGCTGATGGAGATCATGGGCCTGCACACGCCTGGCGCTTCCTTCGTCAATCCCGGCACGCCGTTGCGCGACGCGCTAACCAGGGAAGCGACGAAGCGGGCGCTGGCGATCACCGCGCTCGGCAACGCCTACACGCCAGTCGGGCGGATGATCGACGAGCGCTCGATCGTCAATGGCATCGTCGGCCTGCACGCCACCGGCGGTTCGACCAACCACACCATCCACCTGATCGCCATGGCAGCGGCGGCCGGCATCGCCGTTACCTGGCAGGACATCTCCGATATCTCGGAAGCGGTGCCGCTGCTGGCGCGGGTCTATCCGAACGGCCTTGCCGATGTGAACCATTTCCACGCCGCCGGCGGGCTCGGCTTCCTGATCCGCGAACTGCTCGACGCAGGCGTCTTGCATGAGGATGTGCAGACTGTGTGGGGCGAAGGGCTGCGCCCCTACGCGGTCGAGGCCAAGCTCGGTGCAGACGGCGGCGTCGTGCGCGAGGCCTCCCCGCGCCAAAGCGGCGACGAGAAGGTGCTGGCACCGTTCAAGAAGGCGTTCCAGCCGAGCGGCGGGCTGAAAGTGCTTTCAGGCAATCTCGGCCACGCCGTCATCAAGACATCGGCGGTCAAGCCGGAGCGGCGCATCATCGAGGCGCCGGCCAAGGTGTTCGATAGCCAGCAAGGGCTGAACGAGGCGTTCAAGGCGGGGTCGCTGACCGGCGACTTCATCGCCGTCATTCGGTTCCAGGGTCCGAAGGCCAACGGCATGCCGGAATTGCACAGGCTGACCACCGTGCTCGGCATCCTGCAGGACCGCGGCCAGCATGTGGCGCTGGTCACCGACGGCCGCATGTCGGGCGCTTCAGGCAAGGTGCCGGCGGCGATCCACGTGACGCCGGAAGCGGCGGAGGACGGGCCGATCGCCAGGATCCATGACGGCGATATCATCAGGCTCGACGCCGAGGCCGGGACTCTCGAAGTGCTGGTGCCGGCCGGCGACTTTGCCCTGCGCCGGCCCGCCGACAGCGACCTCATAGGCAATGAATTCGGCTTCGGCCGCGAGCTTTTCGCCGGGTTCCGGCAGTTGGTGGGCCGCGCCGACCATGGCGCCAGCGCCTTCGGTACAGCGTGATCTTTTTTCGGCAATAAGGAAGAGCGGCTGACGGCTGCTCTCCCCTGGATCTATTGAACCGTCAGTTCGGCTCGCACGCCGGCCCTGACCGTTACCGTGCCTTCCTTCGAGCTGTTGTCCGATTTCTCCGAAACCACCGCGTAGTCACCGGCCGACAGGGTGGCTTCATACTTCTGGTCATAGGCGTAGCCGACCGACTTGCGGGTTCCGTCGATGTTCTTCCTGGCCTCGAATATCTCGATCTTCGAGGCCCCTGGCGCGGTTATCGTCAGCATGCCGGCGTTCATCGCGATCTTCAGATCCTGATGGTCGCCGACCTTGACGCTGAACGGCTGCTCGGCAACCGCAAGGTCGACCGTCGCGACCAGCACATAATCGTCGGGCGGCAGATCGAACTTGCTGTCCGGACCGTAGGCATAAGTCACCTCCCGCCTGGTTCCGTCGACGCTCTTTTTCGCCTGGAGCACCTTGAAGCCGACGCCCGAACCCTCGGCCTTGTCGCCGCCGGCAGCATAATAGGCGTTGGCGACGATACGCCCGACGCCGACGATGACGTCCTTGTCGATGACCCTGCCGGCGGCAAGCGGGATCGTCTCGGTAACCATGCCCTGGCCGATCGTGACGGTCACCTTCTGGTCGCCGGCCGGCAGCACGACTTTCGTGTCGCCGTAATAGGTCGGCGGGGTGTCGACGCCGGGATAGCCGACTACGACAGCCGCGCCGCCGTCAACGTCCGCTCCTTCGCTTGGCCTGGGGTGGATGACCAGCGTGCCGGCATTCAGGTTGAAGTGCGGCTTGGCGACCTGGCCAGGCTCGATCTTGATCTTCTGTTCGGCCCTGGCCTCGCCGGCGCGTGCGACGACGATATAGTCGCCCGGCTCAAGATTGCCCTTGTAGGCGCCATATTCAGTGGTGACGGGATCGCCGCGCGTGCCGTCGGAATTTGCCTTGTAGATCTCCCAGGCATTGCCGTCGGTGACGGGATCGCCACCCTCGGCAAGCACGACGGTGGGCACGAAATTGGACTCCGCCGGCTGCGCGGGCGCCGGCTGGGGAGCAGGCTGCGGGGCGGGAGCCGGTTCAGGGGCGGGCGGCGGAGGCGCGACGGTCTCGACGAGGGCGTCCTGCAATGCCTTTTCATCCGACGCTTCGATATATTTGCCGCCGGTGTTGTCGGCGAGGCAAGCGACCTGCTTGCCCTCGGCCGCCGTCAGGCCGAAGCCGACGACATTGACGGTGAAGTCGACGCCGGCAGCCTCCAGTTCCTTGCCGAGCGCACAGGGGTCGCCGTTGCATGTCTCGATGCCATCGGTGATGAGAACGACCGTCGCCTTGCCCTCGGTGTATTTCAACGCCTCCGCCGCTTGTTTGACGGCGGCGGTCAGCGGCGTTTTGCCCTGAAATTTCAGGCTGTCGGCCGCGGCTGAGATCGCACTGGCCGAGCCGGCCTGCGGTGGCACGATGAGTTCGATGTCGTCACAACTGGCCTTCTCGCGATGGCCATAGGCCATGAGGCCGATTTCCTCGTCGTCCGGGACCGATTGCAGTACGTTCCGCAGCGATTGACGGGCGATTTCGAGCTTGGGCTTGCCGTCGATCTGCGCCCACATCGAGCCGGAGGCATCGAGAACGATAATGACGCGATCGGCGGCGAAGCCGAACCCCGTCATCCACAGCAGCAGGGTCGCCGCCGCGGCGCTCCGCACAAATCCCACCATCGAATATTTCCCCATCAGTCGCCGCCGCTCGGCGCCGGAAAGCTATTTGACGCCGCGTCGCGACACAAGCCCGGCTCGAGCACGAAGCTGCGCCGCCGCTGTACAAAACCCTCAATAGGTCGTGCGGCGTTCCTCGGAAGGCGGCCGGCCGAACTGCAGCCGATAGCTCTGGGCAAAGTAGGAATGCGAGGTGAAGCCGGTGGCGATCGCCACGTCGAGGATCGGCATGTTGGTCTGGCGCAGCAGTTCGCGCGCCCGCTCGAGCCTAAGCCGCATATAGTAGCGCCCGGGCGTCACGCTGAGATGGCGCAGGAACAGGCGCTCGACCTGGCGCACCGACAGGCCCGCCGACTTGGCAAGCTGCACCGCCGACAGCGGCTCGTCGAGATGGTCGGCCATCAGCTCGACGATGCGGCGCAGCTTCTCCGACTTGCCGGTCAGGTCGCGCTCCGGGCCGACGCGCTGGCGGTCACCGGCCGAGCGGATGCGCTCATGCTGGAACTGGTTGGCGACGCCATTGGCGAGGCTCGAGCCGAAATCACCGCGCACGATCTCCAGCATCAGGTCGATCGAGGTGGTGCCGCCGGCGCAAGTGTAGCGCTTGCGGTCGATCTCGAAGACATTGCCGGTGCAGTTGATATCCGGAAAGCGTTCGAGGAAACCGGCGCGGTTTTCCCAATGGATGGTGCAGCGATAGCCATCGAGCTGGCCTGCCTCGGCAAGCAGATAGGAGCCGACCGAAAGCGCGCCGAGCGCATTACCGCGCCGGCCCCAGCTGCGCAGCGCTGCCAGCACCTTGCTCTTGCCGGGAAATTCCGTCGTCAGCCCGACCGAGACGAACAGGATATCGACCGGCGGCAGATCGGCGACGGCGTAGTCGATCTTGAGCGGCAGGCCGTTGGACGCCATGACGGCATCGCCGTCGGCCGACACCGTCGTCCAGCCATAGAAATCGCGGCCGAGCAGCCGGTTCGCCGACCGGAACGTGTCGATTGCCGCGGCCAGCGAGAACATGGAGAACTTGTCGACCAGCAGAAACCCGAACTGCCGGCCGCCCTGAACGGGATCATTGGTGACCGGCCGTTCTAAGGGAACAGTGAGGTTCGGCAAGGACGCTGCTTTCTGGTCAGAAGGAAGGCCGTTTCAACCCGGCCGCGAGATAGGCGGAAGCTAGCGTGTTGGCCATCAGCATGGCAATGGTCATCGGTCCGACGCCGCCAGGCACCGGCGTGATGGCGCCGGCCGCCGTCGCCGCGTCGGCAAAGGCGACATCGCCGACGAGGCGGGTCTTGCCTTCACCCTTCTCAGGTGCGGCGATGCGGTTGATGCCGACGTCGATGACGGTTGCGCCAGGCTTGACCCAGTCGCCCCGGATCATTTCGGGCCGGCCAACGGCGGCAACCAGGATATCGGCGGTGCGGGCAAGCGCCGGCAGGTCCCTGGTGCGGCTGTGTGCGATGGTGACGGTGCAGTTGGCGGCAAGCAGAAGATTGGCCATCGGTTTGCCGACGATGTTCGAACGCCCGACGACGACCGCATTGAGGCCGGACAGGTCCTTGCCGCGCACCCGTTCGATCAGCAGCATCGAGCCGGCCGGCGTGCAAGGCACGAAGGCGGTCTCGAGCTCGCCGGTGCCGAGCTTGCCGACATTGATGAAGTGGAAGCCGTCGACATCCTTCTCCGGCGCTATGGTCTGGATGATCTTGCCGGCGTCGATATGGCCGGGAAGCGGAAGCTGCACCAGGATGCCGTTGATGGTCGGATCGGCATTGAGCTGGCCGATGATCTTCAAAAGGTCCGGCTCGGAGGTTTCGGCCGGCAGCGTGTGCTGAACCGAATGGAAGCCGCATTCCTTGGCGGTGCGGGATTTCGAGGCGACATAGACCTGGCTCGCCGGATCCTCGCCGACGATGACCACCGCGAGACCGGGCGGCTGCCCGCCGTTTTCCGCTAGTTCGGCGGTCAGTGTCTTGACCCGCCGCACCACGTCTTCGGCGACGCTTTTTCCGTCAATCAACTCAGCCATGAACCACCCTCGACGCCTATTGCTAAGCCTGCCGCATCCATGCGGCGTGCTCCAGATATGTTTTTATGCAGGTCGTTGCCCAGAACCATGCGCGGGCGGGCGGACATGCAGCGCGGCATTTTCACGAAAATCGAGCCGGGCAATCCCGTCAATGCGCCGTCCCATGCCGTTAACTCGAAACCGGCATGTTTTATTCGACGCTCAGAAATAGCGGCGATGCGTGCGGTTTTCGGTGAGCTCGCGAACCGCCTCGCGGAATTCGCGCAGGCTGGCGCGGATTTCCTCGATCTGGCTTTGCAGATCGGCGGCTTCCGAGGCCTGAATTGCGTCCCTCGACCAGGCCTGAGTATGGGCCGAATGCGGCGGCGTGGGTTGCTGTGGATACGGTGCCCGACCGGCATAGAGCGGCTGCGGGTAGAAGGCAGGCGACATGGCTGCGCTTGAATTTGTCGCGGTGGAAGTCTCACCCGACGTCATCTCCTCCGGCGCTCCGCCAGGCATGAGCCGGCTCAGCGCCGACAACACGGCACTGATCGGACCAGGACGTTTGGTGCGCGCGACCTCGACCGGCAGAGCGGGAGGCGGCGCTGCCGGGTATGCGGCGCGATCGGCGGAGCCGGCATCGGAGCCGCCAAGGGAGCCAGCGGGGTCGAAAAACCGATCGGCAGCTGTAGCCTCTTCCATCAGCATGGTGCCGGCCTTTGGCTCATCAGGATGGGGCTGGCTTATGCCGGCAGCTGCCAACAGGATCGGGCTGGCACGCGCTTCGCGGCGCGAGCGGGCCAGACGATGGCGTGTGGCAGCATCCTCGCGCCATGACGGGGCTGTACGGTCCTCCAGGGAAACCAGCGCTGCTTCGTCTTCGTCGCGCGCTGCCTCGACGAACGACAGCAGGGACTGCTCGTTCCTCCAGTGTTCACGATTATTCCTATAAGCCATGGTTTCTGAAGCTTCCCCCTCGGGCTGGGACGTCGCGACCGCCACTGGTTAAGCGATGCTAAACACGCATAGAAAATAAAAGGTTAATGTGATCGCCGCGCGCCTGCGCGACTACATGCGCATCCAACCGCACGGTCCGGGTTTCCGCCTGATCACGGTCCCAACGGGGCTTCCCCGCCCTGCCGCGAACGGCTATGGGAAGCCATCTCTATGGGAGGCTTTCGATGACGATCAGGCTTGTTCTCGCCGGTTGCGGCAATATGGGCTCCGCCATGCTTTCGGGCTGGCTGAAAGCCGGCAAGCTCGCTCCGGCTGCGGTGTTCGTGGTCGAGCCCAATGCCGAGTTGCGCAAGCGTGCCGAAGCACTGGGCTGCTCTGCTGCCGCGGACGCCGGCGCCATCCCGGCGGACGCCGTGCCGGCCCTCGTCGTGATAGCGGTCAAGCCGCAGGTGATCCGCGACGTCACGGCTGGCTACATCCGCTTCAACGATGGCCGAACCACTTTCCTCAGCATCGCCGCCGGGACGCCGGTCGCTACGTTCGAAGGCATTCTCGGCGATCGCGCGCCGATCCTGCGCTGCATGCCCAACACGCCGGCGGCGATCGGCAAGGGCATGATGGTGGTGTTTTCCAACAGGCTGGTTTCCGAGGACACCAAACGCCTTGTCGCCGACCTGCTTTCGGCAAACGGGCAAGTGGCCGATATCGCCGACGAGGGCCTGATGGACGCGGTGACGGCGGTCTCCGGGTCGGGGCCGGCGTATATCTTCCACTTCATCGAGGCGCTGACCGTGGCCGCCGAGAAGGCCGGCCTGCCTGGCAAGATCGCGAAGCTCCTGGCCATGCAAACGGTCTACGGCGCCGCCTCGCTGGCCGCCGAAAGCGGCGAGGAGCCCGGCGTGCTTAGACAGCAGGTGACCAGCCCCAACGGCACCACGGCTGCCGCGCTTGCCGTGCTGATGGGCGAGGACCGTCTGACGCGCCTGCTCACGGAGGCGGTGGAAGCGGCGCGGCTGCGGTCGATCGAGCTGGGGAAGTAACAGCCGATTGCGGATTACGCGAGATCGGTATGCGAAAAGTCGTTGCCCTTGTAGAGCAGTGCGGAGCCATGACTTTTTGCGCAAGCGTAAGAAAGGCAGTCGGCTAAGTTGAGCTGGGCGGGATGTCCGCGCCCCTTTCCGTAATCTGAAAATGCATGGATCGCGAGCTTGGCATCGCTGGCGTCGATAGGCACAATTTCGATTTCAGCCTCGCGAAGAAACGCCTCTATCGCATCTCCGGCGACAACCGGCGGCACGGCAAGCATCGTCGAAAGCCGCATCGCCGCTTCAAGCACTGCCAACGCCGAAGTCATTCTTGCGGGCGCTGCCTCGATGCGGTTGCTCCACTCGCCGGCATCCTCTTCGCCTGAAAGAATCGCGACAACCACGGAGGTGTCGACGAACATCAGGAATGGCCCCACATCTCATCGATCTCATCCTTCGTCATAGCCCGACCGTCTTGGCCTGCCTTGGCCTTGAAGTCGTTGGCAATGGCAGCAAGCCGCTCGGCCAAGGGAATGCGTCCGCTCTCCCGCTTCAACTCGGATTCAAGCGCTTCGATGACCGCTTCCGTCATCGAAATCTTGCGTTTGGCAGCAAGCTCTCGCGCCAGTTCGCGTGCGCGCGGATCCCTGATCTGAAGATTCATGTAATCGCCTCCGCCTTCATCGTCACTACAATATAGAGAATTCGTCATGACAACGCCAGTGCTCGGCCGGAGGCGATTGCGACGGCTCACCGGTCGAGAGCCTTACGCTCCATACAGCATCCCGTCCTGCAGCCGGCGCAAGGCGAACAGCCTGGTCGTCGGGTCGGGCGCGGCATTGTCGGCGGTGAGCAATTCGCCTTTCCGCACCTGTTTCAGCACCTTGCCGCCTTCGAGCAGGCCGACGGGCACGGCGCGATGGGCGCGGGCTTCTTCGACGGTCATGGCCCAGGAGCGGTAGCAGGTCTCGCCGATCGCATCGAACGTCTCGCCCGTCGCCAGATCGCGCTTGGCCACGGCGCAGACCTCGGCCACCGGCCGTGGCAGCGGCACCATGTCGGGCTTGCCATAAAGCGCGATGCGAGCGGCCGTCAGCGGCACTTCCAGCGAGGTCAGATGGTAGGGCCTGAAGAAGCTGTAATAGGGGCCGTGGCCGATATGCAGATCGTCCATGCGCTCGATGATACGCGGATGCGTCGCCTCGACGACTACGAAGACGCCGGGCGCCACGCCCTTGCCGACGGTGTAGTCGACGACGCCCTTCTTCGACAGGATGCCGCCCTGCTCGCGCGGGATCAGCACCTTGACCAGCTCGTCGCGATCGGCCTTGGGGCCGTGCATGCCGGGAACGTCGGGCACCAGCCCGGTGGCGTTGGCAATGGCGCACATCTCGACCATGGTTTTCGAGCCGTCGACGAACTCGACCAGCATGCGCGGATTCATGTTGCGGCGTAGCGCTTCCTCGCGATAGTCGTCGGGAACGGCGTCGTGGTTGAGCGGGTTGTTCTTGCCCTTGCCGGCGGAAACGATGGTGTAGCCGAGCGCCGAAGCGAACTCGATCAGCTCCATGCAGCTCGACGGCTCGTCGCCGGCGCCGACCGAATAGACGACGCCGAGCCGGTCGGCCTGCTGCTTCAGATAGCAGCCGATAGTGACGTCGGCCTCGACATTCATCATCACCAGATGCTTGCCGTGCTGCATCGCCATCAGGTCGAAATCGGCGGCGACGCCGGGCTTGCCGGTAGCATCGATGACGACATCGATAAGCGGATTGGTGACCAGCATTTCGTTCGAGGTGATGGCGATCTTGCCGCTTTCGATCACCTGGCTGAGCTTCGACGGCGTATCGGCCTCCCGTGCCATCGCCTCGTCGCCATAGGCGATGCGGATGGCATCACGCGCCGTATGCGGGCGGCGCGTCGAGATCGCGCAAACCGAAATGCCCGGCATCAGCATGCCTTGCGTCACCAGGTCGGTTCCCATCTCGCCGGAACCGATGACGCCGATGCGCACCGGGCGGCCTTGTGCGGCGCGCTTGGCAAGATCGCGGGCAAGCCCGGTCAAGGCGACATTGGTCATGCGATAGCGTCCATTGCTTTAAGTCTTTGTTTTGTGCATGTCGCTGTCCCAAAACCGCGGCACACTTGGGCAACATGCATCAGGACGCGGGAATAGCAGGGAACGGTAACGGTTTGCCAACGAAACCGGCCGCCGGCGGTGTTTTCTTGCGCTTGGCCCCAAAATCGGATTGCTTTCTGTGAAGACAATGCACCCGGCCAAAGTGTTACCGACGGTCCTGTGGGCCCAACGTCCGCGTTCTCAGATCTTAGAAAATGCCTCTCAGGGTACAACCGGCGAACGGGTGCAGCAGAACCGCTAAGCGCCGTTTGAATGGATCACAGCCAAGAAATGGACGGAAATTCTTAGTCATTCCTTTATGCATCCCGGCTTAAATGAGGAATGGACTGGCGTGCCCGTATCTTCAGGCGTTTTTTCTGCATGCGACGAACCGGCAAGAGTGGCAACGTTGCCACCATTTTTGCCCTGTCGTTGCCGATCGTCGTCGGCGGCGCGGGTCTCGGCGTTGAGACTTCTTACTGGTATTACAGCGGCCTGAAGCTACAAGCGGTGGCGGATGCGGCAGCCTATGCTGGAGCTTTGGAAAAGGTTTCAGGATCCGACAAACCAACGATAGTCTCCGCCGCGACATTGTCTGCGACAACGAATGGCTGGGACCCGTCGACAGGCACAATCGAAATCTTCACGCCCCCGTCCTCCGGCCCGAATGTGGCCCAAAAGGCTGTCGAGGTCATCGTTCATCAGACCCTCGATCGGTTTTTTACATCGATATTCACGCAAAATGCGGTCGGCGCACAGGCAAGGGCGGTGGCTCTTATCACCGACGCCTCAAAGGCCTGCGCTCTAGCTCTCAATCATTCCGCTCCGAAAGCGGCGCTCTTTTCCGGCAGTTCGAATCTCAAACTGAACGGCTGCGTCGTGATGTCGAATTCGATAGCCGCGGACGCCATCAAGCTTCAGGGATCGGCAAGCCTTCAGGTCGATTGCCTGGTATCGGCAGGCGGTGTTTCGTTGAGCAACCCCGTGACGACCGTGTGCGCCAGGCCGATGACCCAGGCGTTGCCCGCTGCCGATCCTTTTGCCGACTTGCCGGCGCCACCGGCCACGAACCCCTGTCGAAACAGCAATCAGTCGGTGTTGCAACCTGGAACATACTGCAGGGGGCTCAGCTTGAGCGGCAATGTAACGCTTTCGCCCGGGATATACGTCATTCAAGGCGGTGATTTCAAAGCGAACTCGAACGCGAATATTTCCGGCGACGGAGTCATCATTTATCTGGCCGGCAGCTCCGGCGTCAGCATGAACGGCACGGCCACCGTCAAGCTCAGCGCACCAACGTCGGGCACCTATTCGGGGGTGCTGTTTTACGGCGACAAAGCCAACCTGACTGGATCGAACACGGTTAATGGCACGGCAGATTCGCTTTTGACCGGCGCTTTGTATTTTCCAACGCAAGACGTTAATTATCTCGGCAATTTCTCGGGCAAAGGCGGTTGCACTCAGGTCGTCGCCAATACCGTGCAGTGGTCCGGCAACGCGAACGTCAATCAGGACTGCACGAGCCTTGGAATGCGAGACATTCCGGCCACGCAATCCATAAAGCTTGTCGAGTAATCTTCGTGACAGGGTCAGCAGTCCGGATGTTCCGCAGCGATTCGGGTGCTGCCGCGGTAGAGTTTGCGCTGATTGTGCCGATCCTTTGCCTGGTACTCCTTGGCATCATTGACGGCTGGTCCTTTGTGTCGAACGCGTTGTCGATGCGTGCAGGCGTCAAAACGGCGGCGAATCTCGTGATGCAAGGAGCAGCCGAGGATGCGACTATCCAAGCTGTCGCTCTTTCAGGCTGGGAAAACCATCCCGGCGACGCGCAGGTGACGCTGAGCCGGAAATATATGTGCGGGACCACCGTGGTCGATCCATCTGTCCTGTGCGACAGTTTGAAAGCTCCCGCGGTTTTCGTCGAAATCCAAGCGACAGCCACTTGGTCACCGCCCTTCAGTTTCGGCGCGTTTTCGCTCTCGCGCGAGCTCACTCACCAACAGGTGATCCGTGTTCGCTAAGGCGAGGGCCTTCATACGGGGAGCATCAGGCGGAGCTGCGTTGGAGTTCGCGCTGATCGCCCCTGTTCTGATAATGGTCTTGATCGGCGTCTTCGCATTCGGCTGGGCCTTGAATGCCATGTCCAGTGTTCGGTATACGCTGGAAACGTCCGCGCGTGCGCTGCAGATGAAGAACTCGCTGACGCAGGCCGAGATAGAAGCCATAGCCACGGCAAAATTGCTGACTTTGGGATTGAAAGACGTAGACGTAACAATAGCAATCGACGCCCCCAACGGCGGCTTTCGAATGGCACATCTCACGGCCAGGTATGCTTTCGTTATCGAGTTCCCGTACTTCGATCGGTATCCGATAAATTATGGGACGACTGTCGCAGTTCCATTGGTTGGGTCATGAGCGCGTCCAATTTCCTTAGGCAATAAGGGGTGAGCGGCCCAACGAAAGTGGCTGCGTCGGTTTCTCACGGGCTACCGCAATTCGGCCAGCAACACCTGCGCCTCCGCGAGGTTTTTTTCAGAGCCGGCGGCCAGGTCGTCCACTACCCCTCGCCCACTTCTATCTCGCCGCTACTTGTTTAATGACAAGTATGCGAGGCCCACATGTGGAACTTGGCGACGGAGGGCTGGGTACTCCTCAGGCAAAGCATCCTCGGCTTCGTCAACGACAATGCGCTGAGCCATGGGGCGGCGATAGCGTTTTATGCCACGACTTCGCTTGCGCCGATCCTGCTCATCGTTGTCGCTATCGCCGGCATGGCCTTCGGGCACGAGGCGGCGCAACTCGCCCTTTCGGCACAGATCGCCGGCCTGATGGGGCCGCAAAGTGCCGAGCTGCTGCAGGCGACGATCGAGAACGCCTCGCAGAAGGAAGCGGGAACCCTTGCCAGCATTCTGGGGCTGGTCACGCTGTTCGTCGCCGCATCCGGCGTGTTCGGCGAAATGCAGCTGGCGCTGAACGAAATCTGGAAAGTCAAACCGAGCGGGGCAACGATCTCGCGGCTGGTTCGGGCACGCATTGCAAGCCTGGGCCTGGTCGCCGCGCTTGGTTTCCTGCTTCTGGTGTCGCTGGTCGTAAGCGCTGCAATTTCGGCGCTCGGAGAGGTCATCAACGCCTATCTGCCGTTCGGCACCATCATCCTCAGCGCCATCAACGGGATCGTCTCGTTTGCCCTGATCACGCTGCTGTTTGCCGCGATCTACAAGGTGCTGCCCGACCGCAGCCTGCAATGGCGCGATGTCGGCCTCGGCGCTGTGGTCACCGGGTTTCTGTTCACCATCGGCAAGTCGCTGATTGGCTGGTATATCGGAACTAGCGCCATCTCATCGTCATACGGCGCGGCCGGCGCCCTGCTCGTCGTGCTGTTATGGGTCTATTATTCGGCGGAGATATTTCTGCTGGGCGCAGAATTCACGCGAGCCTATTCGGTCCGACACGGCAGCCGGACCGATCTGAAGAACAAGGTGGAATTGCATGGCAAATGAGTTCACGCCGAAATTCCATCTCGCCGGCAAGGTGGTGCTGGTCACCGGCGCCTCGCGCGGCAGCGGCCGCGCCAGGACAACCGCACTGGGTGAAACCTGGTTGTCCGGCTTCCTCATTCATCGCCGGCGAGCCAACGGACCATGTTCGCCATCAGTCTTCCGTAGAACGGCCATGCAAGGAAATCCTGCGAGAGCCAATGCGGGCCGATATCGGTTGCCCAGGCAATCGTGCGGCCGCGGCTGTAGCTGCCGACCGCAAGGAGCGGCCAGTCGGTGCCGCGATAGTGGCAGGTCGCCAGAAGCCGAGACGAACCGTCGCGCCTGAATTCCAGCTTGTTCATGCCGAGGATCGGCGGCAAAGGCCCCTCCACCCCGGAAAAAATCGGATGTGACGACTGCAGGATGGAGGCCTGCAGGCCTTGCGGCACCTCCATACCGTCGCAGTAGGGTAGGCAACGGACCGGCAGAACGTCCTCGACCGGGGTGTCGTGGAAACGCGCCGTCCCGAACATGCCCTGAAAGCCCATGTAACCGCCGGCCAGCATCAGCCCGCCGCCAGCTTCGACATAGGCCTTGAGCACATCGAGGCGGTTGACGCCGACACGCCCGGCGCGGGCATCCGGCGTGACCAGCAATGTCAGGGCGCCGACGTCGGAGATCACCACCGCCTGATATTGGGCGAGCCCATCGAGGTCATAAGGAAACTCCGCGCTGCAACGCTCGCCGCCGATCTGCGTGACGGCGATGCCTTCAGTGGCCAGCGCGGCATTGAAGGCCATAGCGCCATTGGTCGAGGCCGCACTTGTAAGCACGTCGCTGCCGATGGCAACCGACGTCGTCGCTGCAAAGGTTTCGCCTGCAAGCAAGATCTTCATTGCCGCCCCGCACTGTTTTCATTCGAGATGTTTTAGGAAGGGCGCCGGATCGACCGGCGCCCCTCTGGAGCTTGAGCTCCATGGAATCAGAATTTGAACTCGGCCAGATTTTCGGGGGTCACGATCTTGGCCGGACCAAGGATCAGTTCGCCGCCGGCGCCAATCGTGTATTCGCCGAGCCTGCCTGCCGTGAACTTCTCACCCTCCTTGCCGGTGATCTTGCACTGCGCAAGCGCCTGGGCTGTCTGATAGGTAAGATAGCCAAGATCGGTGACGTTCCACCAGATATCCTGAGCTGCCTTGTCCTTGATGTATTTCGAGATCAGGGTGGCCGGCGCCAGGCCGGTCAGCTTGACCTTGCCGATCATGCCCGCTTCCTCGAGTGCACGCGCGGCCGCCGGAAGGCCTATGCCTGCCGGGACGATGATCACCTTGAGATCGGGAAACGCCTGGACCAACGCCAATGCCTGCTGCTGGTTGATCTGTTCGCTTTCTTCACCATAGGCCACCTGCACCAGCTTCATCTTGGAGAACTTCGGCTCGGCCGCCATCTTCGCCTTCATGAAGTCGATCCACGCATTCTGGTTGGTCGCCGTCGGCGTCGACGACAGGATCGCGAATTCGCCTTCACCGCCGCTGAGGGCGAATGCACTTTCCAGCATCATTTCTGCCAGACTGTCGCCCTTGACCTGATTGACAAACACCGCGCGGGCATCGGCAGCCACATCGGAGTCGTACGAAATCACCCTGACGCCCTGCTGAACGGCGCGCTTCAGCGCAGGCGCGACCGCATTGGCGTCGTTACCTGCAATTGCGATGACCCCGACCTTCTGCGAGACGAGGCTGTTGATGAATTCGATCTGCGCCTCGGCAGTCGCCTGCGACGGAGCCACCTGGGTGGCGGTGCCGCCAATTTCCTTGGCCGCCTCTTGTGCGCCTCCGAAGGCCACTTTGAAATAGGGATCTGTGTCGAGCTTGGGCAGGAAACCGACCGTTACGGGTTCCTTGGCGCATTCCTGGCTGAAAGCCAGCGACGTTGGCGCAAGCAGAACCGCGGATGCGAGCAGGGCTAATCTAAACGCTTTCATTGTGACTCCTCCGTCAAAATTCGGGCTTGAAGGAAGGGGCCCGAGATCACCCCTTTGTCTCGCGCATCGCGCGGGATCTGCTGAGCATCTCCTGTGTGGAGCGCCAGTAATTGCCGACCAGCAGCGAACCGATCAGAAGCAGGCCGATGATCATGCCCTGGGCGTCGCCACCGATCTGGTTCAGCGCCAGCACGTTGCGGATGATGGCGATGAGGACCAGTGCCAGCATGACGCCGGTCAGGCGGCCCTTGCCGCCAAAGACGCTGACGCCGCCGAGCAGCACGATGGTGATGACGTCGAGTTCCATGCCGAGCGCATTGTTGGCGCGGGCGTTGGAGAGGCGCGCGGTATAGACGATGCCGGCTATGGCGGCGACGACGCCCGAGACGACGAACAGGTTCAGCACCATCCGCCGCGTGTTTATGCCCGAATAGCGCGCCACTTCGGGGCTGCCGCCGAGCGCGTAGATGCGCTTGCCGGTCGGCGTCTTCTGCAGCACGACCGCAAACACCGGCGCTAGCACCAGGAAGGGCACGATGGTCCACGGTATCTCGGTGCCAGGCAGGTTGTTGATGCCGAAATCGACGACCGCGGGCGGCAGGATGTTGACCGAGCCGGTGCCGAGCAGGATGTAGCCAATGCCTCGATAGAGCGCCATGGTGCCGAGCGTCACAACCAACGACTGCAGTCCAAGGCCCGAGACCAGATAGCCGTTGAAGGCGCCGAGCAGGCCGCCGCCGACGAGTGTCAGCGGGATTGCGGCAAGCGTCGGCACACCGGCCTGGACCAGCAAGCCAAAGACGACGGATGTCAGCGCCAGCACCGAGGCGATCGACAGGTCGATCTCGCGGGTGATGATGAGCAGCGTCATCGGCAGGATCAGCAATGCCTTTTCCGAGGCGCTGGCGGCCAGTTGCGAGAGATTGAAGCCGGAAACGAAATTCGGCACGAAGATCGCGGCATAGAGGAAGATGGCTACACAGGAGGTCGCCAGCAGCAGATCCCAGAGGTCGATCGAACGGACGAACTTTTTCACCGCGCCCTCGCCTGTCTTGCCTGCTCGGCGCGCCGTACGATGAAGGTGTCGATGCCGATGGCGACCAGGATCACCAGGCCGTAGACGCCCTGCAGCCACAGCGGATCGACGCGCACCAGCGTCAGCCCGTTCTTGATGACCAGCAGCGTGAGGGCTCCGAGGATGATACCGAGCAGCGTGCCCGAACCACCGCGGATGGCGACGCCGCCGACCACCGCTGACGCGATCACCGTGAGTTCGAAGCCGAGCGCAACGCGGGCGTCGATGGTCGCATAGCGCGATGCCCACAGCGCGCCGCACAGGCCGCCGAGCAGGCCGGCCATGCCAAAGGCCAGCAGAATGCGCCGGTCGACGGGGATGCCGATCAGACGCGCGCCGTCGGGATTGGAGCCGGCGGCGAACAGTTCGCGCCCGAAGGCGGTGCGATAGAGCAGCACGTAGCCCAGGCACAGGATGACGATTGCGATGACGACGATCAGCGGCACGCCGGCGATCTTCAGGCCGGTCATGTCGAGCCAGGCTTGCGTGACTTCGTCGGCGCTGATCTGGTCGCCGGCTGCCCAGATCGAGTTGAAGCCGCGGAAGATAGACATCGAGGCCAGCGTGACGACGATCGCCGGGATCTTTCCCCTGGTGACGACGAGGCCGTTGATCAGGCCGGCGACGCCACCGACGGCGCATGCGGTCATCAGCCCGATGCCGATGTCGAGCCCTGGATAGGCCTGGACCATGCTGGCCGCCATGTAGGCCGACAGGCCAATCACCGCGGCGATCGAAAGGTCGATGTTGCGGGTGATCAGCACCAGCATCTGCGCGAGCGCTGCAACCACGAGCAGCGCGGCATCCATCGACACGGCGGTCAGGTTTGCAGCGCTCACCATGCGCGGGTTGATGATGGTGACCGGGATCGCGACCGCCAGCATCGCGGCGAGCAGGCCGAACTCCCGCCGCTTCAGTATGTCGAGCGGCCCTTTTCTCTTCTCCTCGCCGGCGGCCTGTGCCGCCGCATCGGCGCTTTCGCCGGCTTTCGTCGCTGCTTCCAGCACCTTTTCCTGGGTGGCTTCGCCCCTGGCAAATTCGGCCGTCCGATGGCCTTCGCGCAGGACGATAATGCGGTCGCACATGCCGATGAGTTCGGGCATTTCGGAGGAGATCAGGATGATGGCCATGCCCTGCGCGGCAAGGTCGGCGATCATCGCATGCACTTCCGCCTTGGTGCCGACATCGATGCCTTGCGTCGGCTCGTCGAGGATGAGGACGCGCGGTTCGGTGCGCAGCCATTTGGCCAACACCACCTTCTGCTGGTTGCCGCCGGACAGTTCCTTCACCGGCTGCGCGTAGCCGGAAAAGCGAAGCTTCATGCGGTTCAGCCAGTCCGAAACCAGGTTGATCGCGCGGTTCGTGCCGTAGAAGCCGGAGCGGGCTGCCTTGTCGAGGACGGGCAGCACCGCGTTGTCGAGGATGGAAAAATCCATCACCAGGCTCTGGCCCATGCGGTCTTCCGAGACATAGGCGATGCGCGCATCCATGGCGTCGCGTGCCGAGGCGAAGCGCACAGCTTCGCCGTCGATCAGGATTTCGCCGGCATCGGGCTGGTCGATGCCGAACAGCACGCGCGCGATCTCGGTCCGACCGCTGCCGACCAGGCCGCCGAGCCCGAGCACCTCGCCGGCATGGAGCTTGAGGTCGATATTGGAAAAGCCACCGGCGTGCGAAAGCCCCCTCGCCTCCAGCACCAGTGCGCCGGTGGCGTGGCTTCGTTGCGGATAGAGGTCGGTCACCTCGCGGCCGACCATCATGCCGATGGCGGCGGCGCGGCCAAGCTCGGCCTTCGGCTTGACGCCAATGAGACGTCCGTCGCGCAGCACCGCGATGCGGTCGGCGATGCGGAAGATCTCGTCCATGCGGTGGCCGACGAACATCATCGCCACGCCGTGCAGCCGCAGGTCGGCGACGACAGTGAACAGCCGCTCGACCTCGCGCTGCGACAGGGCGGCCGTCGGCTCGTCCATGATCAGCACCCGCGCGTCGAGCGACAGGGCACGGGCGATCTCGACCAGTTGCTGTTCGGAGGTGCGCAACGTTCCGAGCCGGGTTTCGGCCGGCACGTCGAGGCCGACTGTCGCCAGCACCCTGCGCGCGCCGGTAAGCATGGCGGCGTTGTCGATGCCGCCGAAGCGGTCGCGCGGCATATGGCCGAGATAGATGTTCTCCGCCACCGAAAGATCAGGGAAAAGACCGGGGTGCTGGTGCATGACCGAGATGCCGGCAGCCTGGGCGTCGTGCGGTGAATGGAAGACCACAGGCTTGCCATCGACTTCGACATGGCCGCCGGTCGGGAGATACACGCCGGCCAGCAGCTTTACGCAGGTGCTCTTGCCGGCGCCGTTTTCGCCAAGCAGAGCCAGCACCTCGCCTGAGCGCAAGTCGAAGGACGCGTCCTTGAGGGCAATCGTGCCGCCGAAGGCTTTTGTCGCCTGAACCAGGGCAACGGGGACAGCCGCGTCGTTCTTCACCATGGCGTCGGCTTCGCCTAATGCGCCCAAGTGCAGCACCCTTCCTCCCTGGTCCTGTTTTTTCAATTTGCTATATTAAATGGTCGAATGCCGCAACTGGAAAATTGACTTCCATGGCCGCGAAGGGCACTGTCGCGTCGCGCACGGGTGCGATTGGAGTGCTCGACCCCGCGGCAGCCTCAAAGCTGCAAGCGGCTGGAGTGGCTCTGCGGGAATGATGGGGAGGCGCCGGTTTTGTCCGGAAAAGGCAGCAATTCGGTCAAGGTTCGGCATTATAACGAGCGCTTCGTGCTTGATGCCATTCGCCGCCTGAAGGAGGCATCCAAGTCCGATCTGGCGCGCGCCGCAAATCTGACGCCGGCCGCGGTCGCCACCATTGTCGACGGGCTGGAATCGTCAGGATTTGTAAAGCAAGTGGGAAAAAGGTTCGGACAACGCGGATCGCCGTCCACTCTCTACCGACTTGCGCCGGAGCGCATCTACAGCGTCGGCATCAAGATCGGCCGGCGCGCGCTGGACGCCGTGCTCGTCGACTTCGCCGGCGAGGTCCGCTCGCGCGAGTCGCACGAATATCGCTTTCCGGATCCCGACATGGTGCTCAAGGCCGGCAACATGTCGCTGGCCAATTTCGACAAGTTGATCGAGGGGCTTGGCGATGCCAGCATCGTCGGCGTCGGCATCGCCTCGCCGTATTTCCTCGGCGGCTGGAGCGAGGAGCTCGGCTTTCCCGATGACCTTGGCAGCCGCTGGGAAGCAATCGATCTGACGACGTTCTTCGCCACAAAGCCGAAGACCCCGGTCTTCGTGGAAAACGACGCGTCATCGGCTGCACTCGCAGAGCTCATCCAGGGGACCGGCGCGCGGTTCCGCGACTTCATGCATATCTCGATCGACACCTTTGTCGGCGGCGGACTGGTGCAAGGCGGCAAGGTCCACACCGGGCCGCACGGCAACAGCGCCGCGCTCGGTCCTTTGCCGGTCTCGCCTTCAAGCCTCGATTCGGTGGCGGCCAAGCCGGCGCGCTACCAGAGCCTGCTGCATCGCGCTTCGATCTATGTGCTGGTCAATCATCTCAAATCGCGCGGCATCGAAATCAATCGCGTGCGCGAACTCGACCCCTTGCCGCCGGGGGCGCGCGAACCGCTGTCCGAATGGATCGACGATTGTGCCAATGCGCTGGTCGAGGCGATCATCGCCATCACCTCCGTCATCGACATCGAGGCGATCGTTCTCGACAGCATCCTGCCGCGGCCGATCCATATCGAGCTGCTGGCAAAGGTGCAGACCCAGTTCAACAGGATCAGCGCCATCGGCATCGTGGCGCCGGAAATCGTCTCGGGACAATTCGGCCCCGAGGCCTCGCCGATCGGCGCGGCGATGCTGCCGTTCTCGGCACTGTTGGCGCCCGACAGCGGCGTGCTGATGATCGGCAAGGACAGAACGATGCTGCTGGGCAGCCTGTCGAGACTCGTCAGCCAAAGCCAACCAGGGAGAAGCTCAGCGACTTCAACGGGATAGGGTGGCGCTGCAAGGAGCATCAAGCTCCAGGCATCATCAACATCAGCTCGCAGTCCGGCACGGGCACGGCAGGCTTTTTGCGCCGGCACCGGAACTTTTAGCGGCCGCTAATCTTCATTCGTCACCGACATTGAAATGCCGATCGGTCCGCGCTCCGCTTCAGTGCGGGCCCAGGAAGCAAGGAGGAACATATGAACTGGGATCAAATCAAGGGAAAATGGACGCAGTTCAAAGGCAAGGCGAAAGAGCAGTGGGGTGACTTAACCGACGATGATCTTGATCGGATCGAGGGCAACCGGGACCAGCTCTTGGGGCGTATCCAGGAGCGATATGGCATCGCCAAGGAAGAGGCGGAGCGCCAGGTTGATGACTGGTCCAGAAGCATCAGCTGAGCCTTGGACGCAACGCCGTCTTCTCCGACCGGGGTGAACTCGCGTCGCCCGCCGTGCCGACTGGTGCGGTGGGCTCTTTCGACAGCGAGGCCCCGCGAGGAACCTTTAGCCGTATCTAATGTTCTACTTGCGTGGCGGGCTTCGCCCCGGCGTGCGCCCCGCCCGGAGGCGAAGGAGTGCAATCATGAACAACATTATCTGGCTGGTCGGCGCGATAGTGATCGTAATAGCCATTTTGAGTTTTTTGGGTCTGCGATAGCATCTGAACCCTCTCTTCGAGCTGGCGACCGTCCCCGCGCGGCATGGCCTCAGCACGCCCAAGCTGGTCAGACTTAGGTCCCAAGCAAGACACTCTGGGGTTGGACCGAAGCCTCGGCTGAGGAACGTAGCCGGCTGGCTCACGTTGTGGTGAGCTTTGGCGCGACGAAGATGCGTCCGGGCGGAAGAGCTCAAAGCCAGGGAGGAGAGGCCCGACGCTGCTAACGAGCGTCGGGCGTGGGCGTAAATGCAAACAATCAGCAGACTGTTCAATTCCCATGCCCAGGCAGCACGTGCCGTTGCCGCGCTTCAGGCTGCCGGGATTCGCCGTCGCCAGATCAGCGTGGTCGGATCTTACAACGACAACGATGAACCGATCAGCGTTGCTGGATATTACGACGATGAGATGAGCGCTCTCTGGCGGAGCGCCGTCGCCGGTGCCGCACTTGGCGCCACGGCTGGTCTGTTAGCCGGTTTCAGCGCTTTTGGAGCTCAAGACGTTGATCCTGCGGGGATGACCGGCATGGCTCTGGTCGGTGCGGCGTGGGGCGGCTTTGCCGGCGTGCTTCTCGGAACTTTCGCCAATTTCGCCCAGAAGCCGCGCAAGCCGAAGATCGCAGAAGGTGTCATACTGGTGATGGCCCGGGTCGATGAAAGGCAGGCCGGCGCCGCGCATACGGTGCTCCGGAGTTTCGCGGAGATGCCTTCCGGGCCGATGAAGAGGAGCGCTTTGCCAAATTCAAGCCGGCTCCGCGTCCGATCTGGTGCCCGATGAAGTTTGGTTCGCGAAACAGCAATTCAAACCGGAGGCGCCCGACGAAAGCTTGGCAAACCAACACTTTGGAAGCATGCGGGCTACTTACCGTCGTGTTGTCCTTTATTCTTACCGTTCTGTTGGCTGGTCTCATCCTTGGCTGAACCGAACCCATGCCCTAGCCACCGGCGACACTATGCCCGGCAATTGGCGAAGGTTGTGGCCAGTTCGAAGGATTAAACCATTCGTGCTAAGCGTTAATAGCTTGTAGCCATAGGAGAGGACGCCGACGTGGACAAACGGGCTGAAGGAGACAGGGAGAAGTTGGCCCGAGGCGAGTTCGAGCTCAGAGCCGAACGATATGGTGTGAACGCCTTTCTTCTCGTTGTCGAACTTGTAAATCTGCTGGAAAAGCGCGGATTGATCAGCAGCGACGACGTCGCGAAAATAGCCGAGGCCGCCGCACTTGCCGTCGCCGCATCCAGTCAACCTGACGTGAACAGCATCAATCTGTTGCAGACCATCGCTGCCGCACGCCGGCCCAAATAGGCTTATATCAAATCCGCCGGCAATCAGCGCCAACCAAACGCTATGGATTGACCTGATCTCGGTCGAGCGTACGGAGCCTTTCCATGTGCAATGACTACGAGCAGCACATCGCCTGGGCTGAATACTGCCGGATGATGGAATCGCTGGCGCTAAAAATCCCCAGCCATGAAACCGAACTGGATCTGCCGCAGGCGGATGACATCCACATCAACGACCCCGGGCCTGTAATGCGCGCCGCCGGCGACGCAATCGAACTGGCGTCGATGACGTTCGGCTTTCCCCCGGCCGGGCCAAAAGGCGGACCTGTATTCAACTTTCGCTCGGAGGGCCGACAGTTCGGCAACAGCAAGCGCTGTCTCGTTCCGGCGTCGGCATTCTTCGAATTCACTGGAACGAAATATCCAAAAACCAAGCACAGGTTCACGCTGAATGGCCATTCGTTCATGGCGATTGCCGGGTTGTGGCGCGAGGCTATCGGCAACAAGCCGCCGACGTTCACGATGCTGACGAGCGAGCCGGGGCCGGACGTGGCGCCATATCACAACCGGCAAGTGGTTGTGCTGCGGCCATCGGACTGGGCGGCCTGGATCCACTTGACGAGGTCCGAGGCTGAACTCCTGCGCCCGTTGCCGGAAGGGTCGCTCAGAGTGGAGACAGCTCGGGTGGGTTCGGAGTAGGAACCATGGGAAAATTGCTCGCTGAGCTGCGGCCGCGCCGCATAGCCACGGCGCCGCGCCCCATGCTCAGAACGAATGCCCGCGCGATATAAGCGCTTCAGCCCGGCTTGACGTAGCCGGCGGTGACCTCGTCCTTGTGAGCGGCGAAAGCTTCCAGGACTTCGGTTTTCTCAGGCTTCGGAATTTTGAAATGATCCAAGGTCCGCCCGAGTTCCGCTGCGACCTCATCGAATTCCGCGGGGGAAATCCGCAGGTCGCGATGCGCCTCCTCGAGGCCGAGCGGCGTCGTGCCGGGCTTGGTGGCGACGAACTTGAAGGGCCCGCCAGAAACGTCGCAGACCCACAGCGTCCGCATGAACTTGAGGCCGGGCAACCTTTCAAGGTTCTTGGTGTGCCATTTGCGCAATTGTGGGTTCTTGGACTTCTTGCCGACAATCGGGTTCATCACGACGGCGTCGCTGAAATGATCGATCACCGCTGCGATGGCGAACACACCACCCAGGCGCTCATATAGAGTCTTCCCCGATGTGGCTTTCTTAGCCTGGGCGAGTGCGTTGTCGGCAGGCAATACCGACGTCGATGCGGCGGCCAGCGCCAGCCCGGCGACAACACTTCGTCTTGTCAAAGAGGTCGAAATTTTCATCCCTGGTTCCCTTCGAGGTTAGGCCAGAGCAAGCCGCAGCCTGTCTGGCGGGCTTCATGAAGTGACATTCGGACACGTTGCCGTATTTTTAGCATCGTCTAATGAACTAACGCGCCCTTCGCCCGAATTATTCCGATGGACGGCATTGCCGTGGTCAACATGCGTGAAGGTCGCGCGGATGAGGAAGGCTTAAGCACGCGTCGCCGCGCGCGGCAGCGGTCGCGAAGCCACTTCGGCCGCATCGGCGGCCCGATCGATGTTGTTGCGGGCACCGTAGTGTTCCTGGCCTTGCTGGCGGCGGTCGCCTGCGGCCAATAGCCTGTGCTTTTCGAAGATCGCTAGCTTCTGCGGGTAGGTGATCCGCACCTTTGCGTTGCACCCGTCGCATTTGAAGTGCGCGATTGTTCTTAGTGCAGAGCCCTTTCTTACCGCCGGATGCAAGCAATCCGGACATTCGAATGTGAGCGCGACATCTGATAAGTCTTCGGCTAAGCCCATTTCCATCCCCTTCGCAAGCTCGGTGGCTACACTCTGGCGATTCTCAATGAGCAATTCAGATACCAAATGGCTGTGCCAAAGCGGGACTAGGCCAATTCGCCCCAGAACGTTGCGAAGCTAGTGCGCCTTCTCTGTGCCTTTTGAGCCACGAAGAGACCTAACTTCCTCCAGCAGTTCGCGCTCATTGGTAGTCACGTTTCGGAAGATTGCGACAATCATCACCGCCAAGGCTTCAGCAGCCAGGCTTAGAGGGTCAATGTGCTCATCTGCGCAAACCTGATCGAACACGCGTTCACAAATAGCCAAATCGTGAGGGCTGAGGCGGGTGCGATTGAAACGCCGGCGCGACATTTGCGAGCCTTCGAGGCCGCTGCCCGTGCAAAAGAAGCGGGTCTTCGCAAGAAACGCGAGTCATTGAGCGATTGTTCCCGGCTACAAGCTTTGTTAAGCCGCCTGCGGCGGGGGCAGATCAGAACGCTTCCCCACTGCGCATCATGCCGCGTGCGAGCGCGAGCTGTGGCTCGACCTTGGCATTTTCTATCATGGCGAGATGCTTGGCATTCAGGCATTTTCGGACGTCCGCCCGAACGGCGCTGGCCGCCATGCGCGGGCCGATTTTGGACGGCTGGACCGTTGGGCTCACGTCAGACGCAGTAGCCTGGGGGCAAAGACTGCTTCGAACCCTAAACGGGGCCGTCGGCTATCCATTTGACGACGCTGAGGAGCCACGCCTTCCGCCCCTGACAATCGCCATCGCAGCCAGTGCCACCGCGACGACCGAGTTCCAATATTTGAAAACTATTTGAAAACTCTCCCTAGACGGTTTGGCATCATGAACAGTCTTCTTTGGCGGCAGGCGCTCTAGGGTGACCCGAAACTTGGTCAGTGCTGTAAGGCGGTACATATGCTATAGCTAATATTGGGTCGAGGGGGCGACCATGAAAGGGAGGACCAACCATGAAGCCGCATTCCCTCAGCGCCCGCCGTATTGGCCTGCTTATATTCTCGGTGTGTGCTTTCGGGCTGATAACGTCAGCCGCAATGCCCGCAGACAGCAAATTCGCCGTCGAGCCGGTGGTTGAGAAAAGGGTGAAGGAACTGCCCTCCGGACCGTTGTACTGGCGGCTGGAAAATTTCCCAACGCTGGCGCAGGCCCAAAGCGCTGCGGGCCCGACCTCGCTTGCGGCGGAGGTCGCAGGCAAGGTCTGGCTGTTCACGCTTGGACCGAAGGATGGCTCTACGACCGGCGGAACCAAGGTCGTCGAGATCGGACCGGTCCCTCCGATCAGCGCAAGCGAGTATTTGCTGCGCGTGAACCGCGCCGGTGGAGCGCCCGGCGTCAAGACGAAGATCCATACGCATCCGGGACCGGAGGCCTTCTATGTGCTGACCGGCAAGCTCGGCCAGAGAACGCCCCACGGAGTGACCTATGCTGAAGCTGGTACGGCCATGATCGGACACGGGGCCAACACGCCGATGGAGGTGTTCAGCGCCGGCACAACCGATCTCGATGAGCTGGCGATCTTCGTGGTCGACGCCAATCAGCCGTTCTCGTCGCCGGCCAGCCTCGACTGAGGCGACATTTCCCAGGGTGGTACTTCCGCTCTGTTGCAGACAATCGGTCAACAAGCTGAGAATGTCTGCCCTGGGGTCGAACTCGGGTCCTTCAGGGTGTTGGGTCTTGGCCCCAACGCCATCGGATTGGGTTCGCCTGACCCATAGCCGTCCACTTCCCGCTCGGGGGCGTCGCCACTCCCATGCCAGCGAGCGTTGCCGCGCGATCTGACTGGGGTTCCGACCGGCCCCTTCAGCGGCCCAATGACGGCCGTGAGCTGCTTGACCTCCACAACGGCCTTGGCCTTGGTCGCCTCAGCCCTGGCCATGGTCCCTGGCCTCAGACCCCGCATCGAGATTGCGCTGGGTCGCGGCCACCTAAGCCAATGGCAAAGACAACTCCTCGTCGGCATTCACGGTCGTCTGGTGAAGTACGGCCCAAACACGAGAAGCGCACCAGGGTGCGATTGTCATCGATCGCTTCAGTGTGGTTCGAATGATGCGGGAGTCTGCCCAGGATACTAGCGACCAGTTGACGCTGACAGGTGCATGCTGAATTCGATGGTGCTGCGAGAGAGGATTGAACTCTCGACCTCTCCCTTACCAAGGGAGTGCTCTACCACTGAGCTACCGCAGCCGCCGATGGCGGGGCTTCTGCCATATCGAACCGGCAAGCGCAAGGCCAAGACAAGGGGCACAAACGGGGGCCGGGTTGAAAGGCCGCACCAGGCGATCGTTGCGGACATGGCCGTGCCACAATGTTGGCTATCCCTTGATCCGTACCGGCGGGTCGCCGGGCCGGGGACGGAACGATGAACGACAAGGCAGTTTCTCCGAACAAGCCACCGAAGAAGGATGGTTCCGCGAAAAAGGCAGGAACTGGCCGCAAGGACCGGCTGGCCGAGCAGTTGCGCGCCAATCTGCAGAAGCGCAAGGCGCAATTGCGCTCACGAAGGACCGGCGACGCCGACCAGCGGCCGGACGGGCTGCAGGCGGCGATGAAAAAAGATTAACGCGAATCGGCTATGTTGGTCGCCGGTACTTTGGCCAAATCAGCGTGGGCCAAAGTGGGGAATAGCCTGTTTCTTGAACCAAGCCGGCCAATGGTCTAGATGGCGGCAACAGACTCAACCGATTTAAACCGGCCTTTTAGCCGAGGGGACGCTCTTCATGGATCGCATCAGAATTGTCGGCGGCAACAAGCTTGCCGGAAGCATCCCGATCTCGGGCGCGAAAAACGCCGCGCTGCCGCTGATGATCGCTTCGCTTTTGACCGACGACACGCTGACGCTGGAAAACGTGCCGCATCTGGCCGATGTCGAACAGCTCATCCGCATCCTCGGCAATCACGGCGTCGACTACTCGGTCAATGGCCGCCGCGAAAAGCAGCAGGAAGGCTATTCGCGCACCATCACTTTCTCCGCCCGCAACATTGTCGACACGACGGCGCCTTACGAGCTGGTGTCGAAGATGCGGGCCTCGTTCTGGGTGATCGGGCCGCTGCTGGCCCGCATGGGCGAAGCCAAGGTGTCGCTGCCCGGCGGCTGCGCCATCGGCACGCGCCCAGTCGACCTCTTCCTCGAAGGCCTGCAGGCGCTGGGCGCCGATATCGACGTCGACACCGGCTACGTCATCGCCAAGACCAGGAACGGCCGGCTTGTCGGCAACCGTTATGTGTTCCCGAAAGTCTCGGTCGGCGCCACCCATGTGCTGATGATGGCGGCCTCGCTGGCCAAGGGCGAGACGGTGCTCGAAAACGCCGCCCGCGAGCCGGAGATCGTCAACCTCGCCGAATGCCTCAACGCCATGGGCGCGAAGATCTCGGGCGCCGGCACGGCGACCATCACCATCGACGGCGTCGAGGCGCTGTCGGGCGCCCGCGTCAGGGTGATCCCCGACCGTATCGAGACCGGCACCTATGCTATGGCGGTGGCGATGACCGGCGGCGACGTCGTGCTGGAAGGCGCGCGGCCCGACCTGTTGCAGACGGTGCTGGACATCATTTCGCAGACCGGCGCCGAGATCACGCAGACCAATTCCGGCATCCGCGTCAGGCGCAATGGCGCCGGCATTTCACCGGTTGACGTGACGACGGCGCCCTTCCCGGCTTTCCCGACCGATCTGCAGGCGCAGTTCATGGGGCTGATGACGATGGCCAAGGGCAAGTCGCGCATCACCGAGACGATCTTCGAAAACCGCTTCATGCACGTCCAGGAACTCGCCCGGCTCGGCGCCCACATCACGCTGTCCGGCCAGACCGCGATCGTCGACGGGGTGGCGAAGCTGAAGGGCGCGCCGGTCATGGCGACCGATCTTCGCGCCTCGGTGTCGCTGGTCATCGCCGGCCTCGCGGCCGAAGGCGAAACCACGGTCAACCGTGTCTACCATCTCGACCGCGGCTTCGAGCGGCTGGAGGAAAAGCTGTCCGGCTGCGGCGCGGAGATCGAGCGCATTTCGGGCTAGAGCCTTTCCGCAGGGCTTGTGGCGCGGTTGCACGGACCGGAAAGACCGCCTAACAGAAGGCTGAATAGTCCAACCTTCAGGTGTGAAATCCGCATGGCCCTCAAGCTTGTCGCGCTCGACGATCAGGATCTGAGCATCATCTCGGCGCATGTCCAGGATGCCGTCATGAAGGTCAGCGATCTCGAATACCTGCCTTCGGTAAAGCGCTTCGTGCTGACCATGAATCGCTTCGTCTGGGAGGCCAAATCCGGCTTCTTTCGCCAGCACAACGAGCGGCGGCAGGCTGTGCTGCATTTCGACCGGGTGCTCGGCGCCAAGACCAGCGGCATTGCCCGCGACAAGCCCGACGAAGTGCTGTCGCTGCTGGCGATCAGCTTTCTCGCGCTCGACAAGCCGGCCGGCATCGTCGAGCTGATCTTTTCGGGCGGCGGCGCGATCATGCTCGATGTCGAATGCATCGAGGCGCGGCTTGCCGATGTCGGCGGCGCCTGGGAAGCGACGTCGCGCCCGGCCCACAGGGTTTGAGCCGATGGCCATCACGCTTCGCCAGTCCGACGCCGATTTCGAGCAGCGCTTTGCCGCGTTCCTGCTGACCAAGCGGGAAGTCTCGGCCGATGTCGACGCCGTGGTGCGCGAGATCATCGCCAAGGTGCGCGCCGAGGGCGACGCCGCGCTGGTCGAGTACACGCAGAAATTCGGCGGCGGCGACCTGGCCGAGCTCGGCATCGCCGTCTCCAGGAACGACATTGCCAAGGCTTACGATGCAGCCGACCCGCAAACGGTCGAGGCGCTGAAATTCGCCCGCGAGCGCATCCGCGCCCATCACCAGCGGCAGCTGCCGCAGGACGACCGCTACACCGATGCCGCCGGCGTCGAGCTCGGCTCGCGCTGGACGGCGATCGAGGCCGTGGGGCTCTATGTGCCGGGCGGCACGGCGAGCTATCCGAGCTCGGTGCTGATGAACGCGGTGCCGGCCAAGGTCGCCGGCGTCGAGCGCATCGCCATGGTGGTGCCGGCCTCCGGCGGCGACGTGCCGCCGCTGGTGCTGGTGGCAGCGGACCTTGCCGGCGTCTCAGAAATCTACCGCGTCGGTGGCGCCCAGGCGATCGCCGCCCTTGCCTTTGGCACCGAAACGATAAAGCCTGTCGCCAAGATCGTCGGCCCCGGCAATGCCTATGTCGCGGCGGCCAAGCGCCAGGTGTTCGGAACGGTCGGCATCGACATGATCGCCGGGCCTTCGGAAGTGCTGGTTGTGGCGGACGGCAGCAACGATCCGGACTGGATCGCCGCCGACCTGCTCGCCCAGGCCGAGCACGACGTATCGTCGCAGTCGATCCTGATCACCGACGATTCTGCGTTTGGCGAGGCGGTCGAACAGGCGGTGGAGCGGCAGTTGCAGAACCTGCCGCGCGGAGAAACGGCGGCGGCGAGCTGGCGCGATTTCGGCGCGGTGATCCTGGTGCCGACGATCGAGGCGGCACCGCCGCTGGTCGACCGCATCGCCGCCGAACATGTCGAGCTTGCCATCGACGACCCCGAAGCTTTCCTGGCGCGAATGCGCAATGCCGGTGCGGTGTTTCTCGGCCGCCACACGCCGGAGGCCATCGGCGACTATGTCGCCGGCTCCAACCACGTGCTGCCGACAGCGCGCTCGGCGCGCTTCTCGTCCGGACTTTCGGTGCTCGATTTCGTCAAGCGCACTTCGGTCCTGAAGCTCGGGCCGGAGCAGTTGCGGGCGCTGGCGCCGGCGGCGATTACGCTCGCCAAGGCGGAAGGCCTCGATGCGCATGGACGCTCCGTCGGCATCCGGCTGAACATGTAGACATGTCCGACTACGACCAAACCCGCGCCAGGCTGATCGATGTCGAGCTCGACGAGACGATCGGCCGCTCGACGCCCGATGTCGAGCATGAGCGGGCGGTGGCGATCTTCGACCTGATCGAGGAGAACCGTTTTCAACCGGTCAATGACGATGGCGCCGGGCCGTACCGACTAAAACTGTCGCTGGCCCAATCCCGGCTGGTTTTCGCCGTGACGCGCGAGGACGGCGCAGCCGTGGTCACCCACATTCTGTCGCTGACGCCGCTCAGGCGCATCGTCAAGGATTACTACATGATCTGCGAAAGCTATTATGATGCCATCCGAACCGCGACGCCCAGCCATATCGAGGCGATCGACATGGGCCGGCGCGGCCTGCACAATGAAGGCTCGCAAACGCTGATGGACCGGCTTGCCGGCAAGATCGAGATTGACTTCGACACGGCGCGCCGGCTGTTCACGCTGGTTTGCGTGCTGCACTGGCGAGGCTGAACTGGCCGCCCCGCTGCCCCGCCCGATCCTGCCCCGCTCGATCCTGTTTGTCTGCGGCATGAACGCAGTGCGCTCGCCGATGGCCGAATTGCTGGCACGCAAGGTGCTCCCGCCCACCACCTTCGTCGCCTCGGCCGGGGTGCGCGGCGGGGAACGCGATCCGTTCGTCGATGCCGTGCTGGCCGAAGAGGGCCTTTCACTGGGCGAACGGCACCCGAGAACGATGGACGACCTCGAGGACGATTATTTCGACCTGATCGTGACGCTGGCGCCGGAAGCCCACCACACCGCGCTCGAGCTCACCCGTTCGCTGGCCGTCGAAGTCGAATATTGGCCGATGCCCGACCCGACCGGCGTCAGCGGCACGCGCGAGCAGATCATGGCTGCCTATCGCGACGTGCGCGAGCGGCTGAAGGCGCGGATCGGCCGCCGTTTTCTCGGCAACGGGGCTGAAAACGCCGCGGATTAAGCATGTTCACAAGCGGACGTTTATCATATAGGTTCCGCGCAACTTTCCGGCCGGGGCGCTGGAAGTACCCATCCAAGCAAAGGTATCGAATGCCGAAGGAAGAAGTCCTCGAGTTTCCGGGTGTCGTCACGGAACTGCTGCCCAACGCGATGTTCAGGGTCAAGCTCGAAAACGAACATGAAATCATCGCCCATACGGCCGGCCGCATGCGCAAGAACCGCATCCGCGTTCTGACCGGCGACAAGGTCCTGGTCGAGATGACGCCCTACGACCTGACCAAGGGCCGCATCACCTACCGCTTCAAGTAAGTTCAAGGACCCGGCCGGGATCGCGATGGGCATTTTGCAGAAGCTCGTGCTTGCCTCGGGTTCGCCACGCCGGATCGAGCTGCTGCAGCAGGCCGGCATCGAGCCGGACCGTGTGTTGCCGGCCGATGTCGACGAGACGCCGCTGCGTGCCGAGCATCCGCGCTCGCTGGCCAAGCGGTTGGCGACGCAGAAGGCCGAGAAGGCGCTGGCCTCGCTGAAGACCGAGACCGACTACGTGCCGACATTCGTGCTGGCCGCCGACACGGTGGTCGCCGTCGGGCGGCGCATCCTGCCCAAGGCCGAGACGCTCGACGACGCCGCCAACTGCCTCGGGCTTTTGTCCGGCCGTTCGCACCGCGTCTATTCCGGCATCTGCCTGATCACGCCAGGCGGCAAGCAGCGCTTGCGGCTGGTCGAAACCAGGGTGCGCTTCAAGCGGCTGCCGCGCGAGGAGATCGAGGCCTACATCGCGTCGGGAGAATGGCGCGGCAAGGCAGGCGGCTATGCCGTCCAAGGGCTTGCCGGTGCCTTCGTCGTCAAGCTTGTCGGCTCCTACACCAACGTGGTCGGCCTGCCTCTCTACGAGACGGTGGCGCTGCTCAGCGGCGAAGGCTTCAAGGTGCAGGCCAACTGGCTGTCGGGTACGCGGCTATGAGCCCGGACGACAAGGTCACGCCGTTGCGGCCCAAGCGGCCATGCCCGGAATGCGGCAAGCCATCGGCGCGCGAAACTTACCCGTTCTGCTCGACGCGCTGCAAGGACATCGACCTCAACCGCTGGCTGAAGGGGGTCTACGTCATCCCGGGCCGCGACGAGGATGAGAACGACGACCAGAAATAGCACCGTCCACCTGCGGTTTTGCACAGGCTTGGGACGGTTTCGCAGCCGCGATCGTGACCGGTGATCGGCCTTGCGGACTGCCTGTCGCTTCCCGACTGAAATCAATGTCCAGAACCTATTCCATTCCGGGTAGTATCGGACAGAACAGGTTCCGGCGTTTTGTCTGAGCATGATCTTTTCCGAAAACCGGATTCCACTTTTCGGGATCATGCTTTTTGTCTGAGCATAATCTTTTTTCCGAAAACCGGATTCCACTTTTCGGGATCATGCTTTTTGTCTGAGCATAATCTTTTTTCCGAAAACCGGATTCCACTTTTCGGGATCATGCTCTAAGCGCTGGACAGGCCGAATTCCCGTGCTATAACCCACGCGCTTTCAAGGGGTGCCGACGGCGCTTTCATGAACCCGGTGTGCAGATTGCCGCCCACTGGGGCAGGCCCAGATAGCTCAGTTGGTAGAGCAGCGGACTGAAAATCCGCGTGTCGGTGGTTCGAATCCGCCTCTGGGCACCATCCACCTCGGTCCATTCTGGACACATAGGTTACGGTTTATACCAGAGACATAGGTAACCCTTTGGCCCGAAAGGGTTTTTGGGGTGGTTCGGGCCTACATGTCTCATCATCGAAATAGCCCAGATCGTGTCCACGAAGCTGACCAGCCAGATATGGTCCTCGCCCTGTTTGGTGCCCGACGGTCTGGCCGGCGAAGACCTGGCTGAGGTTGATCTTTTTGTCCAAAAACCTCATCCGACTTTTTCGGCTGGCATCCAGAAGGCCCGCTTCTGCACTCAGCTCGACCGACAGGGAAACCTTTGCCGAAGTTGACTGTTGTAGCTCCAAGACAGAGGAGAAGGTTGAATGGCTTCCGTCCGATACATCGTTGCGGACGTCGATGAGGCGGTCGCATTCTATCGAGACTATCTCGATTTCAAGATCGAAATGCACAATCCGGGCAAGTTCGCCGCGCTGCTGCGTGACGACTTGACGCTGTATCTCAGCGCCCCAGGTGCGGGGAGCGGTGGTCAGGCGGGCGGCGATCCGAAGCCGGGCGGGTGGAACCGGTTTATGATCGTTACGAAGGGACTCGATGTGCTCATTGAGCGGTTGCGCCGGGCTGATGCAAGATTCCGCGGCGACGTCAGCGACGGCGGTGCCGGTCGCGCCATCTTGCTCGAGGATCCATCGGGCAACGTGATCGAGCTATTCGAGTTCAAGAAGGACTGAGCTTGAACAAATAGCCGGTGGTTGAGGGAATACGAATTCCCGCGATAAATGTGGATTGCCGCGCGTTTGCGAGTTGTTACGCCATAGTTCGACTCAGAACCACGCAGAGGAGCGCGAGCCCGAGCACGACCGTTGTCACGACGTTGACCCTTTCGGCTTTGGCGATTGCTGTCGCCACGTCGCTGCCCTGGTCTCCTGTTGCAGAGCCCCGGATGGTCCCGACCAGGTGGACCCACTTCCTCTCGGCGATCCGATTGGCCGATGCACCGAGAAACAGCGCCAGTATTGCCAAGCCTACGCTCAGCGTTGTCCACACGCCGCGGGCACCGGCCACGTACATCCACATGCCGGTCGCAACCGTCAGAAAGGCCAAGACGGCATAGAAGGGGCCGGTGCCGTAGCGTCGCGCGAGCGTCTGCAGGAATCCGACGCCGGACGGCCCCGCTTGAACGACGGCGGGGGCTATAACCACCACATAAAACACGGCTGCGCCGAACCAAGTCCCGAGCAAGGCAACAAGATCGGAATCAGTGGGTTGGTCGGTTCCATGATGATATCTCCTTTGTCTCACCCCAGGCCGTTGAAATGGAGTTGTCACATCGGATGAGCCTCCTCCGTCATCACTGTGACGGACAGCGATGGGAAAATGTGACAGATGGAACCGGATGAATGGCTGGCAGAGCGCTTCGAAGCTGATCGCACGCGTCTGCGGAAGGTTGCATACCGCCTGCTCGGTTCATCGACAGAGGCCGACGATGCAGTGCAAGAAGCGTGGCTGCGCCTCAGCCGCTCAGATGCCCGGAGCGTCGACAATCTTACCGCTTGGCTCACTACAGTCGTTGCGCGCGTCTGCCTCGACATGCTGCGGGCGCGCAAATCACGCGCGGAGACTCTGCAGGCGCTCTCCGAGTGGGGCGCGGATTCGGGAGACGCCGCGGACCTCGACAAGGAATTAGCGATTGCCGATTCGGTCGGCCTTGCGCTGAGTGTCGTACTCGAAAAGCTTGCTCCTGCCGAACGTGTCGCCTTCGTGCTGCACGACGTCTTTGATGTGCCCTTCGAAGAGATTGCCCCTATCGTCGGCCGCACCCCGGTCATGGCGCGGCAACTGGCAAGCCGAGCTCGTCGTCGCATACGGGGTCAGCCCACTGTTTCCGCTGCTGAATTGAACGGGCGGCGGCGGCTCGTGGATGAGTTTCTTAACGCAGTTCGTTCCGGCAACATTGATGCGATCGTGGCCCTCCTCGACCCGGACGTCGTTATCCGTGTTGATTCGTCTGCGGCTCCTGACGGAAGAGCGGTGGAAGCACATGGGTCCACAACAGTTGCGAGGGGGGCTCTTGCCTTCGCGGCACGTACGCAATTCGCGACGCCAATGCTTCTGAACGGGGCGCCAGGGATTGTTGTGGCGCCGACCGGACGTGCGCGATATGCACTGACGATAGACGCGGCAGGGGAGAAAATCCGAGCCATTGAAGTGATCGGCGATCCCGCTCGCCTGAGTCAGATCGATTTTGCCACGCTCAATTCACCAGATTAGCACAAGTCGCGACTTATGATTTGTCGCTACATCCAGCTGCCTGCCGTTGTCGATGGCGTGCGAGAATTATCTGGACCATGGCCAGCGACGCCGGTCAAATGTCGATGAAAAACGGCTTCGGCATCTCGGATCCCGCTCTGGCCACAACCTACAGACCGAGGGCGCAGCCGTCCTTGCGCGGTTCAGAACCGCCCAGCAGGGTCCCGTTTGCCCAATCGATGCGGATAGCCTGCGCACCGCCGATCGGGTCCGTGGCAGGAATGATTTCGAAACCGCGTCGGCTAAGTTCAGCTAGGGTCTCGCCAGCGAGCCCGTGTTCGGCCTGGACCTTCATCGTGCCGCTGACGGGGGCGATCCGCGGCAGATCGATCGCCTCCTGCAGATCCATCCCGAAGTCGAGCACTTTCGTCAGCAGGTGCGCGTGGCCCATTGCCTGGTAGTAGCCACCCATGACGCCGAAAGGCATTTCTGCCCGACCGCCTCTCGCAAGCATCCCGGGTATGATGGTATGCAAAGGTCGCTTGTTCGGCGCCACTGCATTAGGGTGCCTGGGGTCAAGCGAAAAGCTTTGCCCGCGATTGTGCAAGACGACACCGGAGCGTGGCGAGACAAGGCCCGAGCCAAAGCTGTCGAAGACCGAGTTGATGAAACTGACCGCATTGCGATCCTTGTCGACAACCGAAATATAGACCGTGTCGCTGTGCAGCGGCATATCGAACGCCGGCAGATCCGCGCGGGCGCGCTTTAGGTCAATCATACCTGCCAGACGATCGGCCCAGGCATTCGACAACATGTCGGCCACCGGGACCTCGGACATGTCGGGATCGGCGACGAGCAGGTCACGCGCGGCGTAAGCGAGGCGTGTTGCCTCAATTTCCAGGTGGAGCCGGTCCGCGGATTGCGGATCGCCGTGGGCTTCGAAGCGCGAGAGGATGTTTAGAATCAGCAGCGCGATCACACCCTGGCCATTCGGCGGACATTCGAACACATCGTAGCCTCGAAACGCCGCGCTGATCGGGGTCACGTACTCGCCTGTTGCCGCGGCGAAATCTTCGAGTGTGTGCAATCCGCCGAGCCCACGAAGATAGGCGACCATGTCTTCGGCCACAGGGCCAGTGTAGAAGGCCTCTCGTCCCTTCTTGGCGATCAGCCGCAGCGTTGCAGCCAACTCAGGCTGGCGATGCACTTCGCCAACGTCTGGCGCGCGGCCGTTTGGCAGGAAAATCCGTTTCGCCGTAACATCAGAGGCCAGAAGTTCTTCCTCCAACGCCCAGTCACGATGGACCCGCGGTGAAATGGCGTAGCCTTCCTCGGCGAAACGTATAGCGGGGGCCAGGATTTGATCGAAGGGCATATGCCCGTGATCAGCGTGCAATCTGGTCCAGGCATCGATCGCCCCCGGGATGGTGACGGAGCCAGGAGAATTACGGGCCACCTCCGCCATGCCACGTTCAAGGAACCAGTCAATTGTCAGGGCGGCGGGTGTCCTGCCCGATCCGTTGTAGGCGATGACCTCGCCGGATCCGTTTCGCGACAGAAGAGCGAAGCAGTCGCCTCCAATGCCGGTCGAGGCTGGCTCGACGACACATTGCACCGCGCAGGCTGCGATGGCGGCATCCATGGCGTTGCCGCCGGCCGCCATGATCTCCACCGCCGTCAGGGTCGCCGACGGATGAGAGGTGGCGGCCATGGCCTCGCGTGAAACGACAACCGAGCGCGTTGGTTTCTCAAAATTTCGCATGCTATGCCCTTCTGGTCGTGCTCAAGAGGCGGCGTCGCTCATCGTCGAGGGCCGGTGCCGCAGATGCCGCGACATCCAGTATTCGAGTGCCGCCAAGGCACGGATGATCGCGAAGTTCAACGTGAGATAAATGGCGCCCGCGCAGATGAAGACTTCAAAGGCGCGGTAGGTCTGGGAGATCAATCCCTGGGCAATTCCAGTCACCTCCATCAAGGTCACGATGGAAGCCAGAGACGTGCCCTTGATCATGAGGATGATTTCATTGCCGTAACTCGGCAGTGCCTGGCGAAAGGCCAGCGGCAGGATAACGTGCCGATAGGTCAAACAGGTGGACAGGCCGACAGACCGGGCCGCCTCGACAACGCCGCGTGGCACCGATTGAATCGCGCCGCGGAGGATTTCGCTGCCATAGGCGGTGGTGTTGAGTGTCAGCGCGATGATTGCGCACCAGTAGGGTTCGCGGAAAACGGCCCATAATCCAATTGCCGACAGTTGGTGCCGGAACTGACCAAGGCCATAATAGGTCAGAAAAATCTGCACCAGCAGGGGCGTCCCCCTGAACACGGCAACGAAGCCACGGATCGGCAGGACGACGAAGGGCGATTCCGATTGCTGGGCAAGCGCCAATGTGACGGCAAGAACGAAGCCGGCAACGATGGAAGTCAGGGCCAGTTCCATCGTAAGCGGCAGGCCGGCGAGTAGTTTCGGCAGGATTTCGAGGAAAAACCTGAAATCTATCATGCCGACCGGACGCGCCACGGCGCCTTTCGTTCCAGACGGTAAAAGGCATTGCCCGTGACGGAAGCGATAGCCAGATAGAGCAAGGCTGCAGCAATGTAGAAGATGAACGGTTCACGGGTCGAACCTGCGGCGATCTGTGCCTGGCGCATCAGTTCAACGAGGCCGATTACCGATATCAGCGACGAGTCCTTCAGAACCAATTGCCACACATTGCCGAGGCCTGGCAGCGCGTATCTCAGGAGCTGGGGAAAAATAATCTGGCGCAGCCGCTGCAGCCGGTTGAGACCAAGCGCGCAAGCGGCATCGTGCTGTCCCTGGTCGATGGCGACGTAAGCCCCTCGATAGACCTCGGCTTGATAGGCGCCCGAGATGATTGCGATAGCCAAGGTTCCAGTGGCAAAGGCCGGAACGCCAACGAATCCGGACCCGCCCAGGCTATGACCAAGCGAGGTCAGGGCGACACTACCTCCATAGTAAAGCAGATAAATGGTCAGAAGGTCGGGCACGCCCCTGAAAACCGTGCAATAGCCAAGGGCCAAGAACCTTAGCAGTTGGGAGTTGTGGAGACGCCCGGCCGCTGCCAGCCCGCCAAATACAGCGCCAAGCGCAAAGCCCAGCACAGACAGGAGCACTGTGATCGAGGCCGCCATGAGAAGAGCAGCCCCCCAACCTCCGTTCTGGAAACCAAGCAGCCGGAATGCGTCAACCATTAATACCCCCGGCAGGACGAACGGCTCAGCTCCGAAACGGGTCAGGAATGGCTGTTCGCCGGCAAGCGCCTACTTGACTGGAGTGACGTCGCTCTTGAGCCATTTAAGCGACAGGGTTTTGATCGTGCCGTCGGCGGTCGCGGCGTCGATGGCGCCGTTGAGCATGTCTTTCAGCTTGGTGTCCTCTTTGCGGATACCGGCCCCGGAGCCAAGACCGAAGAGACCCCCGACAAATCCTGGTCCTGCAAGCGTATAGTCGCTGAACTCCGGTTTGCTCAGCGTGGCAGCCAGCGCTGTCTGCTGTGCGAAGAGCGCGTCGATGCGACCCGCGGCGAGATCGAGATCGTGTTGCTCGGTGGTCTTGTATTCGCGAATCTCGGCGACGTCCGAGAAGTATTTTTTCACAAATTCGAGGTTTGCCGTCGCAGCCTGAACTCCAATGATCTTTCCCTTCAGCAATGGCTTGAGCCTGTCGATTGCCGCCTGCGCAGAGGCTTCATTGTCCAGCTTGAACCGCTCGTTGGAAATGCCGAGCTTGCCCAGTTCGCTATCCTTGGCGACCGCGAAACCTGAGGGATCCACGGCATATGGCTGGGTAAAATCGATGACCTTCAGACGTTTTTCAGTGATGAACATGCTCGCCATGATCACGTCGAACTTGCCGACGGTCAGCGCGGGGATCATGCCGTCCCAGTCCTGTGCGACGATCTTGCACTCGATCTTCATTCGCCCGCACAGATCATTGGCCAGATCGACCTCGAAGCCGTCCAGTTTGCCGTCGGCCGTTGTGAAGTTCCAAGGCGCGTAGGCTCCTTCGGTGGCAATGGTAATTGCCTTTGGCGTTTCTTGTGCGACAGCGGCCTGGACCAGGCCGAACAGGACCGACGCAATGGCTGCGATGCGGCTAATTTTCATGTCAATCTCCTCTTTTGCCGGTATGGCAGTTCCCTTCCGTCGTGCCGGATTATCTTCCGGCTTCAACGATTTAGATGGTATTCCTAGCGGCGGCCGGGACTTGCAAAGTTAGCCAGAAGCGGCGCTGTCTCGACGATATGATCCCGCATGACGATCTCTGCCTTGCCGGCATCACCTGACCGCAACACCTCGATCAGGATCTCGTGCTCGGCGCGCGCGCTGGCGGGTTTGTCGACATAGTCGAACCAGATGCGCAGGTAGGGCTCGATCACGACGTGCAGGCTGGCAATCTGCCGGACCAGCTTGGGTCTGTTGCTCAATTGGCAAATCTGCAGATGGAAGGCCTGATGGCGCACGACCCAGTCGCTGCTGCCGGTCTGGCTGGCGCGCTCCATCCGGTCGAGCTGGCGTTCCAGTTCTTCAAGCACTTCGACGTCGATGTGCGGCATGGCAAGCCTCACCGCCAACCCTTCGAGCACGGAGCGTATTTCAAAGGTTTCGTAGATCTCATCGAGGGTAAGCCCGGCGACGATGCAGCCACGGTTCGGGCGAATGACCACAAGACCTTCCGCGGCCAGTTGGCGGAATGCTTCGCGAACCGGCATGCGGCTCATGCCGATTTCCGTCGCGATCTCTTCCGGGATCAGCCGGTCCCCGGCCCGGTAACGCCCCATCCTCAGGGCCCGCTGAATGTGGCGATAAGCCTCCTCCTCGGCGGTCGTGATACCCAACGGCTCGATTGCGTCTGCTGCCAAGTCCTTGGTCCGGTCAAAGCGTATCTGTGTATCCACTTATCCAGTTGTCGAGACCTGTGTCAAGCACAGAAGCTTGCGCAGTTAGAATTTCTGTTGTGAGAATAAGCACTTGATCGGGGAAATCGGGCAAGCGCACCGTGGTCAGCTAAGCCGCTGATCGGCCGCTTTTCGCCGCCCACGCGTCGGAAACCTTCGACGCCACCGAACTTTACAAAAAGGCCCGCCGCTCCATTTGCGAAGCGGCGAGGCCCCATATTCGGGGACGATCGCCGGAGTGTTCCCCGGCATTGCTTACAGTGCAATTCAGGTGCCAGAATTGTTGACCCAAAACGGGTCACCGCACCGGAGGCGCGAGCGCGGACATTCCGCGATCACGCTACTGCCGCGCATTGCCATTCCTGCTACGTTATTTTGCGGCGGACCTGATTTTTCCGCCTGGCCGGCGCTCGATCAGGCAACTTACCCCAACGCGCCCCCCAGGGGCGCCGGCCATTTTTCACAACCTTGGAGCGCGGGTGGGCCGGCGCCGTTAGGCTCTCAGCACCTATGACAATCCGCCAGCGAGCCGCTTTGTCCAGCCTGCAACCATCAGTCCGCACGCAATTCCCACGCAGTCGGCGATCCAGTCGAACAGATCCGGGTCGCGCCCTATCAGTTGCACGGCCTGAAGTCCCTCGATCGCTGCGCCCGTGAGAACGAGCAGTACGATCAGCTTCGCCTTGCGTTCCGGCCAGCCGAGACTTCCGAGAGCCGCCAGGACGACGAAGGCGGCGGCGTGATTGAACTTGTCGTGATCAAACGTGAAAGCCAGGCCAAGACCCAGCAGGAGCTGCTCCGGCAAAAGGGCGAACAGCAGAACGCCGGCAAACGCGGCCGGAAAGGCAATCCTTGCCACGATCTGATAGGAATCCAGGCGCAACAAGGATAAAATGGCCTTTCGTCCGAAATCTGCGGGGGTAACACCACTGGCCAGAGCGAGCGCGGCGTCCAATTTCCGCCGTCAGGGCGTCCGGTGCATCGTCAGAATGAATGAATGCCTCGGGTCAGCCGCCGCACAGGCCGGGCTCGTGGCGAGTGCAACAGGCCAGCGGTAGCTTCCGCGATCACGCAATTCCCTGCCGCGCTGACCCGGCTACTATCTGGCTGCGGCGGACCTGATTTCCGCTTGGCCGGCGCTGCGTCGGGGCACCTTACCCATGCCACACGAATTCGGCGCCGGCCAGAATTCCACCGATTGCGCAAAGGGGTTAAAAGCCCGCCGCCCTGTCGGACGACGGGCTCCGTTGCCTGGGCGCCAGGGCGCCGCGGTAGCGACCGATGGTACGAATGCTCCCGCAGGTCTCCAATATGCTGCTGCCGAACGGCGTTGCGCATCGGCTAAACAAACGAAGCCCGCGCCTCTGGCGGAGGGCGCGGGCCGACCGGGTTTGCACCCGATCTGCAGCAGAAACCCGGGAGGTTCCCGCTGCTTAGGATAACAATTAGAGACTACTAATGTTCCGGTCTAGGGAAGATGCGGCTGCGCCAGAAACCTCATGGTCGGCGCGATGACGATCGAGGCGTCAGTTCGTGCGCAAGTCGATCTGGAAAATACGCTCGTCGAAATGCCGCGTTTCGACGGCAAAGGTCAAAGCCACTTCAAGGATCAGGCCGCCACGGTCGTCCCGGACCTTGACTGCAATCCTGCGGTGAGGAAGGCCATCCCTGGCCATCTCGGCCAATGTGCGAAGGGCTTCTTTCCTGACCAGCGGGAAATCGTCATATAACGTTCCCTGATCGTCGGAATAGACGATTCCGTCTTCATCGGAATCAAAGAAGCAGTGGGGCATTGCGCTTGGCCGAAGCTCGGCATCCGGGAACGTTGTCGGCAGATCGCCGCGATCTCGGCCAATCGCGATCAGTGCCTCTCCACCGTTGGCTTCGCCACCATCTCACTTGCGCTCGCGCAATGCCTTCACCGCCTGCGAGAGGATCATCCGGTCGCCGCCGGTCCTTTTGATCAGCTTGCTCACCTGGCTGGGCGAAACACCATTTTCCCGCGCGAAATATTCGACCTCGTAATACTCATCCACCGAAACACGCTTGCGGTCGCTGAAGTCTCGCTTGCTCTTGTCGTCGGCCATTTCTGTTCTCCTCGCCCCTTCTCTTCGCTTCAGGGGGTCAGCTTTGATGCACGCAGCAATTTGAGGGTTCGCTCGCCACAAGGTGACGGGCGAACCTATCGGCGCAGGAAGGGACAGGCTGCGCAGCTGCCGGGTTGGATCGGAATGGAAACAGCCAAGATCCGTGCGAGCAACCGTCGACTTTTCCATGGAATCCTCCCGGAACGTGCAGCCAGCAACGGCTACGCGCCGCCACGGTTCCGGGTCACGCGGCAAACCCACCCTTTGCGCGCAAGGATCAGACTTAGGTCCTGCGGCAACACGTCGGTTGGTCCCTGCCGGGCGGGACCGAAGCCCCGTCGACGGAACGTTTTCAGCTGCCTTACGTTCGAGTGAGCCTTGGCGCGAAGAGCGGACCGAGTTCGCAAAGGAGACGACCATGAGAATGCATTTATCCACCGCAGTGGCGGGATTTCTGCTACTGGCAGGCGTCGGAGCCGTTGCGGCGCAAGACGTCGTCATCGAGCCGGAGCAGGAAACGGTCATCAAGGAGTATGTGAAGAAGCAGCCGCTGGCCTCGGTGAAAATCCCTGGGGTGGAGCTCAATATCGGCTCAACGCTTCCCGATACCGTCGAGCTTCATGAGGTCCCCAACGTCAAATACCGCTATGTCGTCATCGACAACCGCACCGTCGTCGTCGACCCCGGCACGCGCAAGATCGTCAAGATCGTCGAGTGACGTGAAAACTCGGGCAGCCGTCACCCGCCGCTCAGAATGAGCGGCGGGTGACGTTTGCGTTAGGCGGCTCCGCGGCGTCGTCGCTCGGCAGGAACCCGCCGTACCGTGGACGGCCGGGGGGCCTCACAGGCAGTTTCAATGCGAACAATCAGCAGACTTTTCGATTCCCATGACCAGGCAGCGCGTGCCGTCGAAACGCTTCAGGCAGCAGGAATTGCGCGCCACCAGATCAGCGTCATCGGACCCTACGATGATGAAATCGGCGTCGTCTTGCGCGGTCCAGGCAGCGGTTCCGCCCTTGGCGCAGCGGCGGGTTTGTTGGCCGGCCTCGGCGCCTTTGATATCCCAGGCATCGATCCCGTCGGCGCGGGATGGCTGGCATCGGCCCTCGTCGGCGCAGCCTTGGGCTGCGTTGCCGGCAGGCTTTTCGACACATCGTCCGCTAGCGGCAAGCAGCCAGGCCGGCGGGATGCCGAACAGGGTGTGATCCTGGTGCTGGCGCATGTCGATGAAAGACAGGCCGACGCCGCACAGGCGGTGCTTGGAGCTTCCGTTCAGGCGATGCAGTCTTTGGCCAGGGCGGCCTGAAGATTCAACTCCTGCAAAGCGCTTGACCAGACCGCACAGCGGGGCGATCAAGGCACGCACCCAAAAATCTCTGGCAAGCCGCCGCGAGAAAGTGTTGAACACCGTGCCAATCACATTCGGCGAGCGGTTGCGCTCGGCGAGGCTTGATGATTTGCTGTCGGTTTGCGGAGAACGAATGATGCATGAGCCTGTCGGTCAAGACGAATATGGGTCGACCAGCCCGTTCGATCCGGACGATCTGTCGAGGTTGAACGCAATCGGCCCGAGCGCCGGCAGCAACGATTTCGAAAAATACGCAGTCGCCGTGATCATCGTGTTCGGCGCCCTGATCATCGGCGGCCTGATGGCTGCCGGCTTGAGCTTCGGGCGCCGCAGCACCTTCTTTTTCGCGCTTGGCGGCGCCACCGCGGCATGGATCTCCGGCAATGCGCTTCTGCTCGACCGGCCGCGCCTCTACGCGCTGTTCGTCGGCATCGCGGCGCTGATGCTGATTGCGTCGACGATCGCGTTGGTCACCTGAAGCAAGGCGCAATCTTCTTGTTGACCATGATCTTATCCGAAACCGGTTCCCACTTTTTGCCGCGCTGACCTTCGGTTCGGGATCATCGTCTAATACCCGATGGCCTCGCCGGCTGCGGCGCGGCTGTCGATGGCGCCGTTGTAGCGGGCGCCGCCACCCTTCTCGATTTCCGCCAGGCTCTTGCCGCCGACAAGGATGCCGGCCGCCTGGCCCCAGGTCGTGTCGGCAAGATCGAGGCGGTAGCCCATGCCGGTAAGCAGCTTTTCAGTATCCGGCGACAGGCCGAAGGGTTCGATATAGACCGTGTCGGGCAGCCATTGGTGGTGGATGCGCGGCGCGTCGATCGCCTCCTGGATATTCATGCCGTGATCGATGACGTTAACGATCGCCTCCAGCGTGATGGTGATGATGCGTGAACCGCCGGGGCTGCCGATGACCATGAACGGCTTGCCGTCTTTGGCGAGGATGGTCGGGCTCATCGACGACAGCGGCGTCTTTTTCGGCGCGATCGCATTCGCCTCGCCCTGGACCAGGCCATAGAGATTGGGGACGCCGGGTTTCTGGGTGAAGTCGTCCATCTCGTTGTTGAGCAGGAAGCCGGTGCCAGCGGCGACAACGCCGGCGCCGAAAGAGCCGTTCAGCGTGTAGGTCACCGCGACGGCGTTGCCGTCATTGTCGATGATCGAATAGTGCGTCGTCTCGCTGCTTTCGCCAAAGCCCTTCGGCATCAGTTCCTGCGACACCCCGGCCCGGAACGGATCGATCTTTTCGCGGATTTCCCTGGCGTAATTCTTGTCGAGCAGTTTTGCGACCGGATTGTCCACGAAGCCGGGATCGCCGAGCGCCGAATTGCGGTCGACATAGGCGTGGCGCATCGCCTCGACCATGACGTGAACCGTCTCGGCCGAACCGGCACCTAGATAGGACAGCGGGTAGAACTCAAGCACGTTGAGGATCTCGCAGATGATGACGCCGCCGGAGCTTGGCGGCGGCGAGGAAATGATCTCGTAGCCGCGATAATTGCAGGTCACCGGCTGGAGCTCGCGCACGGCATAATTTTCGAAATCCGCCTTGGCCAGAATGCCGCCCTTCTCGCCGCTCGCCTTGACGATGGCGTCGGCGATCGCACCTTTGTAGAAGGCATCCACGCCGCGTTCCGAAATCGCGGCAAGCGAGGCCGCGAGATCGGCCTGGATGAGGCGCTCGCCGACGGCATAGGGCTTGCCGTCCGGCTTGAGGAAAATGGCGGCCGCCGCTGGGTCCCTGGCCAGCCGCTCGGCGCCGCCCAGGAGCGAGGCCACATCGCCCTGCTCCAGCACGAAACCGTCCTTGGCATAGCGGATAGCCGGCGCCAGCAAATCCTGCCGCGTCAGCGTGCCGTATTTCTCCCGCGCCATCTCGAAGCCGGCCACCGAACCGGGCACGCCGACCGCCAGATAGCCGTCGAGACTGGCGCCCTTTACCGGCTTGCCGTCCTTGTCGAGATACATGGTTTTGGTCGCGGCGAGCGGCGCGCGCTCGCGGAAATCGAGGAAGGTCGAACGGCCGTCCTTGAAGCGGATGGTCATGAAGCCGCCGCCGCCGATGTTGCCGGCGGTCGGGTAGACGACAGCCAGAGCGTAGCCGACAGCGACCGCTGCATCGACCGCGTTGCCGCCCTTCTTCAGCACCTCGACGCCGACTTGCGACGCCAGATGCTGGGCGGTCACCACCATGCCGTGCTCGCCCTTCGCCGGCTGCGGCGAGGCGGCAAAGGCGAGGAACGGCACGAAGGTCAGGGTGAGGGAAAGGGTGACGGCGATTAGGGTTCGGCGGGTGTTGTGCATGGCCGTTCTCCGAGGCGTGGGTAGGCCTAGGAAACGCGCTTGGAGAGGTTGAGTCTACTGACATTAATGGGAAGATATGGCGAGGCTTGCGCCTTTATCGACACCTGGGGTTCCTCGCCCCCATTCATGGCGGAAAGGAACCCAAGCTGAAATGAAGCCACGATCCAACGCTGACAAGCAATTTTGTTCTTGCTTTGTGCCGGCAGCTATGCTACTAATCCAACTATGGTGCTGAATCGCACCGCGACCCGCCTCAGGCGGGTTTTTCTTTTTCGACCCGTTCCTTCAAACAATCCCGCCGCCGACGCTCGCCACCGCCGGCCGTTCCGCTGCAACCTTCGCCCGGTAGCCGGCGGCGCGGTAGGCGGCGACCGGATCGATGGCGCCGCCTGTCTTCAGCCGTGCCGTGGCAAGTATCGGCTCGACATCGGTGCGATAGGCTATCTTCAGCGTCTGCGTCGCCATCAGCGCGTCGTTGGTATCCTGGAAGCCTTCGAGCGCCCTGCGGTCGACCAGCAGCGCCTGCGCATAGGCGCGCTGCACTTCTATCGCCGACAGCATCAGGCTTTCGATCGGATCGGTGACGTTGTGGCTCTGGTCGAGCATGTGGGCCGGATCGAAGCCTTCGGCGCCTGAAAGCTCGGCATCGACCAGTTCGTTGAAGACCAGAAAGAGGCGGTAGGGATCGATCGAGCCGGCGTCGAGGTCGTCGTCGCCATATTTCGAATCGTTGAAGTGGAAGCCTCCGAGTTTTTTGAACTGGATCAGCCGCGACACGATCATCTCGATATTGACGTTGGGGGCGTGATGGCCGAGGTCGACCAGGCAGAACGCCTTGTCGCCAAGCTCTTTGGCGATGATGTAGTTGGTGCCCCAATCCTGCACGACGGTCGAATAGAAGGCCGGCTCGTACATCTTGTGCTCGGTGAACAGCTTCCAGTCGTCCGGCAGCCCGGCATAGATCTCCTTCATCGCGTCGAGATAGCGCTCGAATGCCTTGGCGAAGTTGACCTGGCCGGGGAAGTTCGAGCCGTCGCCGATCCACACCGTCAGCGCTTTCGAGCCCAGCGTCCTGCCGATCTCGATGCATTCGAGGTTGTGCTCGACCGCCTGCCGGCGTGTTGCTGCATCGGCATGCGACAGCGAGCCGAATTTATAGGAAAGCCTCTGGTCGCTGGCGTCGGAGAAGGTGTTGGAGTTGATGGCGTCGAAGCCGAGACCGAAGCGGGATGCCGCCTGCTTCAGCCGGTTCGGATCGGCCTTGTCCCAGGGAATATGCAGCGAGACGGTCGGCGTCGCCTGCGTCAGTTGCCGGATGACGGCGCAGTCCTCGATCTTATCGAAAATGTCGCGCGGCTCGCCGGCGCCGGGAAAACGGGCAAAGCGGGTGCCGCCGGTGCCGACGCCCCAGGACGGGATCGCCACGGCGAATTTCTCGACCTTGTCTCTGACAGCGTCGATGGCGATGCCGCGGCGGTCGAGACGCTCGCCGAGAGAGTCGTAATCGCGCTTGAGGTCGGCGTTGCGCGCGGCATTATGCTTGTCGACGAGGTCGACGGAGATGATGGTTTCGGACATGGTTCCTCCCAAATGCGTTCGGTTGGCGCTGCCCCTTACCCGCCTGCCGGCACCTTCTCCCCGGGGAGAAGGGTAACGCTCCGGCCTCGGCGCCAACCCCTCAAAGACGGTCGCTTATCGCGTAAAACTCTGCGCGTTGCCGGCGTCGACGTTGATGATGTTGCCGGTCGATTTTGCCGACATGTCGGAGGCGAAGAAATAGATCGCCTCGGCGATGTCCTCTGGGAATACCGAGCGCTTCAGCATCGAACGCGAGCGGTAATGCTCCTCGAGATCGTCGGTCGACATCTTGTAGGCGGCGGCGCGCTGTTCCTTCCACTCGCCACTCCAGATCTTCGAGCCGCGCAGCACGGCGTCGGGATTGACGACATTGACCCTGATCTGTGCTTCCGCGCCTTCCAGCGCCAGACAGCGTGCCAGATGGATCTCGGCGGCCTTGGCCGTGCAATAGGCGGCGGCGTTGGGCGATGCGGCAAGCCCGTTCTTGGAAGCGACGAAGACGACGTTACCGCCGATCTTCTGCGCCCGGAACAGCCGGAACGCTTCGCGCGAAACGAGGAAGTAGCCGGTCGACAAGATGTCCATGTTCTTATTCCACAGCGCCAGCGTGGTGTCCTCGATCGGCGCCGAGGAAGCCAGGCCGGCATTCGACACGAGGATATCGATGCCGCCGAATTCGACCGCCGTCTCGGCAAAACCGGCGATCACCTGATCCTCGGACGTGACGTTGATGGCGACGGGCCGCACGAAATCCTTGCCATAGGCATTGGCAAGCTCGTCATTGGCGCTGGCAAGGGCTGCTTCGTCGATGTCGGCCAGCACGACGCAGGCGCCTTCGCGCAGCAGCCGGTTGGCGGTGGCCCGGCCGATGCCGCCGGCGCCGCCGGTGACGAGCGCGATCTGGCCGGCAAGAGCCTTTGGTTTCGGCAGGCGCTGCAGCTTTGCCTCTTCGAGCAGCCAGTATTCGATGTCGAAGGCTTCCTGGTCGGGCAGGCCGACATAGGCCGACACCGTCGAAGCGCCGCGCATGACGTTGATGGCGTTGACGTAGAATTCGCCTGAAATGCGCGCCGTCGCCTTGTCGCCGGCGAAGGTGAACATGCCGACGCCGGGCACCAGATAGACGACGGCGTTGGGATCGCGCGCCGGCGGCGAATCCGGGTGCTTGCAGCGGTCATAATAAGCCTGATAGCCGACGCGATACTCCGCCACGTCATCGGCAAGACGGGCAATGACGGCATCGACGTCGGGATTTTGAGGGTCGAACTCGATGACCATCGGCCGGATCTTGGTGCGCAGGAAATGGTCCGGGCAGGACGTGCCGAGTGCCGCCAGCGGCCGCAAATCCCTGGAATTGACGAATTCGAGCACGGCAGGGGAATCATCGAAATGGCCGAGCTTGTGGCTGTTCTGGGAGATCAGGCCGCGGATCCTCGGCATCAGTTTTGCGGCCACGGCGCGACGCGCCGGCGCATCGAGGGATTTGACGACTTCGCCGCCGAAGATCGGCTTGCCCTGGCTCTTGCGCTCGAACCAGTCGATTGCCTGATTGATCACCGAGATCGTCGTCTCGTAGCATTCCTTCGGCGTGTCGCCCCAGCTGAACAGACCATGGCTGGCCAGCACGACGCCCTTGGCGTCGGGGTTCTCGAGGCAGAATTTCTCCAGCCACAGGCCGAGTTCGAAGCCCGGACGTTTCCATGGCAGCCAGCCGATCGTGTCGCCGAAGATCTCCTTGGTCAGCGCCTGCGAATCCTTGGCAGCGGCAATGGCGATGATGGCGTCGGGATGCATATGATCGACATAAGGCTTCGGCACGAAGGCATGCAGCGGCGTGTCGATCGAGGCCGCGCGTGGATTGAGATTGAAGGTGCAGTGAGGCAGATAGCCGACCATCTCGTCTTCATGTTCGAGGCCGCGATAAAGACCTTTCAGCGCACGCAGTTTGTCCATGTAGAGCGTGGCGAAGCCGTCTGTCTTAATCGAGGCGCTGTCGCCGCCCGAGCCCTTGACCCACAGCACTTCCACGCTCTCGCCGGTGAGCGGATCGTTTTGCCAGATCTTGGAGGAGGTGTTGCCGCCGCCATAATTGGTGACGCGCTTGTCGGAGCCAAGGACGTTCGAGCGATAGACCAGACGTTCCGGTTCGCTCATTGCTTGCGCTTTTGCGTTATCCCAAAGATTGGCGAGGCGCGTGCCGGAGCGCTTGTCGAGCATAGGTATCCTCCCTTTGGGACACGCAAACGGCGCCGGTCCCTTTTGTACGAATTTCTACGCAAGCGGCTGTCTTGTCAATCACAAACGATCAATATCAGTCATATTGCATTGCACAATGAAATTATCTGATCGGAAATGATTGACACTGCGCGCTTTGGGTGCCTAGATGCTCAAGCAGGGAGGAACCATGCACGAGAAAGAGCGCCACAGGATCATTTTGTCCGCCGTCCAGGAAAAACCTGTGGTGACGGTGCAGGAGATGGTCGACCTGACGGAGTCGTCCGAGGCGACGATTCGGCGCGACATCGCGGCATTGCACGTGCAAAAACGCCTGCGCCGGGTGCGCGGCGGTGCAGAGGCGCTTTCGCCGCCGCAGTTCATCGGCCTTGCCGGCCGGCCCTTTTCCGTCAACGAGACCATCAACGCTGCGCAGAAACGGGCAATCGCGCGGGAAGCCGTGGAACTCTGCAAGGATGGCGAGCCGATCATCATCAATGGCGGCACCACCACCTTCCAGATGGTGCATTTCCTGACCGGCCGGCGCATGCCGATCTTCACCAATTCCTTTCCGATCGCCGAGCACCTGCTCAGACATTCCAAGAACACGGTAATGCTGTCGGGCGGCACGATCTACCGCGAGCAGAACATCATCCTGTCGCCCTTTGACAATGACGTGACACGCAATTTTTACGCGCGCCGCATGTTCATGGGCGCGCAGGGACTGGGACCACTCGGTCTGATGGAAGGCGACCCGCTGCTGATCCAGGCCGAGCAGAAGCTGATCGACCAGGCAGACGAGTTGGTGGTGCTGGTCGATTCCTCGAAGTTCCGCAAACGCTCGAGCCTGATCCTGTGCGGCCTGTCGCGCATCGCCACGGTGATCACCGACGACGGCATCGAGGATCGCGAAGCCAAGATGCTGGAGACCGCCGGCGTGACGCTGATCATCGCCCGCACAACGGTAGGCAATAAGGAAGAATCTTCGCTGCAGGCCTGAGACAACTCACGCCCGCAGCGGCGATGGAATGCAACGCTCAAGGGAGGATATTCGATGAGCTTCTTTAGGAAATTGATGGTTACGGCGGCGTTCTCCGCCGCCATGTTCGTGAATGCCGCCTATGCCGAGAACGTCAAGATCGCGCTGGTGGTGAAGTCGCTCGGCAACGGCTTCTTCGACGCCGCCAACAAAGGCGCCGAAGAGGCGGCCAAGGAACTAGGCGATGTCGACATCATCTACACCGGCCCGACCAAGGCGACCGCCGAAGCGCAGATCGAAGTGGTCAATTCGCTGATCGCACAGAAGGTCAACGCCATCGCCATTTCGGCGAACGACGCCGACGCGCTGGTGCCGGTGCTCAAGAAGGCGATGGAGCGCGGCATCACCGTCATCTCGTGGGATTCGGGCGTCGCGCCGGAAGGACGCCAGCTTCACCTCAACCCCTCCGACACCAACCTGATCGGCGAGACCATCATCAAGCTTGCCGCCGACTACCTGCCTGAAGGCGGCGACGTCGCCCTCCTGTCGGCTTCGTCGACGGCGACCAACCAGAATGCCTGGATCGACGCGGCCAAGAAGGTGCTGCCGGAGAAGTTCCCCAAGATCAAGCTCGTCGCCACCGTCTATGGCGACGACGACTCGGCCAAGAGCACGGATGAAGCCAAGGGTCTTTTGAAGTCCTATCCGAACCTCAAGGCGATCATCGCACCGACCACGGTCGGCGTCGTTGCCGCCGCGCAGGTGGTTACCGACGAAGGCCTGATCGGCAAAGTCAACGTCACCGGCCTGGCGCTGCCGTCGGAGTTCAAGAAGTTCATCGACAATGGCGCCAGCCAAGCGGTTGCGCTGTGGAACCCGATCGATCTCGGCTACTCCGCCGTCTACCTCGCCCACGACCTGGCGGTGAAGAAGGAAGAAGCCAAGCCCGGTGCTACGCTCTCGATCGGCCGCGTCGGCAAGGTCACGCTCGACGATACCAACTCGGCTGCTATGGCTCCGCCCTTCCAGTTCGACAAGTCGAACATCGAAAAGTTCTCCAAGATCTATTGATCCTGGAGCCTTCGAAACCGTGCGGCGGGGCTCAGGGCCCGCCGCGCTTTCAAACGAACCTTGTTTCAGGGCTTGATACGATTATGGACACGACAGCCCAACACGAAATGGCGAAGGAAGCGCCTTTGTCTTCCGGACCGCGCCTGACGCTGTCCGGCATCTCGAAAAGCTTTCCCGGCGTACGCGCGCTGCACGACGTCGGCCTGTCGCTATATCCCGGCCAGGTAACCGCGCTGATCGGCGAAAACGGCGCCGGCAAGTCGACGCTGGTCAAAATAATGACCGGCATCTACCAGCCGGATGCTGGCACCATCAGCATCGACGGCCAGCCGGTCACACTGCCCAGCGCGCACGCCGCGTTCGGGCACGGCATCACCGCCATCCACCAGGAAACAGTGCTGTTCGACGATCTGACGGTGGCCGAAAACATCTTCCTCGGCCATGCGCCGCGCACGCGTTTCAAAACCATCGACTGGCGCACCATGCGCAAGAATGCCCGCGAGGTGCTCGACACGATGGGCGCCGGCCATATCGAAGCCGACGCCAGGCTGAAGGATCTCGGTATCGCCAACAAGCACCTTGTGGCGGTTGCCCGCGCCATGTCGATCGACGCCCGGATCGTCATCATGGACGAGCCGACGGCAGCGCTTTCGATGAAGGAGATCGAAGAGCTTTTCCTGCTGATCGAATTCCTCAAGAACGACGGCAAGGCGATCCTGTTCATCAGCCACAAATTCGATGAGATCTACCGCATCGCCGACCGCTATACCGTGTTCCGTGACGGCGAGATGGTCGGCGAAGGCCTGATCAAGGACGCCGGCCAGAGCCAGATCGTGCGTATGATGGTCGGCCGCTCGGTCGATCACATCTTTCCGCAGCGCAAGGCCGAGATCGGCGCGCCGGTGCTGGCCGTCTCCGGCCTGTCGCACCCGACCGAGTTCGACGACATAGGCTTCGAGCTGCACAGGGGCGAAATCCTTGGCTTCTACGGCCTTGTCGGCGCCGGGCGCAGCGAGGTGATGCAGGCGATATCGGGCATCACCCGCACCAGCCGCGGCACGATCACGCTGGAAGGCAAGGCGATCGCGCCGAAATCGGCGGCGGATTCGATCGATGCCGGCATCGTCTATGTGCCGGAGGAACGCGGCAAGCAAGGTGTGGTGATCGGCCTGCCGATCTTCCAGAACGTTTCGCTGCCTTCGCTCAAACGGACATCCAAATCCGGCATATTGCGGCTGGCCGAAGAGTTCGCGCTGGCCCGCTCCTACACCGAGCGGCTCGATCTGCGCGCCTCTTCGCTCAGCCAGGACGTCGGCACGCTGTCGGGCGGCAACCAGCAGAAGATCGTCATCGCCAAATGGCTGGCGACCGCGCCCAGGGTGATCATCCTGGACGAGCCGACGAAGGGCATCGACATCGGCTCCAAGGCGGCCGTGCACGGCTTCATGGCCGAGCTCGTCGCGCAAGGCCTGTCGGTGATCATGGTGTCGTCCGAACTGCCGGAAATCCTCGGCATGTCCGACCGCGTCGTCGTCATGCGCGAGGGCCGTATTGCCGCGGTCTACGAAAATAAGGGGCTCGACGCCGAAACCTTGGTCAGGACGGCAGCGGGGATCGCGTCATGAAGGCTTTTCTCAGATATCGCGAGGTCTGGCTGCTGGCGGCAATCGTCGTGCTGATCGGGCTGATCTCAACGCGGTTTCCAGGTTTTGCCGATCCGGCCAATCTGCGCCAGGTGTTCAACGACACGTCGATCCTGATGATCCTGGCGCTCGGCCAGATGGTCGTCATCCTGACCCGCTCGATCGACCTGTCGATGGCTTCCAACCTCTGCTTCACCGGCATGGTGGTGGCGATGCTGAACGCCGCGCATCCGGCGATCCCGATCCCGCTGCTGATCGTCATCGCACTTCTGGTCGGCCTCGTGCTCGGCGCCATCAACGGCTTGCTGGTATGGCGGCTGAACATTCCCTCGATCGTGGTTACGCTCGGCACCCTCACCATCTACCGCGGCGCCACCTTTGTCATATCAGGCGGCGCCTGGGTCAATGCCGACCAGATGAGCGCTGATTTCATCGGCCTGCAGCGCGCGGCTTTCCTCGGCATTCCGGTGCTGTCCTGGATTGCGATACTGGTTATCGCCCTGTTCTTCCTCGTGATGACGCGCACCGCGCTCGGCCGCTCGATCTATGCCATCGGCGTCAACCCGACCGCATCGGTCTATGCCGGCATCGATGTCGGCCGGACGAAATTCATCGTCTTCTGCATCTCGGGGATGATCGGCGGCCTCTGCGGCTATCTCTGGATTTCGCGCTACGTCATCGCCTCGGTCGAGGTCGCCAATGGCTATGAGCTCAACATCATCGCCGCCTGCGTCATCGGCGGCATTTCGATTGCCGGTGGCATCGGCTCGGTCGGCGGCGCGGTGCTCGGTGCGCTGTTCCTCGGCATCATCTCCAACGCGCTGCCGGTGATCAACATCTCGCCCTTCTGGCAAATGGCGATTTCGGGCAGCGCCATCATCCTGGCCGTGGTGCTCAACGCACGCGGCGAACGCCGGCAAGGCCGCATCATTCTCAAAAAGGCGGAAGCAGCATGATGGACGCCTCGCTTCATTTCTCTGGGACGATTGGAATGTTGCCGTCAGCAACAGTCCTGTTGTCAAAGTGGACGCTGCCCCTCACCCTTGCCCTCTCCCCGTGCAGATACAAGGGGCAGCGCCAAGTTTCGGATGGTGTTGCCACATGACCGATATCGCCAACGCCCCTGCCCCACGCCATATTCCTGACCGGCTCGACAAGCCTTTCACTGCGGCGATTTTTTCATGGGAAGCGCTGCTCGTCGCCGTCGCGGTGGCCATCTTCGCCGTCAACAGCTTTGCCTCGCCCTACTTCCTCGACGCGTGGTCGCTCTCGGACCTGACCTTCAACTTCACGGAAAAGGCGCTGATCGCGCTGGCCATGGCGCTGCTGATCATCTCCGGCGAAATCGACCTGTCGGTCGCCGCCATCATTGCGCTGGCGTCAACGATGATGGGCATGGCGGTGCAGGCCGGCGCCGGCACACCTGCGCTGGTGGCAATCGGCCTCGTCGTTGGGCTCGGCTGCGGCGCCTTCAACGGGCTGCTCGTCACCAGGCTCGGCCTACCGTCGATCGTCGTCACCATCGGCACGATGAGCCTGTTTCGCGGCATTGCCTTCATCATCCTGGGCGACCAGGCCTACAAGGGCTATCCCGCGAGCTTCGCCTTCTTCGGCCAGGGCTATGTCTGGTGGGTGGTGTCGTTCGAACTGACGCTGTTCCTGATCGCGGCAGTCGTCTACTGGTTCCTTCTGCACCGGACGAGCTTCGGCCGCCGGGTCTTTGCCATCGGCAACAACCCGGTCGCGGCGCAGTTTTCCGGCGTACGTGTCGGCCGCATCAAATTCATCCTGTTTTGCCTGACCGGCCTGATGGCGGGCATCGCCTCGGTGCTGATCACATCGCGGCTCGGCTCGACCCGGCCGTCCATCGCGCAGGGCTACGAGCTGGAAGTCATCACCATGGTGGTGCTCGGCGGCGTCAGCATCCTTGGTGGCGCCGGCAGCATTCTGGGTGTGGTGCTGGCGGCGTTCATCATGGGACTGGTGACCTTCGGCCTCGGCCTGCTCAACGTGCCGGGGATCGTCATGTCGATCTTCATCGGCCTGCTGCTGATCATCGTCATCGCACTGCCGATCCTGTGGCGGCGCGTACGGCGGGAGCGCTTTGCCTGATGCCCGAAAAATATGCGTTCAAGATGAAGCTCAATCCGGGCATGAAGGCCGAATACAAGAGGCGCCACGACGACATCTGGCCGTCACTCGTAGCGTTGCTGAAACAGGCCGGTATCTCCGATTATTCGATCCATCTCGACGAGGAGACCAACATACTGTTCGGCGTGCTGTGGCGACGCGATGGCCACGGCATGGACGAATTGCCGAAGCATCCGGTGATGCAGCGCTGGTGGGCCGAAATGACCGACATCATGGAGACGAAGACAAACAACGAGCCGGTGGCGGTGCCGCTGGAAACAATGTTCCATATGGAATGACCCGCAACGTCGCCATCATCGATATCGGCAAGACCAACGCCAAGGTGGCGCTGGTCGATCTTGCCGCAGCAAGCGAAGTCGCGCTGCGCAGGATGGTGAACGAGCCAGTTCGGCAAGGCCCGTACCCGCACGATGACGTCGAGCGGTTATGGGCGTTTATCCTCGGCAGCCTGGCCGAAATCGATCGCGAGCAGCGCATCCATGCGATATCGATCACCACCCATGGCGCAACGGCGGTGCTGGTCGACGCATCTGGCGAACTGGCGCTGCCGGTGCTCGATTACGAATTCGACGGGCCGGATGCCCTTGCCGGGGACTATGACACGATCCGTCCGGCGTTCTCCGAAACCGGCACGCCGCGCCTGCCGGCCGGCCTCAATCTCGGCGCGCAGCTGTTCTGGCAGCAGAAGCGCTTTCCGGCGGATTTCGCCAGAACCGCCGCGATGCTGATGTATCCGCAATACTGGGCCTTGCGCCTGACCGGCATCGCCGCCAGCGAAGTGACGTCACTCGGCTGCCACACTGATCTATGGAACCCGTGGAAAGCGGATTTTTCCTCGCTGGTCGACCGGCTGCAATGGCGCCGGCTAATGGCGCCGGTGCGGCAGGCCAAGGACCGCCTGGGCCCGATCCTGCCCGCCCTCGCGCGGCAAACCGGCCTCGACCCGCAAACGCCGGTATTTTGCGGCCTGCACGATTCCAACGCCTCGCTGCTGCCGCATCTCCTATCCAGCAAGCCGCCTTTCTCCGTCGTCTCGACCGGCACCTGGGTGGTGTCGATGGCGGTCGGCGGCAGCAAGGTCACGCTCGATCCGGCACGCGACACGCTGGTCAATGTCAACGCACTCGGCGATCCCGTGCCGTCGGCGCGCTTCATGGGCGGCCGTGAGTTCTCCCTGCTGACCGAGGGCCAATCGGAGAACTGGACGGAAGACGATGTTGCTACGGTGCTGGCGCGCAAGACGTCCCTATTGCCTTCCACGCAACAGGGTTCGGGGCCGTTTCCGCATCGTACCGCATCATGGTTTAACGCGGACGGTATGAGCGCCGGCCAGCGCTTTGTCGCCATCTCGTTCTACCTGGCGCTGATGACCGCGACCTGCCTCGACCTGATCGGCGCCGAGGGGTCAACCATCGTCGAAGGACCCTTCGCCCGCAACCGGCTGTTCACCCGCATGCTGGCTGCGGCGACAGCACGCGCCGCCATTGCCTCCGAGGCTGCGACAGGCACCAGCATCGGCGCCGCCTTGCTGGCGTCGGACCAGGGGACACCGCAAGGCAGAGGCGAAAGGACCGAACCGTCGGCCGATCCGGTCTGGACAAGTTACGTGCGCTCCTGGCGTTCGGCGGTCGACGAACGAGCCTGACCGCCGAGCTCATGGCGTCCTGATGTTCGGAGATGCCTAAAGCGCATCGCGTTCGATCGGCCTCATGCGATGCGCTTTAGGTTCTTGTTTTTAATGCATGTCGTTATCGCAAAACCGCTGCACACTTTTGCGCGACATGCATTAGCCCGCGTAGAGCAATCCCTGCGGATCGATCTCCGGCTTGCGGCCGGCAATGAGGTCGGCGAGGAACTTTCCCGAACCGCAGGCCATGGTCCAGCCGAGATGGCCGTGGCCGGTGTCGAGGTAGAGATTGTCGTACCGCGCCCGGCCGATGACCGGCACGGAGTTCGGCATCATCGGGCGAAGTCCAGCCCAGAGCTCGGCCTTGCTCTCGTCGAAAGCGCCGGGGAACAGGTCCTTGCCGGTGTTCAGGATCGAGTTGAAATCGCGCGGCTTGAACGTGCGGTCGAAACCGGTGAACTCGGCCGTCGAGGACATCCGCAGCCGATTTCCCAGCCTGGAATAGCCGATCAGCCGGTCCTCGTCGGCGCCGCCCATGATCGGCCCCTTGCTTTCATCTTCCAGCGGAACAGTCACGGTATAGCCCTTCACGGGATAGACGGGCAGGTCGATGCCGTAGCGGCGGCCGAGCAGGCCGCTCTCCGGCCCCATCGAGATGACCACCGCATCGCCGGCCACCGGGCCGGCCGACGTCATCACCGCGCGCACTCGGCCGCCGTCGATGTCGAGGCCTGCGACAGTGGTGCCGTAGAGGAACTGGACACCGAGTTTCTCGGCGGCATAGGCAGCGAGGCGCTGCGTGAATTGGCTGGAGTCGCCGGTCTGGTCGATCGGCGAATAGACGCCGCCGGCTATCTTGTCCTTGGCGGCGGCAAGGCCGGGCTCGAGCTCAACCAGCCGGTCGCGGCCGACGATCTCGATCGGCAGGCCGTGTTCGCCGAGATAACGATAATTGTCGGTGCCGGTATCAAAGCTTTGCTGCGAGCGGAAGAAATAGAGAATGCCTTTCTTGCGCTCGTCATAGTGGATGCCGGTTTCGGCGGAGACGGCGTTGATGCAGTCGCGCGAATAGAGCGCCAGACGCAGCTTGACGTCGGTGTTGGCGCGCATGCGCTTATGCGTGCACTGGCGCAGGAAGCGCAGGCTCCAGGCGAAAAAATACGGATCAAAGCGCAGCCGCACCTTGATGCCGAGATCGTGGTTGTAGAGGCCGCGCAGGAACGTCTTCAGCGCGGCTGGCGAGGCCCAGGCGGTGGCGTCTCCGGGCGACACCAGGCCGGCATTCGACCGGCTGGTGCCGCGTGCTGCCGCCGGATGGCGCTCGATCACCGTCACCTCATGGCCGTCGCTGGCCAGATAATAGGCCGCCGCCGTACCAACGACGCCGGCCCCAAGCACCAGTATTTTCATTCCGCCCCCAGCGCGCTGAACCAAACTTTGCGGAGAGCCCACTTCACCCCAGAGCCGAATTCTTGCTGGTCAGGATGCGCTCCCAGGCAAGCGCATCGGCAACGATCTGGTCGAGGTTGTCGCGCTGCGGGGTCCAGCCGAGCTCGCCGCGCGCCAGCTCCGAATTGGCGACGACCGCGGCGGCGTCGCCGGCGCGGCGATCGCCCATCCGTACCTCGAAATCATGGCCGAAGACGCGGCGGACGCTGTCGATGACCTCGAGCACCGAATAGCCGTGGCTGTAGCCGCAATTGGCGACCAGGCTCGATCCGCCGGCACGCAGCCGCTGCAGCGCCAGCCGATGCGCCGCCGCCAGGTCGCTGACGTGGATATAGTCGCGCATGCAGGTGCCGTCCGGCGTCGGATAGTCGGTGCCGAACACCTGCATGAAGGAGCGCTTGCCGAGCGCCGTCTCGCAGGCGACCTTGATCAGATGCGTGGCACCGGGCGTCGACTGGCCGGTGCGGCCCTTCGGATCGGCGCCGGCGACGTTGAAATAGCGCAGCGCCGTATAGCGCAACCCATGGGCAATCGCCGCGTCGCGCAGCATCCATTCGCTCATCAGCTTGGACAGGCCGTAGGGCGATTCCGGCGCAAGCCGGGCATCCTCGCGCACCGGCTCCAGGCCGGCGCCGCCATAGACGGCGGCGGTCGAGGAAAAGATGAAATTGGGCACGCCTTCGCGCACCGCGGTCTCGATCAAGGTGCGCGTCTTGCAGGTGTTGTTCTCGTAATAGGCAAGCGGGTCGGCGACCGATTCGGGGACCACGATCGAGCCGGCGAAATGGATGATCGCGTCGACCTTATTGTCGCGGATGATCGAGGCAACCAGTTCCCTGTCGGCGACATCGCCGACAACGAGCTTTGCTTCCGGAGCCACTGCCCATTCAAAGCCGGTGGAAAGCCGGTCGAGGACGACGACGCTGTCACCCCTGTCCAGCAATTCCCAGACCATATGGCTACCGATATAGCCGGCCCCGCCTGTCACCAAAACCTTCATCCGCATCCTCGCTATTCATGATTTATCGGAACTGTCTCAATCGTCGCCTTACTGGAAAACCTGCCGCCGAGCCATTAGAACCTGCGGTAACCGGTCTCATCGGCGCGTGGCATTGTCCTGAAACAAGATTGATCCACATCAAGGGAATAGGCCACGTTCCGTGGTCGTTAGGAACAGGCTCGGGGCGTGGCATTTTGACCAAAAAGGCCAAGTGGACGACGAATGGCCCAATGACTATGATCGCGCGCAAAATTGGGAAGGCGACATGAACTACCAGCGGTTTTTCGAGGAAGCGATCGACCAGCTCCATGCAGAGCGTCGCTACCGCGTCTTCGCCGACCTTGAGCGTATCGTCGGGAAATTCCCGCGCGCCATCTGGCGCGCCAATGGCCGCGCCGAGGAAATCACCGTCTGGTGCTCCAACGATTATCTCGGCATGGGCCAGCATCCCGACGTCATTGCCGCGTTCCAGAAGGCGGCAGGCAAGATGGGGTCGGGCGCCGGCGGCACCCGCAACATCTCCGGCACCAGCAACCCGCTGGTCGAGCTCGAACTGGAGCTTGCCGACCTGCACGACAAGGAAGCGGCACTGGTTTTCACCTCCGGCTTCGTTTCAAACGAGGCGTCGATCTCGACCATTGCAAAGCTGCTTCCCAATTGTCTGATCATCTCGGACGAGCTCAACCACGCTTCGATGATCGAGGGCGTGCGGCGCTCGGGCGCCGAGAAGAAGATCTTCCGCCATAATGATGTCACGCATCTCGAAAGCCTGCTGCAGACGGCCGGCCGCGAGCGCGCTAAGCTGATCGTCTTCGAGAGCGTCTATTCGATGGACGGCGACATCGCGCCGATCAAGCAGATCGTCGAGCTCGCCGAGCGTTACAACGCCATGACCTACATCGACGAGGTCCACGCCGTCGGCATGTACGGGCCGCGCGGCGGCGGCATCACCGAGCGCGAAGGGCTGGCCGACCGCATCGACATCATCGAGGGCACGCTGGCCAAGGCGTTCGGCACGCTTGGCGGCTACATCGCCGGCAACACTGCGGTGATCGACGCGGTGCGTTCCTATGCGCCGGGCTTCATCTTCACCACGGCGTTGCCGCCGGCGATCGCTGCAGCGGCAACCACCTCGATCCGCCACCTCAAGCGTTCGCAGGCCGAGCGCGACGCGCAGCTGCGTCAGGCGACACGGACCAAGCAAGTGCTGGCCGCAGCCGGCCTGCCGGTGATGGAATCGCCTACCCACATCGTGCCGCTTCTGGTGGGCGATCCCGAGCTCTGCAAGATGGCCAGCGACCGCCTGCTCGGTGTGCACGGCATCTATATCCAGCCGATCAACTACCCGACAGTGCCGCGCGGCACCGAGCGGCTGCGCATCACGCCTACGCCGTTCCATTCGGACGCGCTGATTGCTTCCCTGCAGGACGCGCTGGTCGAGACATGGGACGCGTTGGGGATTCCCTACGGTTCGGCCGGCCGGCCTTCAGTAGCCAAGAGCGACCGCGTCATTCCGTTGCTGGTGCCGAAGTCGGGCGGGTGAAGCCCGTTTGAAACTCTACTCGGGCTTCGAGGCAGCTCATACACTCGTCATCCATTTCGCCAGCCGGTGCGCGGCTTCTTCGAGCTGGTCGAGGCGGCGGTGGAAGCATAGCCTGAGGAAGGCTTCGCCGCCGGCGCCGAAGGCGGTGCCGGGGGCCAGGCCGACATTGGCGCGGTCAACCATGTCGAAGGCGGCAGCGCGGGAATCGGTGATGCCGTCGACCGCGAAGAACAGATAGAATGCGCCCTGGGGCACGGTGAAGCGCGCCCGGCCGGTTTCGGCAAGAATACCGCAGACCAGGTCGCGCGCCGCCCTCGCCCGCTCCACCTGCTCGACGATGAAGGCATCGCCCTCATCCAGCGCAACGACAGCGCCGCGCTGCATGAACTGGGCAACGCCGGAAGTCGAATACTGGACCAGGTTTTCGAACACCTGCTGCAAGGCGGGATGGATCTTGATCCAGCCGATGCGCCAGCCGGTCATCGCCCAGTTCTTGGAAAAAGAATTGACGAACAGAATGCGGTCCTCATCGGCCATGATGTCGATGAACGACGGCGCGCGGCCGTGGCCGTAATGAAACAGCGAGTAGATCTCGTCGGCGATGATCCACAGACCCCTTTGGCGGGCAAGATCGAGGATCGCCTGCAACGTTTCCTTGTCGGCGGTCCAGCCGGTCGGGTTGGACGGCGTGTTGACAAACAGCGCCCTGGTCCGTGGCGTGATCGCCGCTGCGATCTTGTCGACATCGCAGGACCAGCCATTGCCCGACTGATCGAGCGTGACCGCGACTGGCACGGCGCCGGCTACCCCGGCGGCGGCGGCGAAGTTCGGCCATGCCGGCGACAGGTAGACGAGTTCGTCGCCCTTGCCGGCCACCGCGTCGATGGCCATCTGGATGGCATGCATGCCGGAGCCGGTGACGATGAATTCTTCGTTGGCGAAAGTCTTGCCGAAATGCCTGGTGTAGTAGCGGGCGAGCGCCTGCCTGAGTTCGGGAATGCCTCTCTGCCAGGTGTAGAAGGTCTCGCCGGCGGCGAGTGCCTTGGCGGCGGCATCGGTGATGAAGGCGGGCGTCGGCAGGTCACCCTCGCCGGCCCAGAGCGGGATCATGCCGTCGCGGCCGCGGCCACGGTTCATGACGGCGACAATGCCGCTTTCAGGCGCCGCCCGAGCCTCGACGCGCAAGGTATCGATCAAGGTCATGGATAGGTCCGTTTTCGTTTGCTCGACTGCTAGCGTGTTTCAGGGCGGACGAAAACAGAAAACCCCGGCCGCAAGCGACCAGGGTTTTGGTCCAGAAAGTTGCCGCAGGCGCTACTTTCTGGCGAGGAGATCGCGAATTTCGGTGAGCAGCGCGACATCGGGCGGCGGCGGGGCAGCCGGGGCGGCCGGTTTCTCGCGCTCCAGCCGCCGGCGCAGATTGTTCACCGCCTTGACCATCAGGAAGATGATGAAGGCAAGGATAAGGAAGTTCAGCGCCACGGTGATGAAGCTGCCATAGGCGAAAACAGCCCCCTGTTTCTTCGCATCCGCCAGCGATGTGGCGTTAACAGCCGAGGACAAGGGCAGAAAGTAGTTGTTGAAGTCCAATCCGCCCAAAATCGCCCCGATGACCGGCATGATGATGTCGTTGACCAGGGAGTCGACGATTCTGCCGAAAGCAGCGCCGATGATGACGCCGACGGCCAGGTCCATCACATTGCCCCTGGAAATGAATTCCTGAAATTCTTTCAGCATTCGACTCCTCCTTGTCCTGACCGACCGTGCTGCCGTCCGCTCCTCCGGCATCGACCGGCAGGCAGAATAGCAAAAACCTGCGGTTGCAACAGGAGCAAAAGCTGGTTTCAGCCGGTCACGATTGCCCGAGGCAGCCGATTTAATACGCCAAAAGCCGCGATGGACTTGATCGCCAAGCTATGATTGCGTCTGATCAAGCCGATCCAAAACCGGCATAGGGAGGAAGTTCGAGGCGTGCAGGGCTGGTTCATCGTCATCATCGCGATTGCCTATGTGACGTTGCTGTTTGCCATCGCCAGCCTGGGCGACCGGCGCTCGACTTCATCCGGCCCCGGCCGCGCCCGGCCCTTCATCTATGCGCTCAGCCTTGCCATCTACTGCACCTCCTGGACCTTCTTCGGCTCGGTCGGGCTGTCCTCCGAGCGCGGCCTCGAGTTCCTCGGCATCTATATCGGACCGGTGCTGGTGTTTGTGTTCGGCTTTCCGCTGCTGCAGCGCATTGTCAGGCTGGCCAAGACCGAGAAGATCACCTCGATCGCCGACTTTCTCGGCGCCCGCTACGGCAAGAGTTTTGCCGTCGCGGCGATCGCCACACTGATCGCGACCATCGGCGCGGTGCCCTATATGGCGCTGCAATTGAAGGCAATCTCCGGCTCGGTCAGCCTGATGGTCGAGCACTATACCGGCGCGCCGCCCTCCTTCGATCCGTTCGTCAGCGACATCTCGCTGGTCGTGGCCATGCTGCTGGCGCTGTTCGCGGTGCTGTTCGGCACGCGCCATGCCGACGCCACCGAGCACCAGGACGGGCTGGTGCTGGCTGTGGCAGTCGAAACGGTGGTCAAGCTCGCCGCCTTTCTGGCGATCGGCCTGATGGTCACGTTCCTGATCTTCGGCGGGCCAGGCGACATGTTCGACCGGCTCGCCGAAAACACGCAGGTGCGCCAGGCGATGGGCTACAACACCTCGCTCGCTACCTGGCTGGTGCTGACATGCCTGAGCGGCTTTGCCATCCTCATGTTGCCGCGCCAGTTCTACGTCACCATCGTCGAAAACCGCAGCGAGGCCGAGCTGCGCACCGCGACATGGGTGTTTCCGCTCTATCTGGTGGCGATCAACCTGTTCGTGCTGCCGATCGCGCTGGCCGGCCTGGAACTGGTCGGCACGAGAACCAGCAGCGATCTCTATGTGCTGTCGCTGCCGCTGTTCAGCGGCCACGACGTGCTGGCCATGGCCGCCTTCATCGGCGGCCTGTCGGCGGCGACCGCAATGGTGATCGTCGAAAGCGTCGCGCTGTCGATCATGATCTCCAACGATCTGGTCATTCCTCTGTTCGTGAGGCGATTGCTGCGGACAACGACCTCCGAGAACGAGGACTGGTCGACGCTCATCTTGAATGTGCGGCGGGCGGCGATCTTCATCATGCTGTTTATCGCCTTCCTCTACTACCGCGAGAGCACCAACAACGCGCGACTGTCCTCGATCGGCCTGATGTCGTTCGCCGCGATCGCGCAGTTCGCGCCGGCCTTGATCGGCGGTCTGGTCTGGCGCGGTGCCAACGGCCGGGGTGCCGCGCTTGGCATGGTCGCCGGCATCGTCGTCTGGAGTTATACGCTGCTGCTTCCCTCGCTCGTCGCGCCCGATACCGGCATCCTCGTCCACGGCCTGTTCGGCTTAGATGCGTTGCGGCCGCAAGCCCTGTTCGGCACCGTCGCCGAACCGCTGAACCATGGCGTGCTGTGGAGCCTGTCTATCAACACGCTGTTTTTTGTGTTCGGCTCGCTGTCGCGGGCGTCGGTGCCGCTGGAGCGCATCCAGGCGTCGATCTTCGTGCCGCGCGAGGCGGGGCCGCTGCCGAGCCTGCGCCGCTTCCGCACCACCATCACCGTCAACGACCTCAAGGACACGATTGCGCGCTATCTCGGTGTCGAACGCACCGAGCGGTCATTCCAGTCATTCGAAAAGAGCAGCGGCACTTCACTGCACGGCAACGAGCAGGCCAGCATGGATGTCATCCGTTTCTCCGAGCAGCTTCTGGCCAGTGCCGTCGGCTCCTCTTCGGCGCGGCTGATCCTGTCGCTGCTGCTGCGCCGCAACGACCGCGAATCCAAGGACGCCTTCCGCCTGCTCGACGACGCCACCGAGGCGCTGCAACACAATCGCGACCTGCTGCAGATCGCGCTCGACCAGATGGAACAGGGCATCACTGTGTTCGACCGGGATTTCCGGTTGATCTGCTGGAACCGCCAGTACCGGGCGCTGTTCGACCTGCCCGACGAGATGGGCCAGGTCGGCGTCTCACTCGATCGTATCCTGCGCCACCTTGCCGAGCGCGGCGATATACCGGCAGATCAACGCGTTACCATGCTGAACCGCCTGACCAGCTTCGTCAGCCCCTGGCAGATGGAGCTGAAGACCAGCGGGCGCATTCTCGAATTGCGCTCCAACCCGATGCCGGACGGCGGCATCGTCGCCACCTACGCCGACATTTCCGGACGCGTCGAGCAGGATCTGGCGCTTAAGCGCGCCAACGAATCCCTGGAACAGCGGGTGAAGAGCCGCACCGCCGAGCTCACCCGCGTCAACGAGGAGCTGGCGCAGGCGCAGATGCTGGCCGAGGAGGCCAATCTCGGCAAGACCCGCTTCCTCGCTGCCGCCGGCCACGACATCTTGCAGCCATTGAACGCCGCCCGCCTCTATTGCTCGTCGCTGATCGAGAAGACCGGCAAGGGGCCTGCCGGCAAGGCGGCGATGAACATCGAATCGTCGCTGGAATCGGTTGAGACCATCCTCGGCGCGGTGCTCGACATTTCGCGCCTCGATACCGGCGCGATGAAGCCGGACGATACGACCTTCGGCCTCGACGGGCTGCTGCGCCAGATCGGCAACGACTTCCGGCCGCTTGCCGCCGAAAAGAAGCTCGAGCTCTCGATCATGCCGTCGTCGCTCAGCGTGATGACGGACCGCAATCTGCTGCGCCGCCTGATCCAGAACCTGGTCTCCAACGCCATCAAGTATACGCGCCGTGGCCGTATCCTGGTCGGCGTGCGGCGGCGCGGCGAACTGGCCGAGATCCAGGTGATCGACACCGGCATCGGCATTGCCGGCGACAAGCTGAACACCGTGTTTCGCGAATTCACCCGGCTGGACGAAGGCGCACGCGAGGCGGAAGGCCTTGGCCTTGGGCTCTCCATTGTCGACCGCATCGCCCGCGTCCTACGCCTCGAAATCCGGATCTTCTCCAACCCCGGCAAGGGCACACGCTTTTCCGTGCTGCTGCCTGTGGCGGCCGTGCAGGCGCCGCGGCGCGAGGCGGAGGCGAAGCCGCCTGCCCGTGCCGCGGCCTCGCTTGCCGGGCTCAATGTGCTCTGCATCGACAACGACGCCCGCATCCTCGACGGCATGCGGCTCCTGCTCGAGGGCTGGGGCTGCAGCGTCGACACGCTTTCCGGCGCGGAGGAGCTCGACAGGTCCGGCATGCATCGGCCGGACATCGTGCTTGCCGACTATCATCTCGACAACAGGACCGGCCTCGAATTGATCGCCCAGCTGCGTGCGATCCATGGCGAGGACCTGCCGGCCGTGCTGGTCACCGCCGACCGGTCCAGCGAGGTTCGCGCCGCCGCCGGCAGGCTCGACGTGCCGGTGATCAGCAAACCGCTGAAACCGGCGATGCTGCGCTCGATGATGGCCAGGGTCAGGCCGCTGGCGCCGGCGGCCGAATAGGGATCAGCCGGCCGTCTGCAGCGGGTCGCTGCCGATTTTGGACAAAAGGATGACCGCCTGGGTGCGGCTGTCGACGCCGAGCTTCTGCAGGATAGCCGAGACATGCGCCTTGATCGTCGCTTCGGAGACCCCGAGCTCATAGGCGATCTGCTTGTTGAGCAGTCCCTCTGCCAGCATGCCGAGCACGCGCGTCTGCTGGGGCGTCAGCGCCTGCAGCCGCTTGATCAGGTCGGAAATCTCGGGATCGCGCTCGACGCCGAGATCGACCCCGGCGGGCGCCGCGATATCGCCTGCGAGCACCGACTGCACCGCATTGCGGATCTCCTCCATGCTGGCCGATTTGGAGATGAAGCCGGAGGCGCCGAGATCGAGCGCGCGCCGGATCGTCACCGGATCGTCATGCGCCGAGACCACCATCATTGGCACCGCCGGATGGATGCCGCGCAACGAAATCAGGCCGGAAAGACCGCTTGCCCCCGGCATCGAGAGATCGAGCAGCACCAGATCGACATCCTCATTGGCCAGGACCAGCGCCTTGGCGCTTTCGAAATCGCCGGCTTCGTGAATGGCGGCAACGTCTCCGATGCCCGCGAGTGCCTCCCTCAATGCCCCGCGAAAAAGCGGATGATCGTCGGCAATGACGAATGTGTAGCCCAACGGTGATATCCCTCCCCCAATCCCGTTGGCGATTTTCCGCCTTGCAGGATCTGAACGATCATAACGCCATGCCTGCTGTTCGGCGTGGCCGGCTTGCTGTTCCCGCCCCAGGTCTTGCTGCGAATTGCCTAGGTCTTTTGCGAATTGGGCTTGGCGCCGTCTTCGTCCTTGTCCATGTCCTTGACGATGTCCATAAAGCTACGCAGGAAGCGCTCCATGTAGCCCATCGTCTTGTTGAAATCCTCCTCGCTGGGCAAAGTCGATTCGAAACGCGCGGCAAGCGAATTTTCGAGCTTGGCGACGCGTTCGTCGAGCGCCTTCACCGAATTTTGCAGGCGGTCGACCTCATCCTGGAAGGCGGCACGTTCGTCGGCCGCCGTCTTGCAGACAAGCTGACCGGAGCGCTCCTCGCAGAGCGACATGGCGCCGGTTTGCGTATCCATGCGGACATAGCCATTGGCCGATTTTTCCAACCGGTAGCGATCGGCTTCCTCGGAAAAGGCCGACGCCGCTATAAGCGAGACCAGTGCTGCGGGGATCAAGACGTGTTTCAGACGCATGTTTTCCTCCATGAGCCATCCAGCGCAATCTATCACAGTTCGCGCCTGAAATGGGGACGAACCTGAAATGGGGAAGAACACGGGCCTGCCCTTCCCCGCGTGGTCGGTTCGGACTATAGCGCAACCATGTCCGAGATCATCTACAAGATAGTTCCCGAGGCGCTTTGGCGCGAGGCCGAAAGGGAAGGCCGCTTCACCGGCGCGCCGATCGACGTCGCCGACGGTTTCATTCATTTTTCCGCCGCCGGGCAGGTTCGGGAAACGGCGGCCAAACATTTCGCCGGCCAGGGCGGGTTGCTGCTGGTCGCCGTCGACGGCGCGCGCCTTGGCGATGCGCTGAAATATGAAGTCTCGCGCGGCGGCGCCTTGTTCCCGCATCTTTACGACGCGCTCGGCCTCGATGCGGTCGTTTCGGTGCAGGCATTGCCGCTCGGCGCCGACGGGCAGCATGAATTCCCGGCGCTGGAGGCCGAATGAGCGCGCTCGGCCGGATCGGCCAGAAACTGCTGTTCACGCTCGATCCGGAAACCGCGCATGGGCTGTCGATCGCCGCGCTGCGATGCGGGCTGCCGGTCGCCGGTCGCCCGCCGCAGGACAACAGGTTAAAGGTCAGCCGTTGCGGGCTCGATTTCCCGAACCCGCTCGGCATGGCCGCGGGTTACGACAAGAATGCCGAAGTGCCGGACGCGCTGCTCGGCCTCGGCTTCGGCTTCGCCGAGGTCGGCACGATCACACCGCTGCCGCAGGGCGGCAATCCGAAGCCGCGCATTTTCCGGCTGCCTTCGGACGGGGCGGTGATCAACCGGCTGGGCTTCAACAATGAGGGCCACGACGCCGCGGAAAAGCGCCTTGCCGCCCGCATGGGCCGTGCCGGCATCGTCGGCGTCAACATCGGCGCCAACAAGGACAGCACCGACCGCGTCGGTGACTATGAACGCGGCGTGGTCCGGTTTGCGCGATATGCCAGTTATCTGGCAATCAACATCTCCTCGCCGAACACGCCGGGCCTGCGCAACATGCAGGCACGCGAACAACTTGGCGAACTTCTGTCGCGTGTCATGGCCGCGCGTGCGGCAGCATCCGCGAAACCACCCGTCTTCCTCAAGATCGCGCCGGACCTGGTCGAGGCCGAGTTGGAGGACATCGCCGCCGAGCTCACCGACAAGCAGATTGACGGCCTCATCGTCTCCAACACCACGATCGCGCGATCCGGCCTGCGCAGCGCCGGCCTTGCCGGCGAGGCTGGCGGGCTTTCGGGGAAACCCTTGTTCGAGCGCTCGACCATCGTGCTGGCAAGGATGCGAAAACTGCTTGGCCCGGATCCCACTATCATCGGCGTCGGCGGCGTTGATTCCGCCGAGACGGCCCTGGAAAAGATCCGCGCCGGCGCCGATCTCGTGCAGCTCTATACCGGCATGATCTATGCTGGGCCCAGGCTGCCGGGGCGCATTCTTTCCGGCATGGCCCGTTTCATGGACAGTCAAGGGCTGAAGTCGCTGCGCGAGCTTCGCGACAGCCGCCTCGATCAATGGGCGGCGAAACCGCTTTAGCGATCAGCCAAAGGCGGTGCGCACCCGCAGCCGCAATATGGCGAGCAGGCTGAAGCCGCGTACCAGCAGGAAGACGTGCAACGCCGCCCACAAGCCGTGATTGCCCAAGGCCGGCACCAGAATCAGCAGGGCGGCGCTGAACGACAGGAACGACACCAGCATCATGTTGCGCATGTCGCGCGACCACGTTGCGCCGATGAAGACACCGTCCATCTCGAAAGCCAGCACGCCGCTGAGCGCGGTGAACGCCGCCCATGGCAAGTAGATGTCGGCAATGGCGCGGACGTCTGTCGAGGTCGTGATCAGGGCGACGAGATCGGTGCCCTCCAGCAGGAAGAAGACCGTCGCCGCGCCCGCCAGACCGAGCCCCCAAAGCAGCGTCAGCCGCACCGCCTGGTTAAAGGCGGTGGCGGCGCGCGCTCCAATGGCGCGGCCGGCGAGCTGCTCGGCGGCAGTGGCGAAACCATCGAGGAAATAGCCGGCAACCAGGAAGAGGTTCATCAGCACGGCGTTGGCGGCCAGCGTCAGCGTGCCGAACTGCGCGCCTTGGCGCGTGAACATCGCAAAGGCGGCGAGCAGCGAAAAGGAGCGGATCATGATATCGCGATTGAGCGACATCATGCGCAGGAATGCCGGCAAGTCGAGGACGCGGTGGCGCGGCAGCGTGGGCGCTGCCCAAAAGCGTCGGCCGACAATGGCGAGACCAAGCAGCATGGCGACGAATTCGCCGGTGACCGTTGCCCAGGCAACGCCGGCAACGCCCCAGCCGAGCTCCAGGCCAAGCAGGAAGCAGAGGGCGATGTTGATGCCGTTCAATATCAATTGCAGCATCAGCCCAAGCCCGCCCTCGCCGCGCCCAAGTACGTAGCCAAGGATGGCGTAATTGATCAGCGAGAACGGTGCTGCGAGCATCCTGATGCGGATATAGACGTCCATCGCCGCGCTGACGCGCGGTTCGGCGCCGATGAACCATTGCCCGGCGGCGGAAACCAGCGGCGCAAGCGCGGCAAGCACGACGCCGGCGACGACCGCGATCAGCACGGCGCGCCAGAACACCGCCTGCTCCTCCAGCGCATCGCCGCGCCCGAAGGCCTGGGCGACGAGGCCGGTGGTGCCGGAGCGCAGGAAGTTGAAGGTGGTGAAAACGACGTCGAAGATCAGGGCGCCGGCCGCCAGGCCGCCGAGAAGGGCGGCGTCGCCGAACTGCCCAACCACCGCCGTGTCGACGATTCCGAGCAACGGCGTCGTCAGATAGGCGAGCGTCATCGGCACGGCGATGGCGAGCACCGAGCGGTTGGTGACGACGAAGGCCCTGGCTTCGGTGGCGTGGGCTTCGGTGGGTAAAGCCTGCTCCAAACGCGTGTTGCTTCCTGTTGCGGCTTGATCGGCTGGCCGATGTGCCCCAATTTGCGGACCTCGCGCAACCATCCACCCCGCTATGGTCAACCGAAACCCGCCTCTGGCGCACCGCCCGTCCCATGCCCTTGCAGATCGTTCATCATCCCGACTACGACGCCGGCTTCGCCGTCAACCACCGCTTCCCGATGAGCAAATATCCGCTGCTGATGGATGCCTTGCGGGCGCGCGGCCTGGCGCAGCCCGAAGCGCTCAACATGCCGGAGGCGGCGCGGCCATCATGGCTGAAGCTTGCCCACGCGGCAGACTATGTCGACCAGGTGCTTGCCTGCGAAGTGCCGGTGAGGATCGAGCGCGAGATCGGTTTCCCCATTGGACAGCGGGTTTCGCTGAGGGCGCAGCTCGCAACGGCCGGCACGGTGCTGGCGGCGCGGCTGGCCTTGCTGACCGGCATCGCCTGCAACACCGCCGGCGGCAGCCATCATGCGCGGCGCGCGCAAGGCGCCGGCTTCTGCACCTTCAATGACGTAGCCGTTGCCGCGCTGGTGCTGCTTGCCGAAGCTGCTGCCCAAAACATCCTGGTCGTCGACCTCGACGTGCATCAGGGCGACGGCACGGCCGACATCCTGGGCGACGAGCCGCGCGTGTTCACCTTCTCCATGCATGGCGACCGCAACTACCCCGCGCGCAAGATCGCCTCCGATCTGGACATCGCCCTGCCCGACGGCGCCGGCGATGCAGCCTATCTGGAGCGGCTGAACGCCATCCTGCCGGAGCTGTCGGCGCGAAGGCGCTGGGATCTCGTCTTCTACAATGCCGGCGTCGATGTCCATGTCGAGGACCGGCTCGGCAGGTTGTCGCTCACGGATGACGGGCTGCGCGCCCGTGACGATATGGTGATCCGCCATTTCCGCACGCTCGATATCCCGGTGTGCGGGGTCATCGGCGGCGGCTATTCGGCGGATGTCGCAGCACTCGCCGCACGCCACGCCATCCTGTTCGAGGTGGCTGCGGAATACGCCTGAAATTCACTTCCTGAAATTGGCGATCCTGAGCAGGATAAAGGCCGGCACGACGATCGCAGCACCGAGCAGGATGTAGCCGAGGAAACGGTCGATGGCGTGGAAGCCCAAATTCCACAGGTCGATGAAGAATTTGCGGATGCCGTAAAGCACGTCCATCGGCGACCAGCCGAAGGCATTCATGACCAGGCCGACGAGGAACGACACCACAAGCAGCTTCAGGATCACCCGGAGCGGCGTATCGCCGAGAAAGCGGTTCAGTGCGGACAAGGCCTGTCTCCACAGTCGGGTGCCGCGATTCGGGCACATGCCCAGAAATACGCAGTTGACAGCCCTGCATCAAGCCGAGCCCTCAAACCGGATTGCGCATCGGCGCCGGGCCATGATATCGGAGGAACCAGCGCGGGTATGATGTAATGGTAGCTTGTCAGCTTCCCAAGCTGAACGCGCGGGTTCGATTCCCGCTACCCGCTCCAGCTTTTGCCCCAGTGCATTGCACTTGGTTTGGCCAAGCTGAAAACCAGCGGACTTACAGCCAGTTTTTTGCAACCCGGCTGGCCGCCTTTCATCTGTTTGGCCGATGTACCGGTTCCTGGAATATTTCACATTGAGGGTCGGCGGGGCCTCGAATGACCCCAACCGGAATGTCTACCCTTTGCCCGCTGGCTTCTGCTGGCGGGCTTTTTTGAGCATCTTCGGTATTGCCAACGTGCACCGGCGCCGCTCGGGGCCACGGAATGCGCCTCGCTACTCGCTCCAAGCCTCAGCCCACCTCTCGCAAAATGAAATCGTGCAGCATCTTGGCTGCCGGCGACAGCGCGCGGTTCTTCACCGTGATCAGGCTGTAGGGTCTGACCTCGATGTCGAACTCGGTCTGGACAACATCGATGGCGCCGGCCAGGCCTTCCGGGTTCTGGATGAACTTCGCGACCTGGATCGAAACCGGTGCGATGGCGTCGGATTGCGCGACCATGACCAGAGTCAATAGCAGCGAGCTGGTATTGAGGATGCGGTCCGGCAGCGCGATGTTTCGGTTCAGAAAGTTACTCTCCATCGCCTGGCGCAGCGGCGAGCCGCCCGACTGGAAAACCCAGTCATAGGCGGCGGTGTCTTCCAGCCGCACCACCTTGCCCTTGGTCAGCGGGTGGCCGCGGCGCACGATCAGGCAGGCCTTCTCGACGCCGATGACGCGGGCTTCGAACAGCCGCGGATTGAGGTCGTCGGGGATGCGGGCGATGATGAAATCGTGGCGCGAGGCGATCAGCTCGCGCGCCAACACGTTCGAGGTCTCGACCTGCATGGTGATTTCGATGCGCGGATAGAGGCGCCGGATCTCGCGGATCGCCGGTACCGCCAGCTCGATCGCCGGTGCTGTTACCGCCCCCAGGAACACCGAGCCGCCCTTGCCCGCCTTGAGCTCGAAAATCTCACGGTCGACCTCGCGCATCTCGAGCAGGATCGATCGCGCGCGCCGTGCCAACGCCTTGCCATAGGGCGTCAGCGTGATGCCGCGCGGCAGCCTTTCGCAGAGCTTGACATCGAGCACGGCCTCCATCTCGGCGATCATGCGCGAGGCCGCCGGCTGCGAGATGTTCATGACCTGGGCCGCGGCACTCACCCTGCCGTGCTCGTCGAGGGCTGCGATCATGCGCATGTGACGCAGGCTCAAGCCGCTGCGCAGCAAGGTTCCGCCAGCACCCGGGATTTCATCGTAACCGGCTGATATTCCGCCAGGATTTCGCAGCGCCGCCATGATTTCTCCCTACTCGCACGCCCGCCGCCCCGGCAAAATCCGGCAGCGTCGTCACTAGCCTAAGCCATATCAGTCTCGATATAGCAACCATCAAAGATCGCATTTGACAGTTATGGCAAAGCGACACACCCTTCGCGCGTCCTGAGACTTGACGATCGGTGACGAGAGAAAACTCGTATCGATTGAACCCAGAGTTTCGGGGCCGATTGGGAGGATACCGGAGATCGATGACGGCAGCGGCGCCTTTGGCGCTCCTGCACGATTGCGCGGCCCACGAAACCCAAGGGTACGCGTCCATCAACCAGGGAGAGTTAATGTGAAGATTATCAAGACACTGGCCGCCGTCGCGGCCCTAGGCATCGCGGCCATGACGCTGCCGGCGCAGGCTGGCGAAGGGTTGATCGGCGTGCTGATGCCCACCAAGACCTCGCAGCGCTGGATCAACGACGGCGACGCCGTCAAGTCCCAGCTCGAGGCTTTGGGCTACACTGTCGACCTGCAATACGCGCAGGACGACATTCCGAACCAGCTCAGCCAGCTGGAAAACGAAATCACCAAGGGACCGAAGGCGCTGATCATCGCTTCGATCGACGGCACCACGATGGGCGACGCGCTGCAGAAGGCCAATGACGCCGGCGTTGTCGTCGTCGCTTACGACCGCCTGATCAAGAAGACGCCAAATGTCGACTACTACACCACCTTCGACAATTTCGGCGTCGGCGTCATCCAGGCCAAATCGCTGCTCAAGGGCCTCGGTTATCCCGAGAAGAAGGGCCCGTTCAACATCGAGCTGTTCGGCGGTTCGCCGGACGACAACAACGCGTTCTTCTTCTATAACGGCGCCATGTCGGTTCTTCAGCCGCTGATCGACGACAAGACCCTCGTCGTGAAGTCCGGCCAGATGGGCATGGACAAGGTCGGCACGCTGCGCTGGCTGGCGGCAACCGCCCAGGCCCGCATGGACAATCTGCTCTCCGCCAACTACTCGGACGGCAGCCGCGTCGATGGCGTGCTTTCGCCCTATGACGGCCTGTCGCGCGGCATCATCGCTTCGCTGCGCGCCGTAGGCTACGGCACCGCCGATCAGCCATGGCCGATCGTCACCGGACAGGACGCCGAGACCGCTTCGGTCAAGGCGATCATCGCCGGCGAACAGTATTCGACCGTGTTCAAGGACACCCGCGAACTCGCCAAGGCGACGGTCGAACTCGTCGACAAGGTGCTCTCTGGCGGCAAGCCGGAAGGCCTCGACACCACGACCTACAACAACGACGTCAAGGTCGTTCCCTCGATCCTGTTGACGCCGCATGACGTCGACAAGTCGAACTACCAGGCGCTGGTGGTCGACTCCGGCTACATCAAGGCTGAAGAACTGAAGTAATCGCGGTTATAAAGCCTGGGGTCCTGCGCAGGCAGGGCCCCTTTTCGTTGGCGAGCCAGCCCGGTATTGTTTGCGGACCTCGCAGGAGTGGTATTCTCAATGGCATCGACGATTTTGGAGATGCGCGACATCACCAAGACGTTTCCCGGCGTCAAGGCGCTGTCGAACGTCAAGCTCATGGTCGAGGAAGGCGAGATCCATGCCGTGGTCGGCGAGAACGGCGCCGGTAAGTCGACGCTGATGAAGGTGCTGTCGGGCGTGTATCCGTCCGGCACTTACGACGGCCAGATCATCTATCGCGGCGACGAGTGCCATTTCAAAGGTATCCACGACAGCGAGCGCAAGGGCATCGTCATCATCCATCAGGAGCTTGCGCTGGTGCCGATGCTGTCGATCGCCGAAAACATCTTTCTCGGCAACGAGCACGCCAGATACGGCGTCATCGACTGGAACGCCAACGAGGCGCGCACCAGCGCCCTGCTCAAGAAGGTCGGCCTCAAGGAAGACCCCAACACGCTGATCACCAATATCGGCGTCGGCAAGCAGCAGCTGGTCGAGATCGCCAAGGCGCTCAGCAAGGAAGTGAAGCTGCTCATTCTCGACGAGCCGACGGCGAGCCTGTCCGAAAAGGACAGCCAGGCGCTGCTCGATCTGCTGCTCGAATTCAAGCGGCAGGGCATCACTTCTATCCTGATCTCGCACAAGCTCAACGAGGTGAACCGGGTCGCCGACAAAGTCACCATCATCCGTGACGGCCGGACCATCGAGACGCTGGCCAAGAAGGACATCTCGGAGGACCGCATCATCACCTCGATGGTCGGCCGTTCGCTTGACGACCGCTATCCGCCGCGCGAGCCGAACATCGGCGAGATCGTTCTCGAAGTGAAAAACTGGTCGGTCTACCACCCCATCCATGCCGAGCGGCAGGTCATCAAGGGCATCAACCTCAACGCCCGCAAGGGCGAAGTGGTCGGGATTGCCGGGCTCATGGGCGCCGGCCGGACCGAGTTTGCCATGAGCCTGTTCGGCCGGTCCTACGGCCGCCGCATAACCGGCGAGGTGTTCCTCAACGGCAAGCCGATCGACGTCTCTTCGGTGAGCAAGGCGGTGGAACACGGCATCGCCTACGTTACCGAGGACCGCAAGACCTACGGTCTCAACCTGATCGACCACATCAAGCACAACATCACGCTGGCCAACCTGCCCGGCGTGTCGCGCCACGGCGTGATCGACGATTTGCGCGAGCTTTCGGTCGCCAACGATTATCGCGGCAGGACCAACATCCGCGCCTCGAGCGTCTACCAGATGACCGGCAACCTTTCTGGCGGCAATCAGCAGAAGGTGGTGCTGTCGAAATGGCTGTTCGCCAATCCGGAAGTGCTGATCCTCGACGAGCCGACACGTGGTATCGACGTCGGCGCCAAATATGAAATCTATACGATCATCGCGCGTCTCGCCTCCGAGGGTAAGGCAATCATCGTCATCTCGTCGGAAATGCCCGAACTGCTCGGCATCACCGACCGCATCTACGTCATGAACGAAGGACGCATCGTCGGCGAAATGGCGGCAAGCGACGCCAGCCAGGAAAAGATAATGCGCGCCATCGTCCGCGGAGAAGGAAAAGCATCATGAGCACCGAAAGCGCTCCCGGGCCGCAGACCGGCGTTGCCCAGGATCTACAACAGGGACCTCGCATTGCCGTCTCGGCGCTGGTCACCAATCTGCGCGAATACGGGTTGGTCCTGGCGTTGATCGCAATCATGGTGTTCTTCCAGTTCACCACGTCCGGAACGCTGTTCAAGCCGGTGAACCTCAGCAATCTCGTGCAGCAGAACAGCTTCATCATCGTGATGGCGCTGGGCATGCTTCTGGTGATCGTTTCGGGTCACATCGATCTCAGCGTCGGCTCCGTCGCCGGCTTCATCGGCGCACTGGCGGCGATGATGATGGTCATCTGGCCGCTTGGCCCATTGAGCAATCCGCTGGTGGTGTCGATCATCTGCCTGATCGTCGGTGGTGCGATCGGCGCGGCACAAGGCTACTGGATTGCCTATCACCGAATACCGAGCTTTATCGTCACGCTGGCGGGCATGCTGATCTTCCGCGGCATCTGCCAGGCGCTGCTCGGTGGCGGGTCTTCCGTGGGGCCGCTTCCAGTCGGCTTCAAGGCGCTCAGTTCCGGCTTCATTCCGGACCTGATCGGCCCATTGACACTGATACCGCCAACCGTGAACGCCGCCGGCAAAACCATTGTCGGCAGCGGCCTCACGCTGCACCTGACGACGATCGTGATCGGCCTCGTCGCCGTGCTCGCCTATGCCTATTTCGGGCTCAGGGCACGGCGCACCCGCGAGAAGCATGGCTACGAAGCCGAGCCCTTCTCGCTGTTCGTCGTCAAGACCCTGGTGATCAGCGCGCTGGCGCTGTTTCTCGTTTACCAATTCGCCACCTATAGGGGCCTCCCCATCGTTCTCATGGTGATGGGTGTGCTGATCGCGTTGTTCGTCTTCGTTACCAAACGCATGACGATCGGCCGCCGCATCTATGCGATGGGCGGCAATGCCAAGGCAGCCCAGCTATCGGGCATCAAGACCGAACGGCTGACGTTGATGGTGTTCATCAATATGGGCGTGCTGTCGGCACTCGGCGGCCTGATTATCGCAGCGCGCCTGGGGCAGGCTGTGCCGGCGGCCGGCCTCGGCAGCGAGCTCGACGTCATCGCCGCGGTGTTCATCGGTGGCGCTTCGGCGATGGGCGGCGTCGGCCAGGTCATCGGCGCGGTGGTCGGCGGCTTCATCATGGGCGTCATGAACAACGGCATGTCGATCATGGGCGTCAATGTCGACTGGCAGCAGGTGGTCAAAGGCCTGGTGCTGCTCGGCGCCGTCGTCTTCGACGTCTACAACAAGAACAAGGCTTGAGAGGCAACCAGGAGGCATACGGGTCACATCGCGGCGCTGCCGGGCGGCGCAAAGAAGTCCCTCGAGGGACCTGATCCGCGAGCGCAATCCGGACGAAGAATTTCAATCGAGGCGCGGACAACGGTCCGAGCCGCGCCGGGCAGGGTTTGCCAAGAAAGGCACGCCAAGCCCGCAATTCAGAGAGGGTTACCATGCTGATCTCACAGATCCTCGACGACGCCGAGACGATCCGCGTCGTTGCCCGCAACGGCGGCAAGACCCGCGTCATCAACGGCGCGCGCAGCGTCTATTCGCTGGCGATGGAAGCCGCGCGCACCGGCAGCGGGCTTGTCGCCTTGATCGAGCGCAAGGGCTTCGGCGAAACCATCGATCTGGACGCAGCCTACAAGAAGGGACGACTGCTGTCGCCGATCAACCATCCCGATCCGGCGCATCTCCATCTCACCGGCACCGGGCTGACGCATCTCGGCTCCGCCGCGACCCGCGATTCCATGCACAAGAAGCTCAGCACGGACGGCGAGGAACAGCTGACCGATTCCATGAAGATGTTCCGCATGGGGCTTGAGGGCGGCAAGCCGGCGAAGGGCCAGATCGGCGTGCAGCCGGAATGGTTCTACAAGGGCAACGGCACCATGGCGGTCGCGCCCGGTGCGGCGCTTATGTCGCCGGCCTTCGCCCAGGATGCCGGCGAGGAGCCGGAGATCGCCGGGATCTATGTGATCGGCGACGACGGCGCCCCGTTCCGCGTCGGCTTCACCCTGTCGAACGAGTTTTCCGACCACGTCACCGAGCGTGTAAACTATCTCTTCCTCGCCCATTCCAAGCTGCGCAACGCTTCGTTCGGCCCGGAGATCCTGATCGGCGACCTGCCGTCCGATATCCGCGGCGCTTCACGCATCCTGCGCGACGGCAAGCTGCTTTGGGAAAAGCCGTTCCTGTCGGGCGAGGCGAACATGTCGCACACCATTGGCAATCTCGAGCATCACCACTTCAAATACTCGGCCTTCCGCCAGCCGGGTGATGTGCATGTACACATGTTCGGCACGGCGACGCTGTCCTTCGCCGACGGCATCAGGACCGAGGCCGGTGACGTATTTGAAATCGAGGCGCAGGATTTCGGCCTGCCGCTGCGCAACCCGCTTGAAATCGAGCAGCCGGTGAAGGTGGCGGTGAAGGCGTTGTAAACTGGTGACAGAATTGAGGAACGAAAATGAACGGCCTGCGGATTGGCACTGTGTCCCTAAGTTTAGTCCTGTTCCTCGCCTTTTTCTCCCCGTCGGCTTACAGCGCCGGACAACGCAGCGCAAAATCCTATCGCGAAGCCCGGATGTCGATGACTAACCGGCTTCTGGCCACCGGCTATTCGAAATCGCAAGTGAGCTTTCTGATGCGCAACGCGGATCGCATGACGTCCGCACTCCGCGCTGACAGACTGAACGACAATGGCAGAGCCTGCGGTATCGACTCCGCCAGAGCCCATGTGCTGGGATGTCTCGGCAAGCAGTTGTTCCCCTTGCAGTCCAGCTCAAGCGCCTCACTTGACGACGAGAAGCAAACCAGAGGATTTTGGGGGAAGAAGCGATTGGCAGTGCGAGAACTGCTCTTTGTCGGTCAGTTTCATGGCTGCCTTGGCGCCGCGAAAGAATATCTGTTTCGCGGCTGACGGCTTGCGAACAAGATCATCGCGCGGCGCGGAAATGCTTGGACAGTTTCAGACCCTGCGCCTGATAGTTCGAGCCGAGATCTGTGCCGTAGAGCGCCTGCGGCCGTTTCAGCATGTGCTCGTAGACCAACCGTCCGACGATCTGGCCGTGGTCGAGGATGAACGGCACTTCGTGGCTACGCACCTCGAGCACCGCCCGGCTGCCGGTGCCGCCCGACGCCGAATGGCCGAAACCCGGGTCGAAGAAACCGGCATAATGGACGCGGAACTCGCCGACCAGCGGGTCGAAAGGCGTCATTTCGGCGGCGTAGAGTGGCGGCACATGCACCGCCTCGCGCGACACCAGAATATAGAATTCGTCCGGATCGAGCACCAGCTCGCCGGCACCGCTCTTGTAGAGCGGCTCCCAGAAATCGACGACATCCTGCGCGGCGCGCTTGTCGACGTCGACCAGGCCGGTGTGGTGCTTGCCGCGATAGCCGACCAGCCCGTCCTTGTCGCCGTCGAGATCGATCGACAGCGCGATTCCCCCGCCTGAGATGTTGGGTGGTTCGGTGGCGACCAACATTTCGGCGCGGTGCAACTCGTGCAGCTCGCTTTCCGACAAGAGCGCATTGCCGGTGCGGAACCTGATCTGCGACAGCCGCGAGCCGGTCCGCACGACGATCGGGAAAGTGCGCGGGCTGACCTCCAGATAGAGCGGGCCTTCATAGCCGGCAGCGATCTTGTCGAACTCGTGGCCACGGTCGGTCATTACCCGGGTGAAGATATCGAGCCGTCCGGTCGAGCTTTTCGGGTTGGCGGAGGCGGAAATATGGGCGGGCAGCGCCAGGCTTTCGAGCAGCGGCACGATGTAGACGCAGCCGGTTTCCAGCACGGCACCTTCGGCGAGGTTGATCTCGTGCAGCTTCAGCCGGTCGAGCTTGTCGACAACCCTGTGGTCCGGGCCGGGCAAGAAGGAAGCACGCACTCGCCATGCCTTGTCGCCGAGCCTGAGGTCAAGGCTGGCCGGCTGGATCTGATCGGCATCGAGCATGCGCGGCGACTTCAGCGCGCCCGTCTGGAACAGCGCGGAAATATCCTGATCGGGAAGAATGCCTGTCTGCCGCAAGGGTCTGGCTCCGTTCGAACGCCGGGCGAGGTCTTGTTCTGTCGCAGGTCCGACCGTGGACGCCTTTGGCACCTGCTTGGTACAACCCTCTTAATCATGCCGGCAATTGACGCAAGCGTGGCGCGGGTCTAAAGCTCGTTATCCCGTGGTGATTTGGCCGGTCGGCTTGCAGCCACGTTAAACAAGTCGCTAAAGGACCGTCGGGCCGCAAGGCCATATGGACCGGTTGCGACTTTCGCGGCCGGTTTTTTGTTGTTTGGACCAATTTTGGTGTTTGGATGGAATGATGACCAAGAAGCGCGACTGGAAGCCTCAGACCGCACTCGTGCATGCCGGGACGCTGCGTTCCGGCTTTGGCGAGACCTCCGAGGCGATGTATCTCACCCAAGGCTATGTCTACGAGACGGCGCAAGCGGCGGAGGCCCGCTTCAAGGGCGAGGAGCCGGGCTTCATCTATTCGCGCTATGCCAATCCGACGGTCGACATGTTTGAGAAACGCATGTGCGCGCTGGAAGGAGCCGAGGACGCGCGCGCCACGGCATCCGGCATGGCGGCGGTGACGGCAGCACTGCTGTGTAGCGCCAAGGCGGGCGACCATATCGTGGCGGCGCGCGCGCTGTTCGGCTCCTGCCGCTGGGTGATCGAGACGCTGGCGCCGAAATACGGCATTGAGGCAACGCTGGTCGACGGCACCGACATCGCCAATTGGGAAAAGGCGGTCAAGCCAAACACCAAACTGTTTTTCCTGGAAAGCCCTACCAATCCAACGCTGGAGGTAGTCGACATTGCCGCCGTCGCGGCACTTGCCAATTCGATCGGCGCCAGGCTGATCGTCGATAATGTCTTCGCTACGCCCTTGCAGCAGAAACCTCTGCAGCTCGGCGCCCACATCGTCGTCTATTCGGCCACGAAGCATATTGACGGCCAGGGGCGCTGTCTTGGCGGCATCGTTCTGTCGGACAAGAAATGGATCGACGAGAACCTGCATGACTATTTCCGCCACACCGGCCCAAGCCTCTCGCCCTTCAATGCCTGGACGCTGCTGAAAGGCCTGGAGACGCTGCCGCTACGCGTACGCCAGCAGACGGAAAGTGCCGGCCGCATCGCGGATTTCCTGGCCGAGCGCCCGCAAATCGCCCGCGTCATCTATCCCGGCCGCGCCGACCACCCGCAAGCGGCCGTGGTCAAGAAGCAGATGTCGGGCGGCTCGACGCTGATTTGCTTCGATGTGAAGGGCGGCAAGCAGGCGGCCTTTGCCTTCCAGAACACACTCGACGTCGTGCTGATTTCCAACAATCTCGGCGACGCCAAGAGCCTGATCACCCATCCGGCGACGACCACACACAAGAACTTGACTGATGAAGCCCGCGCCGAGCTCGGCATCGGACCGGGAACGCTCAGGCTGTCAGTCGGCCTTGAGGACGCCGACGACCTGCTCGAAGACATCGAGCAGGCACTGAGAGTTGCCGGATAAGGGCTGGCCGAACAGAGGCAGCGGGGACGTGCCGATCAGGCGCCGGACGGGGTCTCTTCCAGCTCCGCGACAGTCTTCGTCTGGATAGTCATCACGTTGCCGCGCCAGTCGATGGCGCCGCTCAGCCATCCGCGCGCCCAAATGACGGGAAGCATCAGGTCTCGTGCCATCATCGCCGGGATCGTGCGCGGCGACAGGTGCCATCCCTTGGTCGAGGCCAAGGCGCATTCCGGCAGGTAGGCCGCGACCAGCACGGCGATGGCGGTTGCCGGCAGGCTGCCGCCGGCGTCAGCCGCGGCGATCAGTGCAAGCACTAGCGGCGGTGCCGCGCCGATCAGGATTTCGGGGGCAAAGAACAGTGCAAAGGTGACGCGGCGCAGCCGCGCCCAGCGCGCCTGCCGCGACCAGATCTCGCCAAGCGTGCGCCGGCCGAGCGGCTGTTCGAAGGGAGAGGCGACAAGATTGACTCGCAGTCCGAGCCCGTTGACCAGCTTGGTCGCGGCGGCGTCCTCGGCGATCTCGGCGGCAAGCGCGCGGATGCCGCCATTGGCATCGAGCATCGGCTTGTTCCACAACATGCTCTTGCCCTGGGCGAAGCCGAGGCCGAGCGCCTCTCCAGCGTACTGCCAGCGTGCCTGCAGCGTGTTGAGAAAGGCGCATTCGACCTCCCCCCAGAAGCCGTCCGGCCGCGAGCCGATCGGCGTCGAACAGACGAGGCCGGTGTCGTGCCGCCACGCCGCCATCAGGTGCTGGACGTAATCGCTTGGCATAAGCACGTTGGAATCGGCAAGGATGACCCAGCGATAATGCGCCGCCTCCCAACCCTTCACGCAATTGTTGAGTTTTGGATTGCCGCTGATGCGGTCGTCACCGATTAGAAGGCGGGCGCGAATAGCTGGAAAGCGCGCCATTGCGGCGGCGATCGGCTTGACCACCGGGTCGTCGGCATGGGCGACGCAGAAGATGAGTTCATAGCGCGGCCAGTCGAGGGAGAAGGCGCGCTCCAGCGTCTCTTCGGCAAACGGCTCGACGCCGCGCGCCGGGATGACGATCGATACCGGCGGCGCGTTGGCCGCGGGCGGTGCAATACTGGCTGGTCGCTTCAGCTTCTGCGAAGCTAACAAGATGCTGGCGAGATTTGAAAGAAGGAGGGCTATGGAAAGGAGGGCGGCTGCGAATGTCGGTTCCATCGAGATCTGGTCACTCCAGAAATGCCGGCCGCATGACAGCCGTTTTCAACAATTCGACAGAACGCTGAGTCGTCCGGCACAAGCCTGCACACCATCATTGTCATGTGTCACTCAAATGACATTGTTTTTCGGCACCTGCGCTTGAGATCGGGCAAGAAGATGCTGCGCATCGTTGACCAAACTGCGCTGAGCATCGAAAGTTCCATCTACATTGCTTTGGAGCAGTTTATGTACAGCGCCGTCACCCGCAACATCGAAGTGCAGGTCAGGCCGTTCTATCTGGAGGATCACTCCGACCCGCCGCAAAACCGCTATGTCTGGGGCTACCAGGTGACCATCGACAATCAGTCGGATGAGTTCGTGCAGCTTCTGTCACGCTACTGGCACATTACCGACGGTACCGGCAAAGTCGAGGAAGTGCGCGGCCCGGGGGTCGTCGGCGAGCAACCCGGACTCAACCCCGGCGACAGCTATCAGTATACGTCTGGATGCCCGCTCTCGACCCCGTCCGGCATCATGGTCGGGCACTACACAATGCGCAACAAGCGGGGCGAGACGTTCGACGTCGCCATCCCCGCCTTCTCGCTCGATTTGCCGGGCACGCGGCGCACCGTCAATTGAGGGCCGTCATCCAGCCGCTGCAAACTCCGCCGGGTCGAAGTCATATTGCTTCGAGCAGAATTCGCAGGCGACGTGAATGCTGCCATCCTCGGTGCTGTCCCTGATCTCCTCGGCGGAAAAGCCTTCGAGAATGCCGCGGATCTTCTCCCTCGAGCATGAGCACTGGTCGGCGACCGGCACGCCGCCGAACACGCGGACGCCATGCTCGTGGAAAAGCCGGTAAAGCAGCCGTTCGGCGCCGATCGTCGGATCGATCAGCTCGGTCGGTTCAATAGTACCAAGCAGCGCCAGCAGCTCCTGCCAGGAATTGTCGGTCGGGTCATGGATTTCCTCACGCGGATCGCCGTCGCCACCGGGAAGGTCGGGTACGCGCATACGCTCCGCCGACTGCGGCAGGAATTGTGCCAGCAGGCCACCGGCCCGCCATTGCTCGCGGGCACCGCCGACGCCGGGTGTCAGAAGCTTGGCAACCGAAAGGCGGAGGTCGGTCGGAATCTGCTCCGACTGGCGGAAATAGGTGCGTGCGGCATCTTCAAGTGTGACACCGTCGAGCTGGACGATGCCCTGGTAGCGTTGCGTGTGAGCGCCCTGGTCGATGGTCAGCGCCAGGACGCCGCTGCCGATCAGCGTCTGCGGTGACGTCTCGCCGGCAGAAGTCAAAGCCTGCAGCCGGTCGGCATCGAAGCGGGCATAAGCGCGCAGCGCGTGCGGCGTGGAGAAATCGGCGACCAGCATGTCGACGGGCCCGTCGGTGCGGGTCTGCAGAATGAACTTGCCCTCGAATTTCAGCGAAGTTCCGAGCAGTACCGTCAGCACACAGGCTTCGGCCAGGAGCCGGGCGACCGGCTCGGGATAGTCGTGGCGGCTGAGAATGGCGTCGAGCATCGGCCCGAGCTGGACGGTGCGGCCGCGCACGTCGAGCGGGCCGACCTCGAACGGCACGACATGATCGTCGCCGGCGTAGCCGAATTCGCCGAGCTTGGGTTTATGTTCAGCCAATTGATGAGTTTCCAACATGACAAAGCTCCGGGGCGCGGCGATGCCGCCCTCCGGGGCGCATGCGACGAGACGCGCTCGATTTGCGTGATGCGCCTGAGATAGGCACCACCCACTCCCGGATCAAGGCGGCCCAGATCAAGGCGGCGCAGATCAGGCCGGCCCGGATCAAGCGCCCAGGCACCAGGCCAGGACCGCCTTCTGGGCATGGAGCCGGTTCTCGGCCTCATCGAACACCACAGAATGCGGTCCGTCGATGACCTCGTCGGTAACCTCCTCACCGCGATGCGCCGGCAGACAGTGCATGAACAGCGCGTCCGGCTTGGCTTTCGCCATCAGTCCCGCATTGACCTGATAGGGCAGGAAGACATTGTGGCCGCGGGCACGGTGCTCCTGGCCCATCGACACCCAGCAGTCGGTGACGATGCAGTCGGCCTCGTGAACGGCCTCCTCGGGCGAGCGGGTGAATTTCAGCTTGCCGCCATTGGCTTTCGACCAGTCGACATGCTTCTGAGCCGGTTCGCTGCCCTCGGGCACGGCGACGTTCAGCTTGAAATGGAACCGCGCAGATGCCTCCAGGAGCGAATGCAGCACGTTGTTGCCGTCGCCGGTCCAGGCGATCGTCTTGCCGGCCACCGGACCGCGGTGCTCTTCGAAGGTCATGATGTCGGCCATCAGCTGGCAGGGATGGGTCTCGTCGGTCAGCCCGTTGATGACGGGGACCGTAGCGTTTTCCGTCAGTTCCAACAGCCGGTCATGCGAGGTGGTGCGGATCATGATGGCATCGACATAGCGCGACAGCACCTTGGCCGTGTCGGCAATGGTCTCCGAGCGGCCAAGCTGCATCTCGGTGCCGGTCAGCATGATCGTCTCGCCACCCAACTGCCGCATGCCGACGTCGAACGATACGCGCGTGCGCGTCGACGGCTTGTCGAAGATCATCGCCAGCACCTTGCCCTCGAGCGGCTTGCTGCGTTCTCCGGCCTTGAGCCTTGCCTTTCGCACAGCTGCGTCGTCGAGCATGAAGCGCAGATCGCCTTCGGAAACGGCAGAAAGATCAGTAAAATGGCGAAGGGACATCAGGAATTCCGGGATTACTTCGCAGCGGCAGCGACGATGGCATCCGCCAGGCTCTTGGCGCCGGCACGAATGCGCTCGAGCGCCTCGTGGATCTCGGCGTCGGTCACGGTGAGAGGCGGCAGCAGGCGGATAACGTTGTCGCCGGCCGGAACCGTCAAGAGATGCTGGTCACGCAGTGCCACCGTGACCTTGGTGTTGGGCATCGCGCATTTAAGCCCAAGCATCAGGCCGGTGCCCCTGATGCTTTCGATAACATCCGGAAATTCGTCGGCGACACCGGCAAGCCCCTGCTTCAACAGCAGCGCCTTGCGCCGGACGTCCTCGAGAAAGCCGTCTTCCAGCACCACGTCGAGCACGGCGTTGCCGACCGCCATCGCCAGCGGATTGCCGCCGAAGGTGGTGCCGTGCACGCCGGCGGTCATGCCGACCGCCGCCTCGTCGGTGGCGAGGCAGGCACCCATCGGGAAGCCGCCGCCGATGCCCTTGGCCACCGCCATCAGGTCGGGGGTGACGCCCGCCCATTCATTCGCGAACAGCTTTCCGGTGCGGCCGACGCCGCATTGGACCTCGTCGAAAATCAGAAGCAGTCCGTGCTGATCGCAGAGCTGCCTGAGCCGCTTCAGCGATTGCGTCGGCACTTGCCTGATGCCGCCCTCGCCTTGCACCGGCTCGATCAGGATCGCCGCGGTTTCAGGCGTGATCGCCTTTTCGGCTGCATCCACATCGTCGAAGCCGACCTGATCGAAGCCGTCGACCTTGGGGCCGAAACCTTCCAGGTATTTGTACTGGCCCCCGGCGGCGATGGTCGCCAGGGTACGGCCGTGGAAGGCGCCTTCGAAGGTGATTGTGCGGTATCGCTCGGGATGGCCTTTGACGAAGTGGTAGCGCCGCGCCGTCTTGATGGCGCATTCGAGCGCCTCTGCGCCGGAATTGGTGAAGAACACCTTGTCGGCGAAGCTGGCGTCGGCCAGCCGCTCGCCGAGCCGGCTCTGTCCCGGAATCTCGTACAGATTGGAGACGTGCCAGAGCTTGGCGGCCTGCTCGGTGAGGGCCGCGACCAAATGCGGATGGCTGTAGCCCAATGAATTGACGGCGATCCCGCCGGCGAAATCGAGATATCGCTCGCCCTTATCGGTGACCAGCCAGGTGCCTTCACCGTGGTCGAAAGCCAGGGGTGCGCGAACAAAGGTCTCGAAAAGCGCCGAACCGCTCATTATATGCGTCTCCGGAACCGGAAAAATCAAAAAGCCGCCAAAGCGGCGGCCCTTGTGGCTTATCGTGTTTTTCGGCCGTGAAGTCAACGAAAAGGTCGCGCAAGGACGTGCGGCAAGCCCTCCAGCATAACGCCGGCTCATAAGCGACCGGGCAAGTTGGGGAAAACCGAAAAAACCGATTCGTGTTGGCCTTGGGACTCTTGTCACCGAGTCAGCGCATAAGGTAATTGTAGTAGAGAAATAACTAGATTTCGTGCGGCGGACCTAATCACCCGATATATGTGGTGTCTGCCCGGCAGAAGCCGGGTCGGGAATGGATTCCGATTGCCGCACGTTTCAGCAGGAGCGCGGTCTCATGAACTGGACTGACGAGCGAGTCGAACTTCTCAGAAAATTGTGGTCGGAGGGCCTCAGCGCCAGCCAGATCGCCGCACAGCTTGGCGGGGTCAGCCGCAATGCCGTCATCGGCAAAGTGCACCGGCTGAAACTGTCCGGTCGCGGACGCACGACCGCCTCACCGGCACGCCAGAAGAAGACGGTACAGGGATCGACGATCCAGAAATCGGTGTCCCGGGCAGCAAGCGCCACGCGCCATGCCACCACGTCGATGTCGATCGGTGCGACCGCGCTCAAGGCGCAGTTCGATGCCGAACCGGTAGCGCGCCACTATATCCGCCCGGTCGAGAACGTCGTCGTGCCGATCTCGCGGCATCTGCAACTCGTCGAGCTGAACGAGCGCACCTGCAAATGGCCGAATGGCGATCCGCTTTCGGAAGATTTCCATTTCTGCGGCAACGACGCCGCCGAAACCGGCCCCTACTGCAAGTACCACGCCCGCGTGGCGTTTCAGCCAGCATCGGAGCGGCGGCGGCATAGATAGGCAGTGGGCAGTAGGGGAGATAGCGCTTCACAAGGGTCGTTTCGCCAACAACTCACTTCCGTATTGCCTATTCCCTACTGGCTACTGCCTATTCCCTTACCCTTACAGCCACCCATTCTTGCGAAACCGCCAGTAAAGAAACGTGCAGATCAGGGCAATTGCGGCCAGGACGGCCGGGTAGCCATATTCCATCCTCAGTTCCGGCATGTCGCTGAAATTCATGCCGTAAATGCCGGCGAGTGCCGTGGGCACGGCCAAGATGGCGGCCCATGAGGCAAGCTTCTTGGAAATCGCCGTCTCCTGGCTTTGACCGACCAGAAGGCTCGCCTCGAAGGCGAAAGCGAGAACCTCACGCAGGCTGTCGATCTTTTCCTGGACAGTGCGGATGTGGTCGGTGACGTCGCGAAACAGCGGATGCATGGCCGTGTGGATTTGCGGCAGATCGGCGCTGGTCAGCCGCCGGCAGACCTCCACCAGCGGCAGAGCAGCGTTGCGCAGGCGCAAGAGATCGCGGCGCAGCATGTAAAGCCGCTCGATATCGGAGCCGGTCATCGGTTTCAGCAGAACCTTGTCCTCGATCGCCTCGACCTCGTTTTCGATCTGCTCGAGCACGGGCATGTAGTTGTCGACGATGAAATCGAGAATGGCGTAGAGGACGAAATCCTCGCCCTTGGCGAGGGAATGCGGACAGCTTTCCCAGTGCTGGCGAACGGCGGCGTAGGAGGTCGACGGGCCATGCCTGACGCTGACGATATAGCCGGCGCCGACGAACAGATGCGTCTCGCCGAAGGTGACACGGCTGTCGATCAACTGCGCCGTGCGGGCAACGATGAACAGGGCATCGCCATATTGCTCGATCTTCGGCCGTTGGTGCGGATGCTCGGCGTCCTCGATCGCCAGCTCATGCAGATGAAATTGCGCCTGGACGCGCAGTAACAAATTGCGGTCGGGCTCCAGCAGTCCGATCCAGACCACGTGGCCCGGCTTCCCGGCCCATTCGCCGGCTTCCTCGATCGGAATGTCGGCGATGCGCCGCCCAGCCGTATAGACGCCGCAAGCGATTATACCCGACATCGGCGGCGCAGGAGCAAACTCGCGGACATATTCCATCGCAGCCTCCTGGAGGCGGGGCCTTCATCGCGGAACTGAGAAGTCAGCGCGTCGAAAGCTTAGCGCAATTTTCTGTCAGGTGGCGAATCCGAAATTCGCATTAGTATCGAGAGACGCTCATTTCGCTGGTTGCGTTGCGGGAAGAATAATCTTGTCCGTCTTGTCGCCCTTCGGACGATCGGCCGGCATCTGGTCGCCGGTGACGATATAGTAGATCGTCTCGGCGATGTTGGTGGCGTGGTCGCCGATGCGCTCGATGTTCTTGGCGCAAAACAGGAGATGCGTGCAGGGCGTGATGTTGCGTGGGTCTTCCATCATGTAAGTCAGCAACTCGCGAAACAGCGAGGTGTACATGGCATCGATCTGGTCGTCGCGGTCGCGCACGAAACCGATTTTTTCCACTGACCGCGATGCGTAGACGTCGAGTACTTCCTTGAGCTGTGTCAGCGCCAGATTAGCCAAAGCCTCGAGGCCGCGGAACAGGCTGCTCGGCTGGCGCCCATCAGCGACAGCAACCACTCGCTTGGCGACGTTCTTGCCGAGGTCGCCTACCCGTTCGAGGTCCGCCGAGATGCGGATCGCACCGACGATCTCGCGCAGATCCGTCGCCATCGGCTGGCGCTTGGCGATGATGATGATCGCCTTATCGTCGATCTCGCGCTGCCCCTCATCCAGAACCAGGTCGTCTCGAATGACTTTCTGGGCAAGTCCCGGATCCGCATTGACCAGTGCCGCGACTGCCTGCTCGACCATGCGCTCGGCATGCCCGCCCATCGCCGCGATGCGCTTCGACAGATATTTCAGCTCCTCGTCATAGGCGCTGACGATGTGCACGGACTGCATGGACCGAATGCCTTCCCGGGATCTTGTGGTTGAGTCGCTCCCTCGAATCCCCGCTGATACGCTAGCCGGATGACAGAAAAAAGAAACGGCCCATCATGGGCTAGAGATAGTACTGCGTCAGCGAACCGACAAATGGACGGTGAACGCCGCACCCTTGCCGACTTCCGACCAGATGGAGAGCCTGGCGTTGTGCCGGGTCAGGATATGCTTGACGATGGACAGGCCAAGGCCGGTGCCCTTCTGGGTCCGGCTGTTCTCGACGTCGACGCGGTAGAAGCGCTCGGTGATGCGCGGGATGTGTTCTTCGGGAATGCCGGGGCCGAAATCCCTTATAGTGACGTCGATCCCCGGTTCGGTATCGCTGTCGCTGCGTGTGATCGACACCACGACGCGTCCGCCCGACTGACCATATTTGCAGGCGTTTTCCAGGAGGTTTTCGAAGACCTGGAAAAGCTCGTCCCGATCGCCGGGCACGTCGAGCGGCCCTTCCGCGAAATCACGCTCGATGACGACGCCGTTTTCCTTTGCGAGCGGCCCAAGCGAATCGATGACGCTGTCGATGGCCTGGCGCAGATCGACCTCGGTTCCCAGCTTGAGATAGGGCTTCATCTCCAGCCGTGACAGCGACAGAAGGTCGTCGATGAGGCGCGCCATGCGGCTGGTCTGGTTCTGCATGATCTGCAGGAACTGCTCGCGTGCCGCAGGGTCGTTGCGGGCCGGCCCGCGCAGCGTCTCGATGAAGCCGGCAATCGAGGCGAGAGGCGTGCGCAGCTCGTGGCTGGCATTGGCAATGAAGTCGGCGCGCATTCTGTCGATCCGGCGCGCTTCGCTCTGGTCCTTGAACACCAGCACGTAGAGATCCGTGGCGTGACCGACAGAAGACGCGCTCACCCGATAGGCTCGTTCGACCGGCAGCCTTTCTATGTAGTCGACGCTGTCCGAGGCGACGTTGCCTGCCAAGATATTATCCAGCAAGGACTGCATTTCCGGCGCGCGGAATTTCAGCGACAGCGACATGCCGGGGGCAATCCCGCCAAAGGCTGCAAAGGCGGCGGCGTTGGCATGGACGATGGCGGCGGAACGATCGAAAATGATCAGCGGATCGGCAACCGCTGCCGCGAGATATTCGCCGGAAAGTTGTTGCAAGCCGCTCGCCTCGACGGCCGCGGCATTTTCGGTCGATTGACGGGCGACGCCGGCCGGCAGTATCGCCGCGGCAACCAGCACGGCGCCTGCCAGCAGCACCACATAGCCAGACATGCCGGCAAAACCATAAACGATCAGAACCGCAACGAAGCCGGCCGCGAGCAGCCAGCGGCTGTTCCACAGCCGCATCGCGACGGCTTGCGCTCTGCCTTTCCGCTCTGTGCCGATATCGGCCATTTGCGCTCCGTCGCCTGCGCTCCGTGTGCGGCCAACGCTCAATAACTTCCTGCTGAACCGACGCTAGAGCGCCCTGCGTCCAATTGGGCGCAGAAAGGACGCTCTACCGCTTTATCTGCTGCATCGTTCTTTCCGAAAATCGATTCCGATATTCGGGCCGATGCAGTAAGGCTTCCAATAGCATGAGTCCGGAGGCTGGAAAGGTTCGTCTCGATGAAAAACGCCAAGGAAAGCCCCGCTGCAGCTTCATCGGGGCCGCTGAAGATCATGATCGACGGCAAGGAGCGGGAGTTCGACATCGAGGCCCCGACGCTTCCCGACTGGATCGAGGACCGCAAGCTCACCGCCGGCGGCTACCCTTACGACAAGAAAATGAAGGGCGAGGAGTATGACGAGAGGTTAGAGAAGCTGCAGATCGAGCTGGTCAAGGCGCAGGCGTGGCTGCAGTCGACAGGCAAGCGGGTAATGTCGCTGTTTGAGGGGCGCGACGCTGCCGGCAAGGGCGGCACGATCTTCGTTTTGCGCCAGTATCTGAACCCTCGCACGGCGCGCAACGTGGCGCTGACCAAGCCAACACCCACCGAGCTTGGACAATGGTACTTCCAGCGTTACGTCGACCACTTCCCGACGTCGGGCGAATTCGTCACCTTCGACCGCTCCTGGTACAACCGCGCCGGTGTTGAACCGGTGATGGGATTCTGCACGCCCGAGCAGCACGAGCGATTTCTGGACGAGGTTCCGCATTTCGAGCGGATGATCCGCAACGAAGGCATCCATTTCTTCAAATTCTGGCTGAACATCAGTCGGGAAACACAGCTCGAGCGGTTCCACGACCGTCGCTGGAGCCCGCTGAAGAGCTGGAAGTTTTCGCCGATCGACATCGCCGGCATCACCAAATGGGACGACTACACCAAGGCGCGCGATCTGATGGTCGAACGCACGCACAAGGAGTTCGCGCCCTGGATCATTGTGCGGGCGAACGACAAACGGCGCGCGCGGCTGGCCGTTATGCAGCGCATTCTCCTGTCGCTTCCCTATGACGGCCGCGATCTCGACGCCATCGGCAAGGTGGACAAGAAGATCATCGGCGAAGGAACGACTTTCCTCGAAAAATAAGCTCACCTCATCGATACGCGGCTGTCATGCCGCCAGCCGCGCAATCCGCTGCAGTCGCTTCAGCGTAGTGTCGTCCTGCAGCGCCTGCTGGAAAAGCGAGATCTCCTGGTCGATGCGGTCGCAGAGCGCGCCGGTGTCGCCCCTAAGCAGGTCGCGCGTCTGCTGCAGCGCCGCGACAGGCTTCTTGGCGAGTTGCCTGGCTCTTGCCAACGTGGCTTCCTCGACGCTGGCGTCCGTCACGATCTCGCCGACAAGGCCCAGTGCCCTGGCATCTTCGGCGGCGAGCGTGTCGCCCAGGCAGAAGAAACGGAACGCCCCGGCATAGCCGAGCTTCTGCGGCGCCAGGATGCTGGTCGCCGCGTCCGGCACCAGGCCGAAATCGACGAACGGCACCCGAAACGTGCTCTTGCTCGAGGCGATCACCATGTCGCAGTGGAACAGGATGGTGCAGCCGACGCCGACGGCGTCGCCGTCGACACAGGCAAGGACCGGTTTCGGGAACGTCGCCAGCGTGCGGAACATATCGGTGACGGCGTCGATCAGTCGCCGATGTTTGGTGGCGTCGAGAAATTCGGAGAAATCGGCGCCGAGGCAGAAGCACCCGGCCAGGCCGCGCAGGACCACGACGCGGACGTCGTCGTCGGCAGCGGCTTCATGGAATGTCCTGGCCAGGCTTTCATAGGCCCGCCTGTCCAGCACCGGGCGGCCGTCACCCGACGACACCGTGACGATCAGCGTGTGATTGCGGAATTCTGCTTTTGAGTGAACGTTCATGGCCTCTCTCCAATCTCACGAGGCGCGTCTCTGTCCGAGCATGTCCGGGTACCCTCTGGCCAGCACCGGCGCAAAGTGGTTGCGGCGCGAACGCACCACGTCGAGCGTGTGCTCGTTGAAGGTGAGCAGTGTGGCAACCACCTGCTGGTTGCCATAGGTACGCTGGTAACCGAGCGGCGTTGCCAGGAAATGCAGCTGCAGCGCGCGAAGCACCCACATCGGCTCGAATTCGATGATCACCTGGTTGACGTTGCGCTTCAGACCCCACTCGACGAAGCCAGCGATCAGCTCCGTGCCCACCGTCGACACGCCGCGCCGGCCGTCGCGGAACCCCGGTGCAACCGCATAGCGGGTCAGTTCGTAGACATTCGGGCCCGACGGTGGGGTTCCCTCATAAAGGTCCGCCAGCACATCGGTTAGAAGATGTGCCCGAGTCGTCGGCAACATCCGCTGGTAACCGGCGAGCTCGCCATTGCGGATGACGATCTGGTGCACTGCCTCGTCGTGGTCGAATTGATCGATCTCGAGGCCGTCAGGGCGCTGCAGATCGGTCCATCCCATCTCTTCGACGAAAACTCTGTAACGCAAACGATGAACTGCCTCCCAGAGGTCGGGCCGTTCCATCAATTCCTGGGTCGTGAGGGAAAAAAGCATTTGCCGTCTCCTAGTTTCAATAGGAAGATACGGCCGTGCTCCCCCGAAAAAATTACGCGATCGCGTAGGCAAGAATTTCTAGGCCGGCGCGGCCGACCTAGTTAATATAGCCGCGCCTTATCGCTTCCGCGACGGCCTGGACCCGGTTGACGGCACCGAGTTTGCTTTTGGCGTTAAGAAGGTGTTTCTCTGATGTGTGTTCCGAAATGCCGAGAATTTGTGAAATCTCCCATTCGGACTTGCCAACGGCGGCCCATTGCAGGCATTCGCGCTCACGCGGCGTCAATTCGACATGGTCGATGGTTTTGCCAGCCATAGTGTGGAGCTGCATGGCGCGGCCAATCGCATAAGTCGAGACAAGCGACACCAGCCCAAACTCGGCGCCCGACAATTCGACAGCCTCGCCGCCCAGCGACACCATGACGATCTGGCCATCGAGCGTGATCAGCGGGAAGGCCAACCCGTCGCGCAGCTTGAATTCGCCGGCATCGCCCATCACCTCGCCGCCGCTCTTGCCGATGCGGATGCCCTGAGACGCTTCCCGCCACTGGAATGGCGCTTGAAGCTGCTTCATGTGACTGACGACGGGGTCGTGATCGACGTAGTTGCGCGCGACGTAGCGCTCAAGCCATTCAGCCGGCCAGTCGCAAAGCAGCACATGGTCCTTTTGCTGGTTTCTCGGCGTGCCAGGTTGCGGAACCGTCCCGGCCATCAGCGCCGTCAGCCCGAACCCGCTTGTTACCCCCAGCAGCTTTTCGCAGACGGCGGCCGCTGTGCCGGCGTGCTGCAACTGATCTATCAGTTCCAGGGTACGATCGAAATGACCCATCGCAACATCTACCCCATGTTGCCTTCCGCTCTTGAGGCCAATGGCAGTGATCAACCCGCACCACGCCATCAACCCCGGACTGCAAAGCTGCTTCCCCTGTGCGTCCTACTGCTCCTCTTCAGCCGGCATCACGCAGTCATTTGCAAACTCACTAAACAATATCCCTAAATCGTCACGATGAAACCAAAAACCGTTGTACCTGTGTTATTTTCGTACAAAAACCTGTGTTATTTCGTACTAAAGCCGGGGCAAGACCGGACGGAGTCGTCGCGTGGCGTTTCGGCGCATATCCATTTCATTGATTTCGATATTGATCGGGGCGCAATCGCTTGCGGCTGATGCGCTCGCCGCGGAGCCGCAGGTGCCGGTGTTTTGGGACGCCAAGGAGCGGCTGCCAAAGCCGGACCTTTCGATGCTGCCGCGGCTGCGATTCCTGACCACCACGGATTTCCCGCCATTCAATTTCCTCGATGGGGCAGGCCGGCTGTCGGGCTTCCATGTCGACCTGGCGCGCGCCATCTGCGCCGAGCTCGGCATTGCCGAAAAATGCCAGATCCAGGCGCTGCCCTGGGCCGAGCTCGAAGGTGCGCTCGGGAAAGACGAAGGCGAAGCGATCATTGCCGGCATCGCCGCGACGCCGGAGTCGCGGTCGAAATACGCATTCTCACGCCCCTACCTGCAATTTCCGGCACGCTTCATCATGCTGAAGACACAGGCGTTGACCGAACCAATGTTCGACAGGCTGCGCAGCAAACGTGTCGGCGTGATCGCCGGTTCCGCGCATGAGCGGATGCTGCGCACTTATTTCGGCGACGTCCAAATCGTCCCCGTCGCAAAGCCGGAGGAGCTTTATGGCAGGCTTAAAGCCGGCAAGATCGACGCCGCCTTCGGCGACGGCATGCGTTTCGCGTTCTGGCTCGGCGGCTCCGATGCGGCTGGCTGTTGCCGCTTTGCCGGCGGCCCCTATCTGGCGCCCGAATACCTTGGCTCAGGCATGGTAATCGCCACCAGGGCCGACGATCCGGCACTGGCGGCCGCATTCGACTACGCGCTGCAGGAAATTTCGGTGAAAGGTACGTTCGCCGAGTTTTATCTTCGCTATTTTCCGGTCAGCTTTTTCTGACTGCCGGCTCAGGTCAGCGTGCGAAGGCGCGCCTTGGCGGCTCGCGCGATGGCGGCGACCGTCAGCGCATCGAGATCGAGTTCCCGGCGGACGAGCTGCAGCACGCGCACCTCCTCCAGGCGCATTTCGAGATCGACGGCCGCAACCTCGAAGGCGGCGGCATAGGCGGTATCACGCAAGCGTTCCGGAAGCGCCTCGGCGACACGCGCCAGGACGCCCTCCAGCCCGTCCTTTTCCTGCAGCATTTCCTGGCAGGCCTGAGCGACATCGACCAGCCGCTCCTGGTTGAAATCCTCAAACACCGGCCAGGATCGAACGACGTCGCCGATCCGCGCCAGTTCGATGTCGGTCATGTCGCGGTCCGACGCCGAAGTGATGACCATCAGGTAGATCATGGCTTCGTGTGGCGACAATGGCATTTACAACTCCTTGAGATGGGTCCCGAAGTTAGGAACGAGAGACCGGCGCCGCAAGGAAAAACAGCCGCCATCGTTGGCGCTCCGGTCACGCCTTGGAACTTGATCCATCCCGACTAATTGGGACGGGAGCTCTTAATCTTCTTGCCTGATCGCGGTCCTGCCCTGAAACCGGGTTCCACTTTTCGGGATCATGGTCTAGAGCATGCGGCTGCCGGCATGGATGCCGGCAAGTTGCAGGAATAGCATCATGGCCGAACAACAGCCGATCGATCTCAGTCCGGAAGTCCTCACCGCCGCCGCCGAAAGCAAGGCGTGGCCGTTCGAGGAAGCGAAAAAGATCGTCGCTCGCTACGCGATCGGCGGCTACCCGGAAACGGTGCTGTTTGAGACCGGCTACGGCCCGTCCGGCCTGCCGCATATCGGCACGTTCGGCGAGGTGGCGCGCACATCTATGGTGCGCCACGCCTTCCGCGTGCTGACCGAAGACAAGGTCAAGACGCGACTGCTGTGCTTCTCCGACGACATGGACGGATTGCGCAAGGTGCCGGACAATGTGCCTAACAAGGACATGCTGCGCGCCTATCTCGGCAAGCCGCTGACCAGGATACCGGACCCTTTCTCCAATGAGTATCCGTCGTTCGGCGCCGCCAATAACGCACGGCTGCGCGCTTTCCTCGACCGTTTCGGCTTCGATTACGAATTCGCTTCCTCGACCGACTATTATACTTCCGGCCGCTTCGACGCGACGCTGCTCAAGATGCTCGAGCGCTTTGATAACGTGATGGCAATTATGCTGCCGTCGCTGCGCGAGGAACGGGCGCTGAGTTATTCGCCCTTCCTGCCGATCCATCCCAAGACCGGGATCGTCATGCAAGTCGCGATCGACGAGCGCAAGCTCGGCGCCGGCACCATCGTGTGGCGCGATCCGGACACCGGCGAGCGCTTCGAGACGCCGGTGACCGGCGGTCATGCCAAGCTGCAATGGAAGCCCGATTGGGCGATGCGCTGGGCAGCACTCGGCGTCGATTACGAGATGTCCGGCAAGGATCTGATCGATTCCGTCAAGCTCGCCGGGCAGATTTGCCGCGCGCTCGATGCTCCGGCGCCGGAGGGCTTCAATTATGAGCTGTTCCTCGATGAGCACGGCCAGAAGATCTCGAAGTCGAAGGGCAATGGGCTAACCATCGACGAGTGGCTAACTTACGCGCCGACCGAGAGTCTTAGCCTTTATATGTTCCAGCGCCCGCGAACCGCGAAGAAGCTTTATTTCGACGTTATCCCGAAGGCAGTGGACGAGTATTATACGTTCCTCTCTGCCTATCAGAGGCAGGACTGGAAGGAGCGGCTGGGCAATCCGGTCTGGCACATGCATGACGGCAATCCCCCGGCAGTCGACCTGCCGGTTCCGTTCTCGCTGCTGCTCAACCTGGTCAGCGCCTCGAATGCCCAAAACAGGAGCGTGCTGTGGGGTTTCATTTCGCGCCACGCGCCGGGTGTGACGCCGACGAGCCATCCCGAGCTCGACCGGCTGGCAGAATATGCCATCCGCTATTTCGACGATTTCGTGAGGCCGGCGAAAGTGTACCGTGCTGCCGACACGGTCGAGCGCGAGGCGCTGACCAAGCTTTCGGAAGCGCTCGCCGCGCTGCCGGCTGATGCCGACAGCGAGGCAATCCAGAACGCCGCCCTCAATGTTGCGCGCAAGATCGAGCGCTACCAGGATCATTCCAAGCAGAGCCCGGAGGGCGGACCCGGTGTCTCCGTCGCCTTCTTCCAGATGATCTATCAGGTGCTGATAGGTCAGGAACGCGGGCCGCGCTTCGGCTCCTTCGCCGCGCTCTACGGCATCGCCGAAACGCGCGAGCTCATTCAGCGGGCGCTGGCTGGTCAGCTGGCGGCGTGAGGGCGCCGTCCTGCTCCTCCAGGATCGAGCTAGGCGCTACAGGCGCGGATCGCGACGCAGCAGCCGGGAGCGGCGGCAGGCGTGAAACGCTCGGCGCCGGCCCGAAGACGCCTTTTTTTGCTGCACGCGCCTTCTCGCCGGCTTCTACGTAAGGGCCGCCCGTAGCGGCGCGCGCCCAGCCATTTTCGACCAGCCATTGGCCGATATCCTGATTGCCGATCCGGCACTCGGCGGCGATCAGATCACGACCGCCTTCGGGCGGCACGGCACAGACCACCGCACGACTGCGGAGAAAGGCGCGGAAGGCCGTTCGCGCCCGAATGCCGCAATTCCAGGACTCGCCGCCGTCGGTGCAAGTCTCCTCCTGCTTGACGATGTCGATACCGGAAACCGCAATCGAATAGCCCTTTGCTTCGATGACCCCGGCGGCCGGCGCGATGGGCTGGAATAGTTTCGTGCCTTTCCAGTCGTCGGGCATTTTCGTTTTTGGCGGCTTGGGCGGTCCGGCCAATGCCAGATCGCTCAACGGGGCGCGCGGCTCTATCCGTTCAAGCTCGTTGGAACCGAGCTGCGGCGGCACCACGATTTCTGGATCGATTGCCCTCGAATGCGCCGCCTGCTTGGCCGGCACTGGTTTCGGGATGGCCGACGTAGCCGGCGCGGCGGGCTGCGGTTCAGCGCCGACCTGGATTTGCTCCCAGGCGCCGCCGCCTTCGCTCTGGACGGCGCGGCCGCCGGCGACAATTGCCGTGGCCATCGCCGGGATCGCCAGAACAGCCAAGGCAAGGTGAGGCAGACGCACCGGCCCCGCGCCTACTGGCTTGCCCAGACAATCCGCGCCACCCATTCGACATCGCCCATGGGGATGTCGCGGTCCGGGTGATCGGGATTGAGGGAGACCAGCGCGATCGACTTCGGTGTCTGGCGGTCGAGCACCTTAGCCATCACCTCGCCGGCATTTGTCTTGACGACGACGCGATCGCCCTTTCGTATGGTAGCTCCCGGCTCGACGATCAGGACATCGCCATTGCGGTAGAGCGGCAGCATGGAATCGCCCTGGACCTTCAACGCATAGGAGGTTTCGGTTGCCCGTGCCGGCAGTTCGATCAGGTCCCATCCCTGCCCCGCCGGAAAACCGGCGTCGTCGAAGAAGCCACCGGCGCCGGCCTGGGCGAAGCCAAGCAGCGGCACCGACGATTTCTGCACGGGCAGTGCGCCGGAATTACCCCGGCCTTCGACCAGCCCTGCAAATTCATCCAGCGAGGCGCCGGTCGCCTCGATGATCTTGGCCAGCGATTCGGTCGACGGCCAGCGCGGCCGCCCATCTGAGGACAGCCGCTTCGATTTGTTGAAGGCGGTCGAGTCGAGCCCAGCGCGCCTGGCAAGGCCGGAGGCCGAAAGCGAATAACGCTCGGCAAGAGCGTCGATGGCGGCCCAAACGCGGTCGTGCGAGAGCACCTTGCTCTCCTTCGAAACAGGAAAAAATACCTTCGCTGTTCTACCCCTTGGCCGCCATCTTGTCCACCGCCGGAGACGGCGTCAGGCCGCCTCCTTGGCCTCGTTCCTGGTATAGGGATCGAAGCGCTCGTAGAAGGTCTCGCCCTTCTCGGCCATGTCGAGCAGCAGCTTCGGCGCCTTGAACTCGGCGCCGTATTTCTTCTGCAGGCGCTTGGCGAGTTTGACGAATTTCTTCGCGCCGATGCCGTCGATGTAGGACAGTGCACCGCCTGTATAAGGTGCGAAGCCGAAGGCCAGGATCGAGCCGACATCGGCCTCGCGTGGGTCGGTAACGATGCCCTCTTCCATCACCCGTACCGCCTCAAGCGCGATGGTGACCAGCAGCCGCTGCTTCAGTTCCTCATAGTCGACCTGCTCCGGCGACAGCTGCGGGTAGAGGTCCCTGAGGCCTGGCCACAGCTTCTTCTTTGCCGGTTTTGCCGGATAGTCATAGAAGCCCTTGCTGTTCTTACGGCCCAAGCGGCCATGCGTGTCGACCATCGTGTTGATCAGCGCCATCTGCTTCGGATCGACCGCCTTGTCGCCGAGGTCGCGCATGGTCTGCTTCATGATCTTCTGGGCAAGGTCGATCGCCGTCTCGTCGGTCAACGCCAGAGGACCGACCGGCATGCCAGCGGCTTTCGCCGCATTCTCGATCATCGGCGCCGGAACACCTTCGATCAGCATCTTGTAGGCTTCCGACATGTAGCGCAGTACGCAGCGATTGACGTAAAAACCGCGCGTATCGTTGACGACGATCGGCGTCTTCTTGATGGCGCCGACAAAGTCGATCGCGGTGGCCAGCGCCTTGTCGCCGGTTTTCTTGCCGAGGATGATCTCGACCAGCATCATCTTGTCGACCGGCGAGAAGAAGTGGATGCCGATGAAATTCTTCGGCCGCGCCGAATTCCTGGCCAGCGATGTAATCGGTATGGTCGACGTATTCGAGGCGAAGATCGCCGACGGCTTGAGTACAGCCTCGGCCTGTTCGGTGGCATCCTTCTTGACGGCCGAGTCCTCGAACACCGCCTCGACCACAAGATCGCAGCCGGCAAGATCCGCGTAATCGGCTGTTGGCGTGATCAGCGACAGCAACCGATCCTTATCCTGCGGCTTGGCACGGCCCTTCTTCACCTGATCCGAGATCAGGGTCTCGGAATGCGCCTTGCCCTTGGTGGCGGACTCCATGTCGCGGTCGAGCAGCACCACCGGAATGCCGGCCTTGGCCGTTACATAGGCGATCCCGGCGCCCATGAAGCCGGCGCCGAGCACGCCGATCTTCTTGAACGTCGTTTCCGGCACACCAGCTGGGCGGCGAGCGCCCTTGTTCAGTTCCTGCAGCGACACGAACAATGAGCGGATCATCGCCGCCGCTTCCCTGGTCTGCATGATCTCGGTGAAGTAGCGTTGCTCGATCCGCAAGGCGGTATCGAACGGCACCAGCAGGCCCTCGTAGACGCATTTCAGGATGGCGGCGGCAGCGGGATAATTGCCATAGGTCTCGCGGCGCAGAATGGCGATAGCCGGCGGCCACAGATTGGCACCTGCCACCGAATAGATCGGAGCGCCGGGCAGCTTGAAGCCCTTTTCATCCCATGGCGCCACCGGTTTCAAGCCGTTCTTGATCATCGCCTTGGCAGTTTCGACCAGCTTGTCCGCCTCGGCGATCTCATGGATCAAGCCCATTGACTTGGCCTTCTGCGGCGACAGCGTCTGGCCGGACGTCAGCATTTGCAGCGCCTGCTGCTGGTCGGTCAGCCGCGGCACGCGCTGGGTGCCGCCGGCGCCTGGAAAAATGCCGATCTTCACTTCCGGAAGCGCCATCCTCACCTGGTCGGAATCGGCCGCGACACGGCCATGGCAGGCGAGCGACAATTCGAACGCGCCGCCCATGCAGGTGCCGTTGATCGCCGAAACCCACGGCTTGCCCGACGTTTCCAGTTTACGGAACAGGCCATTCATAGCGCCCGCCTTGTCGAACAGCGCCTTGGTCGCCTTCTCCGGGTCCTTCGCCTTATCGGCGGCGAAGCTCGCCAGCATCTTCTGCAGCATGGTGATATCGGCGCCGCCCGAGAACGTATCCTTGCCGGAGGTGATCACCGCGCCCTTTATCACTGCATCGCTTGCCACTTTGTCGACGATGGCGTTCAGTTCGCGCATCACCTCCTCGGTGAAGACGTTCATCGAACGGTCCGGCATGTTCCAGGTGACCAGCGCAATGCCGTCGGCGTCGATGTCGAGGGTGAAATTGGCGTAGCTCATCATCTCTCTCCGTCAGACGCGTTCGATGATCGTTGCAGTGCCCATGCCGGCTCCGATGCAAAGCGTCACCAGCGCGGTGTTGAGGTCACGGCGTTCCAATTCGTCCAGCACCGTACCGAAGATCATCGCACCGGTGGCGCCGAGCGGATGGCCCATGGCGATGGCCCCACCATTGACGTTGATCCGGTCATGCGGAATGTCGAAAGCCTGCATGTAGCGCAGCACCACCGAAGCGAAGGCCTCGTTGAGCTCGAACAAGTCGATGTCCTGCAGCTTCATCTTCGCCCGCTTCAACAGCTTCTCGGTGACGTCGACCGGGCCGGTCAGCATCAGCACCGGTTCGGAGCCGATATTGGCGAACGCACGGATGCGCGCGCGCGGCTTGAGGCCGAGCGTCTTTCCCGCCTTTTTCGAGCCGAGCAGCACGGCCGCCGCGCCGTCGACAATGCCGGAGGAATTTCCGGCATGGTGGACGTGGTTGACCTCTTCCACCTCGGGATGCTTCTGCACGGCGACGGCGTCGAAGCCGCCCATTTCGCCCGGCATGACGAAGGACGGATTGAGTGCGGCCAGCGACTGCATGTCGGTCGAGGGCCGCATGTGCTCGTCATGGTCGAGGATGGTCAGGCCGTTCTGGTCCTTGACCGAGATCACCGAATTCTTGAAGCGGCCCTCTCCCCACGCCTTGGCGGCGCGCTTCTGGCTCTCGACCGCATAGGCGTCGACGTCATCGCGCGAAAAGCCGTATTTGGTGGCGATCAGGTCGGCCGATATGCCTTGCGGCACGAACCAGCCGGGCAGGCCGACCGAGGGATCCATGAACCAGGCGCCGCCGGAGGCGCCCATGCCGACGCGCGACATCGATTCGACGCCACCGGCAATGACGATCTCGTCGGCGCCTTGCGCGATCTTGGCGGCCCCGAAATTGATGGCGTCGAGGCCCGAGGCGCAGAAGCGCGATATCTGCATGCCGGGCGCCCTGGTGTCGTAGCCGGCTTCGAAAGCGGCGGCACGTGGCATGACCGCACCCGCCTCGCCAACCGGATCGACGCAGCCGAAGATAATGTCGTCGACGGTGCTAGTGTCCAGCCCGTTGCGGTCGCGGATGGCCTCGAGCACCTTGGCGCCGAGCCGCACCGCCGGCACTTCGTGCAGGGAGCCATCTTTCTTGCCCCTGCCGCGCGGCGTGCGCACGGCATCATAGACATAAGCTTCGGCCATTGGTGATCTCCTGTGATCTAAAATCGGGGCTCGACCACCACTTCGGTCCGCACCGAATTGGCCGATGAAACAGGCGTCGTGCGCCTTGTGATGAATACTCTCGATCATAGCCGCATCTGCGTCGCATTCGACGAGCGGCCGAAGGGTGACATGTGTGATGGCTGTGCGCCCCTCAGCATTCTTGGCCATCAGGCCTTCGGCTTCGTCGTGATAAGATCGGACATTGAGCTTAGCGCGTTTTGCCAGATCCAAGAACCAGAGCATGTGGCAAGAAGAAAGCGAAGCGACGAACAGTTCTTCCGGATCGACGATCGTTGCATCGCTAAAAGGTGCCGGCACAATCGACGGCGATGCGGAAGCGGAGATGACCGCGCCACCATCAAAATGAAGTTCATGGACCCGGGAACAGCGGCCGGAAAGGAAATCCTCCCGTGCCCCCGACTTCCAGCGAAGCCCAGCAAAATGCTTCGACATGCGACCTCCTAAAGGCTCCGCCCGATCAGCAATTTCATGATCTCGTTGGTGCCGCCGTAGATGCGCTGGACGCGGGCATCGCGGAACATGCGGGCGATCGGATATTCATTCATGTAGCCATAGCCGCCATGCAATTGAAGGCATTCGTCGACGACTTTTCCTTGCAGGTCTGACAGCCAGTATTTGGCCATCGAAGCCGTCACCGGGTCGAGGCCACCGTTAATATGGCGGGCAACGCAGTCATTATAGAAGACGCGGCCGATGGTCGCCTCGGTCTTCAATTCGGCAAGCTTGAACTGGGTGTTCTGGAATTCGATGATGGCCTTGCCGAACGCCTTGCGCTCCTTGACGTAGTCGATGGTAAGCGCCAGAGCCCGCTCGACCATGGCAATAGCAGTGGTGCCGATCTGCAGCCGCTCCTGCGGCAATTGTTGCATCAACTGGACGAAGCCCTGGCCTTCGTCATTGCCGAGCAGGTTCGAGGTCGGCACACGCACGTCGTTGAAGAACAGTTCCGACGTGTCGTTGGCCTTGAGGCCGATCTTGTCGAGGTTACGGCCGCGCGCGAAACCCTCCACCTCGTCAGTCTCGACGACGATCAGCGAGATGCCCTTGGCGCCCTTCTCAGGATCGGTCTTGGTAACGACGATGATGAAATTGGCGAGCTGGCCGTTGGTGATAAAAGTCTTCGAGCCGCTGAGCTTGTACCGGTTGCCGTCCTTTTCGGCACGCATCTTGATGCCCTGCAGGTCGGAGCCCGCACCCGGCTCAGTCATGGCGATGGCGCCGATCAGCTCGCCGGTCGCCAGCCTCGGCAGCCATTTCTTCTTCTGCTCCTCCGAGCCGTAGTGGAGGATATAGGGGGCAACGATCGAATTGTGCAGGCCAATGCCGAACCCGTCGACGCCGACATGGCCGATCGCCTCGATGATGGCGCTCTCATGCGCGAAGGTGCCGCCCGATCCGCCATATTCCTCCGGCATCGAGGCGCACAGCAGTCCGGCAGCACCCGCCTTCTGCCAGCTTTCGCGGTCGACCATCTCGTTCTTCTCGAACTCGTCGTAACGCGGCGCGATCTCTTCCGACATGAAGCGGTGCGCCATGTCGTAAAGCATGCCGACCTCGTCCGCCGCCCAGGCGGGCTTGGGAAGGCCCAGGATTTCGGCGGGGTTGGTCATGGTTTCTCCCTCGCGCCGACGTCCCCCTCGAGACGAGGGTGGCCGCGAAGCGGCCGGGTGGAGTCGCCGATGACTTGCTCGACCTTATCTTTTACAACCTGCGCCATGTGCCACGGCATTGCGATCATTTTCCTCCAAGGCATGCACCAGAATGGAGGTCGGCGCACTGCACGCAGAACCCCTCCCGGCTCTTCGGGCCACCCTCCCTCGAGGGGCAGGGGAACGCCGAAGCTAGAACGCTTCCGCCGGCAGTGCCATCAATGTGTCGGCACCGCTGGAGATGCGGGCAAGATGCGCCGACGTCTCCGGCATGATCCGCTCTACGAAGAAGCGCGCCGTCACCAGCTTGTTGTCGTAGAAAGACGAAGCGCCGTCGGGACCATCAGCCAATTTCGCTGCGGCCACCTTGGCCATCCGGGCCCACATATAGCCCAGCGCCACCAGGCCGAAGAGATGCATGTAGTCGGTCGAGGCGGCACCCGCATTGTCGGGCCTGGCTATGCCGTTCTGCACCAGCCACATCGTCGCCGCCTGCAGATCGTCGAGGCCCTTTTTAAGCGCCTTGGTGAAGGGCGCCATCTTCTCGTCGGTGCGGTTCTCCTCGCAGAACTCTCCGACTTCCCTAAAGAAGACCTGGACCGCGCGGCCGCCATTCAAGGCCAGCTTGCGGCCGACGAGGTCGAGCGCCTGGATGCCGTTGGCACCCTCATAGATCATGGCGATGCGGGCATCGCGGACGAACTGGCTCATGCCGTGTTCTTCTATATAGCCGTGGCCGCCGAACACCTGCTGCGCCATTACCGCATGATCGAAACCCTTGTCGGTGAGCACGCCCTTGACCACCGGCGTCATCAGGCCGGTATAGTCGTCTGCGACCTGGCGATCTTTGTCGTCACCGGAGCGGTGAGCGATGTCGGACTTGATCGCCGTCCACAGCGCCAGCGCGCGGCCGGCCTCGTTGAACGCCTTCATGGTCATCAGGCTGCGGCGGATGTCCGGATGAACGATGATCGGATCGGCCTTCCTGTCCGGCGCCTTCGGTCCTGACAGCGAGCGGCCCTGCAGACGGTCCTTGGCGTAGGAAACCGCATTCTGGTAGGCGACCTCCGATAGCGAGAGCCCCTGCAGGCCGACGCCAAGCCGCGCCTCATTCATCATGGTGAACATTGCTTTCAGCCCGCCATTGGCCTCGCCGAGCAGCGTGCCTTCAGCGTCGTCGTAATTCATGACGCAGGTCGAGTTGCCATGGATACCCATCTTCTCCTCGATCGAGCCACAGGAAACGGTGTTCTTCTCGCCCGGATTGCCTGAGGCATCGAGCTTGAACTTCGGCACGATGAACAGGGAGATGCCCTTCACGCCATCCGGCGCGCCCTCGATACGGGCCAGCACCAGGTGGACGATATTGTCCGACATGTCATGCTCGCCGGCCGAGATGAAGATCTTCTGGCCGGATATCCTGTAGGTGCCGTCGCCATTTGGGACGGCCTTGGTGCGCAGCAGGCCAAGATCGGTTCCGCAGTGCGGCTCGGTCAGATTCATGGTGCCGGTCCAGGCGCCCTCGACCAGCTTCGGCAACCATGTTGCCTTCTGCTCTTTGGTGCCATGGGTGATGATCGCAGCGATCGCGCCTTGCGTCAGGCCCGCATACATCATCAGCGACATATTGGCCGACACCATGTATTCGGCAACCGCGGTGTGCACCGCGTAGGGCAAGCCTTGCCCGCCAAACTCGACAGGTGCGGCGAGCCCCATCCAGCCGCCTTCGCGATACTGGTCGAAGGCCTCATTGAAGCCTTTCGGCGTCGTTACCGAACCGTCGTCATGGCGCACGCAACCTTCCGTGTCGCCGACACGGTTCAGCGGCTGCATCACGTTTTCAGCGAGTTTCGCCCCTTCGGCAAGGATGGCCTCGAGCACATCCGGCGTGGCGTCGGAAAATCCGGGAAGATTGGAATAGCGCTGATACCCCAGCACTTCGTTCAGCACGAACAGCGTGTCGCGGATCGGCGCCTTGTAGTTCGGCATGCGTTTTCCTCCACCATGCGGTCTTGGCCCCGAAATCAGCCCCAGTGTACCAGTGTATGAGGATAGCAGGCGGGCCAGTATGACGGGTCGGAGATAGCAAATGTTGACGTTTGCGTAAACGTCAATTCTGCGGTGCGACGAATTTTCTCCCGCGCGCCAAGACCGCAAACGGCGAAGGACGGCAAACGACGAAGAACCCCGCAGCGAAAGCCGCGCGGCTCTTATCCGTCGGAAATCGAAAGCTTAGTTTAGCTCGCCACGCTGGCCTGCGGCGTCGAGCGCTCGATCAGCATTTGCCGGACGGTCAACATCGAAGCACTCAGTTCGCTGATGGCATCGTCGATCAGCGCCCGCTGCTTCTGCAGACGGGCAAGCTGCTTCTCCGACTTGTCGAGCGCCAGCCGCAATTGCTTTGTGTTGGAGCCGTTCGGATCGTAGAGGTCCATCATCTGCTTGACGTCACGCAGCGAGAATCCGACCTTGCGGCCAAGCAGGATCAGCTTCAGCCGGGCCCTGTCGCGGCGCGTATAGAGGCGGGTCGAGCCGTCGCGCTGCGGGTTGAGTAGACCCTTGTCCTCATAGAAACGCAGCGTACGCAGCGTCACGCCGTATTTCTTGGCCATTTCGCCGATGCGGACAAGCTCTTCACCGGCTTCGCTCGACATATCGTTGGTGTTGGCCGCGGCTTGGCCGGGCGAAATAAGTTTCATGGTCACTGGCTTTCCCCGTCTGATGGCGTCGCGGTCGCGGACCTAGCGTCGCCTGAGTGAAAGCGGGGGCGTGCTTCCACTCGTGGTTTCAACAAACAAATCGCAAACGGCGTAATCCGCTCATTTACGTTTACGTCAATTCTATATCGATAGCCGCCCTACCACGCAAGAGCGTTCTAGGCTTGGAACTTTATGCCGCAGCGCCGGCGGATAACCTAAAAAGTCGTTGCCGATTTCGGGAGCGATCATGCGGCTGATCAAACGTCCACGGCGTCCTTTGTGCGTCCAATAGAAGACACCCGGCGCCGTCCGCAGCCAGCCGACAAAGTTGCAACTTCTTAAGCTTGGTTAACGCGTTGTTTACCACGTTGGGGCGAAATGTGCGCATGTCGGTTACCCGTGTCTATCCTGTATTGAAATTTTTCACGGTTTTCGGAGCGCGGATGAGACCCGGGAAGCTCGTCTTCCACTGCAACAAGCCAAGCAGTCGCCTTCGTCCCGGCAGGACTTTGGGAACCTGGTGAAAGCCAGCAATTCTGAAACGGGCGCATTGATGAACAGCAAGCGGTCCTACCTCGATACACTCAACGCCGGCAGGCAACGCCGGCCGCACACGACGCTTGAAGAGCTCAACCGCTCCCTGGAAACTCTGGAGCAGCGGCTGGAGCGGACGCGCGAGGAGACGACAAACCACCCCGATCCGCGCCGACCAGCGGCAGAACCGCGCTATCCCAGCGCTCAACCCTATGGCCAGCAGCGCCGGTATGAAGACCCACGCGAGGCGCAGCAGCCGAAAGGTCCAGCAGCGGCCTTCGACCAGAACTACCAGGCGATCGCCCGCGATATCGACCGGGTGCGCGGTCAGGAGGACAGCGTCGCCTTAGCCGGCAAGATCGCCGGAGAATTGCGCGGCCTGCGCGAAGAGCTGCGCCAGCAGATGACCTCCGGCCTGCAACGCGAGTTCGACGTACTGCGCAAGAATATTGAGCGAGCCTTCCAGTCAAATGGCGGCGGCAAAGGCAGCGCCGAACTCGGCGTCGAGTTCGAGCGGCTTTCCGGCGCCATCCAGACACTGGCCGAAAAAAGCGACGACAGAAGCGTCAATATGCTGCGGCTCGAGCTTGAGCAGGTCAAGGCCGCGCTCGATACGCTAGCGCGCGAGGAGAGCGTGCAGGCGGTCGGCCGCCGCTGGGACGAATTCGACCGCCGCTGGAACGCCTTCGAGGACCGCGTCGACGCCGATCAGCGCAAGCGCTCCGACGCGCCCGGCCTGTCGGCGCTGACGGAGCGGCTCGAACAGATCAGCAATGCCGTCAGCAATCTGCCGGAATCGCTGTCGCTGCGCTCGCTCGAAGAAAAGGTCCGCACGCTTGCCGGAGCGGTCGATCATTTCGCCCGCCAGCAGGACAATCGCGGCAGCGACACATTCAGCCAGATCGACGAGCGGCTCGACGAGATTTCCCGCGCGATCGTCGCCTCGACGGTTGCCGCGCAAGCCAATTCGTTCGACCCCGAGCCCTTCGAACGCATCGAGAAGCGGATCGATTCACTGGCCCAGCAAATCGAAGAAGTGTCGCAGGATCGTCCGGGCCGGGAGGTCATCGACCGGCTCAACACATTGTCGAGCCGCGTGGACGAACTGGCCGGCCGAGCCAATCTGCCGGAACAGGCGATGGAGCGCCTTGCCAGGCAAATCGCGCTTATCTCCGACAAGATCGACCACGCACCGGCCATGCCCGACGCCGATTACATCTTCCAGGGGCTCGAGCAGCGCTTCGACGTGCTATCCAGCATGATGGAACGCCGCCAGGGCGACGCCATCGAACAAGGCAACATGCTGTTTCGCGACCTCGAGCGCCGGTTGGACGAGGTCGCCGACAGGCTGGACCAGCGCATGCCGCAGGTCGACAACGCCGACATCATGGATGCCATCGACGCCCGCTTCACCGCGCTGGCCAAGCGGATGGAGACACGCGTTCCAGATCCCGCCAACGAGGCGGCGATCCGCGGCCTGGAGAGCCGGCTCGAAGACATCTCAAGCCGGCTGGATTCGTCCGCCGCACAAGTCGCCAGCATCGACCCGGCTTTGATCCGCAGCCTCGAAGCGCAGGTCGCCGGCCTGACGGCGCACCTTTCCAAGCCCGGCACGCCGCTGCCGGAATTCGACGACATCAGCCCGCGTCTCAACGAAATCGAGAAATCGCTGGCCGGAACCCGCGATTCCATCCTCGGCGCGGCGCGCGAGGCGGCCGAGAGTGCCGTCCGCTCGCTGGCCGGATCAAGCGCCAACACGGCGGCCGTTACCGGCCTCGCCCAGGACCTGAAGACGCTCGAGGCGCTGACGCGCCGTTCGGACGAGCGCAATTCGAGGACGTTCGAGGCTATCCACGATACGCTGCTCAAGATCGTTGACAGGCTTGGTTCACTGGAGACCGGCGAACCGGCAAGCGCGGAGTTGAGTAAGCGCTCCGGGCGGGCATCCAAGATCTCGGTGCAGGATGCACCGTCGATGGACCTCGACCAGCCGCTGCCGTTGACGGGCAACATGGCCGATCTCGACGGCCGCGCCGCGGCGCTCGTGCGCGGAGAGCCAGGTCCGCGAACGCCGGCCGAGGCCGCCGCGGCAGCCGCCCTGGCGGCTCTCGGTTCAGACACGACACGTGAAAAGAACGAACAAGGCGGCGGCAGGAAATCGATGTTAGGCGGGCTGGCGCGCGCCTTGAAGGGCAAGAAGGAGACCGAGACGCCGCCGCTTGCAGGCTCGGCGCCGAGCGCCGAGATACCGAGCGTCGATCTCGACGAGCCCCTCGACCCCAAGCTCGCCAACCGGCCACTGGAACCCGGCTCCGGCGCACCCGACCTCAGCGCCATCATGAAGCGCGTGCGCGACGAGCGCGGGCAGCCGGCCCGGGAAGGCAGCGCCGAGGCGGCGAAATCGGACTTCATCGCGGCAGCCAGAAGGGCTGCGCAAGCGGCGGCCGCCGAGGCGGACGCCCTCAAGCGCCAGTCGACGATGAAAGGCCCGGTCAAGGCACTCAGGATCGGCGACCTGCTCAAGGCGCGGCGCAAGCCGATCCTGATGGGGGCAATCGCCATCATGCTGGCGCTTGCCGGCCTGCAACTGGGCAAAGCCTTCTTCTCCGACCCGGTCGAAGTCGCCGACAATGAGGCGGCACCAGCCGTGGCCGTACAGCCGGTGGAAACCGCATTAGCCAGCGTTGCCAGCGAGCCGAAGGCGGACACGCAGACAACAACACAGGAGAGCGAGCCGTCGCCCACCGTCAGGCAGGCCGAGCCATCCGCATCGATGACCAAGGACGACACGGCGGCGCAAACCGGCCCCGCCACACAGGCAGCCGAAGCATCGACGGCGCCCTCGCCTTCCGGAGCGTCCGCTGACCTGGCGGCGCCAGACACCACGGCCGCAGTGCCCGCGCCGGCAGCGGCGACGGCCAGCGACGCCGAGCCAAAGCCTATCGCGCCTGCTATGGCCCCCGCTGCGACGCAGGACACGACCGGCACTGTGCCGCCGGCGGATGCTGCCCCGGCAGGCGTTGCCAAGATCGACGTTCCGGCCGATGCCGGTCCGGCCGCCCTGCGCGATGCAGCGGCCGGCGGCGACGCCAAGGCGCTGTTCGAGATCGGCTCGCGCTACGCCGAGTCACGCAGTGTCAAGGAAGACATGACGGCGGCGGCCAAATGGTATGAGAGAGCTGCCGAACTCGGTTTCGCACCGGCAGAATACCGCATCGGCAATTTCTACGAGAAGGGCATCGGCGTCGCACGCGACATCAAGAAAGCGAAGACCTGGTACCAGCTTGCCGCAGAGCAGGGCAATGCCAGCGCAATGCACAATCTTGCCGTGCTGTTTGCGATGGCGGCGGACGGCGTGACCGACAACGAATCGGCAGCACGCTGGTTCCAGGCGGCGGCGGATCTCGGCGTCAAGGACAGCCAGTTCAATCTCGGCATCCTCGCGGCGAAGGGTGTCGGCATGAAGCAGAATCTCGAGGAGAGCTATAAATGGTTCGCGCTCGTCGCCAAGACCGGCGACAAGGATGCAGCGGCCAAGCGCGACGAGATCGCCAAGGCGCTGAGGCCCGAGCAGTTGGAGCGTGCGCGGGCCGCGGCTGAACTGTGGACAGCCAAGCCGCTCGATCCAGCCGCCAATTCGGCCGACATTCCTGAATCGTGGCAGGACGGCACACCGCAGACGACCGCCGGCATCGATATGAAGAAAGCGGTCCAGAACATCCAGCGCATTCTCAACAAGAACGGCTACGAGGCCGGCAATCCCGACGGCATGATGGGCCTGAAAACCAAGAACGCAATCATGGCCTTCCAGGCCGACAACGATATGAGGGCAACCGGCGCGATCGACGAAAAGCTGGTCAAGGCGCTGCTCGCGCGTAAATAACGGCAGATGCGTCGTTTCCGCGACGCCCTTGCCACAGATTTGCCTGTTAACTGATTGAGTTGTTTTTTGTTTCGGCGGCGCGGCGAAGTTTGACTTCACCGCCCGGCCGGCGCAAGAACGAAATAGCCTTTTGGCGCAAAATGCCCGCAACGGTTGCATTCGCCAGGAGGCAAACTGATCGAGACTGACGGGTGGGCATCTATCTCCCGATCGCGGAAATTTCCGTCAACATCTTCGTGCTGCTGGCCATGGGTGCGGCGGTGGGTTTCCTGTCGGGCATGTTCGGCGTGGGCGGCGGCTTTCTCATTACGCCGCTGCTGATCTTCTACAACATACCGCCGGCAATCGCGGTCGCCACCGGCGCCAACCAGGTCATCGCTTCCTCCTTCTCCGGCGCCCTGTCGCACATGAAGCGCGGCACGCTCGACTTCAAGCTTGGCGGCGTGCTTTTAGGCGGCGGCATCGTCGGCTCGACCGGTGGTATCTATGTCTTTGCGCTCCTGCGCCGGCTCGGCCAGCTCGACCTGTTTATCTCGCTGCTCTACGTCGTGCTGCTCGGCACTGTCGGCGGACTGATGCTCGTCGAGAGTGTCAACGCATTGCGCGCCACTCGCAGCGGCGCCGCACCGGTCTTGAAGAAATCCGGCCAGCACAATTGGATCCACCGCCTGCCCCTGAAGATGCGGTTCAGGGCCTCGAAGCTCTTCGTCAGCGTCATTCCGGTGCTTGGGCTGGGCGCGGCGATTGGCTTCCTGTCGTCGATCATGGGCGTCGGCGGCGGCTTCATCATGGTGCCGGCCCTGATCTACCTTTTGAAAGTGCCGACCAACGTCGTCATCGGCACCTCGCTGTTCCAGATCATCTTCACCTCGGCCTACACCACGCTGGTCCACGCCACCACCAACCAGACGGTCGACGTCATGCTCGCTTTCCTGTTGATGGCAGGCGGCGTCGCCGGCGCGCAATATGGCGCCAAGGCCGGTCAGCGGCTGCGGGGCGAGCAACTCAGGGCGCTGCTGGCGCTGCTGGTGCTGGCGGTCGCCATCCGGCTTGCCATCGATCTCTTCGTCACGCCACCCAATCTCTATTCGCTGTCCGGCGTGGGCCTGAGCTGATGGCTGGCTTCAGGACGCTCGCGGCCGCCGCCTTGCTGTCGCTGCTGGCGGCTGCGCCGCCGGCGAAGGCGCAGGCGCTTCTGACCGAAAATATCCAGATCGGCCTTTCGACCGACAATGTCTCGATTACCGCCGGCTTTTCCGGCGCCGACCTGACCATCTTCGGCTCGCTGGAAAATGCGGATCCGCTTGTCGCGCGGCAAGGGCGCTACGACGTGATCGTCGTGCTGGAAGGCCCGGCCCGACCGGTCGTCGTGCGCCGCAAGGACCGGGTGCTCGGCGTCTGGGTCAATCTGGAGTCGGAGACCTTCAAAAACGTACCTGTCTCCTATTCGGTGGCGACGACGCGGCCGCTGCAGGACGTCACCGATCCCAACAGCTACAAGCAGCTGTCGCTTGGCGCCTCGAACCTCTATTTGCAGCCGGCCGACGCCGGCGACAGCCCGGCCACAATCGAGGAGTTCACCGCCGCGCTGCGCGAACGCAAGGCGGCGACCGGCCTCTACAGCGAGAATGTCGGGGGTGTGCAGTTCCTGTCGCAGAACCTGTTCCGCGCCACAGTCAGGCTCGCCCCAAACGTTCCGGTCGGCACCCATAAGGCCCGCGCCTTCCTATTCAAGAGCGGCCTGTTCATCAAGGAAAGCTCCGCCCAGCTCGAAATCCGCAAGTCCGGTTTCGAACAGTCGATCTTCCGCGTCGCCCACGACTACTCGTTCCTCTACGGTGTCTTTGCCGTATCGCTGGCCATGCTGACAGGCTGGCTCGGAAGACTGGTCTTCAGGAAAGACTGAACTCTCGTAAAAGTGGTTTCCCTTTCCGAGGGTATGGGTTAGACCGCGACCCCCGGGCCCGACCGGACACGAGCTGCTGCTCCCCAAATCAGAAATACAGGAACGCACGATGCGACCAGCATTCGCCGGGATCGACTTCGGCACTTCGAATTCCACCGTAAGTGTGGTCAGGAACGGGCAGCCGAGGCTGGTGGCGTTGGAAGACGGCCAGGTCACGCTGCCCAGTGCGGTATTTTTCAATTTCGAGGACAACCGCACCTATTTCGGGCGACGCGCCCTTGCCAACTATACGGACAGTATCGAAGGCCGCCTGATGCGCTCGTTGAAGAGTGTGCTCGGCAGCTCGCTCGCCCACGAAAAGACACGCATCAAGGCGCGCTCGATCGGCTTCATGGAGATTGTCGGCCTGTTCGTCGGCCATCTGAAAAAGAAGCTGGAAGAAGAAGCCCATGACGCGGTCGATAGCGTCGTGCTGGGACGGCCCGTGCAGTTCGTCGACGACGATGCCCAGGCTGACGCGAAGGCGGAGCACGAACTCGAAAATGCCGCTCGTGCCCACGGCTTCAAGCACATCGCCTTCCAGTTCGAACCGATTGCCGCGGCACTCGACTACGAACAAAAGGTGACGCGCGAGGAACTGGCGCTGATCGTCGACATGGGCGGCGGCACGTCCGACTTCTCCATCGTGCGCGTCTCGCCCGAGCGCGCCCGCTCGCTTGACCGCAAGGACGACATCCTGGCCAGCCGCGGCATCCACATCGGCGGCACCGACTTCGACCGGCTGTTGAGCATCGCGCATGTGATGCCGCAGCTCGGCTATCTCTCACTGACCAAGGATGGCAAACGTAATCTGCCGGCGAGCTACTTCATCGATCTGGCGACGTGGCAGCGCATCAACCTGGTCTATATCGCGAGGGCGATGACGCACCTGCGCCAGATCCGCTATGAGGCGGAGCGCGCAGACCTGGTCGACCGCTTCATCCACATCGTCGAGCATCGTTACGGCCACGCGCTGGCGGCGCTGGTCGAAAAGGCCAAGATCGAGCTGACGGACCGTTCGTCGGCCGATGTCGAGGTCGCGCTGCCAGAGGTGAGGTTCACGGCAGAAATCACGCGCAAGGGTCTCGAAGCCACCATAGCCAGGGACATTGAGCGTGTTGCGGCTACAGTCGAGCAGACCATCCGCGACGCACAGGTGAAGGCCTCGGACATCACCGCGGTGTTCTTGACCGGCGGATCGACCGCGATCCCGCTGGCCAGGCAGCGGATCCTGGCGCTGGTGCCGCAGGCGTCGGTAATCCAAGGTGATGTGTTCGGCTCGGTCGGGCTTGGGCTGGCGCTCGACGCGCAGCGGAAGTTCGGCTGATCGGCTTAAAGCGGCGCGAGTCTCTCAGCTTTGCCGCCAAGATGCGCCTTGAGCGCCATCTGGGCTAGGCTCGGCTGCCGGTCGCGATGCGTGATCATGGCAAATTCGCGCTTCGGCAGATCGACCGGCACAGAACGTAGGCTACCTTCGGCGACCGCGCGGGCGACGACGAGTTCCGAGATGATGCTGGCGCCGGCGCCGGCCTCGACCGCCTGGCGAATAGCCTCATTGCTCGGCAATACCAGGAATATCTGCAGGTCCGCGAACGAAATCCCGTCGCGTCGGGCAAGGTCCTCCAGCGCCTCGCGCGTGCCCGACCCGCCTTCGCGAATGATCCAGCGAAGCCCGCCAAGGTCGGGATGTCCAGGCGAAACTTCCGCGATCTCAGGGTGCGAGCGCGCCACGACCAGCATCATGCGATCGATATCGACCTTGGCACGCCGCAAAATGTCGGATTCGGTGCGCCCCTCGACCAGGCCAAAATCGGCTGCGCCATCAAGTACATCGGTCTCGACCTGCCTGGTGTTGCCAATGCTCACGCTCAGCCTGACGGCAGGATAGGCTTCGTGGAAAGAGGCGAGCCGGCGCGGCAGCCAATAGCTGGCAATGGTCTGGCTGGCAGCGATCGAGAGACTGCCGGTGATCGTTTGCGAGACATGCTCCAGCACGTTGTGGGCGGCCGCAGCCCGCTCGAGGACCGCCTTGGCCTCGGGCAAGAATCGGCGTCCGGTTTCGGCGAGCTCGATGTTGCGGCCGACGCGGTTGAACAACTGGACGCCATGCTGCTGTTCGAGCGAGCGGATCGCGGCGGATGCGGCCGACTGTGAGATGCCCAGCAACTCGGCCGCTTTGGTCATGTGCGCCCGTTCGGCGACGGCGACGAAGATCCGCAACTGGTCCAGGGTCATTCCGACACTAAGAAGCAAATCCGATTGGAATTACAAGAGCAAGTTGTTAGACGGATCGGTCGCTTTGTTCTAAATTTTGGCTCGAAATTGGAAGAAAGTCGCGCCAGAGCAGTCGAGGGTAGAATTGGTGGGGCGGTTCAAATCCGTGTTTGCGCACTGGACCCGCAGCCTGCGGCGGCGGCTCTTGGGTGAACGCTATCGGCCGGAAGAGCATTACATGCGCGGCCCAGGCCCGAAGACGAGAGCCAAGTTCGCGGAGCGCAAGAGCATCACCGGATCATGACCAACAACCTGCTGCGCGGAGCCAATTCGGCACCATCACAACGGCCGCTTGCCGATACGCGAGCGCCCGCTGAACGCGACGGCGTCGATACTTCGCCTGATGTCTCCGACAGCATCGCCAAGACCACCTGCTATATGTGCGCCTGCCGCTGCGGCATCGACGTCCATATCAAAGACGGCAAGGTCCGCTACATCAACGGCAACAAGGATCATCCGGTCAATCGCGGCGTGCTGTGCGGCAAAGGCAGCGCCGGCATCATGCAGCATTACAGCCCGGCCCGGCTGACGAAACCATTGCTGCGCACCGGACTGCGCGGCTCGGGCGAGTTCCGCGAGATCGAGTGGGAGGAAGCTTTGTCGCTCGCGACAGAACGGCTTTCGAACATCCGCCAGACCGATCCGAAGAAACTCGCCTTCTTCACCGGCCGCGACCAGTCGCAATCGCTGACCGGTTGGTGGGCGAGCCAGTTCGGCACGCCGAACTTCGCAGCCCATGGCGGTTTCTGCTCGGTGAACATGGCAGCCGGCGGCCTCTACACGATTGGCGGCTCGTTCTGGGAGTTCGGCGAGCCCGACTGGGACAACACCAAGTATTTCATGCTGTTCGGGGTTGCCGAAGACCATGATTCCAATCCGATCAAGATCGGCCTCGGCAAGCTCAAGGCGCGCGGCGCCAAGGTGGTTTCAATCAATCCCTGCCGCACCGGCTACAACGCGATTGCCGACGACTGGATCGGCATCCGGCCCGGCACCGACGGCCTGTTTGTGTTCGCCCTCATCCACGAATTGCTGAAGGCAGGGCGCGTCGATCTCGACTACCTCTTGCGCTACACCAACGCCCACATCCTGGTCATTCAGGAGCCTGGAGCCGCCGATGACGGGCTGTTCATGCGCGACTGCGACGGCAATCCGCTGGCTTGGGACAGGGTGGCGAAGACGCCTGTCGACGCCGGCGATACCGACGCAAAGCCCGCACTGACCGGCAGCGTTCTCGTCGACGGCCGCCGCTGCGTGCCGGTCTTCCAACTCGTCGCCGACCGCTATCTGGACGAGTGCTATTCACCCGACGCCGTCGCTGATCGGTGCGGCATCTCCGCCGACACGATCCGACGCATTGCTGCAGAACTCGCTCATGTCGCCTTCGAACAGCAAATCGAACTGCCGGTGGCCTGGACGGACTGGGCCGGCCGCCGGCACAAGACCATCAAGGGTCGGCCGGTGTCGATGCATGCGATGCGCGGCATCTCGGCCCATTCGAACGGGTTTCACACTTGCCGCGCCATTCATCTGCTTCAGGTGCTTCTCGGCACGGTGGACGTGCCGGGCGGCTTCCGCTTCAAACCGCCTTATCCGCGGTCCGCGCCGCCGGGTCCAAAGCCCGCCGGCAAGAATGTGAAGCCGATGACACCGCTCGAAGGCATGCCGCTCGGCTTCGTCTGCGGACCTGAGGACCTGCTGATCGATGAAGGCAGCAGGCCTGTTCGTATCGACAAGGCATACTCCTGGGACGCGCCGCTGGCCGCCCATGGGCTCATGCACACGGTCATCCGTAACGCCTGGGCAGGCGATCCCTACAAGATCGACACTCTGTTCATGTACATGTCCAACATGGCCTGGAACTCGTCGATGAATACGGTCGAGACGATGGCGATGCTGACCGATATCGATGCGGCGGGCGAGTACAAGATCCCGTTCATCATCTATTCCGACGCTTATTATTCCGAGACCGTGCCTTTTGCGGATCTGGTGCTGCCGGACACGACCTATCTCGAGCGTCATGACTGTATCAGTCTGCTCGACCGGCCGATCAGCCACGCCGACGGTCCGAGCGACGCCATCCGCCACCCCGTCGTCGAGCCGGACCGCGACGTCAGGCCGTTCCAGACGGTGCTGATCGAACTCGGCGCGCGGCTCGGTCTGCCCGGTTTCGTCGATGACGACGGCTCCGCCAAATACCGCGACTATGCCGACTACATCGTCAATCACGAGCGTACGCCAGGTGTCGGTCCACTCGCCGGCTGGCGCGGCAAGGACGGGACCTTGGTCGGCAAGGGCGACGTCAATCCAGACCAGTTGCAGCGCTACATCGACAATGGCGGCTTCTGGCACCAGGATTTCGCGGCCGATCAGCGCTACTACAAGATGGCCAACCGCTCCTATCTCGACTTCGCGGAGAGCATGGGCTTCACCCCGAAAGCCGAGCCGATCGTGTTCCAACTCTATTCCGAGCCGATGCAGCGCTTCCGCCTGGCGGCACGCGGCCATGGCCGGGTGCTGCCGCCGGAAGCCGAGCGTAGCCGCATCGAGACCTATATGGATCCGCTGCCGTTCTGGTATGCGCCCTTCGAAGAGACTGCGGTTGACAGCCAAGCCTATCCGCTGCACGCGCTGACGCAGCGGCCAATGCACATGTATCATTCCTGGGGCTCGCAGAATGCCTGGCTAAGGCAGATCACCAGCCAGAACCGGCTGTTCGTGCATCACCGGACCGCCGCCAGCCTCGGGCTTGTCGATGACGACTGGGTATGGATCGAGAGCATCAACGGCAAGGTCAAAGGACAGGTCAAGCTGGTCGACGGCGTCAACGCCGATACGGTGTGGACGTGGAATGCGATCGGCAAGCGTCGCGGCAGCTGGGGGCTCAAGGACGACGCGGCCGAATCCAATCGCGGCTTCCTGCTCAACCACATCATCGGCGACCAGACCTCCGCCGATGCCAGCGGCAAACGCTATTCGAATTCCGATCCGGTGACCGGCCAGGCGGCGTGGTTCGACCTGCGCGTGCGCATCGTCAAATGCGCGGCCGAGGAAGCCGGCTTCACCGAGCCGCAGTTCGAGCGGTTCCGGCAGCCACCGCATTTCGAACCCTCGCCCGACAAGCTCACTTTCGGCGCAGAGTTCCGCCGGGAAAGAGAAGCTGCCAGACCATGACCTGCCTTCCCGCCCAAACCGACAAGAAGCTCGGCCTCGTCATCGATCTCGACACCTGCGTCGGCTGTCAGGCCTGCGTCACCGCCTGCAAGGAATGGAACACCGGCGGCCACATGGCGCCGCTGACCGACATCGATCCTTATGGCGGCGACGCCGACGGGGTCTGGTTCAACCGCGTGCACAGCTATGAGCACATGACTGAGATGGGTGGGCGCACAGTCAATTTCCCGCGCTCCTGTCTGCATTGCGAGACACCGGCCTGTGTCACCGTATGCCCGACCGGCGCCTCCTACAAACGGGCCTCGGACGGCATTGTGCTGGTCGACGAGGACAAGTGCATCGGCTGCAAATTGTGCAGCTGGGCCTGCCCTTATGGCGCGCGCGAGTTCGACACCGATGTCGGCGTGATGAAGAAATGCACGCTGTGCGTCGACCGTATCTACAACGACAATCTGGCGGAAGAAGATCGCGTGCCGGCCTGCGTCGCTGCTTGCCCGACCAGCGCGCGGCATTTCGGCGATCTGGGCGATCCGGCATCGGCTATCTCGCAACTGGTGGCCGAGCGCGGCGGTGTCGATCTGATGCCGGAAATGGGCTATAAGCCGACCAACAAATATCTGCCGCCACGTGCCCACACCACCCGCGCCGCATCGGTGCCGGCGCCGGCGCTTGAAGCGGTGCGGGCCGAAGGCGGCTTCCTCGGCTGGGTCGACCGCATGCTTTCGAACTAACCCGCGTCTCATGCATCCAGCATTTTCCGTCGTCTTTTTCACCACCGCCACGGGCGCCGGTTACAGCCTGCTCGCACTCCTTGGCGTGCTCGCCGGACAGGGCTTTATCCCGCCCGATTTCTGGCTTGGCCTCACCGGCATGGGGCTGGCGCTTGGCCTGATCTCGGCAGGCCTGCTGTCGTCGGCCGGCCATCTCGGCCGTCCCGAACGCGCCTGGCGTGCCTTCTCGCAATGGCGAAGCTCCTGGCTGTCACGCGAAGGCGTTGCGTCGGTTGCGACCTTCATCCCGGCGGGACTGTTCGGTACTGGCTGGGTGGTCCTCGGCCGTACGAGCGGCTGGGTGGCTGTCGCCGGGCTGCTCGCTGCCATCGGCGCGGTCGCAACCGTCTGCACCACCGGCATGATCTACGCGTCGTTGAAGCCTATCGCCCAATGGCACAGCCGCTTCACCCTGCCCGGCTATCTGATCTTTTCGGCAATGACCGGCTGCGTGCTGCTCAATGCGCTGCTGCAGGGTTTTGCCGTCGGCTCGAATACGCTTCTCGCGGCTGCCCTATTGCTGACCGTGCTCGGCTGGGGCTGGAAGCTGGCGACCTGGCGGCATAACGACCGGCTGGAAATCCCGACCACCGCCAACTCGGCGACGGGTCTGGCCGGCGGCACGGTGCGGTCGATGGAATGGCCGCATACCGAGGAAAACTACTTGCTCAAGGAGATGGGTTTCCGCATCGCGCGCAAGCACAGCGTGCGGCTACGCCAGATCACGCAGGTGCTCGCCTTTGCTTTGCCTGCGTTGCTGTTGGTCGCGGCGTTCGCCTTGCCGTGGCCCTATGCGGCGGTTTCGTCGATGCTCGCCGCAATCGCCCAGCTCGCCGGCATGCTGGTCGAGCGCTGGCTGTTCTTCGCCGAGGCCAAGCACACCGTCACCTTGTACTACGGAAGGTAGGTTCAGCCCGGCCTGAGCATCGCGTGGGAAATCGCGAAGATGCGTTCGGTGCCAAGCATGTAGGCCATCAGCGTTTCGCGGCGGAACAGCCCGGCATAGGCGCGATCAAGCAGATTGAGCGAGCCGGTATAGGCGCCGAAGGCCGGCATGATCATGCGGCCACCATCGCCGGCAAAGCAGCGCCGCCGCACCGAGCGGCCTTGCTGCACGATGCGGGCGCAAGGATGCAGATGGCCTGATATCTCGCCCACCACCCTTACCGCCGAAGGCTCGTGCCGGAAGAGCAGAGAGCCGATGGCCAATTCGCGCACGGTCTCGCCGGGCAGGTCGGCCGGTGCTTCAGGATCATGATTGCCGGTGACCCAGAACCAGTCGCGCCCTACCATCACCCCTTCCAGCCTTTCGCGAAAGCTTGCGTGCATGCGCGCGGCGCCGCCGCCATCGTGAAAACTGTCCCCCAGGCTGATGACGATCGAAGGCTGGTAGTCGGCGATTACCGCTTGCAAGCGGAGTAACGTGGCTCCGGTGTCGTAAGGGGGAACCAGCGTGCCGCGCCTGGCCAGCGAGGAGCCTTTTTCCAGATGCAGATCGGACACGGCCAGAAGCCGAAATTCGGGAAAGTAGAGCACGCCGCGGCGGTCGCAGACCGCGCGTTCGCCGGCGATATCGACAGAGCCTACCTCCGCCAGAGGTGCAGCCATGGCCAGCGCGACAGTCATTTCGTCCCCATGGCCTCCTCGACCAGCGTGGCTGCATCCATCAGCAGCGTGTCATCGGCCTCGCCGTGCACCGGCATTTTGCCGATCTCGAGCATGATCGGCACGGCGAGCGGCGATATTTGCTCGAGGTTCTTATGCATGATTCGACCCTGGACGCGCGAGAGCATCTCGGCAAGTCTGCTGACATCCAGCAGACCGGTCGCGGCGTCGGCACGCGTCGCCTGCAGCAGGATATGGTCAGGCTCATGGCTGCGCAGCACGTCGTAGATGAGATCCGTCGACACGGTCACCTGGCGGCCGCTCTTCTCTTGGCCCGGGTGGCGTTTCTCGATCAATCCCGAGATCAGCGCGCAATTGCGAAAGGTGCGCTTCAACAACCAACTGCCAGCGAGCCAGGCTTCGAGGTCGTCGCCCAGCATGTCCTCATCGAAGAGCGCTGCCAGCGACGGTTTCTTCGCCCTGAACATCCGGCCCATATCGGCAAGCGACCATATGGCAAGCGCATAGTCGGTGGCGACGAAGCCGAGCGGCTTGGCCCCCGCTCTGTCGAGGCGGCGGGTGAGCAGCATGCCGAGCGTCTGGTGCGCCAGCCTGCCCTCGAACGGATAGGCCACCAGATAGTAGCGGTTGCCGCGCGGAAAAGTCTCGATCAGCAGATCGTCGCGTTTCGGCAGCACCGACTTGTCGGCCTGGAAACGTAGCCAGTCGGCGACCTGCTCCGGCAGTTTCTTCCAGCGCTGCGGATCGTCCAGCATGGCGCGGACCTGTTCGGCCAGGTACGTCGAAAGCGGGAATTTGCCACCACCGTAATACGGGACCTTGGCGTCGCTGCCGGGTGCATTCGAAACGAAGCACTCATTATCGCGGATACCTTCGAAGCGCAGCACCTTGCCGGCGAACATGAAGGTGTCGCCATGCGTCAGCGTTTCGAGGAACGCCTCCTCGATCTTGCCCAGAACCCGGCCGCCACGCGAAGCCGCGCCTCTGCTGCCGGGCTGGACGTAGCGGACGTTGAGCGCCGGCACTTCGATGATGGTGCCGACATTGAGCCGGTATTGCTGGGCGACGCGAGGATTTGAGACCCGCCACAGCCCGTCCTTGTTGAGACGAATACGGGCGTAGCGTTCGTAGTTCTTCAGCGCATAGCCGCCGGTGGCGACGAAATCGATGACGCGATCGAATGTCGGCCGATCGAGATCGGCGTAGGGTGCTGCCATCCGCACTTCCTCAAACAGCGCATCGGCATGGAACGGAGCGCCGCAGGCACAGCCCAGCACATGCTGCGCCAGCACGTCGAGCCCGCCATTGACCAGCGGTGGCGTATCCTGGGCACCGAGATAATTGGCATCGAGCGCCGCCCTGCATTCCAGCACCTCGAAGCGGTTGGCCGGAATCAGGATCGCCTTGGACGGTTCGTCCATACGGTGGTTGGCGCGGCCGATGCGCTGCGCCAGCCGGCTGGCACCTTTCGGCGCGCCGACATGGACGACCAGGTCGACATCGCCCCAGTCGATGCCGAGGTCGAGCGTCGAGGTGGCGACGATCGCACGCAAGGCATTCTCGCCCATCGCCTTTTCGACGCGCCGGCGCTGGGCGACATCGAGCGAACCGTGATGCAGCGCGATCGGCAATGTGTCCTCGTTGACCCGCCACAACTCCTGGAACAGCAGCTCCGCCTGGCTGCGTGTGTTGACGAACAGCAGGGTTGTCTTGTGGCGCTTGATCTCGTTGTAGATCTCCGGCGTTGCATAACGGGCCGAATGTCCCGCCCACGGCACGCGCTCCTCCGAATCGAGAATGGAGATGTCTGGCTTGGCCCCGCCGGTGACGACGATCAGTTCGGCCATCGGCCCTGGTGGATTCTGGCTGACCAGCCACCGCCGCAATTCGTCGGGCTCGGCGACCGTCGCCGACAGGCCTATCGTCTGCAGGGCGGGCACAAACGAGCGCAGCCGGGCCAGCCCGAGCGACAGGAGATGCCCGCGCTTCGAGGTCACCAGCGAATGTAATTCGTCGAGCACGACATAGCGCAGGTCCTCGAAGAAGCGCCTGGCATCGGGCGCGGCAATCAGCAGCGCCAATTGCTCGGGCGTGGTCAGGAGGATGTCGGGCGGCGCCAGCTTCTGCCGCTGGCGCTTGTGTGCGGGCGTGTCGCCGGTGCGCGTCTCGACGGTGACCGGCAGCCCGATTTCTGCGACGGGTTTGCCGAGATTGCGCTCGATGTCGACGGCCAGCGCCTTCAGCGGCGAGATGTAGAGTGTATGGATGCCTCGATGCGCCTGCCCCGGCCTTCTTCTCGGTCGGCCGGCCAGTTCGGTCAGCGATGGCAAGAACCCGGCCAGCGTCTTGCCGGCGCCGGTCGGGGCGATCAGCAATACCGACTGCCCGTCCTGGGCTTTGGCCAGCAAATCGATCTGGTGGGCGCGCGGCGACCAGCCCTTTTCCGCAAACCATTTGACGAATGGCTCGGGCAGGACGACGGCGGCATTCTGCTGGGCAAGGCGCGGCTGCTCTGTCACGTGCCAGAGGTAGCGCGGCGACGCGCAATCGCCAAGCAGAATCAGAACAAAAGGTGATCGATTCGCGTTATGGCCGGCGAAACCCGGTCGGGCCGCCATAGAGATAACCGATACGGGCGACCGCCTCCCTCAGTCCTTCGCGCGACACCAGCATGGTGTGGCCGTTGGCGTGGATCATGGTCTCCGGATCCGTCATGATCGCGACGTGGCCTTTCCAGAAGACCAGGTCGTCGCGCCGCAACCCGGCAAAATCCGGCCCGGGATCGAGCGGTTCGCCGACGGTCGCCGCCTGCATATCGGTGTCGCGCAGCACTTGCCTGCCAGCCATGTGCATTGCAAGTTGCACGAGACCGGAACAATCGATGCCGAATCCGGAGACGCCACCCCACAGGTAGGGCGTGCCGAGAAACGACTCGGCGACCGCGACGTAGTCGGGGGCAAACTCGGCGACAGGCCTGAGATGACCCGAGATGACCGCCTGGCCGGACGGCAGCAGAGCATAATGCGTGCCGCGCGTTTCCGCTGAGCCCGTCACCGCCACCAATGACCCCATCGAGAGCTCCCCGCTCACCGGGAACCGCAAATCCGGTCCCGGATACAGGAAAGTGCGCGGCACCGAGACAACATGCGTGGCCGCATGATCCCGACCGCCCAGCACAGTGTCGGCGACATAGCCGACGTAGCCGTCGCGCTCGGCCTGTATCCAGGCCCAGCCCCCAACGTCCTCGAAGACGAGGACGTCTTCGCCGAACAGAAGCTGGGTATCGACGCCGGCGTCCGGCCGCGGCGCCCTGCGGATGTCAGCGACGGAGGCTGATATGCGAGCCGGCCGGCCGGCGACGAAACGGTCGGCGGAAACCTCGCCTTTCAGCCTGGCGTCGGCGAGATCGGAGCGGAAGGCATGGAGGCGGGCATCCCTGGCGGTCAAATCGGCAACTCGTTCAAATGGGCAACTCTTGGGCTCTGGCAATGATAACATCGCCAAAGCGCTCGACAAAGAGCGCGCCTTCTACTGTGCGCCTGACCAGCACGTTGCGCTTGTCGAGCTCGTCGCGGTGGCGCGACACCAGTTTCAGCGCCCCCATCGTATCGAGCGCACGGGTGATCACCGGCTTGGTGACGTTGAGGCGGGCGGCTAACCCCCGCACCGTGTGTGGCGGTGGATCGAGATAGATGGTGAACAGGATCGCCGTCTGGCGCATGGTGAGATCGGGCGCGTCGTCACGCACCTCGGATAACACCACCTGTTGCCATAGTCGCAAGGCCTGGCTTGGACGCATGATAATCGACATCCGTCCAGCATGACTGAAAATTGTTTCGGTTCCGTTTCAGTCAATACCTTCGTCGGCTATGCCCGAGAATCAAGCGTAGCGGTTCGAAATGACCTGCTCCAGCGCCCGGATGCCTTGCGCTTCGCCACCGGCAAGACCGTGCGGGCGGTCGGACGGGTTCCAGGCGAAGATGTCGACATGCGCCCAGCCGGCGGTCTTTTCCACGAAGCGCTTCAGGAAAAGCGCCGCGGTGATCGAGCCGGCGAAACCGTCTGACGTGACGTTGTTGATGTCGGCCACCTTCGACGCCAGCTTGGCGTCATAGGGCTTCCACAACGGCATGCGCCATAGCGGATCCTCGACCGCAACGGAGGCGTCCGCCAGCTCGGATGCAAGCGCCTCGTCACCGGTGTAGAACGGCGGCAGGTCGGGACCGAGCGCAACACGGGCAGCGCCTGTCAGCGTCGCCATATCGACCAGCATCTGCGGCTCTTCGTCATCGGCCAAGGCCAAGGCATCGGCGAGTACCAGCCGTCCTTCGGCGTCGGTGTTGCCGATTTCGACGGTGATGCCCTTGCGGCTCACCAGCACGTCGCCTGGCCGGAAGGCGTTGCCGGCTATCGAATTCTCGACAGCCGGGATGAGCACGCGTAGCCGGACCTTCAGCCCGGTGGCCATAATCATGGAAGCGAGGCCCAGCACGTTGGCAGCGCCGCCCATGTCCTTCTTCATCAAAAGCATGCCCGAGGACGGCTTGATGTCGAGACCGCCTGTATCGAAGCAGACGCCCTTGCCGACCAGCGTTATCCTGGGGGCATTGTTCGGCCCCCAAATCATGTCGATCAGGCGCGGCGCGTCGGCAGATGCCCGACCGACGGCGTGGATCATCGGAAAGTTGGCGGTAAGAAGATCGTCGCCTTTGGTCACCGATATTTCGGCCTTGTGCGTCGCGGCCAAGGTCCGGGCGGCTTTTTCCAGCTGGCCGGGGCCCATATCGCTGGTCGGCGTGTTGACCAGATCGCGCGCCAGGAAAACGCCATTGGCGATGCGGCGGATGCGGGCAGCGTCTGTGCCTGCCGGCAGCGCGAGGCGAAGGCTCTTGCCTGGCTTCTTGCCGTAGCGGGTGAAGACATAGCCGCCGAGCGCCACGGCGAGTGCCGTAAGCTCCGGCTTGGCGGGTGCCGACGCAAAATGCCAGTCGCCTGCGGGTAAGGCTCTCGCCAGTGCGCCGATGGCCAGTGCGCCCTCGTCATCACCGGTGCCGAACAGGGCTCCGGCAATCGCGCCGTTGTCGCCAGGCACGATCAGCGTCCTGCCAGCTTCGCCGGAGAAGCTGTTGGCCTTGGCCCAGGCGACCGAGGATGGCGCAAGGCCCGCTGCCGCCAGAGCATCCTTCGCCACCAGATGGACCGGCAGCGCATTGCTCAATTCTTTCTCGACGAGTTCGACAGGCATTCGCTGGTCTCCGGGTTTCCGAGTCGGCGTTTCTTAACTCTCCGTTAGGGTTAACAGAATATTTCTGCGGGAGGGAAGATGACCACGCAAATGGTCACGCGATGAACGGAGCCTTGGTGCCGATGCTGACCAACCGCAGGATGAACGCCAGCGCAAACAGGCTGATCAGCACGGCGTTGATGATGGCGCTTGCCGCAGGCGTCGCTGGCTGCGGAACCAGCAAATTGACGACTGGTTCGATTTCTCGTCCAAGCGGCAGGCCGCTGGAAACAATGTCGGCGGGCGAACTGCACAACGCTACGATGGCGCTCGGCCAGTCCTATGCGAAAAACCCCAGCGACAAGCGCATCGCGACAAATTATGCCGCGGCGCTGCAGATGGACGGCGACGCAGACCAATCGCTTGCGGTGATGCGCAAGCTGGCGATCGCCTTGCCGAAGGACCGCGACGTGCTCGCCGCCTATGGCAAGGCGCTTGCCGCCAACGGACAGTTCGAACCGGCTCTCGATGCCGTGCGCCGCGCGCAGACCCCTGAATATCCTGATTGGAAACTGGTGTCGGCGGAAGCTGCCATTCTCGACCAGCTGGGCCAAAAGGACGAGGCGCGCCAAGGCTATCGCAAGGCGCTTGACCTCAGGCCGAACGAACCGTCGATCCTTTCCAATCTCGGCATGTCGTACGTGCTGGAAGGCGATTTGCGCACGGCCGAAACCTATATGCGCTCGGCCGCCCAGCAGCCGAATGCAGATAGCCGCGTTCGCCAGAACCTGGCGCTGGTCGTCGGTCTGCAAGGCCGTTTCGACGAGGCCGAGAAGATCGCCTCGCAAGAGCTGTCGCCGGATCAGGCGCAGGCTAACGTCGCTTACCTTCGCCAGATGCTGGCGCAGCAGAATGCCTGGAGCCAGCTCAAGGACCAGGACAACCCAAGGCCTGCCACCAACTGACCGCTTCGACCGCCGAACCGGCGCGCGAATTCCGCAACATGTCTAACGCAAAGAGCCGCGCTGCACCGGCAGCGTGGCTGAATCGTATCAGCGTTTCTGGCAACGCCGCTGGTGCTACTCGCTGCTGGATTTCGGCTGGTCGCCGAAGATGCCGCGCTGGCTCACCTGGATGCCGGCGGGACCAAGAATGATGGCGAACAGTACCGGCAGGAAGAACAGGATCATCGGCACGGTGAGCTTCGGCGGCAGCGCGGCCGCCTTCTTCTCGGCGGCATTCATGCGCATGTCGCGGCTCTCACTGGCAAGCACCCGCAATGCATGCGCCACGGGCGTGCCATAGCGCTCGGCCTGAACCAGCGCCTGGGACACCGACCTGACGGATTCCAGCCCAGTTCGGCTTGCAAGGTTCTCGTAGGCCTGCTTGCGCTCCTGCAGATAGGAAAGCTCGGCGTTGGTCAGGATGAATTCTTCCGCCAATGCCACCGATTGCGCGCCGATCTCATCGGCGACCTTGCGAAGCGCCGCTTCCACCGACATGCCCGACTCGACGCATATCAGCATCAGGTCGAGCGCGTCCGGCCACGCCATCTGAATCGACTGCTTGCGCTTGGTAGCGCGGTTGTTGACGTAGAGCACCGGCGCGTAGAACCCCGCATAGGCAACCACGATGCACACGAACAGCTTCACGAAAAACGGCTGCTCGGGCAATCCGCCGAGCACGAACAGATACATCGCCGCCAATGCAAAGCCGATGAAGGGCAGGACGAGACGGAAGAAAAGGAAGCGCGTCAGCGGATTTTGCCCGCGAAAACCCGCCACTTTCAATTTCTGCAAGGTACCTTCATCCGCCAGCGCACGCCTGAGATCCAGGCGATCGACAATATTGCGCATGCCGACCGACTGTTCTTCGCGCAGGCCCTTGCGGCGGCGGTCGGCTTCGATTGCCAGCCGCGCCCGCTGCTTGGCGCGCAGCTCATCGCGCTCCAGCGCCACGGATTTCATGCGCGCCTTGAGCTGGTTCCCGCCAAAGGCGGGCAGCAGCGTGAAGACGGTCGCAAACACCGCTATGCCGACCAGCAGTGCGATCAGCAGGGACGGATCGGTGAGAGTTCTGACGACGTGATCGGTCATACGCGAGTCCTAAACTTCGAAATTCATCATCTTGCGCATTACCAGGATGCCCATCGACATCCAGATGCCGGAACAACCGAGGATCAGATGGCCGGTGCTGGTGGTGAAGAGGGGCATGATGTAGTTCGGGCTCGTCAAATAGACGAGACAGGCGACGACGAAAGGCAACGCGCCGATGATCACGGCGGATGCCTTGGCTTCCATGGACAACGCCTGGACCTTGGCTTTCATTTTCTTGCGATCGCGAAGCACGCGCGAAAGATTGCCCAGCGCTTCGGAAAGATTGCCGCCGGCCTGAGACTGAATCTGGATGACGATGCCGAAGAAGCTCGCCTCGGTGCACGGCATCGTTTCTGGCATGCGCATGGCCGCGTCGGGGATCGACAAACCCATTTGCTGCGAATCGACGATGCGGCGGAACTCGGTCTTGACCGGCTCGGGGGATTCGTTGGCGATCAGGCGCACGGCATCGTTCAGCGGCAGGCCGGATTTTACCGCACGCACAATGATATCGAGCGCGTTCGGAAATTCGTTGAGGAACGCCTTGACGCGGCGTCCGCGGCGAAACGAGACGAACCAGCGTGGCAGACCCAAGACGCCGACCAGCAGCGCAGCCGGCAAGACCAGCAGCGGTGCGCCGATGAAATAGATAAGAGCCGTCAAGACGACGCCGCAGACCGCCGAGTAGACATAAAAGCGCTCGAGCGAGATCTTCATGCCGGCCTGACGGATTTGGATCTTCAGCGGTGGTTTTTTGACCAGGCTCTGATTGGACTTTTGCTTTTGATCGAGATCCTTCAGCGAATCCTGGACGGACTTGCGACGCTTGGCCGCTTCCGCGACGCGATCGCGCGAAGCCTTGACGACGGAACGATCCGTCTCGGCGGTCTTGATCGATTCAAGCCGCTTGCCGACCTGCTTCTCGGTGCTGATCCGGTTGAACAGGAAAGCATAGGCCACAGCGCCGGCGCTGAAGCCGGCGAGCACGACGAATGCCAATACGGTGCCGTCAATTCCGAACATCGATCCTGGCCCCCACGTTTCCGGACGGATCAGTCAGCGCGCTTCTCCATTGCCTCGAGCGCAACGGCGAGGCGCTGCTCCTCACCGTAGTAGCGGGCGCGCTCCCAGAAATGCGGACGGCCGATGCCGGTCGACACGTGCTCGCCCAGCAGCCTGCCGTTCGCGTCCTCGCCCTTGATGTTATAAAGAACGATGTCCTGGGTGATGATGACGTCGCCCTCCATGCCGATCACCTCGGTGATGTGGGTGATGCGCCGCGATCCGTCGCGCAGGCGTGCAGCCTGTATGATCACGTCGACGGAGCCGACGATGATTTCGCGCACGGTTTTTTGCGGCAGCGTGTAGCCGCCCATGGCGATCATCGACTCTATACGGTTGAGGCATTCGCGCGGGCTGTTCGAGTGGATCGTTCCCATCGAGCCGTCATGGCCAGTGTTCATCGCCTGCAGCAGGTCGAACACTTCGGGTCCGCGCACTTCGCCGACGATAATGCGTTCGGGCCGCATGCGCAGACAGTTCTTGACCAGGTCGCGCATGGTCACTTCGCCCTCGCCTTCGAGGTTGGGCGGGCGGGTTTCGAGACGCACCACATGCGGCTGCTGCAATTGCAGCTCAGCCGAGTCCTCGCAGGTGATGACGCGTTCCTCGCGGTCGATATAGTTGGTCAGGCAATTGAGCAGCGTCGTCTTGCCCGAGCCGGTACCGCCCGAGATGACGATGTTGCAACGGACACGGCCGATGATCTTGAGAATCTCGGCCCCTTGCGGCGAAATCGAGCCGAACTTGACCAGCTGGTCGAGCGTCAGCTTGTCCTTCTTGAACTTGCGGATGGTAAGTGCGGTGCCGTCAATAGCCAGGGGCGGTGCGATGACGTTGACACGCGAGCCATCTGGAAGACGCGCATCGCAGATCGGGCTTGATTCATCGACGCGGCGGCCGACCTGGCTGACGATACGCTGGCAGATGTTGAGGAGCTGCTGGTTGTCGCGGAACCGGATGCCGGTCTGCTCGACCTTGCCGTTGACTTCGATGTAAACGTTCTTGGAGCCATTGACCATGATGTCGGCAATATCGTCGCGCGCAAGCAGTGGCTCCAGCGGCCCGTAGCCCAAAACGTCGTTGCAGATGTCCTCGAGAAGCTCTTCCTGCTCGGCGATGGACATCGCGAAATTCTTGATCGCGATGATGTCGTTGACGATGTCGCGGATTTCCTCGCGCGCGCTTTCGGGATCGAGCTTGGCCAGCTGCGACAGGTCGATCGTGTCGATCAATGCGGCGAAGACCTGGCTTTTGGTGTCGTAGTAGGTTTCGCTCTTTTGGCGCTGGATAGTTTTCGGCTCCGGCGCCAATGGCGGCGGCTCGACTGCACGGCGAACCTGCGCAGCAGGCGCGCCGGATGGCGGCAGCGTCGCGGGTCTGGCACCTATAGCCGCTTCCATAGGGTTCGCGGCAGCCGGCGCAGCAGCTGCGGGTGCGGGCTGACGGAATTCCGGGATGGTCCGGTTGCCGTCGTCGCTGCCTCTTTTACCAAACATGATCGCTTACCAATTCCACCGCTGCGGCATCACTTCTTGTTGCGCGAAAGCTTGCCTATCAGGTTGCCGAGGCCAGCCTTTTTCTTCACCTTGATTTCGCTGCGCCCTGTCAGCACATGGGCGATCTCGTTGATCGTGGCGACGACCGGACTCTTGGCATCCATTTCACCGAGCATACGTCCGTTATTGGCAGCATTTCCGAACAAAAGCGGCTCGAAGGGGATGACCGACATCGGCGAAAGGCCGAGGGATTCGGAGAAGTCGGACGGCGTAATCTCGGGACGTTTCGGCACACCGGCCTGGTTGATCACAAGCTTTGGCGCAGGATCGTTCGGACGAAGCCGCTTCAGCATGTCGACCAGGTTCTTCGTGTTGCGCAGATTGGCCAGTTCGGGCGTCGCCGTGATGACGATCTCATCGGCCTTGACCAGCGTGTTCTTGGTCCAGCCGGCCCACAAGTGGGGAACATCGAGCACGAGGAGCGGCGCGCTACGCTGGGCTATGTCGATAAGCTGGGTGAAAGCGTCGGGATCGAAATCGTAGACCCGCTCCAGGGTCGAAGGGGCCGCAAGCAGCGACAGGTGCTCGGCGCATTGGGCGAGCAGTCGGTCGAGATAGACCTCGTCGACGCGTTCCGGCGAGAAGACCGCCTCGGCAATGCCTTGGGCCGGGTCCTGGTCGAAGTTGATATTGGCCGTTCCGAAGGCGAGGTCGAGATCGGCGACAACCACTTCGGATTTGAAAAGGGACGACATGGCCCAGGCCACATTATGGGCTATGGTCGAGGAGCCGACGCCGCCCTTGGCACCGATGAAGGCAATCGAGCGGCCGATCGGCTCAGCTTCCGGATCAACGAAGATCGAAGACACCACGCTGACGATGTCGGCCATCGATACGGGCGCGATGACATATTCGGAGATGCCCGAACGGATGAGTTCGCGGTACAGGCCGACATCGTTGTAGTGGCCGACAACCACCACCTTGGAGGTCGGGTCACAATGCTCGGAGAGCTGGGCGAGTTGTTCCAGCAACAGCTTCGGCTCGCTGCGGGATTCAAGCAGGATCAGGTTCGGTGTCGGCGCCGACTGATAGAATTCGATAGCGGTGGGGATGCCCCCCATATGCACCTTCAGATGGGCCTTGGCCATGCGGCGATCCTCGCCGGCGCGCTCGACCGGATTGGCTACGCCTTCGGTCTCGCAAAATGCCTGGATCGAAATGCGCGGGATCGGCCGCAACGCCTGCATTGCGGCAATATCCTGCTCCGAGGTTTCGCCGCCCGGTACCTCAGTGTCATAGGCAAGATTGCTCATTGTCATCACTTTCCGTGACTTGCGCGGCTTAGAGTTTTGTTGAGCCTCAACACTCGTTAATAATCGACTTCCGAATTGCCGAGGAATTCGTCCGAAATACCCCTGTCACGATAGACGTCGATCACCGCGCCGCGATTTTCCGCGTCGATCGGCGTCGGTTTGCGTGGCCCGATCAGATCGGACGGATTGGCCATCTGGGCAGCCAGATTGTTCTGATACGAACAGCCGAAATCGGCATAGTGCTTGTTTTCCGAAGTCTGCAGCAGGTCTTCGGGCCAGCGCCCGCATTTATCCGTCTGAGCCTTCACCGAGACGTAGGCAACGCGGACCGGTGCGGACGCTTCGGCTGAAACAGACTGATAGGACCGCATGGCGATCCGCTTCCGGCTGATGCCGCTGGCTATGGCGAGCCTGGCGAAATCGCGGCCGGCCGCGGCCGCTGCGATTTCGTTAGCTGAGCCGCTCGGAATCTCGATCGTCAGCACCGGAGCCGCGCTCCTGTCGTATCCGTTGAGAAAGCCCAGGAGCGTGTCACGCTGGGATCTGGTCATGCCACGGTCGCCGGCGCCGACCGGAAGGTCGATCTTCTGGACCTTCTCGGCGATGACGATAGGATGCGTGGTGCGATAGTCGTCCGGTATGGCACCGACCGTGACGCTGTCGCGATTGGCGCAGCCGGCCAGTGATGCCGCTACCGCGATCGCTATGATCGGAACGGCCGGCCGCCAGATCCGCGAATGAACGGACTGTATCGCGGTGACCGCCCTTGCCTTCGATACTGCCTGAGACATGTCGACTTCCCCGCTTACTTGTAGATAAAGCCGACAACGCCGTGATAGCGGCCGTTGGGCTTGTCGGTCTGCATGGTGCCGTAGACGCGGTTGACGCGGCCAAGGAACATGCCGGCGCCATCGCTGGCTGCGTTGAAATTGTCATCCGGCTTGGCAAGATCGTTGCGCGCCACCGGCTTCACCAGATAGGGCGTGATGATGATGACGAGTTCGGTCTCGTTGCGGACGAAATCCCTGCTGCGGAACAGCGTGCCTAGCACCGGTATTTTGGTCAGGCCGGGCAGCCCGGCAACCGCCTGCCTGATGTCGTCGCGGACAAGGCCCGCGATCATCATGGAACCGCCGGAGGGCAATTCCACCGTGGTGTCGGCCAGGCGTTTGCGGATCGACAGCAAAGTGGTGCCGGGTAAGTCGCCGGCTCCTTCCAGGACTGCGGCGCCTTCGGTCGTAGGTTCCGAAACCGACGTCCTCACTTTCAGGCTGATGCGGCCCGCCGAGAGCACGACCGGCTGGAATTCGAGCCCAATTCCATATTCAAGGCGTTCGTGCTCGTAGGTAATCTGGCCAGTTTGATTGTCGTTTGAAACGTTGCTTGTTCGGCCGGTGATGATATTGAATTCGCCGCCGACCTTGAAGGTCGCCTTCTCGCCGGAAACGGCGGTGAGAGTCGGCTCGGCCAGCGTCTTCATGACACCGCTTTGCTCCATGGCGTTTATGTACGCTTGAAGAGTTGAGCTGCCGATCGCCGCCCCCGAATATTGCGACAGTGGCTTTCCCAATCCGTATGCAGGCGTGGTGAGAGCGCTCCAACTGATGCCGTTGCTGCTGCCGTTGCCGACCATGTTGACGCCGAGCTGCTTCATCACCGTGCGGCTGACCTCGGCAACCGTCACCTTCAGCGTCACCTGGTCGTCGCCGATAATCTGCAGCAGGTTGACGATCTGGCTGACGCGGCGCTCGGCATCCGGGTTGTCGATGGCGACGCCGGCTTCGGCCGAACCGCCGGCAGCGGTCTGCGAATATTGACCCGTGGTAGCCTCGCCGCCGGACACGAAGATGTTTGCCAGATCAGCCGCGCGCTTGGCGTCAAGAGGAGTGTCGACGGTTCCGGTCAGAACGACGTTGTCGTTCAGCAACTCGACCTTGACCTCCGATGACGGGATGAAGCGCTTGATATAGTCCTCCAGCCCGGCAACATCGCGTTCGACCGCCAGGTCAAGGCTGACGATCTGCTCGCCATTCGGGCCAAAGACGAAGATGTTGGTCTCGCCGACCGCCTTTCCGAACAGATAGATGCGGCGGGCGGTGCGGGTCACTGCGTCGGCTACAGCGGGGTTGGCGACGAGAATATCATAGGCATCGCTCGGCAGGTCGATGACCACCGATTTATTGAGTCCGAGTTTGACCCGCTGGGTGGCGGTCGAAGCCGTGACCCTGGCATTGCCCGCCGCACTGGCATCGAGGATGCCATATGCATTCGTTCCAAGGAGAAACAGGCCGATCGCCACAGCCAGGGTGAGCGGCAGTTTGGTTTTTAGCCTCATTTCCTTGCCCCCACCTCGGAAACTTCGCCCGACTTGATCAACCGCACGGTGCCGCGCCGACCATTGCCGGAAACCAGGTAGTCGGCCTCGCCCACATTCTTGTCCTGGCTGTCCTTGATCGAGCGCAGCGCCAGTGTCAGGCGATCCGCCATCTGCTGTGCGACGGTGATGATCTCGGACTGCTGCGGCGTCAGCTCCAGGGTGGCGGTCTGGCCGACTCTGGTCTTCTTGCCTTCCTCATCCTCCTGAATGGTCTGGTCGATCGCCAGGACACGAATGTTCTTGAGGATAGTTTCGGTCGTGAAGCCCGGACCACCGCCATTGGCGGCATCGGTTCTGCGGGTCATGATGACGTCGACGAAATCGTTCGGAAGAATGAAGCCACCGGCCGAGGTGTCGGCCGAAATGCTTGTGGCGACAGCCCGCATGCCGGAGGGCAGGATCGACGACATGAAGCTTTGCCCTTCACCGATCAGCTTCGAGCGGCGCAGCGGCTCGCCGGCATAGAGCGCCACGCGGGCGACGGCGCCCTTCAGCTTGTCCAGCGCTTCAGGCTCGGCAGCGCGGGTGATGAAATTTGCGTTGATGCCGGCGGACGGCCATGACTCCCAGGAAATGTTGTTTTCAAGCGGACTGCCCATCGGAACGTCGCCGGAAAGAACAAGCACATCCTGCAGCGCGATCGCCGGCGCCTGAGGACCGGAATCGACAACCGGAGGCGGCGGAGCCACAACCATGTTCTTCGCGACATAGCCTGCACCGCCGGCCGCGGCTATCGCCACGCCTAGAATAATTAATCGGGATGCTGGCATCTGTCCGAACCTCGCCTTGGCAAACCACTAGCCAAGCCGGACTTTGCAGCGGCAATCGTCAAAACAAGGTTAATGTTATACTTACGATCGTGATTAATTTAAGGTTTACATAAATTAGAGCGACAACTCTGGCCCGAAGGAAAACGTGGCCAATTCGCCTGCTCGGCGCCAATGGCGAAAAGCGAAATTCAGCCCGCCAGCCTGGTAAGCGCCCAGGCCATCAACGGTGAGTCGGAATAGGTGAGCAGACCGCCAATGCCAAGCGCAATGCCGTACGGAACGCCGGTCGCCTCATCGGCGAAATGGCGCAGGAACCGATTGTGGCTTGTGACGGCGGCAAGCAGCGATTTTCGATAGGCGAGGATGGCAAGGGTCAGCAGACCGCCGATGAATGTCGAGGTGACAAGATACTCGACGAGATGGATGTTCAGTCCCATCCATACGGCAGTGGCGGCCAGGAGCTTGGCGTCGCCGCCGCCCATGCCGCCAAGCGCGAACAGGCCGAATGTCACTACAAGAACCAGGCCGCCGGCGGCGAAGTGCCCGCCATAGGTGGCCCAGTCCATGCCGGTCAAGGGCGCAACCAAGGCAAAGACAACGACGAGCAGCACAGGCACGCGATTGGCGATCGTCATCGACAGCATGTCGGAGATCGCGGCAAAAAGCATGCAGAATGGAAAGACGACGAAGATCACGGCTTCAAGCATGGGCGTGGCGCCTGTGGTCAAACTGTACCCGGTCCCAGCCTAGGTATGTTCGATTAACGATTGATGAGGTCTAAAGTTCAAAATCATGCGTAGGACTAAATAAGGGCCGCCAGTGCGGCGGCCCTTATTGGGAAGCAACGGAATGTTGTTGCTTACGAAGCGTTGACCTTGGTGGCAATCTTGTCAAACTTGGCGTTCAGCGCGGTGCCGAGCGAGGTGGCGCCGACCATGATGGCGAGCGCGATGAGAGCGGCGATCAGACCGTATTCGATAGCGGTCGCGCCGGATTCGTCCTTCACAAAACGTGCGATGAGGCTAGACATTTGAGCTCCTACTCCAATTGTTACAGCACTTCCGTCAACTTCTCTTGGTGGCTGATCGGATACTGCGAATCTAAGGAGAAGCTGTTTCAATCGGCTTAATAAACAGGCTTACCGATTCCTTTCCCGCTTCGATGGCATTGCGTGGTTAACCCAGAACTAAAATACCCGCCGCTAGGACCCCGGGCCGACAAAAGGCGCAAAAGGCGCAATTCGGCAAAGACGTTCCAGCCGTGCCGGCTAGGCCCAATGCCGGTTCCGGCTTGATCCTGGACTCCAGCCGCTTAACGGTTGGTTCACCAATCTCGTTCATGTTCCGTTGAACAGTTTGCCAGGGGGCGCCTCAATGGCCGGGCCGAGATCATCATTTCCAGTTGCCGTGCTTTGTGCCGCAGCGACTTTCGCCTTTCCAGCCAAGGCCGGCGCGGGCATCGAGGTAACGATGAACCAGGCAAAGATCATCAAATTGTCGCGCGCCGCCGATACGATTGTCGTCGGCAATCCGGCGATCGCCGACGCCTCCGTGCAGGACGCATCGACGATCGTACTGACCGGCAAGGGATTTGGCGTCACCAATCTTGTCGTCCTCGATCAGGAGGGCAACCCGATCGTCGATGAGCAGATAACCGTCGTGCGCCAGGCGGCGGCGTCGGTGCGCATCTATCGACGCGCCGAAGTGCAGACGATGTCCTGCGCGCCGTATTGCGAAAGCTCGTATAAGAGCGATGCCGAGAAGGCCTCTGAAGCCGAGATGAGCGCCGGGCATTAGACGTTATGACCGTGGTCTGAGCGGCGGCCCGCCCTTAGTCTTTGCAGCTGTTAAGCAAACGGGGGTTGCTCGGGAGTGCCGAGCCGAGCCCCAAGCGAAGAAAGGACGGGCCATGGAGCAAGATAACGTTTTTTACGTCGGTGTCGATGTGTCGAAAGCCAAGCACGCAATTGCGGTTGCCGAGGGCGGACGGCATGGGGAGGTCCGGTATTTCGGCGAGATCGAGGCGAGGCCGGCGGCGGTCGAGCGCTTCGTGCGCAAGCTGGAGAAAAAGCATCCCCGCCTGCATTTCTGCTACGAAGCCGGCCCGACCGGCTACGGGCTTTACCGGCAGATCGTCGAGCTCGGTCAGCGCTGCGATGTCGTTGCGCCGTCGCTGATCCCCAAGCGCCCGGGCGAGCGCGTCAAGACGAACCGGCGCGATGCGGTCAGTCTGGCGCGGCTGCTGCGGGCGGGCGAACTGAAGGGAATCTGGGTTCCAGATGCGGTGCATGAAGCGGTGCGCGACATGGTGCGGGTGCGGTCCGCGGCGAGCGAGGATCTGCGCAAGAAGCGCCAGATGCTGCTTTCGTTCCTGCTGCGCCATGGCCGGGTCTTTACCGGTTGCAAGAACTGGACCCGGGCCCATGCCCGCTGGCTGGCGGCGCAAAAGTTCGACCATCCGGCCCAGCAGATCGTGTTCCAGGACCAGGTCGACGTGATCACCGATGCGCAGGACCGGCTGGAGCGGCTGGATGCGCAGTTGGCTGAGCTGGTGCCGAGCTGGTCGATGGCGCCGGTGGTGGCGGCCTATCAGGCGCTGCGTGGTGTGTCCTTCATCGTCGCCGTCACCTTTGTCAGCGAAGTCGGCGATGTCCGCCGCTTCGACACTCCGCGGCAGTTGATGGCCTTTCTCGGCCTGGTGCCCTCGGAGCGCTCGACCGGCGACACAGTAAAGCGTGGCGGCCTGACGCTGGCCGGCAACCGGCGGGCGCGTCGCGTCCTGGTGGAGGGCGCCTGGAGCTATCGCTATCCGGCCAGGGTGACGGAGACCATTCGGGTCCGGCTCGAGGGCCTGCCGAAGGCCGTGCGCGAGATCGCCTGGAGGGCGCAGACCCGGCTTTGCGCCCGCTACCGGCGCATGACGGCTGCCGGCAAGAAGGCACCCATCGTGGTTGCGGCGGTCGCGCGCGAGATGGCGGCGTTCCTGTGGGCCATCGGCCACCAGATCGAACCGGTCAACTGAAATGCAGCGCGCTTCTTCACCGAAGATCAGGATCCCGGCAAGCGTCCCCTTGGCGCGGGCGCCGCCGGATTGAGGGGCTCTGCCCGCGCCCGGATCTTCCGGCAAAAAACCGGGCAGCACGGCGACGGGATGTAGCCACGGTGGGGAACTCCCGTGCTAACTATGTGGCTGGGCATCAGCCCAACGCCCGATATTAGACAGGGATAGCCCAGGACGAATTACGGAAGTGCGGTAACCAACCCGCGGATAAGAGCTGGATCAACCGTCGTCTCAAGGCCCATCCCGTCTCCGTGCTGCCCCATCAACGAAGGGCAAACCTGTGGCAAAAGGCATAGGGCGAAAAAGTTCATCCATCATTCTTGACCACGGTCATAAGACGTTATGACCGTGGTCTGAGCGGCGGCCCGCCCTTAGTCTTTGCAGCTGTTAAGCAAACGGGGGTTGCTCGGGAGTGCCGAGCCGAGCCCCAAGCGAAGAAAGGACGGGCCATGGAGCAAGATAACGTTTTTTACGTCGGTGTCGATGTGTCGAAAGCCAAGCACGCAATTGCGGTTGCCGAGGGCGGACGGCATGGGGAGGTCCGGTATTTCGGCGAGATCGAGGCGAGGCCGGCGGCGGTCGAGCGCTTCGTGCGCAAGCTGGAGAAAAAGCATCCCCGCCTGCATTTCTGCTACGAAGCCGGCCCGACCGGCTACGGGCTTTACCGGCAGATCGTCGAGCTCGGTCAGCGCTGCGATGTCGTTGCGCCGTCGCTGATCCCCAAGCGCCCGGGCGAGCGCGTCAAGACGAACCGGCGCGATGCGGTCAGTCTGGCGCGGCTGCTGCGGGCGGGCGAACTGAAGGGAATCTGGGTTCCAGATGCGGTGCATGAAGCGGTGCGCGACATGGTGCGGGTGCGGTCCGCGGCGAGCGAGGATCTGCGCAAGAAGCGCCAGATGCTGCTTTCGTTCCTGCTGCGCCATGGCCGGGTCTTTACCGGTTGCAAGAACTGGACCCGGGCCCATGCCCGCTGGCTGGCGGCGCAAAAGTTCGACCATCCGGCCCAGCAGATCGTGTTCCAGGACCAGGTCGACGTGATCACCGATGCGCAGGACCGGCTGGAGCGGCTGGATGCGCAGTTGGCTGAGCTGGTGCCGAGCTGGTCGATGGCGCCGGTGGTGGCGGCCTATCAGGCGCTGCGTGGTGTGTCCTTCATCGTCGCCGTCACCTTTGTCAGCGAAGTCGGCGATGTCCGCCGCTTCGACACTCCGCGGCAGTTGATGGCCTTTCTCGGCCTGGTGCCCTCGGAGCGCTCGACCGGCGACACAGTAAAGCGTGGCGGCCTGACGCTGGCCGGCAACCGGCGGGCGCGTCGCGTCCTGGTGGAGGGCGCCTGGAGCTATCGCTATCCGGCCAGGGTGACGGAGACCATTCGGGTCCGGCTCGAGGGCCTGCCGAAGGCCGTGCGCGAGATCGCCTGGAGGGCGCAGACCCGGCTTTGCGCCCGCTACCGGCGCATGACGGCTGCCGGCAAGAAGGCACCCATCGTGGTTGCGGCGGTCGCGCGCGAGATGGCGGCGTTCCTGTGGGCCATCGGCCACCAGATCGAACCGGTCAACTGAAATGCAGCGCGCTTCTTCACCGAAGATCAGGATCCCGGCAAGCGTCCCCTTGGCGCGGGCGCCGCCGGATTGAGGGGCTCTGCCCGCGCCCGGATCTTCCGGCAAAAAACCGGGCAGCACGGCGACGGGATGTAGCCACGGTGGGGAACTCCCGTGCTAACTATGTGGCTGGGCATCAGCCCAACGCCCGATATTAGACAGGGATAGCCCAGGACGAATTACGGAAGTGCGGTAACCAACCCGCGGATAAGAGCTGGATCAACCGTCGTCTCAAGGCCCATCCCGTCTCCGTGCTGCCCCATCAACGAAGGGCAAACCTGTGGCAAAAGGCATAGGGCGAAAAAGTTCATCCATCATTCTTGACCACGGTCATAAGAGCTAGCCGACGTCTCCGTCTTTGGCGAGAACGTGCTTCGGTTATGGCCGGGTTAAGGCCTTCCCGTTGAATTTAACGGTCATTCCAACCGGACTTCAATCGGTTCCGACTAAGGGTGGGACCGATACAGAAGCGGCATCGGCGGGCAGAGGACATGAGCAAGGCTGGACGAGTAGGTTCTCCAAGACGGTTTTTGGGCGACCGCCGCGGAAGCACGGCGATCGAATTCGCAATGCTTGCAATTCCTTTCGCGCTTCTCGTATTCGCCATACTGGAGAGCTGCATTTCTTTTGCCGCACAGGAAGTGATGGCAAACGCCACAGACGACATCGCGCGCCAGTTGCGTACCGGCCAGCTAAGACCGGCCGATGTGTCCGGCACCAAGCTGCGGGATATGATCTGCACCAAATTGGAGATCATGGTCGCCAAGACCTGTCCCGGATTGCTGGTGGACTTGCGCGAATATCCGACCTTCGCCGATGCGGCGCTGGCCGGTTTCAAGATCCAGGATGGCGACGTCGTGCTGACCAAGGGCACGAGCACACAGACCTTCACGGTCGCACCGGGCCTGGCGGAGTCGAGAAACATGCTGCGGGTTTTTTACAAATGGCCGGTGATGACCGACTTCATGGCCAAGTCGATGGCCAATCTGAAGGACGGCAAAACGCTGCATTTCGCCTCGATCACTTGGCAAAACGAGCCGTTCGACAACTGAACCACCTAGTCGCTTGAAAAGGGCAAAGCCATGATTCGTGCGGGGGCACAGCTGGGCATCGCAGGGATTTGTACAAGAGCGATCCGGCTTTGCTCGGACCGCCGCGGTATTGCGGCCGTCGAGTTTGCCCTCATCGTGCCTGTCCTGTTGATCATGTACTTTATGACAATGGAGGCCTCGCAAGCCATCGAGACCAGCAAGAAGGTCAGCCGCATCGGCAGCATGGTAGCGGACCTCGTCACACAGCAGCAGACCATCAAGGCGGCCGATGTCGATGCCATCATGGCGATCGGCAGTTCCACGCTCCAGCCCTACAACCGCTCGAAACCGAAGATCATTATCACGGCGATACAGGTGACGAACGAGACGACGCCGAAAGTCCTGGTCGTGTGGTCGCGCAAACTGGTGGATGGCGTCTCTAGCCTCGACGCGGTCAAGGATTCCACCACAACGGTCCCGAGCGCGCTCAAGATCAAAGGCACTTTCCTCATTCGGGTCGAGAGCGATCTCGCCTACAAGCCAATTATCACCTGGTCGGCGGACGGCCAAAGCCGGTTCGGGTTGAGCTCGGTCTTCAATTCGATATCGATGGCGGAAACTTATTATCTGCGGCCGCGCAGGAGCCCGACCATTCCGTGCAGCGATTGCTGACGCCTGAAGCCCGCTAACCGGTCTGTTGCTATTGCTTGCAACCGCGGGCCGAGACTACACGCACGATGGCTGCAGCCGGCACATCGTCCCTCGGACCGGCAACGGTTCGGCGACGATACCGATACGGAACGTTCCGATAACATAGCGCCAATCGGCGCGCGCCAGGTTTGCGCAAGACCCCTCCAGCAGCAAAGCCAGTACGGCGGCGAATGCTGTCAGGGCAAGCCTCATGCGAGCTCCGCGCCGCGCATTTCCATCCGCAGATCGACCATGCCGCGATTCGTCTCTCCGGGACCAGCATGCCAACCGTGCTGTTTGGGTTTCCGAATTGCCAATGGCGACGCGGAACCCTATGTCTGAGCCAACACACAGGCAATGATGAACCTTTCGATGGCACGCGCCTTCCTTTTTGTCCTGGACTCCTTCGGCATCGGCGGCGCGGCCGATGCCGAACGCTATGGCGACACCGGCTCCAATACGTTCGCACACATCGCGCGGGCCTGCGCGGAAGGCCGCGCCGATCGCGAAGGCCTGCGTGACGGGCCCCTTCTTGTACCAAACATGCTTTCGCTCGGCCTCGGCCAGGCCGCGGCAACGGCGACGGGTTTCAGGTTCGAGAATGTCGGCAGTGCGCCGCTTGCCGCCGCCTTTCACGGCGCGGCCCAAGAGGTTTCGAGCGGCAAGGACACGCCATCGGGTCATTGGGAAATAGCCGGCCTGCCGGTCCGTTTCGACTGGGGTTACTTCCCGGACACGATTCCGGCCTTTCCGGCCGAGTTGACCGAAGCAATGGTGCGTGAAGGGAAGGTGCCCGGCATCCTCGGCAATTGCCATGCTCCGGGCACCGCGATTATCGAACGGTTCGGCGAAGACCATATCCGTACCGGCAAGCCGATCTGCTACACCTCGATCGACTCCGTCCTGCAGATCGCCGCGCACGAGGTTCATTTCGGCCTGGAACGGCTTTACGAGTTCTGCAAGGTGGTGCGCAGGCTCGTCGATCCGCTGAATATCGGCCGAGTTATCGCGCGGCCGTTTATCGGTGAAACCGCCGCCACGTTCGAGCGAACGCATAATCGTCGCGACTATGCCGTACCGCCGCCGGAACCGACGCTGCTCGACCGGCTGACGGCGCGCGGCAGCCGAGTTATCGCAGTCGGCAAGATCGGCGACATTTTCGCCCATCGGGGCATCTCGGAAGTCCGCAAGGCTGCCGGCAACATGGCGATGTTCGACAAAGCGCTCGGCGCCATGGAAGACGCGCGCGACGGCGACCTCGTCTTCGCGAACTTTGTCGACTTCGACACCGAGTTCGGGCATCGGCGCGACGTTGTGGGGTATGCCGCCGCGCTCGAGGCTTTCGACCGGCGCCTCCCCGAGGCGTTCGCACGGCTGAGGTCAGGCGATCTGCTCATTTTGACCGCCGATCACGGCAACGATCCGACGTGGCGCGGCACCGACCACACGCGCGAGCGGATTCCGGTTATCGGGACACGGCCGGGTTTCAAAGGCGCAGACATCGGACTGAGGATGACATTTGCCGACATCGGCGAAACCGTGGCCGAACATCTCGGGCTAGCGCGCGGCCCTTACGGCACCTCCTTCCATGCGATGATAGGCGCCCATGCCTGAGCTGCCGGAGGTAGAGACGGTCAGGCGCGGTCTGCAGCCGGCCCTTGAACGTGCCCGCATTGTCGGTGTCGAGGCACGCCGGCCGGATTTGCGGTTTCCGTTCCCCGCGAGATTTTCGGAGCGGCTGACCGGCAAGACGATTGCTGCGCTCGGCCGCCGTGCCAAATATCTGACAATGCACATGGACAACGGCCCGGTTCTGATCTGCCATCTCGGCATGTCGGGTTCGTTTCGCATCGAAACGGCCGACGAGAGCGCAACGCCCGGCGCGTTCCACCACGAACGTTCGAAAAACACTGCTCACGATCACGTCGTCTTCGACATCGCATCCCCTGCCGGCGTCCGCTCTCGCGTGATCTTCAACGACCCGCGCCGCTTCGGGTTCATGCTGTTTTCGGAAGGCGAGCCCGACATGCATCCGATGCTGGCGGGATTAGGCGTCGAGCCTACAGGCAACGCACTGGACGGCACGCTGCTCGCTTCGTTGCTGAAAGGTCGCAAGTCACCGCTGAAAGCGGCACTTCTGGACCAGAGGCTAATTGCCGGGCTAGGCAATATCTACGTCTCGGAAGCGCTTTGGCGGGCCGGCCTGTCGCCGCTGCGCGAAGCGGGCACCCTCGCGAGAGCCGGCAAGAAAGCCAAAGAGCAGAGCGAACGCCTGGCCGAAGCTATCCGCTCGGTCGTCGCCGATGCGATCGCCGCCGGCGGCTCGTCGTTGCGCGACTATATGCAGACCGATGGATCGCTGGGCTACTTCCAGCATTCCTTCGCGGTTTACGATCGCGAGGGCGAAGCCTGCTCCAAGCCTGGTTGTGGCGGCCACATCGAGCGTATCGTGCAAAGCGGTCGTTCGACTTTCCACTGCCGGGCCTGTCAGGCTTAAACCAGAAGCGAGGAGGAGCAAAGCATGGGCTATGAAACCATCATCGTCGAAACCCGCGGCAAGGTCGGGCTGATTACGCTGAACCGGCCGCAGGCGCTCAACGCGCTGAATTCACAAGTGCTGGCGGAACTGGTCGCCTCGGTGAACAGCATGGGCGCCAATGCCGACATTGGCGCCATGGTCATCACTGGTTCGGAGAAGGCTTTCGCGGCAGGTGCCGATATCAAGGAAATGCAGTCGATCTCCTACGTGGATGCTTATGTGCAGGATTTCTTCGTCGGCTGGGAAGAATTTACGCGGGCACGAAAGCCGATCATCGCGGCGGTGGCGGGCTATGCGCTGGGGGGCGGCTGCGAACTGGCGATGATGTGCGACTTCATCATCGCCGCCGACACCGCCAAGTTTGGCCAACCCGAGATCACGCTGGGCGTCATTCCCGGCATGGGCGGATCGCAGCGCCTGACCCGTTTCGTCGGCAAGTCCAAGGCGATGGATATGTGCCTGACGGGGCGAATGATGGACGCAGCCGAGGCCGAGCGTTCCGGCCTTGTCTCGCGCGTCGTGCCAGCCGGCGAGTTGATCGAGGAAGCGCTTAAGGCAGCGGCGAAGATCGCCGATTTTTCCTTGCCGTCGGTGATGATGGCGAAGGAGGCCGTCAACCGCGCCTATGAGACGACGCTCACCGAGGGTCTGCGGTTCGAGCGCCGGCTGTTTCATTCGCTGTTTGCGCTGGATGACCAGAAGGAAGGCATGGCGGCCTTCACCGGCAAGCGGAAGCCGAATTTCACGAACCGATGAGATGACGAGGCACCGGTCAAAAAGAAAACACTGCAGCGTTGACGTGCCGGAAAAGCTGAACTATAAGCCGCAACAACCGAGGCGGCCCTGTGGCTGCCCGTTTGTTTTTTGCGCCCCGCGGTATCCCGCAAGCGCCCACCAGATCAGAAGAGAGGCACCATGGCCAATACCTCCTCGGCCAAAAAGGCAACGCGCAAGATCGCCCGTCGCGCAGCGATCAACAAGAACCGCCGCTCCCGCGTCCGAACCTACATCCGCCAGGTCGAAGAGGCGCTCGCGGCTGGCGACAAGGCGGCCGCACAGGCTGCCTTCAAGGTGGCCGAGCCGGAACTGATGCGCGCCGCGACCAAGGGCGTGGTGCACAAGAACACGGCATCGCGCAAGGTGTCGCGGTTGGCCCAACGGGTCAAGGTGCTGTCAGCCTGATATATCCATTCCTGAACTGCGCTACTTCAAACCCGGCCAATCGCGCCGGGTTTTTTCGTTTGCCGGCAAGTACTTAAAAGAAAGCCCGCAAAATGGCGCTCCGCGAGCATTTCAAAGTTCGAAATGCTTTGCCGGCATATACATGCCCGCTCATATTCGGAGCCTCCGAAACCGCCAATACGAAAATTTCCGAGCGTCACGGATTACCGTTTCCTTTCAGAAGCTTACCGATGGTGATCCACAGCTTGTTCACATCAGCTGCGGCCGATAGGCGACAATTGGCTGTCAAGTGAATTATTTCAGAAAATTTCGCGTTGTGTGGCCTTTTTCATATTCGCCGGAAAAGGGTTTGAATCACAATGGCTTTGTCAAAATCAACTATTGCAGCATGGCGTTCGAAACGTCCCTTGCTAGTCAGATTCCTTAAAAATCCGTTAGGGGTGGCCTTGCCCTATCCACAGCGATTTCGGTAATGTCTGTCCATCGAAGGGATGGGCCCTTGGCCCTTGACCAGCCTGAAACCGGCCAGCTCAAATTGGCAGAGTTTACAGCGCGGATTCAACTCCGCGGACGGGGTTGGTTTGTCTTTTCGATACGGTAGGGGACTGGCGTAATTGTACATGGCAGGTCGACGGTGCGCCGGCGGTTTTTCGCCGGACGGCATTTTGTTGCCCTGACATGACCAAAGCGGATCGGCGCTTCGGCGCCGGACCGACAACGAGGCGATTCATCAGCCGGCGGCGGCGATGGTGTCGCAGCGAAGACACGGTCGCCGGAAACATGGATGCAGGAGGCGCATCCCCGGCGGAAAACAGGTACAAGAGACAAGGAACTCGATCATGCAGAGCGGCGGCATCGAAAGGGAGCTTACAGGCGACCTCCCATTTCCTGGAACGTTAGTCGGAAGGAACGACATGGCGGCTTCCAATGAAGCTGAACAGAAGTTCGATCGGGTCAAGGCCCAGTTGAAGGCGCGTCTGGGAACCGAGGTCTATTCGAGCTGGTTCGGGCGCATGAAGGTCGCTGAATCCTCTAAGGGCATTGTCCGCATCTCAGTGCCAACCGCATTCCTGCGTTCATGGATCAACGGCCACTATCTCGATCTCATCACCGAGTTGTGGAAGCACGAGGATCCGGAGATCCTCAAGATCGAGATCGTGGTTCGCACCGCCACACGGCAGGGCCGCAACAGCGTCGAGCCAGAAGTGGCGCCGGCGCGCAAGATGACCAGGCAGACGCAAACCGCGCTCTCTGCGGGCACGGCGAGCCCCAGCAGGGTCGAACGGGTCCCGGCAACCCGCCCGGGGATGCCGGCAGAAACCGAGTTCCGGCACAATGTTCTCGGTTCGCCGCTCGATCCACGCTACACTTTCACCTCCTTCATCGAAGGACCATCGAACCGAGTGGCTTTTGCCGCCGCCAAGGCGGTCGCGGAATCGCAGTCGAGCGCGGTGCGTTTCAATCCGCTCTTTCTTCACGCGACGGTCGGGCTGGGCAAAACGCATCTGTTGCAGGCGATCGCCGCAGAATCGCTGAAGCAGAATCCGAAATCGCGGGTCGTCTATCTTACGGCTGAGTATTTCATGTGGCGGTTCGCCACCGCGATCCGCGACAACAACGCACTGACGCTGAAAGAACAGCTGCGCGACATCGACCTCCTCATCATCGACGACATGCAGTTCCTGCAGGGCAAGTCGATCCAGCACGAATTCTGCCATTTGATCAACATGCTGCTCGACAGCGCCAAGCAGGTGGTGGTCGCTGCCGACCGGCCGCCGTCCGAATTGGAGTCGCTGGAGCCACGCGTCCGCTCGCGCCTCAACGGCGGCGTCGCGCTGGAAATGTCGGCCCCGGATTTCGCAATGCGTATCGGTATGCTCAAGCTCAGGCTTGCCACCGCCAAGCTCGACGATGCGTCGCTGGATATTTCCGAAGAGATACTCAACCACGTCGCCCGCACGGTGACCGGCAGCGGGCGCGAGCTCGAAGGTGCCTTCAACCAGCTTTTGTTTCGCCAATCCTTCGAACCGCAGATCACCATTGACCGCATCGACGAGATCCTCGGCCACATCTATCGTTCGGGTGAACCGAAGCGGGTGCGTATCGAGGACATCCAGCGCATCGTCGCGCGCCACTACAACGTGTCGAAGACCGAACTGCTGTCCAACCGGCGCACACGCACCATCGTCAAGCCGCGGCAGGTCGCTATGTATCTGTCGAAGGTGTTGACGCCGCGCTCGCTCCCGGAGATCGGGCGGCGGTTCGGCGGCCGCGACCATACGACCGTGCTGCATGCGGTGCGCAAAATCGAGGATCTTTCCGGTGCCGACAACACACTGGCGCAGGAACTCGAATTGCTGAGAAGGCTGATCAACGACCAGGCCTGATGGCCCGAAAAACGCCGGCTCGCGAACTTCGGCCTTTTTATCCCCAGAAAGCCCGCGCAGCCGGTCCGAACCGGTGGCGCGGGCTTGCGTTTGCCGGGTTTTTCCTGTCAGTTTACGCAGATTCTGAGCCTGTTCAGACCTTTCGCGGGGCGCCGCTTGCCGGAGACCCGTTCATTCATTCAAGCGAGCCTGTTTCGTCATGCGTGTTATCCTGGAACGGTCAAATCTCCTGAAGTCTCTCAACCATGTTCACCGCGTGGTCGAGCGGCGCAACACCATTCCGATCCTGTCGAACGTGCTGCTCAGCGCCGAGGGGGCCAGCCTTGAAATGAAGGCGACCGACCTCGACCTGGAGGTGACCGAAGCGACGCCGGCAAAGGTCGAACGCGGCGGGGCGACAACGGTCCCGGCGCATCTGCTCTACGACATCGTGCGCAAGCTTGCCGACGGCGCGGAGGTGGCGCTGAAGACCGACGAAGACGGCAACGCCATGACGGTGACGTCGGGGCGCTCGAGCTTCCGCCTGCAGTGTCTGCCGCAGTCCGACTTTCCCGAACTTTCAGCCGGGTCGTTCTCGCATATTTTCCGGCTCGATTCCGTCGGACTAAAGGGCCTCATCGAAAAGACCCAGTTTGCCATCTCGACCGAGGAGACGCGCTATTATCTGAACGGCATTTATCTGCACACGCACGAGACCGGCGGCAAGCTGAAGCTGCGCTCTGTCGCGACCGACGGCCACCGGCTGGCGCGCGCCGAGATCGATGCGCCGGCAGGCTCTGAGGGTATGCCTGGCGTCATCATCCCGCGAAAGACGGTCAGCGAACTGCAAAAGCTGGTCGACGATCCCGATGTTGCAGTCACCACCGAGTTGTCCGACACCAAGATCCGTTTCACCATCGGCAGCGTTATCTTGACCTCCAAGCTGATCGACGGCACTTTCCCGGACTACCAGCGCGTCATTCCGACCGGCAACGACAAGAAGCTGATTATGGATCGCCAGAGTTTCGCCGCTGCCGTCGATCGCGTTTCGACCATTTCGTCCGAACGCGGCCGGGCGGTGAAGCTTTCGATCGCCGAAGGACAGGTCACGCTTGCGGTCAACAACCCGGATTCGGGCAGTGCCACCGAGGAACTGGCGGCCGACTATTCGTCTGATCCGATCGAGATCGGCTTCAACGCCAAATACCTGCTCGACGTTGCCGCGCAACTGACCGGCACGGAGGCGAAGTTCATGCTGGCGGATGCCGGCTCCCCGACGCTGATCCACGATATGGCCGACGAGACCGCGCTCTACGTGCTGATGCCGATGCGGGTGTAGGGCCCGAACGGGGCCATCTTGCTGCCGTGACCAAATCTGCAAAACCGCAGCAGACCTACATAAGTAAGCTCACACTTACGAATTTCCGCAACTATGCGGCGTTGGCAATCGACCTTGATCCCGGCGCCGTGGTTTTTTCCGGCGACAATGGCGCCGGAAAAACCAATCTGCTTGAAGCGATCTCGCTGCTCACGCCTGGCCGCGGCTTGCGCCGCGCACCCTATGTCGAGGTGGCGCGCGAAGGCGGCGACGGTGGCTTTGCTCTGCATGCCCGGCTTGACGGGCCGGAAGGCCAGGTCGAGATCGGTACCGGAATAGCGGGCAGCGACGGCGAAGGCGGCCGGCGAGTGCGGATCAACGGCGCGGCGGCACGCTCAGCCGAAGACATGCTGGAATGGCTGCGCGTGGTCTGGTTGACACCGGCTATGGACGGCCTGTTCCCCGGGCCGGCGGCCGATCGTCGGCGCTTCCTCGACCGGCTGGTGCTTGCGATCGATCCCGGCCACGGCCAGCGCGCGCTTGACTACGAAAAGGCAATGCGCGGCCGCAACAGGCTGCTCGCCGACGGTTCGCGCGACAGTGCGTGGTTCGATGCGATCGAGATGCAAATGGCCGAGACCGGCGTGGCAATTGCCGCGGCGCGTGCCGAACTGGTGCGCCTGCTCGCCGCCATGATCGACCGGCTGCCCGGCGACGGACCGTTTCCGCAAGCCGACATCGGCATCTCGGGCGAACTGGAAGGCGAAATCGGTATTTTACCGGCCGTCGACGTAGAGGAACGGTTCCGTCGCGCCCTTGCCCAGGGGCGCGACCGCGACCGCACCGCCGGGCGCACGCTCGACGGCCCGCACCGTACCGACCTTGTGGTGCGCCACCGGCCCAAAGCGATGCCAGCCGAGCTCTGTTCGACCGGCGAGCAGAAGGCGCTGCTGGTCGGCATCGTCTTATCGCACGCGCGGCTAACCGGCGAAATATCGGGCATGACGCCGATCCTGCTGCTCGACGAGATTGCCGCCCATCTCGACGGCGGTCGACGGGCGGCCTTGTTCTCGATCCTGGAGGAACTGAACTGCCAGGCCTTCATGACCGGGACCGATGCCGCGTTGTTTGACAGCCTCAAGGGACGAGCACAGTTCCTGACCGTAGATCACGGTAAGGTCAGGCCGACCATTTGAACTTCGGCCATGGCGCATTTCTGAGCGGCACGTATTGATGCCTGACAAGTTTTTTCCTCCGTTATAAGGTCCGGGGATGATCGCAGCCGCCCTTACCGACGAAGAGCTCGAACGCTACGCCCGCCACATAGTGCTGCCCGAAATCGGCGGCGCCGGCCAGCAGCGGCTAAAGCGGGCGCGGGTGCTGGTCATCGGGGCCGGCGGATTGGGTGCGCCGGTGCTCGAATATCTCGCCGCTGCGGGCGTTGGCACGCTCGGTATCGTCGATGACGACAGTGTCTCGCTTTCCAACTTGCAACGACAAGTGATCCACGGCACGGACATGGTCGGCATGGCAAAGACCGACAGTGCCAAGGCTGCGATCACCCGCATCAATCCAAACGTCGTCGTGGAAGAGCATAATTTCAGGCTGACCGCAGACACCGCCCCTGCCCTCATCGCCCGTTATGACATCGTCGTTGACGGCTCCGACAATTTCGAGACACGCTACGCAGTGGCCGATGCCTGCGCCGCCGAAAGCCGGCCGCTCGTGCATGCCGCCGTTGGCCGCTTCGACGGCTCGGTCACCGTATTGAAGCCTTTCGAGACCGGCCCGGACGGCAAGTCGAACCCAAGCTACCGCGATCTTTTTCCCGAAGCACCGCCGCCGGGACTGGTGCCGTCCTGCGCGGTGGCCGGCATTGTCGGCGCGCTGACCGGGGTCATCGGCACGCTGCAAGCAATGGAAGCGATCAAGCTGATCACCGGGATTGGCGAGCCGCTGGTCGGGCGACTGCTGCTCTACGATGCGCTGGCGGCACGCTTCGACACGATCCGCTACAAGCGAACCAGCCCGTGAGCCTGCCTGCCGAGGTCTCCATTGTGCAGCTTGCGGCCGATATTGACCGTTGGGACGAGGTCCTGGCTCTGATCATGCGCGCCTTCGCCTTCATGGACGGCGTCATTGACCCGCCGTCCTCGGCGCATCGACTTACCGTTGAAAATCTCAGGGCTAGAGCGCTGGAGGAGACAGCATTCCTGGCCCTGAAGGAAAACGAGATCGTCGGTTGCGTCTTTGTCCTTAAGCGCGCAGACGACCTCTATATTGGAAAGCTCGCGGTCGAGCCGACGCTTCAGGGACAAGGCGTCGGAAAACAGCTGATGCAGGCCGTCGAAGATCTTGCCCGCAGCCACAACAGGACCGCCATCGAGCTCCAGACCCGGATCGAGCTGACCGGAAATCACGCAGCCTTTGCCCGCCTCGGTTTTCGTGAAACCGAACGGACGGCGCACAAGGGCTACGACCGGCCAACCTCGATCACCATGCGCAAGATGCTTCCCGTAAGCAAACGCTATCCAAAGACGAACGCGCGGTTGCCGCGGCAAGACCATGCCGGCGCGATGGCAGGTCACGCCCTCAGCGGCAGCACGCGGTCGGGCGGGCGATGACCGTCGAAGAAGGCGCGGATGTTAATGATTACCTTCTCGCCCATGTCGATACGCCCTTCGAGGGTCGCCGAGCCCATATGCGGCAACAGCACGACCTTGCCTTTGTGGGCAAGTTTCAGCAGCTTGCTGTTCAGCGCCGGCTCGTGCTCGTAGACGTCAAGGCCGGCGCCGGCGATCTTGCCGTCATGGATGAGCTTGACCAGCGATTCCTCATCGATGATATCGCCGCGCGCGGTGTTGACTATGTAAGCTGACGGTTGCAGAAGCGCCAGCCGCCGCGCCGAAAGCAGGTGGAAGGTTGCCGGTGTCGATGGGCAATTGACCGAGATAATGTCCATGCGGGCGAGCATCTGGTCGAGGCTTTCCCAATATGTCGCTTCCAACTCGTCCTCGATTGCCGGAAGCACGCGGTGGCGGTTGTGGTAGTGGATCGAGAGGCCAAAGGCCTTGGCGCGCCTGGCGACGGCGGTGCCGATGCGACCCATGCCGACAATGCCGAGCCGTTTGCCCCAGATGCGCCGGCCGAGCATCCAAGTCGGCGACCAGCCCGCCCATTTCTTGTCGCCGGTCAGCACGTTGGCGCCTTCGGCCAGCCGCCGCGGCACGGCCAGCATTAGCGCCATCGTCATGTCGGCCGTATCTTCGGTCAACACGTTCGGCGTGTTGGTGACGGTGATGCCTTTCTTGGCCGCTGCCGCAACATCGATCTTGTCAACGCCATTGCCAAAATTGGCGATCAGCTTGAGGTTGTCGCCAGCCTGGGCAATCAGCGCCGCATCGATATTGTCGGTCACGGTCGGCACCAGCACGTCGGCCTCCTTGACCGCCGCCACCAATTCCGGCTGCGTCATCGGCCTGTCCTCGACATTCAAGCGGGCGTCGAACAACTCGCGCATGCGGGTCTCGACCGGGTCGGGCAATTTGCGCGTGATGATGACGAGGGGCTTCTTTTTGCCTGCCATTGTTTCCTCGAACCCGATCTCGTTGAGACCTCTTTAACCAAGAACGGCGAAACTGAGAGCCGATCGCGGTACCGGTCATTCATGTAACAAGCGGTTCCGCCGAAGACAAAGAAAAAGGGGCGAAGGCCGATGGGCCGGCGCCGAAAGGAACGAAAGTGTCTGGTTTCGCGTCGCTCCGCCTGACCCTCAGTGCAGCATTCCTCGGCGCTCTCATCCATAGCCCACTGGTGATGGCGCAAAGTGCCGCGGCACCCGTCCAGAGCGTCACGCTCGGACCAAGCGGCTTGCCGCTGCCGCGCTTCGTCAGCCTGAAATCCGGCCGCGTCAACTCGCGCGTTGGGCCGGGCGTCAATTATTCCGTCGACTGGATGTATATGAAGCCAGGCCTGCCGATGGAGATCATCCAGGAGTTCGATACGTGGCGCCGTGTGCGCGATGCCGACGGCTCGGAAGGCTGGATCAATCAGTCGCTGCTTTCGGGCCGCCGCACGGCGATCGTCGCCCCCTGGCAGCGCGGCAAGGACGCTCGCGTCAACCTCCTAGACGATCCGGCAAAAGATGCTGGCGTCATCGCGATCCTCGAACCGGGGGTGATGGGCACGATCAAGTCCTGCGATGGCCAGTGGTGCGAAATGACCTTCGACGGTCATACCGGCTGGCTCGCGCAGTCGCTCGTCTGGGGTGCCTATCCCGGCGAAAAGGTCAAGAACTGACGTTTCTGGACCGCAGGTCGGGCCAGCACGGCAAGCACCGGATCCGGCACTTGTTTCGCTGATCTTCGGTTCGGGGATAGTTTAGCGGCCGATGCGGCCGAGATGGGTATCCTGGAAGCTGCTCGACAGCTTCAAGCCATATCCCAGAGCGCGATCAACGGCGATGTGGGCGATCCAGATCAGCGCAACAGCCATCGCCATTGCATTGTCAAAGACGTTGCCGACAAGCGCCAGCAGAACGGGCAAGATCATTATGTGCAAGGCGTTGTAGGCGACGGCCCCGACGCGCGGCCCGGCCATGTAGCCCAGCATCGACAGGTCGGGCGCCAGAATGAGCACGGCAAATAACCACCAGGAAACACCAGCGATCGCATAGAAAACAAGAGCCGCCACCGCGACTGCGACCCATTCGAGCCGAAGCGTCAAATCCAGGAATTTCATAAGGCGCCGGTCAGTCGCAGCGTTTCGGACGCAGTCTCACCACGATATCGACATTGGCGATCTCCATGCCTTCCGGCGGTTCCGGCAGGTTGGAAACCGTCACCGGGCCGCTGTCGATATCGAAGATCCTGTTTTCGCCCTCGATATAGAAATGATGGTGATCGGAGGTGTTGGTGTCGAAATAAGTCTTCGATCCCTCGACGGCAAGGATGCGCAGAAGACCGGCCTGGGTGAACTGGTGCAGAGCATTGTAGACGGTGGCCAGAGACACCGGCACGCCCGCAGCAAGCGCCTCCTCGTGCAGTTCCTCGGCCGAAAGATGGCGGTCGCCTTTGGCGAAAAGCAGATCGGCCAGCGCGATGCGCTGGCGTGTCGGCCTCAGACCGGCCTCGCGAACCCGCTTGTCCACAGCGACATTATCCTTCCGGCAACCCAGATCCATCTATCCGTCGCGCTCACAGTTCCGCCTCAGACACGTCCAAAATGGCAGAAATTGAGCATCTGCCGAAACTGGACGTGTCCTGACATATATTCTGTCGACCGAATGCGATCAATAGCGCGCATTGACCCGGGCAGACGGGCAGGTTAAGCGCAAACGCCGGTTTCCGGCCTGAAACAGATTGTGTTAGGAAACCACCGACAAGGGCGCCTTTCGCCCGGGACGATCACGGGGACGAGATTGATGGCGGGTTCGAAATCCAGCTACGGTTACGAGGAATTGCTTGCCTGCGCCCGCGGCGAGCTGTTCGGACCGGGAAATGCGCAGCTGCCCTATCCGCCGATGCTGATGTTCGACCGCATCACCGAGATCAGCGAAACTGGCGGTGCGTTCGACAAGGGTTTCATCCGCGCGGAGTTCGACATCAAGCCGGATTTGTGGTTTTTCGCCTGCCATTTCATCGGCAATCCGATCATGCCGGGATGCCTGGGCCTGGACGCCATGTGGCAGTTGACGGGGTTCTATCTCGGATGGCTCGGTGAACCCGGCAAGGGGATGGCACTGTCGACCGGTGAGGTGAGGTTCAAAGGCATGGTCACGCCAACGGTCAAGAAGGTGGAGTATGGCGTCGACTTCAAGCGGGTGATGCGCGGTCGGCTTGTGCTTGGTATCGCCGATGGCTGGCTGAAGGCAGATGGCGAGCCCATATATGCGGCAACGGATCTGAAGGTCGGTCTTTCCAAGCAATCGGCCGCCGTCTGAACGAAGACCCTACAGTGCCACGTCTTGGACGTCCAAAGGACGCTGTAGCACTTTAATTTTGCGCATGGTTCCGTTCCGGAAATCGATTTCAGGTTTCGGTCCGCGCTGGAAGGAGTTGCGAATGAGACGGGTCGTAGTCACAGGTCTCGGCATCGTGTCGTCGATAGGCAATAATGCCAACGAGGTGCAGACCTCGCTGCACGATGCCAGATCCGGCATCAGCTTCTCCGACTCTTTCGCCGAGCATGGCTTCCGTTGCCGGGTGTGGGGTGCGCCGACGCTGGATCCATCGGGCATGATCGACCGTCGCGCCATGCGCTTCCTGTCGCAGGGTGCTGCCTGGAACCATGTCGCGATGGACCAGGCGATCGCAGATGCCGGCCTCGACGAGACCGACATCACCAACGAGCGCACCGGCATCGTGATGGGCTCCGGCGGACCGTCGACCCGTGCAATCGTCGAGGCGGCCGAGACCACGATCAAAAACGGCAGCCCCAAGCGGATCGGCCCGTTCGCGGTGCCAAAAGCGATGTCGTCGACCGCGTCCGCGACGCTTGCCACCTGGTTCAAGATCCACGGCGTCAACTATTCCATCTCATCGGCCTGCTCGACGTCTGCGCATTGCATCGGCAATGGCTACGAGCTGATCCAGTGGGGCAAGCAGGACATCGTCTTCGCCGGCGGCCATGAGGACCTCGACTGGACGATGTCGGATCTCTTCGATGCCATGGGCGCCATGTCGTCCAAGTTCAACGACAGGGCATCGGTCGCCTCCCGCGCCTACGACGTCGATCGTGATGGATTCGTCATTGCCGGCGGCGCCGGCGTGCTGATTCTTGAAGAGCTCGAGCACGCAAAAGCGCGCGGCGCCAAGATTTATGCCGAGATCGTCGGCTATGGCGCCACATCGGACGGCTACGACATGGTGGCGCCGTCGGGCGAAGGCGCGGCACGCTGCATGCGACAGGCAATGGCGACCGTCACTTCACCAGTCGACTACATCAATACGCACGGCACCTCGACGCCGGTCGGCGACTCCAAGGAAATGGGCGCCATCCGCGAGGTGTTCGGAGAGGAGATGCCTTTCATCACATCGACGAAATCGCTGACCGGCCATTCGCTAGGTGCGGCCGGCGTGCAGGAATCGATCTACTCGATCCTGATGATGCAAGGCGGCTTCATCGGCGAGAGCGCCCATATCGAGAACCTCGATCCGGAATTCGAAGGCATGCCGATCGTGCGCAAGCGCATCGACGACGCAAGGATCGACACTGTTTTGTCCAATTCGTTCGGTTTCGGTGGCACCAACGCTACGCTGATTTTCCAGCGCTATTCCGCATAAGGATTTGCCGACCATGGACGGATTGATGAAGGGCAAGCGCGGGCTTGTCATGGGTGTCGCCAACGATCATTCCATTGCCTGGGGTATCGCCCGCAAACTGTCCGAACATGGCGCGGAACTCGCCTTCACCTATCAGGGCGACGCCTTCGGACGCCGGGTCAAGCCGCTCGCCGAGAAGCTGGGCGCATCGCTGGTCGTGCCTTGCGACGTCGAGGACAGCGCATCGGTCGCCGCAACTTTCGAGACCTTGGGCAAGGCATGGGGTGGGCTGGACTTCATCGTCCACGCCATCGGCTTTTCCGACAAGAACGAGCTGAAAGGCCTCTACGCCGATACCAGCCGCGACAATTTCATCCGCACCATGGTGATCTCCTGCTATTCCTTCACCGAGGTTGCCCGCCACGCCGCCACGTTGATGAAGGACGGCGGTTCGATGATCACGCTGACTTATGCGGGTTCGGTTCGCGTCATGCCGAACTACAACGTCATGGGTGTTGCCAAGGCCGGGCTGGAGGCCAGCGTCCGCTATCTAGCCAACGACTACGGCCCGCGCGGCATCAGGGTGAACGGCATATCGGCGGGACCGGTACGGACGCTTGCGGGCGCCGGGATTTCCGACGCACGCCACATGTTCTCCTACCAGCAGCGCAACTCGCCGCTACGCCGTACGGTGACGATCGACGAAGTCGGCGGCTCCGCGCTCTATTTGCTGTCCGACCTGTCGTCCGGCGTCACCGGCGAAATCCACTATGTCGATTCCGGCTATCACATCGTGTCCATGCCGACGCTTGACGAGTTGAAGCAGACCGACGCCGGACGGGAATAGCGCGAGCGACGCGTCGCCGGCTTGCCCGCAGCGTGTCAGCGTCGCGCCGAGAAGACCTTAAACATGCCGTCGCGGGCGAGCTCCGCATGGCTGGAGAAGGCGGCCGCCAGCACCGGTTCGTAGGGAAGCTGACGGTTTGCCACCATGAACAACCGGCCGCCCAGCTTCAGCGCTTTGCCTGCCGCGCGGATCATACCGGCACCGATTTCCGGCTCAGTCGCCCGGCTGCGGTGAAAGGGCGGGTTCATGACGACCACATCGTAGCGGCGCTCGACCGGTTCGCTCAAAAGATCTGTCCAGAAGAAACGCGGCTCCACGCCTGTGTTGCCGACATTGGTTTTGGCCGCCTCCAGCGCCTCGAAATCCGCTTCGTAAAGGTCAAGCGCCGATATGCCGGGTGAGCGGGCGGCGACCTCGGCAGCGACATAGCCCCAACCGGCACAGAAATCCGCAACACTGCCACGCAGATCGTTGGCCAGATTTTCGACCAGCAGCTTCGATCCCCCATCGATCTTGTCGAAGGAAAACATGCCTGGGGCCGTGCGGAAGTGGTCCTCGACCACCAAGTCCGGATTGGCGGCGCGAAGCGTTGCCGCGGCAACGGTATCGGTCGGCCGGCGAAACCAGAAGGCAATGCCGTGATGCTTCGGCAGGTGGCCTTCGAGCGGCACAAGGGCGCCGACATGCTTGCGCAGGCTGGCGATGCCATCGTCCTTGCCGCCGGCGACGACGATCAACCCGCCTGGTGCCACGCGTTCGACCGCTTCGGCGACGCGCAACTCGTTTTGGCCGCGATGGCGGCCGGCGAGCACAAATGCCGCGTCGAAAGCCTCGCCTTCGACCTGCGGCGTGACAGTGAAGCCGGATGCCTGCAAGGCACGAAAATGCGGTCTGAAGCCTTGGACGAGATGAAGCTTGGCATCAAAGCCTGCGGGTAAGCGAAAGCCGGGCTCGGCACCGAGAAAGAGAATGCATTCATCCTTTCGTGGCAGGGACACAGCCCCTGCCACGAAAGGATGGAAAAGCGTCTTCAGCGGCTCGGCGGACATTCACCACTCTTGAACTGCAAGGCTGTTGTTGAATGCAAACGGGCGCGACCTTCCGGCGCGCCCGCTTCGATTGCATAGTTAGATCAGCTTAGGCGGCGTTTTCTTCGCCTTCGCTCTTTTTGTCGCGAGCGATTTCCTTGCCGGTGGCCTGGTCGACGACCTTCATCGACAGGCGGACCTTGCCGCGCTCGTCGAAGCCCATCAGCTTGACCCAGACCTTGTCGCCTTCCTTGACGACATCGGAGGTCTTGGCGACACGATCATTGGCGAGCTGCGAGATGTGGACGAGACCGTCGCGCGGGCCGAAGAAGTTGACGAAAGCGCCGAAGTCGGCGGTCTTGACGACCGTGCCTTCGTAGATCTCCCCGACTTCCGGCTCAGCGACGATGGTGTGGATCCACTTCTTCGCCGCCTCGATCTCCTTGGCGTTGGCCGAAGCGATCTTGACCGTGCCGTCATCCTCAATGTTGATCTTGGCACCGGTCTTTTCGACGATTTCGCGGATGACCTTGCCGCCCGAGCCGATCACATCGCGGATCTTGTCGGTCGGAATGTGCATGACCTCGATGCGCGGTGCGAACTCGCCGAGCTCGGCACGCGCGCCGGACAGCGCATGGGCCATTTCGCCAAGAATGTGCTGACGGCCTTCCTTGGCCTGGTCGAGGGCGATCTTCATGATCTCCTCGGTGATGCCCTCGATCTTGATGTCCATCTGCAGCGAGGTGATGCCGTAGGCGGTGCCGGCAACCTTGAAGTCCATGTCGCCGAGGTGGTCCTCGTCGCCAAGAATGTCGGAGAGCACGGCGAAGCGCTCGCCTTCCTTGATCAGGCCCATTGCAATACCGGCGACCGGCTTGGCCAGTGGCACGCCGGCATCCATCAGCGCCAGCGAGGTGCCGCAGACGGTAGCCATCGATGACGAACCGTTGGACTCGGTGATCTCCGAAACGACGCGCAACGTATAGGGGAACTGGTCGGCGGTCGGCAGCATCGGCCGGATGGCGCGCCAGGCGAGCTTGCCGTGACCGATTTCGCGGCGGCCCGGCGAACCCATGCGGCCGGTTTCACCGACCGAATAGGGAGGGAAGTTGTAGTGCAGGAGGAACTTCTCCTTGTACATGCCGGTCAGCGAATCGACATACTGCTCGTCCTCGCCGGTGCCGAGCGTGGCGACGACCAGTGCCTGGGTCTCGCCACGGGTGAACAACGCCGAGCCGTGCGTGCGCGGCAGGACGCCGACTTCCGAGACGATCTTGCGGACCGTCTTCAGGTCGCGGCCGTCGATGCGCGAGCCGGTGTCGAGGATGTTCCAGCGCACGACCTTGGCCTGGAGCTCCTTGAACACGGTGCCGATCTGTTCGGACGTGTATTTGGCCTCTTCGCCTTCTGCCGGCGCGAACGCGGCCTTGACCTTCGCCTTGACGGCGTCGACGGCGGCATAGCGCTTCTGCTTGTCGGTGATCTTGTAGGCGTCGCGAAGCTCGCCTTCGACGATCTTGAGCATCTCGGCTTCAAGTGCGGAATAGTCCGGCGCGGTGAAGTCGCGCGGGTCCTTGGCCGCGACTTCAGCCAGCTTGATGATCGCGTCGATCACCGGCTGGAAGCCCCTGTGGCCGAACATGACGGCGCCGAGCATAAGGTCCTCGCCGAGTTCCTTGGCTTCGGACTCGACCATCAGCACGGCGTCGGCGGTGCCGGCGACGACCAGGTCGAGCTTCGATTCCTGCATCTCGTCGACGTGCGGGTTGAGCACGTATTCGCCGTTGATGTAGCCGACGCGGGCGCCGCCGACCGGGCCCATGAACGGCACGCCGGACAAGGTCAGAGCGGCGGAGGTGGCGACGATCGACAGGATGTCCGGATCATTTTCGAGATCGTGCTGGACGACAGTGACGACGATCTGGGTGTCGTTCTTGTAGCCTTCGGCGAAGAGCGGGCGGATCGGGCGGTCGATCAGGCGGGAAACCAGCGTTTCCTTCTCGCTCGGACGGCCTTCCCGCTTGAAATAGCCACCCGGGATCTTGCCTGCGGCGTAGGTCTTTTCCTGGTAGTTGACCGTCAGCGGGAAGAAATCGAGGCCGGGTTTCGGCTCCTTCATCGAGACGACGGTGGCGAGAACCTTGGTTTCGCCGTAGGTGGCCAGCACCGCGCCATCAGCCTGACGCGCGATCTTGCCGGTTTCGAGAATGAGCGGGCGGCCGCCCCATTCGATTTCCACTTTGTGGTAATTGAACATGTCTTGTCCTTCGTATGCGGAAAGGGCCGCGCCGTTTCAGCGTGCGCGGATGCCCCTTTCCCTTGGCTTCCTTTCTCGGGCAGCCACGGGCAAGACAACGGGAAGCTCGGCTATTCGGCGCGGTGCCGCACGAGCGTCCTGCAATCCTGCCCCATGACCGTCCATGGGCGGTTTCGAGTGGCCCTCTGCTGTTCGAAACCGGGTTGGCCAATCGATCCGACTGGCCTTGCGCGTGGACCCGAAAACCAGGTTTTCGGAAAGTATCCTGCGCAAATCTAAAACTTCAGAGCGTCCTTTGCGCAGCCAAACCGGTGCGCGGCGCTCTGCTTTCTTCATTGGAGCCTTGGATGATCCGGTGCTCCAATGCGCGACCGGCGGGCTCTCGAAAGAACCCGCCGGTCAATTCGTCAACGGCGCAGACCGAGCTTCTCGATCAGCGTCTGATAGCGCGCGTCGTCCTTGCGCTTGAGATAATCAAGCAGGCTGCGGCGCTGGGAAACGAGAGCGAGCAGACCACGGCGGGAATGGTTATCCTTCTTGTGGTCCTTGAAATGATCGGTCAGGTTCTTGATGCGCTCGGAAAGGATGGCCACCTGAACTTCCGGAGACCCGGTATCGCCCTTGGCGGTTGCGAATTCGCCCATCAATTCCTTCTTGCGTTCGGCAGTAATCGACATCGTGTTTTTCCTTGTCTGTTTGAGGAAACGGGACGCCCTCAGCCGGGATGTCGTCCAGCAGGGGCCGGTGCAAGCAACGCGTCAAAGCGCGAAGCTGCGGCGCATATAGTGCAATTCCGACAAAAAGGCCAGCCTAATTCACAAGCCGGCTTTTTGCTGCATAAACGGGCACTTCCGCCTAGTCAGAGCCATTTCTTCCATTTGAAGTACGCAAAGAGCCCGACCGCAACAAGCGCCATGAAGGCGAGCGACAGGGGATAGCCGTAATAGGCCTTCAGCTCCGGCATGTTCCAGGGCGAGGTGTCGGGGTCGAAATTCATGCCCCATACGCCGACGAGAAAGGTAAGCGGCATGAAGATCACCGAGACGATCGTCAGATAGCTGATGACGTCGTTGGTGCGCGCCTGGCTGAGCGACAAGTGCATCTCGATCAGGCCGGTCAGCATGTCGCGCTGGGTTTCGACCAGTTCGATCAATCGCAGCGAATGATCGAGCGTGTCGTTCAGGAATATCTTGGTTTCGGCCTTCACATAGGGCACGTCGTTGCGGATCATGGTCGCCAGCGCATCGCGCATCGGCCAAAGCACGCCCTTCAGCACATTGGCATCGCGCCGCAATTCGTGAAGCTGCCGCATCTGGTGCTTGTGCGCCTGGTGCAGCATCTGGTCCTCGATGCTGTCGACCAATTCGCCAGCAGCCTCGATCGGCGGGAAATAGCTGTCGACGATGGCGTCGATCAAAGCATAGGCGAGATAGTCGGCGCCGCGCGAGCGCAAGCGGTTGGGCACCGAGCTTGCGATCCGCTTGCGCACGGGATCGAACGGGTCGCCTTCGCGCTCCTGGAAGGTGACGACGAAGGTCTTGCCGAAGAAGACGGCGATCTGTTCGTAACGGTGCGCGGTGACGTCGTCGATCATCCTGACGACGACAAAGGCGTGGTCCTCGAAGAAATCCACCTTCGGCCGCTGACCGGTGTTGACGACGTCTTCCAGCGCCAGCGGATGCAGGTTGAAAATCCGGCCGATCTCCTCGATCAGCTGGATATTGGCGAGGCCTGTGCAGTCGAGCCAGATGACCGGCCAATTGTGGCAATGGGTGTTGACGTCGTCGATGCTGGCATTGTCGATCGTCTTGAACTTCTCGGGCGAGATCAACGTCAGCCTGAGCTCGGAGCGGCGCGCCGCCGGGTCGGCGATCAGCGTGCCCGGCGAAGCCCCGACCGGCGGCCTCCGTGTTTTGAGCGCCGCTCGTTTGTTGACCGTGTCAGCCTTTGCCATGTGCCCCCTCGAGTGCAGCGTCGAACGGCACTACAGCGCAGCGCATCCTTTCGGACGGCAAACGGCACCGTAGCCCCGTTGATTTAACGCATGATCGTTTCCCAAAATAGAATCCGGTTTGGAGATCATGCGCCGGGCGACAGCTGTTACCCGATAAAGACCCGCTTTGGCTTGAACATGCCTTGCTCGATAACGCCGATGGCGACCAACTTGCCGCGCGCGGTGGCGCAAGCCTCCTCCGCTTCTACCGGCGCATCACGGCCGCGAATGATGACCGGATTGCCGAGGCGGATTTTGGTTGCCGCATCATCGCTGATCGCGACCTGCGGCAGGCATTCGAGCGCGGCGGCGGTGTCGACCAGAAGTGCATCGATGGCACCGAAGTCGATCGTGGCGTCTGCTGCTTGCAGCTCGCCCTGCTCGCCGAAGCGGGCGGCTTCCAACTCGGCCAGGGTAACGAAATCTTCCTGCGTGAACGGCTCGACCTCGACCCGCCGCAGCTCAGCGATGTGGCCGAAACAGCCGAGGTCGCGGCCCATGTCGCGCGCCAGCGAGCGGACATAGGTGCCCTTGCCGCATTCGACCTCGAAGATGGTGCGATCGACCATATGCTCGACCAGGTCGAGCCGGCCGATCTCGACCTCGCGTGCCGGAATGTCGACCGTCTCGCCATCGCGGGCAAGGTCATAAGCGCGCTCGCCGGCGATCTTGATCGCCGAAAATTGCGGCGGCGTCTGCATGATGACGCCGGTATATTTCGAAAGCAGCGCCAGCACGTCGGCTTCCGCCGGACGGCGGTCCGAGCTTTTGGTCGCCGGGCCTTCGAGGTCGTCGGTCGAACGCTCCTCGCCCCAGGCAACCGTGAAGCGGTAGACCTTGGCGCCGTCCTGGACGTAAGGCACGGTCTTGGTCGCTTCGCCGAGCGCGATCGGCAGCATGCCGGACGCGAGCGGGTCGAGCGTGCCGGCGTGGCCGGCCTTTTCCGCCTGGAACAGCCATTTGATCTTGGACACGGCTTCGGTCGAGCCCATGCCGACCGGCTTGTCCAGTACCAGCCAGCCCGAGATCGGCCGGCCCTTCTTCTTGCCGCGACGCACCACTATTCGCTATCCTTCCGGTCGTCTTTGTCTTTGTCGCCGGCGCTGATATCGCGCGCCACTTCGGGCGAGTGCAGCAATTCGTTGATCTTCTGGAAATTGTCGTAGCTGGTGTCGAGCCGGAAGCGGAATTCCGGCATGTACTTCATCTGCCGCAGCGCGCCGGAGACACGGCCGCGGACGAACTTCGCATGCTTGTTGAGCGCTTCGACCACCACGCCGGCATCCTTGGCGCCAAGCGGCGAGACGAAGGCGGTGGCGATCTTCAGATCGGGCGACATACGCACTTCGGAAACCGAGACCACGGCATTCTCGATCAGCGGATCGAGAATTTCGCCGCGCTGCAAGGTCTCGGACAGCGCATGGCGCACCTGCTCGCCGACGCGCAGCATGCGCTGGGATGGGCCAGCTGTTGATGGTCTTGGCATGAAAATCTCTTCTCTCAGTGCGGGTTCGAACCGCCTCAAACGGTTGACTTAGCGCCGTTGATCCGGCTTGGCTACCCCAAGGAACCCGCACCTCAGCTAATGTAAGGCGCGCGGCAGTGAATGCTCTGTCTCCGGGCCGGCCTGTAATGAGACCATAAACGAAACGATCCTGTCGTATTCGGCTTTCAAATCGCTCTCGGACCCAAATGCACTCATCGGAATAAACCAGCCACCCTCTTGCGTCACAAAACCGATGCCGAATTCGGTCAGAGTAACTCGGCTTACGGATTTCCATCCGATGTGGATCTCTGTATCTGCGGCACGCTTTGAGATGCCGGCGACATCCACTCGGATCATGGTGGGTTCAGGCTCGAAATGAGCAACCTCGACTCGCCTCGCCAGAATGGGGCCGAGATTGATCATGATACCCGTGACAATGGTCATCATGCCCACGACTCCCGCGACTCCGGCCAAAGCACCGGAGCCGTCGAGATAGTTTGTGGCAAGCACAAGCGGAATGCCAACGAGAAAGCAGTAAAACAACCGTCTCAGGGCGCCGAGACGACTTTCGCTCCGCGCCCTTGAGTAGACCCCTGAAAAATCGGCAGGAGACAGAACAAAGCGGTACTCAAGGCTTCGTTCTTGCTCCATATGCCGACACTACAGCGTCCTGGTCACCATCTCGACGCGGAAGCACTCGATGACGTCGCCGGCGCGCATGTCCTCGTAGTTCTGGAAGGCCATGCCGCATTCCTGGCCGGCCGGAACTTCCGAAACCTCGTCCTTGAAGCGCTTCAGGGTCTTCAGCGTGCCTTCGTGGATGACGACATTGTCGCGGATCAGGCGCACGCCCGCACCACGCTCGACCTTGCCTTCGGTGACACGGCAGCCGGCGATCTTGCCGACCTTGGTGATGTCGAAGATCTCGAGGATCTCGGCATTGCCGATGAAGGTCTCACGACGCTCCGGCGAGAGCAGGCCGGAGAGCGCCGCTTTCACATCATCGACCAGATTGTAGATGATCGAATAGTAGCGGATCTCGATGCCTGCCGCAGCCGCGGCTGCGCGGGCCTGCGCGTTGGCGCGAACGTTGAAGCCGATGATCGCAGCCCCGGAAGTTTCCGCCAGCGACACGTCGCTTTCGGTGATGCCGCCGGCCCCGGCATGGACGATGCGGGCGCGCACCTCGTCGGTGCCGAGATTGTCGAGCGCCGCATTGATCGCCTCGATCGAGCCCTGCACGTCGCCCTTGATGACCAGCGGGAATTCCTTCAATCCGCTTGTCTGCAATTGCGACATCATCTGTTCAAGCGAGCCGCGCTGGCCGGCATGCCTGGCCACCGCCTTCTCACGCGCCAGACGCTGGCGATATTCGGTGATCTCGCGGGCGCGGGCTTCGTTGTTGACAACGGCGAAACGGTCGCCGGCCAGCGGCGTACCTTGCAGACCGAGGACTTCCACCGGCATTGCCGGCGGCGCTTCCTTGACCTGCTCGCCGCGATCGTTGACGAGCGCGCGTACCCGGCCCCATTCGTTGCCGGCGACGAGAATGTCGCCCGGCATCAATGTGCCGGTCTGCACCAGCACGGTAGCAACTGGGCCGCGGCCCTTGTCGAGCTGGGCTTCGATGACCACGCCTTCGGCGGTGCGGTCCGGATTGGCCTTCAGGTCGAGGATTTCGGCCTGCAGCAGGATCGCTTCGAGCAACTTGTCGAGATTGATACCCTTGGTCGCCGACACCTCGACATCCAGTACCTCGCCGCCCATCGATTCGACGAACACCTCGTGGCGCAGCAGTTCCGAGCGCACCTTCTGCGGATCGGCGTCATGCTTGTCGATCTTGTTGATCGCCACGATTATCGGAACGCCGGCCGCCTTGGCGTGATTGATCGATTCGATCGTCTGCGGCATGACGCTGTCGTCGGCTGCCACCACGAGGATGGCGATATCGGTCGCCTGGGCGCCGCGGGCACGCATCGCCGTGAAGGCGGCGTGGCCGGGCGTGTCTATGAACGTGATCTTGTGACCGTTCTTCTCGACCTGATAAGCGCCGATATGCTGGGTAATGCCGCCGGCTTCGCCGGACACGACGTTGGCATTGCGGATGGCATCGAGCAACGAGGTCTTGCCGTGATCGACATGGCCCATGATCGTTACCACCGGCGGACGCGGCTGCAGGTCCTCCGGACGATCGGCGATGTTGAACAAGCCCTCTTCGATGTCGGACTCGGCGACGCGGCGGACCGTGTGGCCAAATTCGGTGGCGACCAGTTCGGCCGTGTCGGCGTCGATGACGTCTCCAGGCTTCAGGATCTGGCCCTGCTTCATGAAGAACTTGACCACGTCGACAGCGCGCTCGGACATGCGCTGCGCCAGCTCCTGGATGGTGATGGTTTCGGGCAGGATCACTTCACGCATGACTTTCTCGCGTGGCTCGTTATGCAACGCGCGCTTGAATTTCTCCTGACGACGGCGCATCGACGAGAGCGAGCGGGCGCGCGCATCCTCGTCGGAAAGAGCCGAATTTAGCGTCAGCTTGCCGCGGCGGCGGTCTTCCTCGCCCTTGGTCGGCTTGGCAGGACGCGCCACTTCGGGCGTGACCAGACGGCGCACTGGTGCACCGGCACCGGTCCGCTTCGGCTTGACCTCTTCCTCGTCATCGACTGTCGCCAGTTCGGCGGCGAGCGGCGCGCGGCGGCGCGCCTCTTCCTCGGCACGGCGGCGGGATTCGGCCTCGGCTTGCAGCCGTGCCTCTTCCTCGGCCTGACGGCGAGCCGATTCCTCGCGCTCGCGGCGGCGGCGCTCTTCGTCCTCGCTGCGGCGCTTGGCCTCCTCGATGGCGCGCTGGCGATCCTCGACGTCGCGGACCTTCGAGCCCTCGAGAGCCCGGCGGCGTGCTTCCATTTCCTGGCGCGACAACTCGTTCAGCACCATGCCGCCGCGTTCGAGCGGCGGAGGAGGCGGCGGCGCCTTGGGAGCTTCCTGCACGGCAGGCGCTGCCGCGACCGGCTTCGGCGTGAAAACGGACACAGGCGCTGCCGCCGGCTCCGGCTTGTCGCCAGGCAGCGAGAACTTGCGCTTCTTGGTCTCGACGACCACCGACTTGGTGCGGCCATGCGAGAAGTTCTGGCGCACCGTGCCCTGTTCCATACCGGGGCGCTTCAGCGTCAAGGTCTTCTTCGGCGTAACACTCAGCGTCTTGTCGTCGCCCGATTTCGTATCGCTCATTCCATATCCTCTGCGGCATCATCTTCGTCAGCAACGGCCGCAAGCATTGCCAGATCGTCCGGGGAACCGCCCCGATATCGGTCGAGCGCAACCATGCGCTTCTGGACCGCCCTGCCCGCGTCTCCCGCGAGAACGGCAGCATGTATCACATTTGTACCCCCCAATGCCAAGCTCAACTCGGCCTCGGAGAAAAGTTTGTAAGCGCGGATCGCAGGCCCGCCGAGGTGGACCGTTGCCCGTCGCGCCTGGCTTATCTTGCGGACGCCATCGTCGGAAGCCTCGGTCGCGTGGAGCACGAAAAGTGCAAGTCCGCCGCGCACGGCGCTCTCGACCTTGGTCGCTCCGAGCGCTATGGCGCCCGCCTTGCGGGCCAAGCCAAGCATGCCCAGAGCGGACCTGGAAAGCAGCGCGTCGACCATACCGCCAAGATCGGCTGGCACACTCACCTGCGCCTTGAAAGCACGGGCAAACAGGTTTTTCGCCGCTGCCTTGTCTATATGTAGGCGGTCGGCCGTCACCCAGCAACCGCGGCCGGGCAGGTTTCTCTTGATGTCCGGAACGACGGCCGAATCCGGGCCGACGACGAAACGGATCAGTTCATCCGGTTCGGCTTGCCTGCGGGTGACGATGCAGGTGCGATCGTTCATCTCGTCCAAGGGCGGGTTCGGTGCGATGCGGTTTCACCTCACGCACCGACGGTTTCGTCAGCCGGCACGCCCTCGGCGGCAAGCTCGTCTTCGGTGATCCAGCCAGCCTTCAGGCGAGCCGCCAGGACCATCTGCTCGGCATCGGCGCGTGATACGCCATGGTTGGCGAGCACACCCGGGAATACCTTCGTCTCGCCGTCCTTGCGTTCTTTCCAACCGGTCAGGTCGTCGGCGGCGTAGCCGGCGAAATCCTCGATCGTCTTCACGCCGTCCTCGCCGAGCGTCACCATCATGGCGGTGGTGATGCCGGGAATCTCGCGCAATTCGTCCTTGACGCCGAGGGCCTTGCGCTTCTCGTCGTGCTCGGCTTCGATCTTCTCCAGATATTCGCGGGCGCGGGTCTGGATTTCCGAAGCAGTGTCCTCGTCGAAGCCGTCGATCGACGCGATTTCGCCGGAATCGACATACGCGACTTCCTCGACGCTGGTGAAGCCTTCGGAGGCGAGCACCTGGCCGACCATCTCGTCGACGTCGAGGGCTTCCATGAACAGCGACGACCGTTCGACGAATTCCTTCTGGCGGCGTTCGCTCTCTTCCTGCTCGGTCAGGATGTCGATATCCCAGCCGGTGAGCTGCGAGGCAAGACGGACGTTCTGGCCGCGGCGGCCAATGGCCAGCGACAACTGATCGTCGGGAACGACGACCTCGATGCGCTCGGCATCCTCGTCGAGCACGACCTTGGCGACTTCCGCCGGCTGCAATGCATTGACAATGAAGGACGCCGCCGAAGGCGACCACGGAATGATGTCGATCTTCTCGCCCTGCAATTCACCGACGACCGCCTGGACGCGGCTGCCGCGCATACCGACGCAGGCACCGACCGGATCGATGGAGCTGTCGCGCGAGATGACAGCGATCTTGGCGCGCGAACCCGGATCGCGGGCGACCGACTTGATCTCGATGATGCCGTCGTAGATTTCCGGCACTTCCATGGTGAACAGCTTCGCCATGAACTGCGGATGGGTGCGCGACAGGAAGATCTGCGGGCCGCGCTGTTCGCGGCGCACGTCATAGACATAGGCACGGACGCGATCGCCATACTTGTAGTTTTCGCGCGGAATCAGCTCGTCGCGGCGGATGATCGCCTCGCCGCGGCCGAGATCGACGATGACATTGCCGTATTCGACGCGCTTGACGGTGCCGTTGACGATCTCGCCGATACGGTCCTTGTATTCGTCATATTGCCGGTCGCGCTCGGCCTCGCGCACCTTCTGCACGATGACCTGCTTGGCCGACTGGGCGGCGATACGGCCGAAATCCATCGGCGGCAGCTGTTCGGCGATGAAATCGCCGAGCTGGGCGTCCGGATTTCGCTCGCGCGCCGAGGAAATGGCAATCTGGGTCGCGTAGTCGTCGACCTTCTCGACCACTTCCATCAGCCGCTGCAGCTTCATCTCGCCGGTATTCGGATTGATATCCGCCCGGATATTGGTTTCCTGGCCGTAGCGCGAGCGCGCGGCCTTCTGGATCGCATCGGCCATGGCGGCGATGACGATCGACTTGTCGATCGACTTTTCACGCGCGACCGCATCGGCGATCTGCAGCAGTTCAAGCCTGTTGGCGCTTACAACCATCTTCTTTCTCCCGAGCTTGTCGCCGACCTTACCGCCGGCAGCCCAATCACATTTCCTGTTCGGTTTCGTCTTCCGCACCCGCTGGTGCGTCTTCGGGTTCGCCGCGGCGTTTCCTGGCTTCCTTGCGCGCCCGGTTGTCCTTCGACAGTGCATCGCGGATAAGATCGTCGGTCAGAACCAGCCGCGCTTCGGCAATCGCATCGTAGGGAACACGCACCGTCGGCTCCTCGCCGTAAGCGGCCTTGTCGCGCTCGATCACCACACCGTCCGCGTCGCTTTCGGCGATCTTGCCCTTGAAGCGCTTGCGGTCGGCGACGAGAACAGACGTCTCCATCTTCACCAGATGGCCGGCCCAGGCTGCAAAGTCCGATTTGCGGACCAGCGGCCGGTCGATGCCCGGCGACGACACTTCGAGATGATAAGCCTTCTCGATCGGATCATCGACATCGAGCGCCGGCGACACCGCCCGGCTGACCTCTTCACAATCCTCGACCGTCATGGTGCCGTCCTCGCGCTCGGCCATGATCTGCAGCGTCAGCCCGTTCTGGCCCGACAGGTGCACACGTACCAAGCGGAAGCCAATGGCGCGCAGTACCGGCTGAACGATCAGCGCGATGCGCGCATCGATGCCGCTTTCGCGGATGATGCGATCGTCGCCTTCGCTTGCCATCACTGTCATTCGGTCCTGTCGCTCGATCCCTGTTGGTCGGCAGGTAATAAAAAAGAGCGGGACCGGGTGGACCCACTCTTCGTCATACCGACCAAGAATTTGAAGCTGATATAGACGATCGTGGTCCTCGTTTCAAGCCCGTCGTGCATGACGGCAAGGCTCCGAGTCCGCAGCGCTGCGCCAAATGCATGGCGCCCATGCAGTGATCCCCCTTTGAGCACCGGCCACGCACGACTATCTATGTTGCATTGCACAATTGGAGCGCTCACTGCGCTCGAAAGGGTACCATCGTGAACAATCGTGGATTTTTTTCAGCCATAGGCGATGTCTTTAGCATGTTCGGCAGCGCCGTAGCCGCATCGAGAGCTGTGGAAAGCGGTCGCAAGCCGCGTGCGCATGATCTGCGCAATCTCGGCATGGAGCCGGCAGCCTTCGACAAGATCCGTCGCTTCTGAGCCAAGTGAGCGCCGAGAGCCTTCGGCCCGCTCGCCTTGTGCTTAGCTCTAATTTCCCGCTTATTTCCGCACGAAGGTCAGATAGGCGGGCCGTCGGCCTTCGCGAATGGCCTTGGCCTCATAGCGCGTCCCCGGCCAGCCATCATAGGGCCGATGCCAGTCGGCGGCTTCGCTTGCCTGCCACGTGAAGGCGCTGTGCGCCCGGCAATGCAGAAGCGTCCAGTTCACATAGCTGTCGATGTCGGACGCAAAGTGGAACTTTCCGCCTTGCTTCAGGACGCGCGCGAAGCGGTCGAGATTGACCGGGCTAACGAAGCGCCGCTTCCAGTGCTTCTTCTTCGGCCACGGATCCGGATAGAGAAGGTCAATGCCGTCAAGCGAAGCCTGCGGCAGCCAGTCCAGCAGGCGTGTGGCGTCGTCATCATAGACGCGCAGATTGGCTAGCGGCCGCTCCCGGACCGCCATCATCATCTTGGCCATGCCGTTGACGAAAGGCTCGACGCCGATAAAGCCGGTCGCCTGGCTGGCCGTAGCACGGTGCAGAAGATGTTCGCCGCCGCCAAAACCGATTTCGAGCTGGACAGCGGAAACTCCGGCTTCGAAAAGGCTGCGCAGATCGGCCGGCGGTTCAACCGTCAGGTCGAGCTTGTAGGCGGCGAAGCCGCTCTCCAGCGCCGCTGCCTGCTGTGGTCGAATGGTCTTGCCGCGCCGGCGACCGAAAAAGGCCTCGGTCGCACGGCTTGGCCGCTCCTTCGGGTCCATAGGCGCCGCGGTTAGGCGGCGACTGCTTCGGCGACCGGTTCGGCGAGAGCGTCCTTGAGCGCCTTGGCGAGATCGGTCTTCTCCCAGGAGAAGGATCCGTCGCGGCCGGCCTTGCGGCCAAAATGGCCGTAGGACGACGTCTTGGCATAGATCGGCTTGTTGAGATCGAGGTGGCGGCGGATGCCGGACGGCGACAGGTCCATCACGGTGCGCAGTGCACGCTCGAGCTTTGCCTCGTCGACCTTGCCGGTGCCGTGGAGGTCGACGTAGATCGACAGCGGCTGGGCGACACCGATCGCATAGGAAAGCTGGATAGTGCAGCGATCGGCGAGCTTCGCGGCAACCACGTTCTTGGCGAGATAGCGCGCCGCATAGGCGGCGGAGCGGTCGACTTTGGTGGTGTCCTTGCCGGAGAAAGCGCCGCCGCCATGGGGCGCAGCCCCACCGTAGGTGTCGACGATGATCTTGCGGCCGGTCAGGCCGGCGTCGCCGTCAGGCCCGCCGATGACGAACTTGCCGGTCGGGTTGATGTACCAGTTGCAATTGTCGGCGATCTTCAGGTCGCCCAGTGCTTCGCGAATATAGGGCTCGACGACGTTGCGCACCTTCTTCGAATCCCATGTCTCATCGAGATGCTGGGTCGACAGCACGATCTGCGTCACTTCCGCCGCTTTGCCGTCGACATAGCGGACGGTGACCTGGCTCTTGGCATCCGGCCCGAGCCTGCCTGCATCACCGCTGCCTTCATGGCGCGCAGCGGCCAGCAGTTCGAGGATCTTGTGGCTGTAATAGATCGGCGCAGGCATCAGGTCCGGGGTTTCGCGGCAGGCATAGCCAAACATGATGCCCTGGTCGCCGGCTCCCTCCTCACCTTGCCGGTCGGAGGCGTTGTCCACGCCTTGGCCGATATCCGGCGACTGGCCGTGCAGCAGGACCTCGATCTTGGCCGTCTTCCAGTGGAAGCCGGCCTGCTCGTAGCCGATTTCGCGGATTGCCTTGCGGGCGACCGACTTGAACTTGGCCGGGTTGACAATCGGATGGCCGGCCGCATCCTTCAGGACATTGCCCTCCTTGTCCTTCTTGAGCAGCGTCTCGGGGACGCGCACCTCGCCGGCGATGACAACGCGATTGGTTGTCGCAAGCGTCTCGCAGGCAACGCGGACCTTCCACGGGTCCATGCCGGTCTTTCTGGCTTCGCGATAGACGAGATCGACAATCTCGTCGGAGATGCGGTCGCAGACCTTGTCGGGATGGCCCTCGGCAACGGATTCCGAGGTGAAGAAGTAATTGTGCCGCGTCACGGGTGTCCCCTCTTGAAAAAATATCGGCAGGCCGCCGATTTTGGCGCGCCAGTTGTTAACGGTGCCGGGCGGCGCTCGTCAAGCCATGCAGCCGTTCTGGCATGAATTTTGACGTTATTTATCTCTGCATCCCGAGACGGCGGCAGGGCGCACTGCGATCAGCCCTTGCGCCACAGACTGAGGGAAAACGGCGTCGAGGAAGCGTGTCGAGCAAGATCGATCCGCGCTTTAGCGCATCGGCGGAATGCACATCCCTCGATGCGGGCAACCGCGAGAAATTGCGTGCCCAGCGACGACGAACTCTACCTCTTTGAACTCTTCGCGAGCCAGTCAATCGACCTCGTCGGTGGAGAGCGACTTCACAAGCTCAATGATCTTACGGCGCACTTTCACGTCGGCGATCTTGACGAAGGCGCGATTCAGTTGGAGCCCTTCCGGGCTGCCGCAGAATTCGACGGCGGAGGTCATCGACGCATCCTCGGCAAATCCACGGTTGCCCACGGGCTCCTGACCGGGCGCATCCTCGAAAAAGAAGGCGACGGGCACGCCGAGTATGGAGGCGATTGCCTGCAAACGGCTGGCGCCGACGCGATTGGTGCCCTTTTCGTACTTTTGGATCTGCTGGAACGTTATGCCGAGGTTTTCGCCCAGTTTTTCCTGGCTCATTCCCAGCATATTGCGGCGAAGCCGGATGCGGCTTCCGACGTGGATGTCGATCGGATTCGGCTTTTTCTTGTTTTCTTCTGTCATTTTGTCCTCGCCGAATTTTTCCGGCTTTTTCTACTTTGCTGCCCAAACGACGCCGCGGCCCGTGCCCCAACAGAACGACCTTATCGACTTCGAAAATTTTCAGGCGCTTACAGTATGAGTTTCTAATGTGTCGGCTGTCAATTCGCCCGTAGCCTTTGCCTTACGTTCAAAATGCATGCCGCTACGGCGAGCAAAAACATGATCAGCATTCCGTTAATGCGTCGTTGGCTGGAGGAAACGATGGCTTGGTTGGAGATCGGCACACGCACATCGATGGCGCCGCGTGCATCGATTGCCAGCGCGTCGACGATGCGACCGCGCGGGTCGACAACGGCCGAAATGCCGTTATTAGCCGCGCGCAACAGGGGCACTCCATTCTCCACCGCCCGGATCTGCGCCTGCCTGAAGTGCTGGTACGGCCCCGGCGTATCGCCGAACCAAGCGTCATTGGTGACGTTCACAATAAGCGCGGCTGCCGCGGCGTCAACGGAGACGAGATCGGGAAAGATGACCTCATAGCAAATAAACGGCAGCGCCCGGATACCGCCGGGCAGCGCGATCGGGTGCCGCTCATTGCCGGCCGCGAAGGTCATCGGACCGGCAACAAGCTGCTCAAGCCCGAGGCGGCCGAGCAGATCGGCGAAAGGCAGATATTCGCCGAAGGGCACCAGGTGGACCTTGTCCACGGCATCGACGATTTCGCCCCTGTCGTCGATCGCCACGACCGAGTTGTAGTAACGGCTGCCGGCCGCCGAGCCGCCTTCCTCGCGAACGACGCCGGCAACCAGCATCTGGCCATCGCCAAGCATCTCTCCGATGGCAGGCAAGGCATCCGGACGTTCGGTGAACAGAAACGGCACCGAGGTCTCCGGCCACAGGATCAATTGCGGCCTGTCATGGCCGGGTTCCGGTGCCTTGGCCGAAAGCCCCATCATGGTGGCGAAGATGCGGTCACGCACCGAGGCATCCCATTTTTCCGTGAGATCGACGGCAGGTTGCACGATACGGACGTCGAGGCTATGGGCCGCCGGTTTTTCGGGGGCGGCGAGCCGGATATAGCCGAAGCCGGCATGGGCGGCGACGAGAACGACAAGCAACGCCGCGCCGAGGCGAAGATGCTGGCGCGCCGCAAGCAGCGCCGGCAGCGCGAAGACGAAGACCGCAAGCGCGTTCATGCCGACCATGCCGGTCACCGAGACGCTCTGCATCAGCAAAGGCACCGGCATCGCCGCATAGCCGACGGCATTCCACGGAAAGCCGGTGAACAGGAAGCCGCGCAGCCATTCCGCCAGCGCAAAGCCGAAGGCGAGCGCGGCGATGCGGCCGATGTCGTTGCTCCACAACAGCCGGGCAACCACGGCAGCGAAACCGTAAAAGAAGGCCAGCGCGAGGGGGATGCCGACCACCGCGAACGGCAAGGCCCAGGCAAAGCTGTCGGCCTCGACCAGAAGCGCCGAGCCGACCCACCAGAGACCGGCAAGAAAGTAGCCGAAACCGAACCACCAGCCGACGGCGAAAGCCGGCCGCAAACGCCGCAGAAAACCGTCCGAGGCTTCGCCGGTCGCGCCATCGAGAAGCCACACCAGCAGTGGGAACGAAACGAAGCAGACGGCGAAGAAATCGTAAGGCGCCTGGGCAAGAACCGCCAGCGCCCCGGCAAGAAACGCCACCAGCGCGCGCCGCCAGCCCCAAAGCAGAATTATCCGGCCGGCCTGGCGCTCCATCAATGCTTCCGAGTCGTGCGAATCAGGAAGCAAGATTTATCAGGCCGCGGGCTTGGCTCCAAACAAACCCTAAGCCTGCTCGGTGCGGACGGCGCGGCGCCGCCGCTCGCCCTTCAGGGTCTCGACGATGCGTACGCGCTTGACGCGGCGCGGATCGGCGTCGAGCACATGGAACTCGAAGCCGGGTATGGCCTGCACCACTTCGCCGCGCGCCGGCACCCGGCCAAGCGTATTGAAGATCATGCCGCCGATCGTGTCGACATATTCGCCGTGCTCGCCGGCGGCGAAATCCTCGCCGATCATCTTGGCGACGTCGTCGATCTCGGCCTTGCCGTCGACGATGAAGACGCCTTCGCCGGCCTGGGTGATCATCGGCTCGTCCTCGTCATGCTCGTCCTCGATGTCGCCGACTACCATCTCGACGATGTCCTCGAGCGAGACGAGGCCGTCGGTGCCGCCATATTCGTCGATGACCAGCGCCATCTGGGTGCGCGTCGTCTGCATTCGCCCCATCAGGTCGGAGGCGAGCATCGACGGCGGCACGAACAGCACCGGTCGGATCAGGTTGAGATCGCCGATGGTGCGCGCCAGATCGACCTGGGCGAGATCGAGAACCGTCGCGACCGGGGTTTTCCTGGTCGTCCTGCCCTTTCTGACGCGGGCGACCTTGGTGATATGCGCCAGCACGTCGCGGATATGAACCATGCCGCGCGAGTCGTCGAGCGTCTCCGAATAAACTGGCATGCGGGAGTGGCCGGACTGTTCGAACAGCCCCAGAAGATCGCCGAGCTTCGTCGTGATCTCGACCGCCTCGATGTCGGCGCGCGGCACCATGACGTCCTCGACCCGCACTTCGCGCAGGCGCAGGATGTTGTTGAGCATGGCGCGTTCGCCGGGCGAGAAGGATTCTGCATCGCTCGCCGTTTCGGCAAGCGCACCGGCAATCTCCTCGCGCAGGCTGGTGCCGTTGCGGTGCCTGAAAAGCCCGAGCACGCGATCGAACAGGGAAGGACCGGCAGGCGATGCCTCGCTGGCGAAGCTGCCGGTCGTGGTACTCGGACTCGAGCCCTCTTCCGTCGTTTCGGAAGGCTTGATCGCACTGCCGGCGTCGGAGCGGGCGGCAGTCTCTGGTTTGTCGTTCATCATCGTCCGGTCAATTGGTCTTTTGTAATTACGTGTAGGGATCGGGAATGGCAAGCCTCGCAAGTGCTGCGCGCTCTGTCGCTTCCATCAGGTCCGCTTCGGCATCCGTTTCGTGATCATAGCCCAGCAAATGCAGCAGGCCATGGATGACGAGATGGGAGATATGGTCCTCGACGGGCTTGTCTTCCAGTGCCGCCTCGCGCGCGACAGTCTCGGCGGCCAGCACGATGTCGCCGAGCATCGGCGGCAGAGGCCCGCCCCTGGCAAAGGGAAAAGCCGGAAAAGACAGCACGTTGGTCGGCTTGTCCTTGCCGCGCCAGCCGGCATTGAGCGTACGGATATGGGCATCGTCGGAAAAGACGATGCTGAGCTCGGAACGACCGTCCGCACCGGTTTCGGCAAAGGCGGCCGATACGGCGTGGTCGACCAGCCGCGTCAGCGTCGTCTCGCCGGGCCAGTCGCCCGCCTCTATGGCGATATCGATCTCGACGGGAAGCGGCCCTCCCGCCTTTTGCTCCTCAGCCATGCGGCCGCATAATCATATCAGCTTTCGACACCCAAGCCCCTGGCCAGCTTGCCGTCACGGTCGTAGGCCTTGACGATCTCGGCGACCAGCGGATGTCTGACGACGTCGCCTTCATTGAAGCGGACCGTCACCATGCCGGTAACGCCGTCGAGAATTCTCAGCGCCTCGACCAGGCCGGACTTGGTGTTCGGCGGCAGATCGATCTGGGTCGGATCACCGGTGACGATCATGCGCGAGTTCTCGCCGAGCCGGGTCAGGAACATCTTCATCTGCATCGGCGTGGTGTTCTGCGCCTCGTCGAGGATGACGGCGGCATGCGCCAGCGTACGGCCGCGCATGAACGCCAGCGGCGCGATCTCGATGACCTCGGCGGCAATCGCCCGTTCGACCTTGTCGGCCGGCATCATGTCGTAGAGTGCATCATAGAGCGGCCGCAGATAGGGATCGACCTTCTCCTTCATGTCGCCCGGCAGAAAGCCAAGCCGTTCGCCGGCCTCGACCGCAGGGCGCGACAGCACAATGCGTTCGACCATGCCGCGTTCGAGCAGCATTGCCGCGTGCGCCACCGCCAGGTAGGTCTTTCCGGTGCCGGCCGGGCCGATGCCGAAGACGAGTTCCGACCGCTCCAGCGCGCGCATATAGGCGTCCTGGTTCAGCGAGCGGGCATAGATGGTCTTCTTGCGTGTCGATATCTGGGCGGCGGACACCTTGCCCTTGCGCTCCAGCGTCGGCAGCGTCAGCTGGTCGTCGGTGGCGATCGCCATGCGCACCGCGCCGTCGACATCGGACTGGCCGATATCAGTGCCTTTCTGCAGAATGCCGTAAAGATTGTCCAAGGCGCGGCGTGCCTGCTCGGCGGCTGAGGAAGAGCCCTTGATGGTCAATTGGTTGCCACGCGAGCGGATGTCGACGCCGAGCTTCTGCTCGAGCCTGGCCAGATTCTCGTCGAACTGGCCGTAAAGGGCGCTGGCAAGCTTGTTATTGTCGAAAGTCAGTACGATGTGCGCCATATCCGAGGCCCCAGAGGGTAGATTCTGGGGCAGGTTCTTGACTTCAGCAGCGCTCAACCGTCTCTCCTCATCTGCCGAGGCCATCAGGCCAATTCGGCGAACAGGCTGTTGTAGCCCGTCTTCGTGATTCGTACCGGGATAATGTCACCGATTTCGCCGGCCTTTTCATCAACAATAACCGGCTGCAGCCACGGCGAGCGGCCAACCTTCTGGCCGGCCTGGCGGCCCGGCTTTTCGACCAGCGTGTCGATGGTCCTGCCGACCAGGCTTGCGCCGAAATGCTGCTGCTGTTTCAGAAGCAGTGCTTGCAATCGCTGCAGGCGCTCGTCCTTGACGGCCTCCGGCACCTGATCGTTCATTTCGGCGCCCGGCGTGCCGGGCCGCGGAGAGTATTTGAACGAGAAGGCCGAGGCATAGTTGACGTCTTCCACCAACTGCATCGTCGCCTCGAAATCCGCTTCTGTCTCACCGGGAAAGCCGACGATAAAATCGCCGGACAGTGCGATGTCGTTCCGCGCGGCACGGATGCGGTCGATCAACGTCAGGTAGTCCTTGGCCATATGTCTGCGGTTCATCGCCTTGAGTATGCGGTCGGAGCCGGATTGCACCGGTAAATGTAGATAGGGCATCAGCGCAGGCAAATCACGATGGGCGGCGATCAATTCATCGTCCATGTCGCGCGGATGGCTGGTCGTGTAGCGCAGCCGCGCCAGACCTCGAATCTCTGCGAGCCTGAACAGCAGCCGGCCAAGGCCCCATTCCTCGCTGTCTTCGCCTCTTCCATGCCAGGCGTTGACGTTCTGGCCGAGCAGTGTCACCTCGCGCACGCCGGCATCCGCCAGGCGCTCGGCCTCGGCGACGATCTGTGCCACCGGCCGCGAGACTTCCGAGCCGCGCGTATAGGGTACGACACAGAAGGTGCAGAATTTGTCGCAGCCTTCCTGAACGGTCAAGAACGCCGTCACGCCGCGCCTGATCAGTTCGGCGCGCTTGGGCTGCGGCAGATGCTCGAACTTGTCCTCGACGGCATAGTCGGTCTCGACGATCTTTTCTCCGGTCCGCGCCTTCGCCAGCACAGCGGGCAGCCGGTGGTAGGTCTGCGGGCCGATGACCAGATCGACCGCCGGCGAGCGACGGATGATCTCGGCACCCTCGGCCTGCGCCACGCAGCCGGCGACGCCGACCAGCATTTCGCGCCCGGCCTTGGCACGTTCCGCCTTCAACTCCCGGATGCGCCCAAGTTCGGAATAGACCTTTTCGGCCGCTTTCTCGCGGATGTGGCAGGTGTTGAGCAGCACCAGATCGGCCTCGCCAATGGCGTCTGTCGCGGCATAGCCGTCGATGGCCAGAGCATCGGTCATGCGCTGCGAATCGTAGACGTTCATCTGGCAGCCATAGGTCTTGACGAAGACCTTCCTGGTCGCGGCAGGCGGCACGACCAGGTCTTCGGCCGCAGCGCCGATGTCGTCGCGTTCTATCGTGTTCAATTCCATTTCGCGGCTTCTAGCGCCTTTCCCTGACAAAAAACAGACGAATCTGGCCGGTACCGCGCAGACTACCGGCTCGGGCGCGGTTCGGCGAGCGCCGCCTGCACCATCTCGCGCACCTGGCGTTCCATCTGCTTTGCCGTCTCCTTGCGGCTGGAGCCCTTGGAGAAAGCAATCGCCTCGCCAAAATGCACCTCGACGTCGAGAGCGCCCTCGGCCATCAGCACCTTGAGGTGCGGCATCAGTTCCTCATCGCCGATCCAGGCGGCAACCGGCCGATGCCGGCGGCCGAGTGGCACGCCATGCAGGCGCGTATAAACGATCGCCACCGGCTGGATGAAGACCTGTTCGGCCGCCCCTTCAGCAATCGCCATCGTAGCGGCGCCGAACAGTGTGCTCTTGAACGGCAGGATCATGTTGCCGTCGCCGGTCGAGCCTTCGGCGAACAGCACCATGGCGTCCCCCTTGGCCATCCGGCGGGCGATCTCGCTCGCCTGGTCGCCCGACGAACGTTTGCGCTCACGTTCGATGAAGACGGTGCGTTGCAGCTTCGAGAGCATGCCGATCAGCGGCCAGCCTGCCATGTCGGCTCTGGCGATGAACGTCACGTCGACCATCGATCCCAGCACCATGATGTCGGTCCAGGAGATGTGGTTGGCGGCGACCAGCAATGGGCGTTGGCCGGATAGCGCCCCTTTGACATGGATGCGCAGCCCCAGCGCCCTGACGATCATCCTGTGCCAGATCTTCAGGATGAAGGTCTCGCGCCAGAGCCCGGTCTTCATCGACAAGACCTGCAGCGGCACAAGCACCAATGAGCCGACGACAACCAGCCCCAGCGCCAGGAAAATCCTGATTTTTCCTATCATCCGCACCACCCCGGCGTTTGGCTAGCGAAGATCGCGGCGCATGACAAGCGCGCCGGTCGGGCCGTGCTCCGGCGACTTGTAATAGTTGGCGCGCTTGCCGACCTCGCGGAAGCCGAGCCGCCGGTAGAGCGCGATCGCGGCGACGTTGGTCTCGTCGACCTCAAGGAAAAGCGCCTCGGCGCGCTGTGCGTGCAGTTCACGCAGCACCGCATCCATCAATTGCCAGCCGAGCCCCCGGCGCCGGTGCGAGCGTGCCACCGCGACCGTCAGGATCTCCCCCTCGCTGGCGGCCAGCCGCGCCAGGACGAAGCCCACCGGCGGCTTGGCGCCCTGTCCGGTCTCGCGCGCGGCATAACCGAACACCGTGTCCTGCTCGAGCAGCGCGGCGAATTCGTCGTCGGTCCACGGCCGCGCGAAATCCTCGCGATGCAGCACCGACATGGCCGCGCTGTCGGCAACCGTCAGCGGCTCGATCGCATAGTCCCTGCGACGCGGCTGGAGGAATGGAATGCGCATCAGTTTTTTTGCCTGGGTAGAACAAAGCCGGCCTGCGGCTTGGCGTCGGCGCCCCGCAGATAGAGCGGTTTCGGCTTTTCGCCCTCGCCGTGTTTACCGGCACCTTGGGCCGCGGCCAGCCGCGCATAGACAGCGATGTCGGCGGTGGCCGCCGTCTCGCCGAGATCGAAGCTGCGTCCGGCCGCCGCGGCAATTTGGGTTGCCGCCGTGCCCGCCAGAACCGGAGAGATGTCGATCGCCATGGCTGCGGCGTGCGAGAGCGTGGTCACAGCCGGACCATAGATCAGAACCGACCTCTCATCGTAAAGTGCCGCATGGATCTCCTCGCGGCCTGCATCGAGCGCTGCGAGCACGGCGCGGCGGGGAAATATCGCTGCGGTCTCTGCCGCCAGTGCCTCCAGAGTCGTCACGCCGATCGCTGGGATTTTCAGCGCCAGCGCCAGGCCGCGCGCCGCCGAGACGCCGACACGCAGTCCGGTGAAGGAGCCCGGACCGGTTGAAACGGCAATGGCGCCGAGGCTGGCATAATCGCTTCCGGCCGCCTTCAACGCGCCTTCGATGACACCCATCAGATGCTCGGCATGACCCTTGCCGAGATCGAGCACCGAACGGCCGAGTTCTTTCCCGGCCGCCGCGTCGTAGACGCAGGCGGCGCAGAGATTGGCGGCACAGTCGATGGCAAGCAACTTCATGAAGCGGCCGGTTGAGACAGTTTCGAAGACAGCTTCCCTCTGCCCGCCAGGGCTGATCCCCGCAAGGGAATAATGGATAATCGTCAGGCGACTTGGCTTCGGCGCGGGTCCAAGAATGTAAGTTCCAACGCACGCAATCGCCACAATAGGTATCGGAACTAGCCGACCTGCTCGATACGCAGCAGGTGATTGTCCCAGACATAGTCCGGCTCGGAACGTATCGAGCCACCGGCCTCGACGATTTCGCCGGCGCCGGTCGTCGCCATGAAGCTTTCCCCATCGGGTGCAACGCCGCAGACCTCGACCAGCGCCTTGCTGGCGACGATGCGGCCGCTGGCCGTGTCGATCACGGCAAGCGAATTCCCCTCAGGCGAAGACACGGCGATGGTGCCGGCGGCAGGGTTGGCCGCGACCGAGCCGATATAATTTCTGAAGGCCGAGAGCACGTCCTGCGGCATGTCGAGCAATTTCAAGTCCATGCCGCGCGGCGCGCGGCCGAGCAGTGGGGGACGATCGGTACCCGGCCCCCTGTATTGACAGCCGAACCAGACGGTGCCGGAGCGGTCGGCATCCATATGGCGGATCGACAGTTGGTGCAGCGCCGGCGGCAATCCGTGCTTTTCGGTGAGGTCGCCGGTAAGGCGGTCGACCAGAACATAGGAAGGCTTCATCGTTGCGATATTGAGCTCGGCGCGGCCATAATCCGGATGCGTCTCGATGCCGCCATTGGCGACAGCGATTGTCCTGCCGTCGGAGAGAAGCAGAAGTTCGTGCGGCCCCATGCCGTATGTCGGGAACTCGCCGATACGCTTGAATTTCGCATGCGCGTCATAGACGCCGACGACGCCGGCGGCATTGTCGAAATCGTTCTCGGTTGCGTAGAGCAGCGTGCCATCGGCCGAAAACACGCCATGGCCGAAGAAATGCCGGCCGGCAACGCTGGCAATGGTGTGCGGTTCATCGCGGCCGGTATGGTCGAAGACGACAGCAAAGGTGCCCGGCTGCCTGGCAAACACCACCGAACGCTTAGACACCGGGTCGAAGGTAACATCGTGGCCCCGATCGGGCAGATCGATCGTGTGCAACAACTTGCCGGCCTCGGACAGGACGGCCGCGCCATAGCTGCCGTCGCGCTTGACGAAAGCGGTGGCGAAGACCGCGTCGGCGTCGAGTGTATTTGCCCAGGCCGAAGGCGCCATCGCCGCCACGAAACCAGCGCCCGCGGCCCTCAGGAAATCGCGCCGATCGATCAGCGGCGGCCTCATGATCAGTCGCCATCCAGTGACGAGAACCCGGCGGTCAGGCCGAATTCGGCGGTCAGCCTGGCGCCGATCAGGGTCGTCAGGCTGGATGTCACCAGTGCGAAGTAGTCGAGCTTCTGGCGCAACGTCGGATCGGCTAGTGCCTTGTCGACCGGACCCCTGATCGCCTTGGCGGCCTCGATCCCGTTGGTGAATTGGATGTGGACCGATTCCGCAATCCAGCGTGCATCAGGCGGCAGCGCATCGCCAAGCTGGGAGGCCTGGAATAGCGCATCCATGCCCGCCAGATTGCCGGTCAGCGAGCGTGCGGTATTCTGCGAGCGCCAATAAATCGCCTGTTTCGGTTTGTCGGGCTCCGGCTTGGCGCCCAGGAAGCCTTTCAGGCGCACGTCGCGAACCATTTCCAACTCGTTGATGAAGACGCCGACCAGTTCGGTCACCGCTTCAGTGCCGTCGTGATAGAGCGCGTTCTGCGGACCGGGATTGGCCCAGAGCGCGGCAAAGCCGTTAGGCTTGTTCCAAGCCTCGCCGACCTCGCCGGCAATCGTCTCGACATTGCCGGCAATGGCTGCACCATAGGCGCAGCGATAGGCGTCGCCCTTGCCGGCCAATTGACCGGCGCCATCGCCGTAGAGCACGAACTCCAATGCGCCGAGCCCTTGCATGGCGACACTCTTTGTCGCCAGTTGGGCCGGATCGGCGGCCGCCGGATCCTTGCCGGCCAGTGCTGCCTGCACCTGCTTCAGGCCGATGCTCTTGCGGTCCGGCCAAAAAAGCATGCGCTCAAGCCGGTTGTTTTCGGCGATCGGCCCGAAACGGATGATTTCCACCACCGACCAGGCATCCACGACGCCTGAGAATTCGGCGCGTGCCGCATCGAGCGTATCTTGCGAAGAGGCCTGGCAAAGCGCGTGCATGGTCTTGGCCAAGCTGTCCGCATGGTCATGCAGCCTGGCATAGGCCGGGCGGACGAAGCCGTCGATCGCCCGCTGGATCACATCCGAAGCCTTCACCGCGGCGGATGCCGGCAGCGCATCGGCGAGGACCAGCATCAGCGCGAGTGCAAGACGCTTCCGCATCAGAGCGACTCCAGAAACTTGATCAGCGCGGCGCGTTCGGCCGCATTGGCAGCGGCAAAGCGGCCACGCGCCTTCTGGCCCTCGCCGCCATGCCACAGGATTGCCTCGGCCAGGCTGCGTGCGCGCCCGTCATGCAGGAAGAAGGTGTTGCCGCTGACGGTCTGGGTGAGCCCGATGCCCCACAGCGGCGGCGTGCGCCATTCGCTTCCCGTGGCCTCGCCCACCGCCTGTCCGTCGGCAAGGCCGGGTCCCATGTCATGCAGCAGGAAATCGGAATAAGGCCAGATCAGCTGAAAGGCCTGCGCCTTGTTCGGGGTGTCGCGACGGGTGACGAATTTCGGCGTATGGCAGGAGATGCAGCCCATCTCGTAGAACAGTTTTTTGCCGGCGAGCACGTCCGGTCTGTCGAGATCGCGCCGAGCCGGCACAGCAAGGTTTTGCGAATAGAAGGTCACGAGGTCCATGACCGGCGGCGGCGCTTCGACCGGACCGAGGCGCTCCTGAACACCGTTGGGTAGGGCAAGGCAGGTCTTTTCTGCGGCGCTGCAATCGCCCCAGTGCCTCGGCACCTCAGGCGTCGAAATGCCGATATCGCCGGCAAAAGCGTCCGCCGATTGCTGACGGATCGAAGCCGCCTGCGCCTTCCAGCCGAAACGGCCGAGCGTCAGTTCACCGCTGCTGCTGTCGCGTATTATGTTGGGCCTGCCGGAAATCCCGTCACCATCGCGGTCGGTCGCATCGGCACGCGCAAGGATGTCGGCGGGAGCGATCTGCTCCACCAGGCCAAGGCCGATCATAGGCGGTGTCATGCGCGGCGACAGCGTGGTGTGCGGATCGAGCCGCCCGTAGGAGAGACCCTCAACCGAGTAGCTCGGCTTGCGCAGCGACACGACGCTGCCGTCCGTCAGTTTTACTTTTTGCTCCTGATAATCGACATGCATCCTGCCTTCGCCCTGCAGGCCAGGAACGGCTAGCTCCTGAAGTTGTGTGCCATAGACCGGGTCAGGAAAGTTGAGCACCTTGTGATCGGCGAGCGCGGCTTTCTCCTCCTCGGTACTGGCTTCCCTTGCCAGGCGCAGGAACATCGAGGTGGTGCCGCTGTCGCCTTCGGGCGGATGGCCGCGGCCGTCCTTCAGATGACAGTTTTGGCAGGCGCGCTCGTTGAACAGCGGACCGAGCCCATCCGAGGCTTGTGTCGAGGATGGCGACGACACCCAGTTCTTGCGGAAAATGGCATTGCCGAGCTTGAAGGTACCCTCTTCCTCGAAGCTGATGTTGGCGGAGGATTGCGAGAAGGCGTCCTTGTTGACGTCCTTCTTCGAGGTGCCGGCGCCGCCCTGCATCAATTCGAATTGCTCGGGCTTGGAGAAATCGCTGGTCGGCCTGGTGATGGCGATGACGCGCGCCAGATCCTTCGGCGTCAGATCGGTGCGGCTGGTGGCAAGCCCCGCCGGTTGCGGCGCTCCGGTCAGCGCCGAGGCTGTGAGCGTCGCCACCACGGCAAGAAGAGGGCCGCGAAGGATACCGTATCGCGGCTTCTTCTGAGCCGGCAGGCCGCAACCTTCGGCCGGCAAGCGGCGCAAGCAATCTAGAGGGCGCCGCATTCCGGCATGTCCTTATTCCGCCTCGTCGGCCGACGCTGCGTTGAGTTGGCCGTACTTTTCCTCGCCGATGGAGGCGAGCAGGTCGAGTTGTGTCTCGAGGAAGTCGATGTGACCTTCCTCGTCAGCCAGCAATTCCTCGAACAGCTTCATCGTCACGTAGTCGCCTGCTTCGTTGCAAACCTCGCGCGAACGCTTGTAGGCGGTGCGCGCGTCATATTCGCCGGCAAGATCGGATTCGAGCACTTCCTTGACATTCTGCCCGATACGCAGCGGCGCCACGGACTGCAGGTTCGGATGGCCCTCAAGGAAGATAATGCGCGCCACGAGCCGGTCGGCATGGTGCATTTCTTCGATCGATTCAGCGCGTTCCTTCTTCGCCAGCTTGGCGTATCCCCAGTCCTCCAGCAGCCGGAAATGCACCCAATATTGATTGACCGCTCCAAGTTCCAGAAACAGAGCCTCGTTAAGCCGCTCTATGATCTGCTGTTCGCCTTTCATGGGTTCTGCTCCCGTATTGGACGCGCAGGCCTCTGACGCGATCCAGGTGTGAAACGATGTCCACGCCGCTCGCCGCCGAGCGGGCGTGATAATTTTCGGTGACCCGAATGATCGTTTCGACCACATTTGGGAAGCAGCCGCAACAGCGACCGCGCTTGTGCATGGCATGATAGACCTTCGCCGGCACGATCAGCTGCCAGGGGTCCTCATCCAGCAGTCCGACGATCGTCTGCTCTATCTCCTTTTCGGTGATGATGTTGCAATGGCAAATCAGCATTTGTCGCTCTGGCTAACGGCGCTCATTGCGCCGCGTGGCTGTTGGTTTCGAAGTTTACTGGAACACCTTGTCCGGTGAATCGAGGCTGTCCGAGCCCTCGAAGGCGATGGCATTGAGCTTCAGGGTGCCGACGGCGCGTTCGATCGACTTGGTCTGATCGACCAGCGCGTCGATCGCCGCCTGCACGGTGGCGTTGCCGTCAGCGTTACCCTCGGCAATCTGCTGGTCATAGGCCTCGCCGGCAAGCGCCCGCGCCTTGATGGCCTCCATCTTGGCGATGGTGACATCCAGTTTAGCCGACAATTCCTTGTCGATCGCCGGATCGGCCGCCTTGACCATGTCGGCCACCGACGGCCCCTCCACGACAGTGCCGTCAAGCCGCGTGTAGCTGCCGTGATAGGCGGCGCGGATGCCGATCGCATCGTAGAGATGAGAGTTGTAGGTGTTGTCGGAGAAGCAATCGTGCTCCTCTTCCGAATCGTGCAGCAAAAGGCCGAGCTTCATCCGCTCGCCGGCGAGTTCGCCATAGGACAGCGAGCCCATGCCGGTGAAGATGGTCGAAATGGCGGCGTTCGGCTCGCCATCGACAAGGTTCCTGCGGGCGGCGCCGCCTTCCTTCCAGTCGTCGACCATATCCTTTAGATCGGAAACCAGAAGGTCGCTCGCCGATTTCAGGTACTGCGCCCGACGGTCGCAATTGCCGCCGGTGCAATTGGCGAGGTCGTAATCGGTGTAGGGCCGCTCGCCGGCGCCCGGACCGGTTCCGTGCAGGTCCTGACCCCAAAGCAGGAATTCGATGGCGTGATAGCCGGTCGCCACATTGGCCTCGATACCGCCGGCCTCCTGCAGGGTGCCGGAGAGGAACTCCGGCGTCAGATTGGTGGCGTCGACCTTCTTGCCGTTGATCTCGATCGACTTGTTGGCGATCACATTGGCGGTGTAGAGCGCGTTGGCGTCCGACTCGGTGCCGTAGCTCTTGGCGACATAGTCGATCAAGCCCTCGTCGAGCGGCCAGGAGTTCACTTTGCCTTCCCAGTCGTCGACGATGGCATTGCCGAAGCGATAGACCTCGGTCTGCTGATAGGGAACGCGCGATGCCTTCCAGGCCTCGCGGGCGGCGTTCAGCGTCTCGGCCGATGGCTTGGCGAGCAGCGCATCGACAGCCTTGTCGAGCGCCTCGGCCGTGATCAGCGAATCCTCGTATTTGGCGAGCGCGATGTCGGAATAGGTCTTGACGACCGCCTTGACATCGGTTTGTGCCTTGGCCGGCAGCACGAACACAGCCGCCGTGAGCATCGCGGTGGCGCCGATCGCCGCAAGCCTGCCGCCATACCGTGCCGTGATCATCGTTCTCATGACTGTCTCTCCTCGGGAATCAATGAAATGCCGGCGCCGCGGCGGCAGCTGCCAGCGGGCAAAGAAGGGTCACGCCATCGCGCGGTTCGCGGAAGAAAGACACCGAAATGCCTCCAATCGAAAGGGTTCAAGGCCCAGACATCAAAGGGATGCGCTGACGCGCGAGCTTCCATAAAACGGCGAAGACACCGGATGTCAACTGGTGGCGTAGAAAAAATTCAATTGAAACAATCGTTTAGAATTATTCTAAACTAGAACTGTCAACTTTAACACCGATGTATAGGAATGCCGGCGCATGACGCGGTTGACAGGCGGCCGTTCCGGGTGCGACCCGGATCGGCGCTCTTGCGGCGGGACCAGACAATCGCCACCTGGCGGGACGTCCTAGATTTGGGTGAGGAATCGGGCTGTTATGAAGATCGGGGTCGTCATTGTCGGTGCGGGTCATGCGGGCGTGCAAGCGGCCGCCAGTCTGCGCGAAGAAGGCTATGACGGGCCGGTAATCCTGATCGGCGACGAAAACGAATTGCCCTACCACAAGCCGCCGCTGTCGAAGACCTTCATCAAGGATCAGCAAGCAAAGCCGCAGCCGTTGCGCGGCGAGGCTTTTTATACCGGCAGCGCCATCGACTACCGGCCAGGCCTCCGGGTCGAGCGGATCGACGTCGCCGGCCGCCGGCTGGAGATATCAGGCGGCGTGCTGCCGTTCGACCGGCTGATCCTCGCCACCGGCGCGCGTCCGCGCCTGCTGCCGCTGCCGGGTTCGGAGCTTTCTGACGTTGTGCCGCTGCGCTCGCTCAGTGATGCCCGCCTGATCCGCGAATTGAGCGCGCAAAGCGAGGAGGTCGTCATCCTCGGCGGCGGCTTCATCGGCCTTGAGATTGCCGCAACGCTCACCGCGGCCGGCCGCAAGGTCACGGTGGTCGAGGCGGTTGACCGGCTGCTCGGCCGCGCCGTGGCGCCGGTCGTCGCCGGCCATGTGCGCCAGCGGCTGGAGGCGACCGGTGTGCGCATCCTTACCGGCACCACCATCGAACGGCTGGAGGGCGAGAACGGCCGTGTTTCGGCTGCAATCACCTCATCTGGCGAAAGATTGCCGGCGCAGATGGTCGTCATCGGCATTGGCGTCGTGCCGAATGTCGAATTGGCCGAAGCCGCCGGCATTGCCATCGCCAACGGCATCCGCGTCGACCAGCAGATGCGCACGTCGGTGCCGGAAATCCTCGCCATCGGCGACGCGGCGTCCTACCGGCACTGGCTCACAGGCGGCGACGTGCGGCTGGAATCGGTGCAGAACGCCACCGACCAGGCGCGGCTCGCCGCACGCACCATCGCCGGCCACACCGACAATTACTCGGCGGTGCCGTGGTTCTGGTCCGATATCGGCGACATGAAGCTGCAGATGGTCGGCCTGATTGCGGGCGGCGACAGCCATCTCGTGCTGGGCGACGTGGCCGAGAACAAATTCTCCATCTACCACTATGCCGGAAGCCGGCTGCTCGGCATCGAGTCGGTCAACCGGCCCAGCGACCACATGCTTGGCCGCAAGATGCTCGGCGCCGGCTTGTCGCCGTCGCCGCAGATTGTCGCGACCGGGCCCGACGGGCTGAAGGCGGCGCTCGCCGCCTTCCAGGAAGAAGAGCCTGTCCGCGCTGCGGGATAAGATCAAACCCAATCACCCTGAATGACCTAGTCTAGTTCGACCGGGAGCTGACCTTCAAACATATAGCGAAGTAAAGGAAACAGCGGTATTTTGACCAATTGAAATCGTCGGGGGGTGCTCATGGCTCTATATGTCATTGGCGCAGGCATGGGTCGCACTGGCACATATTCGCTGAAGCTCGCGTTGGAGCATCTTGGGTTCGGGCCGTGTCATCACATGGCAGATGTCCACGCCAATCCCGAGCAGAAGACGCTGTGGCGCGCAGCCGGCCAGGGACAACTCCCGACCTGGGATGCGGCATATGCCGGCTATCTTTCCGCGGTCGATTGGCCAACGGCGCATTTTTGGCGCGAAGTGAGTGACCACTACCCTGATGCGAAGGTTATCCTGACAGTTCGTGACCCCGAAGCCTGGTATGACAGCATGGCGCAAACAATAGGGCTCACGATGGATGCTGCTACCAATGATCCACAGTCCTTTGGTGTGGCGGTGATTGGAAACACTGTCTTTGGCGGTCGATTTGATAACCGTGATCACGCAATCGCTGTCTATGAAGCACATAACGCTTCCGTGAAATCAACACTGCCACCTGAACGCCTTCTTACTTATCAGGCCTCCGAAGGGTGGGAGCCGCTTTGTGCCTTTCTCGGTGTACAGTTGCCTTCCGAAACGTTTCCACGCACCAATTCGACTGCCGAATTTCGTGCTCGCATAGGGCGTTGAACGGCGGCTTGCCGCCTATCTCGGCCTTCGCCGCAGTTGAATCCCAGGCGATATCCTCGCCGCTCAGGCAGCGCGGACGTCGCGGATCGAACTTTCCAGGATGTCGAGCGCCTCGTTCATGACGCCGTCCTGGATGGTGATCGGCGCGAGGAAGCGGATGACGTTGCCGTAGACGCCGCAGGTCAGCAGGATCAGACCCTTGTCGAGCGCCTTCAGCCGCACCGCATTGGCGAGTTCCGGCGACGGCAGGCCCTTCGTCACATCGTTGAACTCGACCGCGTTCATAAAGCCGGGGCCTCTGATATCGACGATCTCCGGCGCTTCGTCACGGATCGATTGCAGGCGCTGCTTCAGCCGGTTGCCCAGCGTGTTGGCGCGGTCGCAGAGCTTCTCTTCGTCGATGACGTCGAGCACGGCATGCGCCGCGGCGACGCCGATCGGGCTGCCGCCATAGGTGCCGCCGAGCCCGCCGGGGTTCGGCGCATCCATGATCTCGGCACGGCCGGTGACCGCCGCCAGCGGAAAGCCGCCGGCCAGGCTCTTGGCCATGGTGGTGATGTCGGCCGCCACCTCGTGGTGGTCCATGGCGAACATCTTGCCGGTGCGGGCAAAGCCGGTCTGCACCTCGTCGGCGATCAGCAGCATGCCATGCTGGTCGCAGATCTTGCGCAATGCGGTCATGAAGTCGCGCGGCGCCTCGTAGAAGCCGCCCTCGCCCTGCACCGGCTCGACGATGATGGCGGCGACGCGGGCCGGATCGACATCGGCCTTGAGCAGCCGGTCGAGCGCGGCCATCGAATCGGCGACCGAGACGCCGTGCAGCGCCACCGGGAACGGCGCATGGAATACATCCGCCGGCATGGCGCCGAAGCCGACCTTGTAGGGCACGACCTTGCCGGTCAGTGCCATGCCCATGAAGGTGCGGCCGTGAAAGCCGCCGGAAAAAGCGATGACCGCCGGCCGGCCGGTGGCGTTACGGGCAATCTTGATAGCGTTCTCGACCGCCTCGGCGCCGGTAGTGACAAAAATCGTCTTCTTGTCGAACTTGCCGGGCAGCATGCCGTTCAGCCGTTCGGCCAGCCGGATATAGCTCTCGTACGGCACGACTTGGTAGCAGGTATGGGTGAAGCGGTCGAGCTGCGCCTTGACCGCTTCGATCACCTTGGGGTGACGGTGGCCGGTGTTGACAACAGCGATACCGGACGAAAAATCGATATAGCGGCGGCCTTCGACGTCCCAGATTTCCGAGTTTTCGGCGCGATCGGCATAGATCTGAGTGGTCATGCCGACGCCGCGCGAAATCGACTGGTTCTTGCGTTCGGAAATGGCTGAATTTGTCATCGTATCCCTCACCGGACCGGCGCCCGCTCTCGTTTGACGGCTGTTGAGACTCTTTTGGGCTTATTTCAGGTTTTCCTCAAGTTGGCACCGTCGCCCGGCGATTGGGCCTGTCGATGCCGATGTCGGCAACCGAACGCCCGTCGCTCATGCCGTTCTGACAAATCCCTCGCTCGCCCTCAGCAGATTGCGCGTGTAGTCCTTGGTGACGCGGCGCTCGACGAGGTCGCCGGCGGTGAGGTGCTCGACCGCCTCGCCGTTCTGCATGACCATCAGCCGCTCGCACATATGGGTGATGATGGCGAGGTCGTGGCTGACCATCAGGAAGGTCAGCTTGCGCCGCCGCCGGATCTCCTCCAGCAGGTTCAGCACCTCCGCCTGCACCGAAGCGTCGAGCGCCGAGGTCGGCTCATCGAGCAGCAGGATCGACGGTTCGAGGATCAGGGCACGGGCGATTGCCACGCGCTGGCGCTGGCCGCCGGACAATTGATGCGAATAGCGAAAACGGAAGCCGGTGCCCAGGCCGACCTCGTCCAACGCCCGCTGGATGCGCTTTTCGCCGTCAGCAAAGCCGTGAATGGCGAGCGGCTCCTGCAGCAAGCGGTCGACGGTCTGGCGCGGGTGCAGCGAGCCGTACGGGTCCTGGAAGACCATCTGCACCTCGCGGTAGAACGCCTTGTCGCGGCGCGCGCCGAGCTGTTTGCCGTTGACGGCGATGGTGCCCGAAGCGGCCGGCGCCAGGCCGGCGATTGCCCTGAGTAATGTCGACTTGCCGGAGCCGGACTCGCCGACCAGGCCGAAGGATTCACCGGACTCGACTTCAAGGCTGACGCCCTTCAGCGCGCGAAAACGGTCGAAGACCACCTCCAGCCGGTCGACGGAAAGGGCTGCCGTCATGCCGCCCACTCCGGCTTGCGGTCGAGCACCGGCAGCGGGTGACGGTCGGCGCCGATCTTGGGCATGCAGTTGAGCAGGCCGCGCGTATAGGGATGCTGGGCACGGCCGAGCTCCGAGGCTTTGAGCTGTTCGACCACCTTGCCGGCATACATGACGATGACACGATCGCAGAAAGATGAGACCAAGCGCAGGTCGTGCGAGATGAAGATCAGCCCCATGCCGCGCTCGCTGACCAGCCGGTCGAGGATGCCGAGCACGTCGAGCTGCACAGTGACGTCGAGTGCCGAGGTCGGCTCATCGGCGATCATCATCTCCGGCCCGGCGATCAGCATCATGGCGATCATGGCGCGCTGGCCCATGCCGCCGGAAACCTCGTGCGGATGCAGGTCGAAGACACGGGCCGGATCGCGGATCTGCACAGCCTCCAGCATGGCAAGCGCGCGGTCGCGGGCTTCGGCCTTGGAGACTTTCTCATGCGTGCGCAGTGTCTCGACGATCTGGCGGCCGATGCTCATCACCGGGTCGAGCGAATATTTCGGATCCTGCAGGATCATGGCGATACGCTTGCCGCGCAGTGCGCGGCGCTCGCGCGGCGAGGCGGCCAGCAGGTCGATGCCGTCGAAAGCAAGCGTCTTTGCGGTCACCTCGGCCTGCGGCGGGGTGACGCCCATGATGGCGCGGCCGGTCTGCGACTTGCCCGAACCGCTCTCGCCGACGATGCCGAGCCGTTCGCGGCCGAGCGAGAAGGAAACGCCGCGCACTGCCTCGATCAGGCCGGTACGCGTCGGGAAGGTGACGCGCAGGTCGTCGACTTCGAGAAGCGTGCTCATTGGTCACCGCTTCGCGGATCGAGCGCGTCGCGCAGGCCGTCGCCGAGCAGGTTGAAGCCGAGGCTGACGATGAGGATGGCAAAGCCCGGCGCGCCCGCCACCCACCACTGGTCGAGCACGAAGCGTCGGCCCGACGCGATCATCGCGCCCCATTCCGGCAGCGGCGGCTGCGCGCCGAGGCCGAGGAAGCCGAGGCCGGCGGCGGTCAGGATGATGCCGGCCATGTCGAGCGTCACCCTGATGATCAGCGAGGAGATGCAGAGCGGCATGATGTGGCGAAGCACGATGCGGAACGGCGAAGCGCCCATCAACTGCACCGCCTTGATATAGTCGGAATTGCGCACCGTCAGCGTTTCGGCGCGGGCAATGCGGGCATAGGGCGGCCACGAGGTGATGGCGATGGCAAGCACGGCATTTTCGATGCCGGGGCCGAGCGCGGCGACAAAGGCCAGCGCCAGGATCAGCTTCGGAAAGGCGAGAAAGATGTCGGTGATGCGCATCAGGATCGCATCGGTCCAGCCGCCGGCATAGCCGGCAACGGTGCCGACCAGCAAGCCGATGGGCGCGGCGATGATGGCGACCAGAATGACGACATAGAGCGTCCAACGCGAGCCGAAGATGATGCGCGAATAGATATCGCGGCCGAGATCGTCGGTGCCGAACCAGTGCGCGGCACTTGGCGCCAGCAGCCGCGAGCCCTTGAGGTCGCCGAATGTCGGCGAATAGGGCGCCAGCACATCGGCGAAGGCCGCGACCACCAGCAGGGCGATGATGATGAGCAGGCCGACAAAGGCCAGCCGGTTGGCGGAAAAGCGCCGCCAGGCCACATAGGCGCGGCCGAGCCTTGCCTGCACGCGCGACGCCGGCCGCTCGCTGAGCAGCCAATCACGGCGGGTTTGAATCGCTTCTGCGCTCATCCTGCCTTGGTCCTTGGGTCGAGCAGCCGGTAGAGCAGGTCGGACAAAAGATTGATGCCGATGAAGACCGAGCCGATGATGATCGTGCCGCCAAGCACGGCATTCATGTCGGCGTTCTGCAGCGAGTTGGTGATGTAGAGACCGATGCCCGGCCACGAAAACACCGTCTCGGTCAGCACCGAGCCTTCGAGCAGCCCGGCATAGGACAGAGCGATCACCGTAACCATCGGCACCGCGGCGTTGCGCAGCGCGTGACCCCAGATGATGCGCGTTTCCGACAGGCCCTTGGCGCGCGCCGCGACGATGTATTCCTGGGTGAGTTCGTTCAGCATGAAGGAGCGCGTCATGCGGCTGATGTAGGCGAGCGAGAAATAGCCGAGCAGCGAGGCAGGCAGGATGATGTGGCGGAAGGCATCGGCAAATACGTCCCACTGCCGCTGCCAGAGTGCATCCAGCAGGTAAAAGCCGGTAATCGGCGTGAAGGTGTATTCGTAGACGATATCGAGGCGGCCGGGAAAGGCGACCCATTGCAGCTTGGCGTAGAACAACACCAGCGCCAGCAGCCCCAGCCAGAAGATCGGCACGGAATAGCCGACAAGACCGATGATGCGCACGATCTGGTCGATGATGCTGCCGCGCCGCACGGCGGCCAGCACACCAAGCGGCACGCCGATCACCGAACCGATCAGCGTCCCCAGTGTTGCCAGTTCGAGCGTCGCCGGGAAGGCGCGGCGGATGTCCGTCATCACCGGATTGGTGGTCAGCACCGAGGTGCCGAAATCACCATTCAAGGCATGTTTGACATAAATGTAGAACTGCTCGACCAGCGGCAGGTCGAGACCCATCTCGCGGCGCGTTCGTTCGACGACATTGGTCGGCGCCCGGTCGCCGAGCACCGCCAGCACCGGGTCGATCGGGATCACCCGGCCGATGAAGAAGGTCACCGCGAGCAGACCGAGATAAGTGGTTATCGCGATGACTAGGAACCGGGCGATCGATGAGGCAACGGCAACGGCGCGAGCGCTGCCGCGCCCCGCCGTCGTTTCCCTTTCAGCCAAGCTCATGCGGCGCGTCCGCCGACATCACTCCTTCGAAACCGGGCCGACGAAGTTGGTGTCGAAGCTCGGACCGAGCGCAAAGCCCTTGAGGTTCTTGCGCAGGCCAGCCACCTCCAGCTGCTGGTGGATGATGACGAAAGGACTGGTATCGAGGATCTTCCTCTGAAGATCCTGGTACATTGCGGCGCGCTTGGCCGAATCCTTCTCGAGCAGGGCCGCTTCCGTCTGCTTGGTCAAGTCCGGAATGTCCCAAGCGTTGCGCCAGGCCAGGGTCTTGGTCTTGGCTTCATCCGAATTGTCCGGGTTGCTGGCAAAGGTCTGGGCATTGGAGTTCGGGTCGAAATAATCCTGGCCCCACTGGCCGATATAGATGTCGTGGTTGCGGGCGCGGTATTTGGTCAGCGTCTGCTTGCCGTCGCCGGGGATGATCTCCAGCTTGATGCCGGCCTGTCCCAGCGTCTGCTGGATCGATTCCGCCATGCCGGTGGTCGGCTGGCCGGTGCGTACGTCCATGGTGACGTTGAAGCCGTCGGCGAGACCCGCCTTGGCAAGCAGGTCCTTGGCCTTGGCGACATCGAGCTTGAACGGGTTTTCGTCGAGAGCACCAAGGTCGCCCTTGGGCAGGAAGGTCTGGTGGATCTCGCCGATGCCCTTGAGGATGGTTGAGCTCAACGCGTCGTAGTCGACCAGATATTTGAAAGCCTGGCGGACCTCGGGCTTGGCGAGGTTGGGGTTCTTCTGGTTGAGGCTGATGTAATAAACCGTGCCTTTCGGCGCGCTGGTGGTGGTGAGATCGGCGTTCTTGGCGATGGCGTCGAGATCGTTTGGCTCGAGATTGCGGGCGACGTCGATATCGCCGGTTTCCAGCGCCAGGCGCTGGCCCGAGCTTTCCTTCATGTTGCGGTAGATGACGCGGGCAAGCTTGGCCTTCTCGCCGTAGTAATTGTCGTTGCGCTCAAGGACGACAACTTCGTTGGCGCGCCATTCGCGCAGCTTGAAGGCACCGGAGCCGGCATAGCCGGTCTTCAGCCAGGCATTGCCGAAATCATTGTCCCATTTGTAGTCGGCGCTCGGCGTGACCGCCGCGACATGCTCCTTGACCAGCTTGGCGTCGACGACCGAGGCGACCGTCGCCGACAGGCAGTTCAGCACGAAGCTCGGCGCATAGGCCTTGTCGACGGTGAACTGGAACGTCGTATCATCAACGGCCTTGGCCTTCTCGGTGACGTTGCCGCCGTCGATGCCGAACTGGCCGATGATGAAGGCCGGGCTCTTGTCGAGCTTGATGGCGCGCTCGAACGAATAGGCGACGTCCGCCGCTGTGATCGGATTGCCGGAGGCGAATTTGAGGCCGGGCTTGAGCTTGAACGTGTAGGTCAGGCCGTCGTCGGAGACGCTCCAGCTTTCGGCGAGATCGCCTTTGACCTTCGAGGTGTCGCTGAGGTCGAGGCGCACCAGGAGATCGTAGGTGTTGCCGGTGACTTCGGCGGTAGACAGTTCGAATGCCTCGCCCGGATCCATGGAGATGATGTCGTCGATGGCGAAACCCTCGACCAGCGTGTCGGCGGGCGTGACCGCGAAGGCAGGCGCACCGGCCAGAAGCAGCGCGGACATGGCGGCGCCCGCGAGCAAGAAGCGGGTGCGTAGAGCAAACTTTTCCATCATCATTTCAACTGTTCCCTGTTTTTGTTGACCTGAGTTCCCGGCTCAGGGTTGTGGCATTTCTTGCCGCGTCGAACGGTGATCCCCGGACCGTCGTATTGGCAATTTTTGTGCGGTTCCCGCTCACCATATCCGGCGGTTTCGAGCGCGGCAACGAGCATTTGCAGAACGGTCGATTGGGCCAGACCGGCGGTGCGAAAATCCGGCTATTTCAGCGCGGTAACCAGGTCGGGGTCGGGAAAGCAGGTAGCGGAACGGCCGTTGCTGGCCTGCCACTTGCCGATCGAGCGGCGCGTCTTGAAGCCAGGCAGGCCGTCGGCGCTGCCGACATCGTAGCCCTTGGCTTCCAGCGCCCGCTGCAGGGCGGCGATGTCGGAGCGGTAGAGCCCGCCGACCGCGCCCCAATTGCCCGAGAAATTGCTGTCGCCATGGGCGATGCGATCGGCGCCATGGCCGATGAACAGGGCATAGAGATCGCTGGTGTTATACTGCTTCAGCACGTAGAAATTGGGGGTCACGATGAAGGCCGGGCCGCTACGCCCGGCCGGCATCAAAAGAAAGCCCTCGGCTTTCAGTTCGCTCGCCGGGAACGGTTTACCCGACACACGCCTGATGCCCATATCAGCCCATTGGGAAATCTTCCTGCCCTGGTCGGGACCTTCGAGCGAGCACGAGACGCTGTCCGGCACCATCACCTCGAAGCCCCAGCCGCGGCCCCTGACCCAGCCATAATGCACGAGATAATTGGCGATCGAAGCCAGTATGTCGGGCGTCGAATTCCAGATGTCGGTGCGGCCGTCGCCGTCGAAATCGACGGCATGCTTGAGGAACGACGTCGGCATGAACTGCGGCTGGCCGAGCGCGCCGGCCCAGGACGATTTCATCGCACCGACCGGGGCAAGCCCGCGCTCGACGATCTCCAGCGCCGCCAAGAGCTCGGTGCGGAAGAATTCCTTCTTGGTCGACATGAACGCCTTGGTGCCCAGCACCTCGAAGGCGTCATAAGGCAGCTTCGCTGCGCCGAAGCCGCTCTCGCGACCCCAGATCGCCAGCAGCACTTCGCCAGGCACGCCGTAACGCTTCTCGATCGCCGCAAGGGTCCTAGCGTTGGCTGCCTCACGGGTGCGGCCGCCGGCGGTCACCGCACGGACTATCTTTTCGGCGAAATAGGCGCCGGGCGAACCGAACTCGGCCTGATGCTGTTTCCGCGGCGTCGTCGCCCTCTCGCCCGGCTTCACCAGGTCGGGCAGCTTGAGATTCGGCTTGACGCCGTCGAAGGCGGCATCGAAGGTTTTCCTGGAGATGCCTTTGGCGCTGGCTTCGGGCCAGAGGTCGTTGCCAAGCCAGGCGCGGAACTGGTCGTCGATCTTTGCCGCGGAGGCGGGGGTGGCGAGGATGAGGGCAAAGAGGACTGCAAGAAGAAACGCGACGGCTATTTTGCGAAAACAGCGATCCGTCCCACCCCCCTCTGTCCTGCAGAGGGGGGTGGGACGGAGTGCCAGCCTTAAAGAATGCTTAGCAACCATCATCCTCCCCGCAACTCGCCTCAAAACACCGTCCGCGAGCGCAGTGCCGCGGCGAGCGTGCCTTCGTCGAGATAGTCGAGTTCGCCGCCGACCGGAACACCGTGCGCCAGGCGCGTCACCTTGACGTTGAAGCCGGAAAGCTGGTCGGTGAGGTAGTGCGCGGTAGTCTGCCCCTCGACCGTAGCGTTGACGGCGAGGATCACTTCCTTGACCTCGCCGCCGGCGACGCGATCGACCAGCGAACGGATGTTGAGCTCATCGGGACCAATGCCGTCGAGCGGCGACAGCGTACCGCCGAGCACATGGTAACGCACGTTCATGGCGGTCGCCCGCTCCAGCGCCCAAAGGTCGGCCACGTCCTCGACAACGATGAGCGTGGTGGGGTCGCGGCGCGGGTCGGTGCAGATCATGCATGGATCGGAGGTGTCGACATTGCCGCAGGTCGAGCAGATGCGCACCTTGTCGACGGCCTCGCCCATGGCAGCGGCAAGCGGCGCCAGCAGCTGCTCCTTCTTTTTGATGAGGTGGAGCGCGGCGCGGCGCGCTGAACGCGGGCCAAGCCCCGGCACCTTGGCCAGCAGCTGGATCAGGCGTTCGATCTCGGGACCGGCGATTCGCTTCGACATCGCTCCGGTTTAGGATTTTTCAACGGGTTTTGGAACAGCGCTGAGGCGCGCTGTTCAGCCCGCAAAGAGGCAATCGCCCGGCGTTGCGCCGCCCCTCATTGCCCTGCCGGGCAATTTCTCCCCGTACAACGCGCCGACGCCGGCCGCCTCAGTTTTCCTCCAGCGGCCGGGTCTGGCCGGCGATCATCGCGCCGATGGCGTCGGTGTTCTCGGGCGTCGTCTCGAACGACATTGTCGGCTCTGCCGGCGCCGCCTGGAATGTTGTGACCGGCCGGGGGTTCACGGTTCCACCGAAACGGGCCGCGTCCGGTTCCTGCATTGGCTCCTGCAGCGCTACAAGGATTGGCTTCTCCGGTGCCGCCCTCGCCGCGGTCGCCATTCCTGCAGTCACCCTTGTCTGCCTTGCTGGCTGTGATGCGGCGGCGGTAACATAGGTTGCCTTGGCGAATGTCGGCTTGACCTCGCGAGCCGGCTCCGCCGAAGCGACAAGTATGGCCTGAGCGGCAGGCGCTTGCGGCTTGGCCTGGGCTATGGCGACCACCGGTTCGTCCGGCAGCGGCTGCCAGTTGCGGCCGCGCTTTTCATAAAAGGCATTGCCGCCGGCGACCATGGTGTAGTGCATGTTCTTGTAGGGGAAGCGCAGGCCGGCGGTGTGGAAATACATGGTGTTCTTCAGCTTGGCTTTGCGCTCGCCCTTGAGCACCGCCTCGGCGGCCTCCTCGACGTCGGGCATCGCCTTCGAATTCATCGGCCGTGTCATGACGCCCGGCGCGAACTGGCCGCGCTCGCCAACCACTTCGCAGATGGTGCTGCCGTGCTTGCCGGACCGCAGCCGGTTCATCACCACCGTGCCGACCGCAATCATGCCGTCACGGCTCGACCGGTTGGACTCGAAGAACATCGCCCGCTCCAGGCATTCCTTCTCCTTCGGCGTGGAATTGTAGGAGCGCGAGCTCAGGAAACCCGGCGTAATGGCATCGGTCAGGCTGGACATGCCGTGCGAGGCGGTCTGACTGCAAGCGGCCAAAAACAGCGGCGAGATAACGACGCCGAGCCGCAACGGCGTCTTCCATCGGGTAGAGATCAACAGGTGTCCCCTCATTCTGCTGCCAGCCCGCCCCTGGTTGCGGCAAGAATGAGACACTTTCAGGCAAAAAGATGGCTAAAGCGTTATTAAGCTTGGGGCGTTGCCCAATAGACACAGCTGGCGGGCGAAGAGCGTTGGATCGCTGCCCTCTTCGGTCAGGTGCCGGCATGGTTCCAAAGATTCATGCCGTGACCTTGGAGCGCCGCAATCTCCGCAAGAGGGCTTGCCCAAGCCTGGAGAGATTGGTTCAGTCGACGCGGTAACTGTAAACACAGCTCGAGGTGTGCTGAGATTCAGGTCAGGCCGAGCCGAAAATGGCGGCTTCCGAGAACCGGAGCGGAGCGTACGTTTCGTACGTGAGCACCGGAAGCGCAGGAAGCCGCCGTTTGCAGGCCGGCATCACCTGAATATCAACACACCTTAGAACGGCAGCTTCATTCCCGGCGGGATCGGCAGTCCCGCGGTCAGCGCCTTGGTCTTCTCCTGCATGATCTGCTCGACCTTGGTCCTGGCGTCGTTGTGGGCAGCGAGGAGCAGGTCCTCGAGAATCTCGACCTCGTCCTCCTTGAACAGCGCCGGGTCGATCTTCAGCGACTTCATCTCGAATTTGCCGGTCAGCGTCACGCTGACCAGGCCGCCGCCGGCCTGTCCGGTGGCTTCCAGCGTGGCAATCTCATCCTGCATGGCCTGGAACTTGGCCTGCATTTCCTTTGCCTTGCCCATCAGGCCGAGAAGATCTTTCATCGCACGGTCCTTTGCAGTTGGTGCTGGTTGTTCAGGTTTCGTCGTCGTCGGCTGGCGGCTCGACCGGCACTTCGGCCTCTGCCGCATCGGCTTCCGGCGCGTCGGGAATGCGCACGTCGATGATCTTGGCGCCGGGAAAGCGCGCCAGGATGGCGGCGACCGTCGGGTCGCTCTTGGCATCGAGGAAGGCGTTTTCGCGCCTTGTCGATTCCATCTCGGCCAGCGTCTGGCCGCCCTCCTCCTTCGACAGCGACACCAGCCAGCTGCGGCCCGTCCAGGCGCGCAGCTTGGCGGTCAAATCGTTGAGCAGCATCTTCGGCGCATCGTCGGTCAGGCTGACGTCGATACGGCCGGGCTCGATGCGCACCAGGCGCACGCAACGCTTCACCAGCACCTTGAAGGCCATGTCGCGCTGGGCGTCGGCAAGGGCGACAATATCGGCCAGCGATTTCACCGGCACCGGCGGCGCCTCGACCACCGGCTCCGGCGGAGCAACGAAGTTCGTCGGCACGGGCTCGGCCTCGACCAGGCGCATCGTCTGCGCGCCGCCATTGGCCGTCGGCATCCGCGTCTGCGCCACGGTACCGGCACCACCGCTTGCAGGCGCATGGTTTGCGGGGCCGGGGCTTGCCGGCGCGCCATTCACGCGCGGCGCGGCGCCCGGCGGCGAAACGCCGTTCTCCAGCGATTTCAGCGCCTCGTCCAGCGTCGGCAGGTCGGCGGCATGCGCCAGCCGGATCAGCACCATCTCGGCGGCGCTGACCGGGCGGTTGGAGGTCTGCACCTCGGGAATGCCTTTCAAGAGCATCTGCCATGTCCGCGACAGCACCTTGACCGACAGCGTGCCGGCGAAATCGGCGCCGCGCCGGCGCTCGTCCTCGGACAGCGAGGCGTCGTCGATGGCAGCCGGCACGAAACGCAGACGGGTGACCAGATGGTTGAACTCGGCAAGGTCGGTCAGCACAGCGGCAGGATCGGCGCCGGTGTCGTACTGGGCACGGAATTCGGCAAGCGCGGCGGCGACGTCGCCCTTCATGACATGCTCGAACAGGTCGACGATGCGGGCACGGTCGGCAAGGCCGAGCATAGCACGCACCGCTTCGGCGCTGACCGCGCCGCCGCCATGGGCGATCGCCTGGTCGAGGATGGACTGCGCATCGCGCATCGAGCCTTCGGCTGCGCGGGCGATCATCGCCAGCGCATCGTCTTCAACTTCGATGCCCTCCAGACCGGCTATCCTGGCAAGGTCGGCCTTGATCATTGCCGCATCGATGCGCCTGAGGTCGAAACGCTGGCAGCGCGACAGGACGGTGATCGGCACCTTGCGGATTTCGGTGGTGGCGAAGATGAACTTGACGTGCGGCGGCGGCTCTTCCAGCGTCTTCAGCAGGCCGTTAAAGGCCTGGTTGGAAAGCATGTGCACTTCGTCGATGATGTAGACCTTGTAGCGCGCCGACACCGGGGCGTAGCGCACACGCTCGATGATGTCCCTGATGTCGTCGATGCCGGTATGCGAGGCGGCGTCCATCTCGATGACGTCGACATGCCGGCCTTCCATGATCGCCTGGCAATGCTCGCCGAGCACGGCAAGGTCGACTGAAGGCTGGTCGACCGTCGGTGTTTTGTAGTTCAGGGCCCGCGCGAGTATGCGCGCGGTCGTGGTCTTGCCGACGCCGCGCACGCCGGTCAGCATCCAGGCCTGGGCGATGCGGCCGGTGGCAAAGGCATTGGTCAAGGTGCGGACCATCGGCTCCTGGCCGATCAGCTCGGAGAAATTCGACGGTCGGTATTTGCGCGCCAGCACGCGGTAGGCGGCAGGCTTGTCCAATTTTCCGGCCTCGTTTCCGGCTTCGCTCATTCGCCCGTCAAGCTCCAAGGGCTGCCACTTGAGGCGGCCGATTCCTGCGCATAGTTTCGCCCGCACGGCTTGGCGCCGTCAATCTCGGGGCAAAAGGCGAAGAGGCGGGAGGCTGGAACAATGACCCGTTCCGGGCTCGTTAGGGCTGCTTCCTTCCGGACCTGACCCGGTTGGCGAGTGGACCGTCCACCACCAACCTCCCAGCCTCCATATCGGCAATCCGGCGATGAAATGCAAGTGCGGATGATAGGGGCCCTGAGCGGCGACGAAAGCTGAAACCAAAACCCGCCTCGGCGGGCGGGTCATTGGTGCGAATAATCACCATAGCGAGATTAGTAGCATAGCTGCCGGCACAAAGCAAGAACAAAATGTGGCCGCGATCAAAATCGTCGATCTCGGCGGGCAGCGCCAACCTGATGCAATTTGCCCGGGCCTTCACTTTCTTCGCGCACAATCAGCGCCGCGACGGCCAATGTTGCTTGCTGCCCCTTGCGGCCCTTCGGAAGCCGCTCTAGCGTCGATAGAGTTCAAAAAACGTCAAAAAGTGAGGGAAACGCCGATGCTGCCGGGCCTCAAGGCCGGATTCACGCTTGACGCCCAGCTGGAAGCCGACAGCGAACAGCTGATGTGGCTCGGCCTGTGCGAACTGCGCGTCATGAACGACCGCCGCTGGCCATGGCTGCTGCTGGTGCCGCAGCGGCCGGGCATCGAGGAAATCCACGATATGACGCCGCTCGACCAGGCGATGCTGACCTTCGAGACCAACATGGTGGCGCTGGCGCTGAAGCGGGTGACCGGCTGCACCAAGATCAACACCGGCGCACTCGGCAACATCGTGCGCCAGTTGCACGTACACGTCGTTGCGCGCTCGGAAGGCGATCCCGGCTGGCCTGGCCCGGTGTGGGGGCACGGCCTGCGCGAGCCCTATCAGCGCTCCGACCTTCGCAAGTTTGCGGAAAAGATCAAGGCAGCGCTATAAGCCTCCCCCGTGTCCATCTTGAACCTTCCCGAGTCTGCATGAGCTTTCGCCTGTTTGACGCGCCCTTGCGCGAGCCGAGCCAGTTCGTCGGCTTCGCCGGCAACATTATCGACCGGCAGTCCGAAAACCGCGCCGACGATTCCGTCGAAAAGGCGCTCGCCGATCCTTCGGCACGGCTTTTGCTGATGCGTGGCGGCCGGCTCTATCTGAAGCTTGCGCAAGGCGCATTCGACCCCTGGTTCGGCGTGGCCGAATGCCGGCCGCTCGAAGCATCGCTCGAAAACGGCGTGCTGCTCGGTTTTTCCGAAAGCGGCCCGGTGCTGGCGGTGCCGGCCGGGGTCGAGCCGGAGCAGCTTCCCGAGACGATCAAGGCCATCGACTATCGCTCGGTCTATATGCAGGGGCTGATCGACGAAGCGGCCGCCGGCGCGCTGGCGCAAGGGGCGGCGCTGCTTGCCTGGCATGCCAGCCATCGCTTCTGCAGCAAGTGCGGCACCGAAGCCGAGATGCGGGCGGGCGGTTACAAGCGGCATTGCCCGGCCTGCGGCACGGAGCACTTTCCGCGCACCGACCCGGTGGCGATCATGCTGACGGCGACGCGCGAAAAATGCCTGCTCGGCCGCGGCCGGCATTTCGGGCCCGGCATGTATTCGGCGCTCGCCGGTTTCATCGAGCCGGGCGAGACGATCGAGGCGGCGGTGCGCCGCGAAACGCTGGAGGAAGCCGGCATTCGGCTAGGCCGCGTCGTCTACCACGCCAGCCAGCCCTGGCCGTTTCCCTATTCGCTGATGATCGGCTGCTTCGGCGAACCGCTCAACGACGATATCCACCCCGACCTCAACGAGTTGGAAGATTGCCGCTGGTTCTTTCGCGACGAGGTGCTCTCGATGCTGGCCCGTGAGCATCCGGGCGGCCTGGTGACGCCGCCGAAGGGGGCGATCGCCTATAATCTCATCCGCGCCTGGGCCGACAGCGCGTGATACGAAGACATCGCAGGAGCAAAAAATGATCCGTCACACCGTCGTGTTCACGCTAAAGCACCCGCCGCATTCGCTCGAGGAAAAAAGGTTCCTCGCCGACGCCAAGACGATCCTCACGGCGATAAAGGGCGTCACGCATTTCGAGCAGTTGCGGCAGGTCAGCCCCAAGAACGACTACCGTTTCGGCTTCTCGATGGAGTTCGCCGATCAGCGGGCTTACTCCGGCTACAACGACCATCCCGACCACGTCGCCTTCGTCCGCGACCGCTGGATCCCGGAGGTCGAGGCGTTTATGGAGATCGACTACGTGCCGCTCGGCTGGGGCTGAGACTGAAAAGCGACGTTCTAAAAAATCAATACCCCGCGTCGCGATCCACCACATTTTCCAGCGCTTCGCCGCGCTCGAAGGCGTCCATCTGACGCAGCATGATCGGCGCCAGGTGGACCGGATCGGAAGTTGCCGCCGCGTGCGGCGTCACGAACACTTTCGGGTGGCTCCATAGCGGGCTGGTCTTCGGCAGCGGTTCGACCTCGAACACGTCGAGGCTGGCTTCCTTCAGCGTGCCGTCGTCCAGCGCGCGCAAAATGTCGGCGTCCTTCTGCAGCCTGCCGCGCCCGGCATTGATCAGCACCGAGCCGCCGAGGCCGTTGCGCTTGCGCAGCTCCTTCAGCACGCCGTGGTTGATGATGCCGTGCGTCTGTGGCGTCAGCGGCAACAGCACCACCAGGATATCGGTGGCGTTGAGGAACGGGATCAGGCCGGCCTCGCCCGCGTAAGTCGAGACACCTTGCATCGGCCGATCGCTGCGCGACCAGCCATTAACGGGAAAGCCGAGCGACAACAGCACCGACGCCGCCGCGCGGCCAAGCGTGCCGAGCCCCATAATGCCGACCGAGATGTCGCCGGCCGGCCGCTGCTGCGGCTCGTGCCAGATCTTCTTCTGCTGCTGGGCGCGGTAGAGCATGCCCTGGCGATGGTGGTCGAGCACCCGCCAGACTACGTATTCGGTCATGTACTGGGTCAGGTTGTCGGCCACCACCTTGACGACCGGTACGTCGGGCAAGGTGGGATCGGCGAAAATGTGGTCGACGCCGGCGCCGATCGAGAAGATAGCCCGCAGATTGGGCAGCGACGACAACAGGTTCGGCCGCTGTTTCCACACCACCGCATAGGTAATCGAGGGATCGCCGGCGCCATTCGGCTCGAGCACCACTTCGCGCTCCGCCGACAGCAGTTCGCGCCAGCGCAGCGGATGAATACCGGTGAGGGCAAGCAAGATGCGGCCTTTTTCCATTGCGGATTGTTTTTCCCTTTTACCAACAGCGTTCGCGTCCGGACTCGCAAGGGCGCGGCAGCGTTTTGATTTTGTGCATGATCTCTGGCGAAAATCTACTCGCTGACGATACCGACCGGCGCCGTTTCGATCTTGAAGGCGGCCGAGATCAACGCCTTTGTATAGTCGGTCCGCGGGTTGCCGAAAATCTGTTCGGAAGGACCGGCCTCGACGATCCTGCCGTTGCGCATGACGATGACTTCGTTGGCGAGCGCGCGGATGACCCTCAGATCGTGGCTGATGAAGAGGTAGGCGAGGTCGTGCTTGGCCTGCAGGCTGCGCAAGAGGTCGACGACCTGCGCCTGCACGCTCATGTCGAGTGCCGAGGTCGGCTCGTCCAGCATGACGAAACGCGGGTTGAGCACCATGGCGCGCGCGATGGCGACGCGCTGGCGCTGGCCGCCGGAGAATTCGTGCGGATAGCGATTGCGCGTCGCCGGATCGAGGCCGACTTCCTTCAGCACGTCGACGACACGCTCGTCGCGCGCATCAGGAGACAGTTTCGGCTCGTGGATCTTCAACCCTTCCTCGATGATCTCGGCGACCGACATGCGCGGACTGAGCGAACCGAACGGATCCTGGAAGACGATCTGCAACTCGCGCCGCAACGGCCGCATTTCGCTGAAGGACAGCTGATCGATGCCGCGTCCGTTGAACTGGATGGTCCCCGTCGACGAGATCATCCTGGCCAGCGCCAGGCCGAGTGTCGTCTTGCCTGAGCCGGATTCGCCGACGACGCCAAGCGTCTGACCGGCCCGCACGGTGACGTCGATGCCGTCGACCGCCTTCACATTGTCGACGGTGCGCCGGAAGAAGCCCTTCTTGATCGGAAACCAGACCTTGACGTCCTTGCCGACCATCACCGGCTTGGCGGCCTGGTTGGCCGCCGGCGGCTTGCCTTTCGGCTCGGCGGCAAGCAGATGCCGCGTGTAGGCGTGCTGCGGATTGGCGAATATCTCCTTGGTCGGGCCGGTCTCGACGATTTTGCCCTTGGTCATCACGCAGACCCGGTCGGCGATCTTCCTGACGATGCCGAGATCGTGGGTGATGAACAGCATCGACATGTTCTTGCGGCTTTTCAGGCCGGCGAGCAATTCGAGGATCTGCGCCTGGACGGTGACGTCGAGTGCCGTCGTCGGTTCGTCGGCGATCAACAGTTCAGGCTCGTTGGCGAGCGCCATGGCGATCATGACGCGCTGGCGCTGGCCGCCGGAAAGCTGGTGCGGATAGGCGTCGAGCCGTTTTTCCGGTTCCCGGATGCCGACCTCGTGCAGAAGTTCCAGCGTGCGCGCCTTGGCGTTGCGATCGCCCAGGCCCTGGTGCAGCTTCAGCACCTCGACGATCTGCTGCTCGATCGTGTGCAGCGGGTTGAGCGAGGTCATCGGCTCCTGGAAGATCATGGTGATCTTGTTGCCGCGCACGCGGCGCAAGTCTCTCTCGTCCGCGGCAAGCAGGTCGGCGCCGAGGAACAGGATCTTTCCCGACGGGTGGCTGGCGGTCGGATAGGGCAGCAGCTTCAGCACCGACAGCGCGGTGACCGACTTGCCAGAGCCGGATTCGCCGACCAGCGCCACCGTCTCGCCCCTGGCGAGGTCGAAGGAGATATGGTCGACGGCGATCGACTGGCTGCCGCTTTGCGTGAAGGCGACGCTGAGGTCCTGGACCGAGAGGAGAGGGGCGGTCATCTGAACGTCTTGCGCGGATCGAAGGCGTCGCGGGTGGCCTCGCCGACGAAGACCAGCAGCGACAGCATCAGCGAGATGACGACGAAGCCGGAAATGCCGAGCCAGGGGGCGTTGAGGTTGCGCTGCGCCTGCTTCAACAGTTCGCCCAGCGAGGCGGAGCCGGGCGGCAGGCCGAAGCCGAGATAGTCGAGCGAGGTCAGCGTCGAGATCGAGCCACTGAGCAGGAAGGGCAGAAAGGTCAGCGTCGCCACCATGGCATTGGGCAGCAGATGCCGGAACATGATGGTGATGTTGGGCACGCCGAGCGCGCGCGCCGCATTGACATATTCGAAGTTGCGGGCGCGCAGGAACTCGGCCCGCACCACGCCGACCAGCGCCACCCAGGAGAACAGCAGCATCAATCCGAGCAGGATGAAGAAGCCGGGCGGCAGGATGGCGGCGACGATCAAGAGCAGGTACAGCACCGGGATCGCCGACCAGATCTCGATGAAGCGCTGGAACAGAAGGTCGGTCCAGCCGCCGAAATAGCCCTGCAAGGCGCCGGCCGCCACGCCGATCAGCGCCGAGCCGGCGGTCAGGATCAGGCCGAACAGCACCGAGATCCTGAAGCCGTAGATGACGCGCGCCAGCACGTCGCGGGCCTGGTCGTCGGTGCCCAGCCAGTTCCAGTTGCCGACGTTGCAATTGGGGTCCGCTTCACCTTTCGGATACTGGTTGCAGCGCGTCTTCTTGTCGTAGAGCCAGGACGGCTTGGTCGGTGCTGCTTCGGGAATGGCGTTGTTGACGGTCTGGTAGGAGTAGCGCACCGGCGGCCAGACCATCCAGCCATTGGCATTGATCTCGTCCTGGATGACCGGGTCGCGGTAGTCGGTGACCGCATAGAAGCCGCCGAACTTCTCCTCGGGATAGGCGACCAGGACCGGAAACAGGATCTCGCCCTTGTAGGAGGCGATGATCGGCTTGTCGTTGGCGATCAGTTCGGAAACCAGCGACAGCACGAACAGGAACAGGAAAATCCACAACGACCAGTAGCCGCGCCGGTTGGACTTGAAGTTCTGCAGGCGCCGCTGGTTGAGCGGCGACAGAAAGGGCCGCGCGATCCGAGGCGGCGCCGTTTCGGCTGTCGCCTGCGCCATCAGACGTCTCTCCGCTCGAAGTCGATGCGCGGATCGACCCAGGTATAGATCAGGTCGGACAGCAGCCCGACGAACAGGCCAAGCAGCGAGAAGATGTAGAGATTGGCGAAGACCACCGGATAGTCGCGCTGCACCACCGAGTTGAAACCAAGCAGGCCGAGGCCGTCGAGCGAAAAGATGTTCTCAATCAGCAGCGACCCGGTGAAGAATGCCGAGATGAAGGCACCGGGGAAACCGGCGATGACGATCAGCATGGCATTGCGGAAGACGTGGCCATAAAGCACCTGCCGCTCCGACAGGCCCTTGGCGCGGGCTGTGACCACATATTGCTTGCGGATTTCCTCGAGGAAGGAATTCTTGGTGAGCAACGTCGTCGTGGCGAAGGCCGACAGCACCAGCGCCGTCAGCGGCAGGGTCATGTGCCAGAAATAGTCTCCGATCCGCTGCGGCCACGACAGTTGGTCCCAATTGTCGGAGGTGAGGCCGCGCAGCGGAAACCAGTCCCAGAACGAGCCGCCGGCAAACAGCACCATCAGCAATATGCCGAACAGGAAGCCCGGAATGGCGTAACCGACAATGACGACACCGCTGGTCCAGACGTCGAAGGTGGAGCCGTCCTTGACCGCCTTGCGGATGCCGAGCGGGATCGAGATCAGATAGGACAAAAGCGTGATCCACAGCCCGATCGAGATCGACACCGGCATCTTTTCCAGGATCAGGTCGAGCACCGATATGTCGCGGAAATAGCTGTCGCCGAAATCGAAGCGGAGATAGTTCCACAACATCATGCCGAAGCGCTCGAGCGGCGGCTTGTCGAAACCGAACTGCTTCTCCAGCTTTTTGATGAATTCAGGGTCGAGCCCTTGGGCGCCGCGGTATTTCGAGCCGACGTCGCCGGCAACGTCGAAATTGGCGCCGCCGGCATCACCGCCGCCGCCAAGGCGATCGCTGCCGCCCTGGTTGGTCAGTCTGGCAATGACCTGCTCGACCGGCCCGCCCGGCGCGAACTGGATGACGGCGAAGGATACCGCCATGATGCCGAACAGGGTCGGGATCATCAACAGGATGCGGCGCAGTATATAGGCGCCCATCAGGTTCCCTGCCTCGCTTGTGCAAAAATCTCAGCCTTTGCCAATCTTTGCCGCCTTGTCTTTGTCGAACCACCACGACGTCTCGACCGGAAAGTCGTAATCCGGCTTTTGAGCGGGAAAGCCGAACATGTCCCAGAAGGCTGCTCGGTGATTCGCCAGATGATATGTTGGAATCCAGTCTAGCCGCGCGCGCAAGACCCGATCGAGCGTGTTGAGCGCGGTGACCAGTTCGATCCGGCTCTGCGCCTTGCCGGCTGCCTCGATCAGCGCGTCGATGGCTTTGCTTTCCGTACCCGGATAGTTGCGCATCCCCGGCGTTTTCGCCATTCGGGAAGCGTAGAGAATCTCCAAACCGTCGGCGGTGGGCGTCGCTCCGATCGACCATGCGAGCATGTTGAAGTCGAAGTCGAAATTGCTCTGCCGCGCTTCAAATTGCGTCGAGTCGACCTGCCGGATCGAAGCGTCGATGCCGATCGCCTTCATGTTCTCGGACCACGGCGCGAAAATACGAACGAGACCCTCGTCCTCGGCAAGCATTTCCACGCGCAGGCGCTCGCCTTTGTCGTTGAGGACGAAATTTCCCGCTCGCTTCCAGCCGCCTTCGGCAAGCAGCCTCGAAGCCTCGCGCAGCAGCTTACGGTCGTGCCCGGAACCGTCGGAGACGGGTTGCATCACCGGTTCGCCGAAGGTCTCCGGCGGCAACTCGGCTCGAAACGGCTCCAGCAGGGCCAACTCCTTGGGTGAGGGCAGGCCCTTGGCCTTGTAATCCGATCGCTCGAAGTTCGATTGCGAACGCTCGTAGGAGTCGAAAAACAGAACCCGCCGGGTCCATTCGAAGTCGAAGCAATAGGCGATTGCCCGTCTCACGCGAATGTCGCGGAACTGCGGACGGCGCTGGTTCAGCGCGACAGCCTGCATGGATGGCGTTTTCTCGCCGGGAAATTCGCGTTTGACGACCCTGCCATCCTTCAGTGCTGGAAAGTCGTAGCCGGTCGCCCATACCCGCGAGGTGAACTCCTCGCGAAAATGCGTATCCCCTTTCTTGAACGCTTCAAAGGCTGCCTGGCGATCAAGGTAGAAATCGATACGGATGCGGTCGAAATTATAACTGCCGCGATTCACGGCCAGATCGCGGCCCCAATAGTCGGCGACGCGTTCATATTCGACAGTCTGCCCGGCCACCACCCGTCCAACCCTGTATGGTCCGGAGCTGAGCGGTGGCGTCATCGTCGAGGCGTCGAAATCATTGGCGGTGTAGAAAGCTTTCGACACGATCGGCATTACGACGATGGCGAGGATATTCTGCGCGGACTGTTGGCCGTTGAAGGTGAGGTTGACTGTAAGCGGATCGATTGCGACCGCTTCCGTCATATGCCGCAGCGCTTGGGAAAGGTTCGGATGTCCCCGGTCTTTGTAGAGGTTCAAGGCGAAGGCAATGTCTTCGGCGGTCAGCGGCGACCCGTCATGGAAGCGCGCTTGTGGCCGCAGGCTGAAGCGGTAGTCATTGCGATCCTGCGACAAGGTAACGGATTCGGCAAGCAGGCCGTAGACCGCATCCGGTTCGTCGACTGCCCTTGCCATCAGCGAATCGAAGCAGAGCTCGGTGCGCGGCGGCGAGTCCCCCTTCAACACCAGTGAGTTCAGCGTGTTGAAAGTCAGGAAGCTCTGATTGAGGGTGGAGTTCGGCGGGGCGAAATTCATCCGGCCGCCCTTGGGAGCGTCCGGATTGACATAGTCGAAATGCGTGAAATCCGGCCCGTATTTGAGATCGCCAAAAGCCGACAACCCGTGCAGTTTTACGCCGGTTGGAATGGCCGCGAAAGCCCGGCGGGGCAGCAGCGCTGCGGCCGCGGCGGCACCGCCCAGGGCGAGGAAGTCGCGACGGGGCAGCGCCGCCATCAATTACCGCTCTTGTATTTGGCCGCCAGCGCCTTTTCCTTGGCCGGGTCGATCCACCAGGAATTCTGGTCGACGCCGCTATAGGCGGGCTGCTTTTCCGGCATACCGAACTTGTTCCAGTAGGCGAGCCAGACCACGGCGCGGTAATATTGCGGCACGACGTAGAAATTCCACAACAGCACCCGGTCGAGCGCATGGGTGGCGGCAACGAGATCGGCCCGGTCGGTGGCATAAATGATCCGGTCGACCAGCGCATCGACGACCGGATTCTTGATGCCGGCGTAATTGCGCGATCCCGGCGAATCGGCGGCCTTGGAGCTCCAGAAATCGCGCTGTTCATTGCCGGGAGAGTCCGACTGGCCGAGTATCGAGGTGACCACGTCAAAGTCGAAATGGGTGACGCGGTTGATATACTGGGTCTGGTCGATCAGGCGCAGCGTGGCGTCGACGCCGATTTTGCGCAGATTGGCGATATACGGGCTGGCGATGACCTGATCGGTGTCGTTCCAGCCGAGGATCTCGAATTTGAACGGTTCGCCGGTCTTGGCGTTGACCATCTTGCCGCCCTTGATCACCCAGCCTGCCTTGGCGAACAGATCGACCGCGGCCTTCAGGTATTTGCGCTCCGCCTGCGGGGTGTCGTAGACCGGCAGCTTGAATTCCTGGGTGAAGACTTCGGGCGGCAGCTTGTCGCGGTACTGCTCCAGGATCTCCAGTTCCTTGCCTTGCGGCAGGCCGCTCGACGCCAGTTCCGTGCCCTGGAAATAGCTGCTGGTGCGGGTGTTGGAACCGAAGAACAGGGTCCGGTTCATTGTCTCGAAGTCGAACGGGTACATCAGCGCGGCGCGCACCAGGCGATCTTGGAACAGCGGGCGCCTGGTGTTGAGCATGAAGGCCTGCATCGGTTCCGGCGACGCGGTCTTAAATTCCTTCTTGATGACGTCGCCGGCCTGGACAGCCGGGAAATTATAGGCCGTGTTCCAGCGTCTCGAACTGTTCTCCGGCTTGATGTCGTCCAAGCCGCCCTTGGTGAAGGCCTGCCAGGCGGCATTGTCGTCGAGAAAATAGGTGAAACGCTGCCTGTCGAAATTCTCGCGGCCAATTTTCACGGGCAGCTTGGCCGCCCAGTAATCGGGCACGCGCTGCCAGATGATTTCGGAGCCCGGCTTGAAGCTGGCGACCTTGTAGGCGGCCGAGCCGAGCGGCGGCTCCTGCGTCGGCCTGGTGACGTCGCGTTTCTTGCCGCTGGCGTCCGTGCCTTCCCACCAGTGCTTGGGCAACACGACGAGGTCGCCGATGATCTTCGGTAGCTCCCGGTTGCCTTTCTGACTGAAGTGGAACTCGACCTCGCGGTCGGAGATGGCGACGGCGTCGGTGACGTTCTCGAAATAGCGGCTGTATTGCGGACTGTTGGCCTTCAGCACCTGAAACGACCAGATCACGTCGTCGGTGGTGATCGGCTGGCCGTCATGCCACTTGGCCCGCGGGTCGAGCCGGTAGGTCGCCGAGGAATAGTCGGCCGGATATTTGTAGGCGTCGGCGATCAGCGGATGGCTGGTGCTGCCTTCGTCGGTCGCCTGCTCCATCAGCGTGTCGTAAAGCAGGCCGCCGCCGAACTGCGCGAAGCCGGCGGCCGGCGAACCCTGCACGATGTAGGGATTGAAGCTGTCGAACGTGCCAAGCACCACGGAATTCACCGTGCCGCCCTTCGGTGCATCCGGATTGACGTAATCGTAATGCTGGAAATTGTCGCCATATTTGGATTCGCCGATCAGCGACGAGGTCGTGCGCCATTCGTCCGCGAAGGCCACCTGCAGGCCGCCGGCAAAGGCAGCCAGCATCAGCACTGATTTCAGAAGCGTCCGCGCTCGGCCAACCGTCATGCGTTCTCCTCTTCGCGATATAGCGCCGTCACCATAGCGTCTGGGCCCAATCTAGATCATTTGGCGGCGCTGAAAACCGCAACCGAGTGGCTTTGTCGTCGCATATGCATTTTCCCTAACGAAAAAGCCGGGCTGAACCCGGCTTTTTCAAGGATTATGTCATTACAGTTTTGTTATTTTGCGGGTGCGGCCGGAGCGGCCGGAGCCGCGCCTTCTGCCGGCTTGGCAGGGGCTGCACCTTCGGCCGGCTTGGCGGGCGCGTTCTCGGCCGAGGCGCCGGGCGCCGGCAGCGGCTTCGGATTGTCCGACAGCGTGCGCAGATAGGCGATGACGTTGGCGCGGTCCTCATCCTTCGGCAGGCCGGCGAAGCCCATCGCCGTGCCCTTCACGAACTTCTTCGGCGAGGTGATGAAGTGGTTGAGATTGTCGTAGGTCCACTTCTCGCTGCCGCCCTTGGAGAACTCCTTCATGCCGGCCGAATAGGCAAAGCCCTCATGCTCGGCGACCGGACGGTCGATGATGTCCCACAGATCGGGGCCAACCTTGTTGGGGCCGCCTTTTTCGCCGGAGTGGCAGGCCTGGCATTTCTTGAAGATGGCGGCACCCGCTTCGGCGTTGGCGGTGGCCAGCAGCTCGGCGATCGGCTTGGCCTCCGCGGCGGGAGCGGCCGGGCCGCCTTCGGCGGGCTCGGTCGCCTCGATGGCGAAGCCGGGCTTTTCCGGCGTCGGCGAGGCAAACAGCGCGTCGGATACGATGCCAACGGAAAAGACGATGAACACCGTGCCGAGGAAACCGGCGAGCAGCTTATTGACTTCGTTGGAATCCATACGCCCCAGGCTCCCTTTTCCGGCGGACCGATCCGTCCACTCCGTCCGTCGGTATCGTGAACCACCCTGCGAGGCGGTCAAATCGCGCGGAAACTAGGTCTTTTGCTCCGGCGTTGCAACACCTATAAGGGCGCTGCCAGTGAGACCTTTTGCCACTTTTGTCCCCCTCTTTTTCGAGCCCCTGCCCGCCTCATGTCCACGCTCATCCTGATCCCGGCCCGCATGGCCTCGACCCGCCTGCCGGGCAAGCCGCTGGCCGACATTGCCGGCACTCCGATGATCGTCCACGTCGCCCGCCGTGCTGCCGAGGCGGGGCTCGGCCGGGTGGTCGTCGCCACCGATACGCAAGGCGTTGCGGAGGCGGTGCGCGCCCATGGTTTCGAGGCGGTGATGACGCGGGCGGACCACGAAACCGGCTCCGACCGCATCTTTGAAGCGCTGACCATTCTCGACCCTGGCAACAGCGTCGAGACCATCGTCAATGTGCAGGGCGATCTGCCGACCATCGACCCCCTTGTTATCGGTGCCGCGCTGAAGCCTTTCGAGAACGCGGCGGTGGATATCGCCACGCTCTGCGTCGAGATCGTCCGCGATGAGGAAAAGACCAATCCGAACGTCGTCAAGCTGGTCGGCTCGCCACTCTCGACGACGCGGCTCAGGGCGCTCTATTTCACCCGCGCCACCGCCCCTTGGGGCGAAGGCCCGCTCTACCATCATATCGGCCTCTATGCCTATCGCCGCGCCGCACTCGAATGCTTCGTTGCGCTAAGGCCGTCGCCTCTGGAGCGCCGCGAGCGGCTCGAGCAGTTGCGGGCGCTGGAGGCTGGCATGCGCATCGATGCCGAGATCGTGCAGTCGGTGCCGCTTGGCGTCGATACGCCGGACGATCTCGAACGCGCCAGGGCGCTCCTTTCCAACTAAGAAATTCCCCCAATTCCCGAGACTCCGCGCATGCCTGAAAAGACCAACAAAATATCCTTCCAGGGCGAGCCGGGCGCCAATTCCGACACCGCCTGCCGCAACATGTTCCCGTCGATGGAGCCGTTGCCGTGCCCGACCTTCGAGGACGCCTTCAACGCCGTCGAGACCGGCAAGGCCGATCTGGCCATGATCCCGATCGAGAACACCATTGCCGGCCGCGTCGCCGACATCCATCACCTCTTGCCGGAATCGAAGCTGCACATCATCGGCGAATACTTTCTGCCGATCCACTTCCAGCTGATGGTGCTGCCGGGCGTCAGGCGCGACGAGATCAGGACCGTGCACAGCCACATCCACGCGCTCGGCCAATGCCGCAAATACATCCGCAAGAACGGCTGGAAGGCGGCGGTTGCCGGCGACACCGCGGGCGCCGCCAAGATGGTCGCCGCGATGAAGGACCGCACCATGGCCGCGCTGGCGCCGGCGCTGGCCTCGACCCTCTACGGGCTCGACATCATCGAGGAGAATGTCGAGGACACCGACAGCAACGTCACCCGCTTCGTGGTGCTGACCAAGAACAAGCAATGGGCCGAACGTCCCTCGGCCGACGCCAAGATGATGACGACCTTCATCTTCCGCGTCCGAAACGTGCCGGCGGCGCTCTACAAGGCGATGGGCGGGTTTGCCACCAACGGCATCAACATGACCAAGCTGGAAAGCTACCAGCTCGGCGCGTTTACAGCGACGCTGTTCTACGCCGACATAGAGGGCCATCCCGACGATCCGCTGGTGAAGCTGGCACTCGACGAGTTGCGCTTTTTCTCGCGCGAAATGCGCATTCTCGGCGTCTATCCCGCCAGCGCCTCGCGCGAGCAGTGGAAGGTGGCGGATTAGGATCCGGTCAGGTCAGGCCGAGCTTGTTCTTTTTGGCCGGCTTGCCGCATTCGCGGCGGGCAATCGACCGGTTCATGGCGTCGATCTTGCCGCTTGCCTGGTCGGCGTCGCGCTTGGCTTTTGAGCGCATATCCGGCGTGAACGGGCCAAAGCCCGTCGCCGGGTTGGAGAAGGACGGCTTGGCGTCCACCGGCAGATGATATTGCTGCGCCAGGCCGTTTCGTTGCGCCAGCAATTGATCGCAAGGCACCTTGTCATACAGCAGCGAGGACTGGACGTTTTCGTCCTGCCGTTCGGACATCGAATTGCCGACGCAGCCGGCCATCGCCAGGCAAGATGCCAAGACCGTCATGTTCCAGCGCATGAACGTGCTCCTTGTCTTTCGCAGCTGCGGCTTCTCATGCGCAGCGGCAGAAGTCTTAGCCAGATTTTACGCTGCCGGAAAGCAAGCTTGCCACTACGGCCAGCCCTTCGACCGGTTCGCGGCGATCCTGCCGGATGATCGTTGCCTGCAGCGACAGGACCGAAAAGCCGTCGGCATCCAGAACCCGCTCTATATAGCCTTGCCAATGCGCGTAGCGGCGCGACGGCTGCAGGGCGAAGCCGGCGCGGTCAGACGATTCTCCGCCCGGGAGCGTCTCGACAGAGAACGCAAACAGACCGCCGCCGGCAAGCATTCCGGCAATCTTGTTCACCACCCTGTCGAGTGCGCCGACATAGATGAACACATCGGCCGCCGTCACCAGATCGGCTTTCGGGCCAGAATAGCAAAAATCCTGCAGGTCCGTCTTGACGAGCAGATCGTAGAGGCCTTTGGCGCGCGCCTGCCGCAGCATGCCGGCCGAGATGTCGTAACCCTCCAGCCGATCGGCGATCGGCCGCAGCTTCTGGCCCATGAGGCCGGTGCCGCAGCCGAGATCGAGTGCCAGCGAAAACCGGCCCGGCCGTGCTGCCCGAATGGCGCGGTCGAGGCATTCGGGCAGACGGTAGCCGAGCCTGTCGACCAGCTCAGCCTCGAAGCTTTCGGCATAGTAGTCGTAAAGCGTCTCAACAAAGGCGCTGGGCGGCGCCTGGGCAGCCGCTGCCCTGCCGATCAATTGCAGCTTGAGCACCGCGCCGAGCCTGTCCGCCGGGTCGAGCCGCAGTGCCGTCGTCCAGGCCTGCGCGGCACGATCGGGCGCGCCCGCCGCTTCCTGCATCTCGCCGAGGCGGAACCAGCCGGCTGGCCATTGCGGCGCCAGTTCGAGCGCGCCGAGCAGCAATTCCGCGGCGGCCGCATGATCGCCGGATGCATGGAGCATTTCGGCATAGTCGGCGCGGCGGTCGGCAGTCAAATCGCCGGACGAGGTCTGGAGCGGTTTCATCGTGATCGAATTCCGCCGGGTGTTTGCAGCCGGCTTGCGCTCTATGCTGGAGTCAGCAGTGACTTACAACAGGCTTCCCGCGCCGGAATTAGTGCCTATCTTGGGGCCATGCGCGCCAGCGACCTGCTTCATCCCCGGCCGGAAGGGCTGTATTGCCCGCCCGGCGATTTCTTCATCGACCCGGTGCGGCCGGTCAACCGGGCGCTGATCACGCATGGCCATTCCGACCATGCCCGCTCCGGCCACCGCTCGGTAATGGCGACGCAGCAGACGCTCGATATTATGGGGCTGCGTTATGGCGAAGGTTTTGCCGGAACGACGCAAGCCGCCGTGCTCGGCGAGACGATTGCGCTTGGCGGTGTGGCCGTCAGCTTTCACCCGGCCGGCCATGTGCTGGGCTCGGCGCAGATCAAGGTCGCGCATCAGGGCACATGCATCGTCGCGTCCGGCGACTATAAGCGCCAGAAGGACGCGACTTGCGAGCCGTTCGAGCCGCTCAAGTGCGACGTCTTCATCACCGAGGCGACGTTCGGCCTGCCGGTGTTTCACCATCCGCCCGATTCCGACGAGATCGCCCGGCTGCTGAAATCGACCGAACAGTTTCCCGAGCGCACGCATCTGGTCGGCGCTTATGCGCTGGGCAAGGCGCAGCGTGTCATGCGGCTGCTGCGCCATGCCGGCTACGAAAAGCCGATCTACATCCATGGTGCGCTGGCCAAACTCAGCGAATATTACCAGAGCCAGGGCATCGATCTCGGCACGTTGGAGCCGGCGACGGTCGAGGCCGGCCAAAAAAGCGACTTTGCCGGCGCCATCGTCATCGGCCCGCCATCCGCCTTCGCCGATCGCTGGGCGCGGCGTTTTCCCGATCCGATGTCGTGCTTCGCCTCAGGCTGGATGCGCATCCGCCAACGCGCCAAGCAGGGCGGCGTCGAGCTGCCGCTGATTATCTCCGATCACTCCGACTGGGACGAGCTGACAGCAACGATCAAGGAGACCGGCGCGGAAGAAATCTGGGTGACGCATGGCCGCGAGGAGGCGCTGGTGCGCTGGTGCGAACTCGAAGGCATCGCCGCCAGGCCGCTGCATCTCGTCGGCTATGAGGACGAGGGCGATTGATGGTACTCATGGCGCTCCGCTCATGAACCGCTTCGCCGAGCTTCTCGACCGGCTGGTGCTGACGCCGTCGCGCAACGGCAAGCTGACGCTTTTGACCGACTATTTCCGCAGCGTCGAGGATCCGGATCGCGGGCTGGCGCTGGCGGCCATTACCGGCGATCTTTCCATCGCCGCGGTCAAGCCGGCAATGCTGCGCACGCTGGTCGTCGAGCGCATGGATCCCGTGCTGTTCGGCTATTCCTACGACTATGTCGGCGACCTGGCCGAGACCGTGTCGCTGGTCTGGCCGCAAGCGCCTCTCGATATTGCGAACCACGCGCCGACGCTGGCCGAGGTGGTGGCCAAGCTGCAGGCGGCAAGCCGTTCCGACGGGCCGCAGGTGCTGGCCCGGCTGCTCGACAGCGCCAGCACGTCCGCGCGCTTTGCCATCATAAAGCTGGTCACCGGCGGCCTGCGCATCGGTGTCTCGGCGCGGCTCGCCAAGCAGGCGCTGGCCGATTTCGGCAAGGTCGATATCGCCGAGATCGAGGAACTCTGGCACGGGCTGACGGCGCCTTATGCGGCTCTGTTCGCCTGGCTGGAGGGCAAGGCGGAAAAACCCAGGAAGACGGCGCTGGCGCTGTTTAGGCCAGTGATGCTGTCGAACGCCGTCGGCGACGGCGACCTCGAAAAGCTCGACCCGGCCGACTACGCGGCCGAATGGAAATGGGACGGCATCCGCGTCCAGGCGGTTTGCGAAGGCGGCATTCGCCGGCTCTATTCGCGCACCGGTGACGATGTCTCCGGCGCCTTTCCGGATCTTGCCGAGGCGATGGATTTTTCAGGCGCCCTCGACGGCGAGCTTCTGGTCGGTGACCCCAGGCAGGCGACGGGCACGTTCTCGGACCTGCAGCAGCGGCTGAACCGCAAGAGCGTGTCACCCAAGATCCAGCAGCAATACCCCGCCTTCATGCGCTGCTACGATGCGCTGCAGATTGGTGACGAGGATGTGCGGGGATTGCCCTTCCGCCAACGACGCGGCCGGCTCGAGGCCTTCGTGAGGACACTCGATCCGAGTCGCTTCGATCTGTCGCCGCTGGTCGAATTCACCACCTGGCAGGCGCTGGAGGAATTGCGCCGCAAGCCGCTGCATCCGGTCATCGAAGGCGTCATGCTGAAGCGCTGGGATTCGCCCTATGTGGCCGGGCGACCGAAGGGCCCGTGGTTCAAATGGAAGCGCGATCCGCACACGGTCGACGCCGTGCTGATGTACGCCCAGCGCGGCCACGGCAAACGCTCGAGCTTCTATTCCGACTACACATTCGGCGTCTGGTCCGGGCCGGAAGGATCGGAGGAGCTGGTGCCGGTGGGAAAGGCCTATTTCGGCTTCACCGACGAGGAACTGAGGCAAATCGACAAATATGTTCGCGACAATACGATTGAGCGCTTTGGCCCGGTGCGCTCGGTACGGGCCGACCGCAGACATGGCCTGGTGCTGGAGGTGGCGTTCGAAGGGCTTAACCGTTCGACGCGGCACAAATCCGGCGTCGCCATGCGCTTTCCGCGCATTTCGCGGCTTCGCTGGGACAAGCCGGCCGCGGAAGCCGACCGCATCGAGACGCTGCAGGCGCTGCTCGATAGTTAATGCATGTCGCGCAAAAAGCGTGCAGCGGTTTTGCGGTACCGACATGCATCAAAACAAGAATTTAAACTGCGTCGCATGAGGCCGGTCCGAACGCGACGTGCTTTACGGAACGACCGAGACGCGAATCTCGTAGATGTCGACCGACTTGCCCTGCTTGTCGAAGTCGGAATTGATGGCGATGGTGCCGGCAGCACCCGGATGCTTGTCGGGAAAGCGCACGTCGAACAGATATTCATTGCGCTCGCGACCGACGGCATAGCGTTTGCGGCCGCAGTCGCCGAGTTCGCCGAAATTGCAATCGACGGAAATCTGCGTCTCCTGGCCCTCCTCGGAGCGCGCGATGATGTCGAATGTGGCATGCTTGCCGGCGAGTTTTTCCAGCACGCCTTGCCCGACGTCGAAGCTGATGGCCGAACCGGATGCACCCGAGCGGATGCGCAGGAAGGAACCGCTTTCGTCCTGGATGACGTCGGCCTTGGCGTCCGACGGTGCGTTGACCTGCGTCGGGTCACCCGGCGAAAAGACGTTGATCCAGTCGCGCGCCTGGTCCTGCTCGCCCTGCTTCGGCGGCGAAGCGGTGTCGTCCGGCGTGAAATCATCGCCATCGACCGTTGGCGGCGCTTCCGGCGGCGCCGTGTCGAGTTCGGTCGCCGATTTGAAGACGCCGGTCTGGTTGGCGAAATAAAGGCCGATGCCGGCGGCTGCGAGCAGCGTCACGCCGAAGAAGATCGCGGTCAAAGGCAGGCGCCGCCGCCTCGCCCGCCGGTCGTCGCGGTCGGGCGTCACTTCCGCGTCGTCTGTTTCGGCGTCGGCTTCGGTCGGAGCCGAGGCCCCCATGTCGATCACCGGCGCGTCGGGAACAGGCGCATCGGGCATTATGTCGGGGACGACCGGCAGGACGCGCGACCGGGGCGCATCGGATTCGGGCGGCTGTGCCGGACCGTCAATGACGACATCGGGCGACGGCGCGGGCTCGGCTTCGGCCGGAGGCTCCACCTCCGGTGCTGCCTCCAAACTGTCGGTCGGCGCGGCGACGTCGGCAACCGCCGGCAGGAATTCCGATTCGATTTCGGTGATCTTCGCCTGGACCGCCTTGCGGCGCTTGATGGCGACTTCCACGGTGACGTTTGGATTGGCCTGCAGGGCACGGTCGAGTGCCGCGAAAGCCGATCGATAGACCCGCTCGCGAAACGCCCGGTCGTCGGCATTGCCTTTCTCGAAGGCGTTGCGGATCGCTTTTTCGATCGCGTCCAAACGAATTCCCTCTGCAATTTCACTCACATTGTCATGATCGTTAGCCGCAGGCGACCAATCAATCAACAAGCGAGCGGCTGCATTCTGCCTTGCGGAGGGATACAAAGCTCATTTCGGCGGTTTTCGGTAAAGAAATCAACCTTTTTCGCTGATTTTCCGTCACGGCCCCGACGTGACGGACGGGGCGGCCTGCCGATACGGCATCGCATCGGCGCGGCGGCTGCCCTTGTGCCCGTCCTGGGACGGAGACGAATTGCTCGTCCTGAATTCGCGGCAGCCATCTTGAATTCGCGGCCAGTTGCGTCTATCACCCAGCCCATCTTGGAAGCACGGCTTCCCGGGCCGCTTTAGCTCAGTTGGTAGAGCACATCATTCGTAATGATGGGGTCGCGTGTTCGAGTCACGCAAGCGGCACCAGTTATCCCTTGGAATTGCGGCAAATTTAGCCCTGTCTGTTAGAGACGTTATTTGGACGCAAGCCCCAATAAGCGAAACCCATGTCCGTAGACGACACGTCGGGCACCCCGGATTTCCAGGGTGCCCTTCGTAGTTCAAGCAAGCGCCGGTTGCTTCTCGTAATAGAGCGAGATCTGTTGCGCCTGTCGCGGGGGTAGAAGTCGGCGTGCTGGAGGCGGCGATCGCTGAGATCATTGGCCTGAGAATTGCCGTGCAGACCGCCGCGTCGAAGGCGACATGGACGACAGACTGAGTTGCAGCCCGGTCGAACGTGCGCCTCAGCTCGGCGAGGTGTCGCCCAGCGACGCCACGGTCTTCAGCGCGCCGTCGAGCATGTCGCCCTTCTCGTCCTTCAGCGCCGCTTCGCGCAGGCGCCGGATCCAGTCGGCGGCGTCCGGGCGGCCCTTGACCATGTCCAGCGCCGACAGCACCCGGTCGAATTTCGACTGCGCGCGGGCGTGGGTGTCGCTGTAACCCTTGATCAGCCGGCGGCAGTTGAGGATCTCCGTACCAAGCGCGTAATCCTGGCCGACCTGGCCCAGCGCCAGCGCATACCAGCGATCGAGATGCGCGGTCTCGACCTTGTGGCGCAACAGGCGGCGGCGCCAGCGGCGCAGGCCGCCGATGAACCACAAAGCGGCAAAGCCGGCGAAACTGTCGGTGCGGATGTGGCGGCCGCGATTGATGCGGCGGTCGAGAAAGGCGGCGAGCTTCGGCCGGTCCTCGATGTAGCTGCCGAGCCCGGCCGGCAGCGTGCCGCAGAATTCCTCAATGCGCGGATGGAAATATTCCGTCACCTGCAGGACTGAGCCTTGCTTGACACCGACTTCGCGGCGTACGCGGTGGTCGCGCGTCGAGCGTGTCTTCAGATCGGCGACGCGGATCATGTCGTCGTAGCACATGGCGTTGGCCAGATGCTTGGCCGCGGCGATCGACAGCACGTAGTCATGTTCGGCATTGTCCAGGACGACCGCCCGGTCGAGCCGGTCGACATACTCGCCGCCATAGGCGACGTCCTGGTAGTCGACGACTTTTTTCAGGCCGCGAAGCGCCATGTCGTGCACGGGTAAAGGCAAAGCAGCGACGCGCGCCGCCAGTTGTTGCCAGCCCTTCAACAGGCTTTCCGGGCCGCTGACATTTGTCGCCGCGGCCGAGCGGGTTTCAGCGGCCGCCGGCTGTACAGTCTTGTCGCCCGAAGGCGCACTCGCGATGGCGCGCGCCCGATCGTAGGCGGCGGCGAAGGCAGCGAGGCTTGCCTTGACGCCGCGGCCGCCGGCGCCGATGGCCTGCTCATAGCTCTCGCGTGTGAACGGCAAGGCATCGGACCCGGCCAGCGCGCCGAGCAAGCTGGCCGAGATCATCGAGCCGTTATCGACGGCGATCTTCTCCATGTCGAAGGCGATGAAGCGCTTGGCCGCGGCTTCAGCCGTGGCATGGACCTTCGAGGACGATGCGCGGCCGTCGCCGGGTTCGATCTTCTCGGAGACCGCTGCGATGCGGTGCGACGAGGCGATCAGCGTGGTGCGCTCCGGCGTGACGAACCCGCGGATGATGGCGCGGCCGGCTTCCATCAGTTCGGCGGCGATCAATATATCGACGTCGCCCTGCGACGGCGACAGCGCGAAGACCGGCAGCCGGCCGGTGTCGCGGCACATTTCGACATAATAGATGGTGGCGCCGGTGCGCTGGGCGACGCCCGCAACCGAGGTCGATTGGGCGACGTAGCCGTTGCGCTCGGCGACGTCGGTGATCCAGTCGGCCAGCACGCCGCCGCCCTGGCCGCCGACCGCCAGCACAGCAAGCTTTATGACGCGCTCATCGCCCTGCGCGCCGGCCTTGGAACGGGTTGATGGGACAGCGTCAAGCATCGGCAAATATCAGCCGCCGGCTTTCGCGGCGGCGCTGCAAGAGGCGGATCGTGGCGCGCCGCGCGGCTTCAAGCAAACGGTCCCAGCGGCTTGGATTATGCACCACGTCGGCTCTGTAGAAGGATGGGCACAGCACCGCCGCATCGGCAACCTCGCCGCAATTGCCGCAGCCGACGCAGCTCTGGTCGATATGCGCCACCGGATCGTCGCGCAGCGGGTCATCGAGCGACTTCACCGACAGCGACGGACAGCCGGAGAGCCGCATGCAGGCATGGTCGCCGGTGCAGATGTCCTCGTCGACGCCGAATTTCGGCTTGACGACCCGCTCACCGCCCTTGATCGCCTTTTCGACCAAAGGCTTCTCGCGACGCTGGCGGTTGAGCATGCATTCGGACGAGGCGACGATGACTTTCGGGCCCTTCTCGTCCGTCGTCAGCGCCTCGCGCAGCGTGTCTTGCATCCTGGTCACATCATAGGTGCGGTCGATGTGGCGCAGCCATTTGACGCCCATGCCTTTCACCGCCTCGGTGATCGGATGCTTGGTCGACTTGGTCTTGTTGCCGGCGCGGGAGGAAAGGATATCCTGCCCTCCCGTCGCCGCCGAATAGAAATTATCGACGATGACGATGACGCCATCGTTCTTGTTGAACACGGCATTGCCGATCGAGGACGTCAGGCCGTTGTGCCAGAAGCCGCCGTCGCCGACGAAGGAGATCGAGCGGCGCTTGGCATCGGGCGAGTTGAACGCCGAGGCCGAGGCCGGCCCCAGCCCGTAGCCCATGGTGGTGGCACCTAGCTCGAAAGGCGGCATGATCGAGAACAAATGACAGCCGATGTCGGAGGCGATGTGGTGCTTGCCCAGCTCCTGCTCGACCAGCTTGGTGGCGGCGAAGATCGGCCGCTCCGGGCAGCCGACGCAGAAGCCGGGCGGCCGGCCCGGGACGACGTTGATCAGGTCGGCGGTGTCGAGCCCGTCGCCGATCTTGTTGGGCGCGCGGACCTCACTTGGCAGCAGATGCGGGATGGTGGCACGCAGGAACGATCCGATGCCGTCGAGCATCACCTGGCCGGTATATTCGCCGGCCATAGGCAGATGTTCCTTGCCAACGAGCTTGGTGCCGCGGCCGGCCTTGTGCAGCATCGCGGCAAAGGCCTGTTCGATGTAGTTGGGCTGGCCTTCCTCGACGACGAGCACGGCGTCCTTGCCTTCGCAGAAGGACAGGAATTCGTCATCGACCAGTGGATAGACGGCGTTCAGCACATAGAGCGGCACGTCGGTGTCGCCATAGGTGTCGGCGAGGCCGAGCCGCTGCAGCGCCCGGATGACCGAATTGTACATGCCGCCCTGCATGACGATGCCGACCGAGCCGTGCTCTGGGCCGAAAAACTCGTTGATCTTGTTGGTGCGGATGAAGTCGACCGCCGCCGGCCAGCGTTTCTGCACCTTTTCCTTCTCGTGCAGGAAGGACGCGGGCGGCAGCACGATGCGGCCGGTGTCGCGGCGCGGCGCGGCGAGCGCATCGGCCACTGTCATCGCCGGGCGCTTGTTGTCCTTGGCGATGAAATGGCCGTGGACATGGCAGCAGCGAATGCGGACCTGCAGCATGACCGGTGTGTTGGAAACCTCGGACAGCTCGAAGCCGTCCTCCACCGCCTTGACGATCGACGGCAGGTTCGGGCGCGGGTCGAGCAGCCAGACCTGACTCTTCATGGCGAAGGCGTGGCTGCGCTCCTGCATGATCGAGGAGCCTTCGCCGTAATCCTCGCCGACGATGATCAATGCACCGCCGGTGACGCCGCCGGAAGCGAGATTGGCGAGCGCGTCGGAGGCGACATTGGTGCCGACCGTCGACTTGAAGGTGGCCGCACCGCGGATCGGATAATGCACCGATGCCGCCAGCATGGCGGTGGCGGTCGCTTCCGAGGCGCTTGCCTCGAAATGCACGCCGAGCTCGCCCAGGATATCCTGCGCGTCGGCCAGCACGTCCATCAAATGGCTGATCGGTGCACCCTGATAGCCGCCGACATAGCCGACGCCGCATTGCAGCAGCGCCTTGGTGATGGCGAGAATGCCTTCGCCGGAAAACTCCTCGCCGGCGCCGAGCCTGAGCTTTTCGACTTCCTTGGCAAAAGACCGTTCGGCCATTTTTTGCTCCTTCCGTTACCGTCCCGATGGCGGCGCGTAAGATCGTCAGATGTCGTGCTTGCGAATGTTCTTCAGCATCTTCTGCAATGTCGCGATCAGCGCCGCGTATTCGGCATCGTCGACATCGTCGAACATAGCCTCGAAAGCGTCGTGCATGGCCGGCCAGGCGCGCGCGAACTCGGCGCGGCCATCGTCGGTCAGGAACACATGGCGGATCCGGCTGTCTGTGACCCCCTGCTCGCGCCGAACAAACCCTTGTCCCTCCAGCGTGTCGAGCGTGCGGCTCAAGGTCGACTGCTCGATGACGGTATAGACCGAGAGATCGTTGACGGTGACGCCATCGGTGACCGACAATACGGCCAGCGTGCGCACCTGCGGAATGGTCAGGCCCTGCTTGCGGAAATTGTCGCGCAGCGTGGCGTTGTAGCGGCCCATGATGCGGTTCATCAGATAGGGCGCGAACTGCTGCAGGCCGATCTGGCCCAAAGTCGAGATGCGCTGGCGTTTTTCAACCTTCTGTTCCATCACAGCCTCCCCGCCAGGAGAAAGCCGGAGCCGCCGCCCAAGCCAGCACCCGGATGGGTCGAGGCGCCGATGTGGTAGAGACCCCTGACCCCGGTTTCGTGATTGCGGCTCGTCTTGAGCGGCCGCCACAGAAACGACTGGTCGATGGTCGAGGAACCGCCATAGGGGTCGCCGCCGACCAGATTGATGTTCATCGCTTCCAGGTCGGCCGGCGAACAGGCGCGGCGCGCGATGACGCTGTCCTTGAACCCATCGATATGGCTGGCGAGGATCGCTTCGGCACGGTCGGCATAGGCTTCGCGCAGCGCCTCGGTCCAGCGACCGTCTGCCGGTGTTTGCAGTTTGCCGGCGGCATCGCCCTTGATATGGCGTGGCGCCTCGGGCAGTTGCAGCCACAGGACCGCCTTGCCGTCCGGGCAGCGCGATGGGTCGAGTACGTGCGGCTGGCCGACGCAGATGGTCGGCACCTCCGGCAGCATGCCGCGCATGGCTTCGTTGCAGGCCTTCGAGACGCCGTCGAGCCCCGGCGTCAGATGCAGCAGCGCGACCTTGTCCAGGCCCTCGCCGCGCCATGCCGGCGGCTTGTCCAAGGCATAGTGGATCTGGAAATTGCTCTTGCCATAGCGGTATTTTTGCGCTGCCTCGACGTCGGCTTTCGGCGCCGCGTCGCCGAGCAGCCGCCCGTAAAGCTGGGTCGGCGTGACCGAGCAGATGACGCTCTTGTTCACGCTGATCGTTTCGCCCGAAGCCAGCCGCACGCCGGCGGCGCGGCCTCCGCCTTGGACAATAGCCGCGACGTCGGCGCCGGTGCGGATTTCGCCGCCACGTTCCCTGATCAGGGCTTCGAAGGCAGACAGCAGATTCCTGGCACCGCCCTTGACGATCGGCGCGCCGGCCGCCTCAAGCGCGAAGGCGATGACCTTGGCGATCTGGCCGGAGAACGCGTCCTCAGGCCCAAGGCCGGCATGCAGCACCCAGGGCGCCCACAGCGCGCGCATGGTTTCCGACTGGTAGGTGCTTTCCAACCAACCGCGCGCTGGCACCAGCGCGCGGCCGAGAAAGGCGGCAAGGCCACGCGGGCCGCGCCGCCAGGCTTCGCCCGCGAGCAGCTTTACCGTCGGGTAAGACCACAGGCTGCCGCCGAGCAGACCGAACAGCAGGCCAGCATTGCGTTCGATCTCGCCGACATCGTTTGCGTGCCGGTCGCCGTCGCCCGCGGCAAGCGCATTGATCGCCGCTACATTGGCGATACGATCGGTGCGCAGGACGGCATGGCTGCCGTCCGGGCGCAGCACACCGGTCGGCGTGGAGGTGTTGCAAAACTCCAGGCCGTGCCGCGCCAGATCCTTGCCCAGCGCGGCATAGGCCGGCGAGGTGATGAACAGGACAAAGGTCGTCGCCATCACGTCGTGGATGAAGCCGGGCGCGGTGATTTCTTCGGTGCGCATGCAGCCGCCGATGCGGTCGTTGCGCTCGAGCACCAGCACCTTCGCCCCCTTGCCGCCAAGCATCGCCGCGCAAACCAACGCGTTGATGCCGCTACCGACGATGATGTGATCGATATCGCTCATCGAGGGTTGCTCCGGGTGAGCGGAAGGTGGAATTCATTTGCGTGGACTGGCGTTCCTTCGCGCCCCCCCCTGTCCTGCCGGACATCTCCCTCACTTGGCGGGAGAACGGCTGTCACCGCGGCCTTCGCCACTCTCCTACGTCGCAGGAATGAGCGGCGCGCCGAAACTGCCAATCTCCCCCCAAGTGAGGGAGATGTCCGGCAGGACAGGGGAGGGCGCCGTAGAGCCGCAGCCTTGCAAGACTGCCGCTCCCAACTCGTCACCACAGCATTGCCTGCAAGCATGATCTTCTCCCGAAGACCGCCAGTTGCCCTATTGTCTCGGCACGAGTGCCAGTGCGCGGATCGGGCTGCCGGTGCCGTGCTCGATCTTGAGCGGTGCGGCGATCAGGATCGCGCCCTTCGGCGGCAGCCGGTCGAGGTTGCACAGGCTGGCGAGCCCATAGCGGTTGGCCTTGTGCATCAGGCTGTGCGCCGGGAATGGCGGCTCCATTCCCCCTGCTTTGCCAGCATCCGTGCCGATCGTCTCGCTGCCCCAGCCCCTGACGTCCTTGCTGATCAGATACTGGATGGCCTCGGCCGTCGGTCCGGGCGTGTGCGGTCCGGTCTCATTGGCGTTGAGGAACTCGGCTTCCGAGCCGTTGCGCTTGTACCAGTCGGTGCGCATCACCACCCATTCGCCCGCGTTGATAGCGCCATGTTCGGCTTCCCAGGCCTTGATGTGGTCGACGGTGAGCAGGAAGTCGTGATCGGCGGCGGCTTGCTTCGAGCAGTCGATGACATTGACCGGGCCGACGAAATTCTGAACCGGAATGGTGTCGGTGGCACCGTCCGGATAATCCTTGCCGGTGATCCAGTGCTGCGGCGCGTCGAAATGCGTGCCCGAGTGTTCGCCGAGCTTCAGCCAGTTCCAGGCCCACCACGGACCGTTCTTGTCATAGTGGGAGATGGCGTGGATCTCGACCTTCGGCGTGTCCACCGCCAGCTCCGGCGGCAGCTTGATCAGCGGCGTGTTGGGCCCGAGCGGCGCCGTCAGGTCGACCACCTGGATGGCGCCTGAAAGAAGCTGGCCGGCGACGTCGCCGAGGAGTTGTTGTGTGTCCATGGTCTCTGTTCCCTCTTTCTCGATGGTGCTGAAGGCTCTCGCGGCCCTTAATATCCTACTAGACGAAAACATATGCATCTGCAATTATCTTTAAGCATAAAGGAAATGGGACGGGGCGTGAGCGAGTTCGACGCCATATTTGTCGGAGCAGGCCACAACAGTCTGGCATGCGCCGCGCATCTGGCGCTCAAAGGCTGGAAAACAGCGGTTTTCGACCGCAATCCAACGATCGGCGGCGCCGTCCAGACGCGTGAATTCACGCTTCCAGGCTTCCGGCACGATTTCGGTGCAATGAATCTGGGCCTGTTCGCCGGCTCGGCCTTTCATAAGAAATATGCAAATGAATTGAAAACCCACGGGCTGGAATTCGTGCCGGTGGCCGACTGTTTTGCCAGCGCCTTCCCCGACGGTCGCTGGTTCGGCGTCAGCAGCGACCTGGAGAAGACCACTGGACGGATGACCGCCTTCTCCGCGACCGACGCAGCCACATGGCGCCGTCTGGTTGCGGCATTCCCGGCGGAGGCCGAGCATCTGTTCCGGCTGCTGGGCTCGCCGATGAGTGGGCGTGCGCTCGCCGGCACGGCCTGGAAGCTCTGGCGCAAGAAGGGTATTGGCGGCGCGCTCGATACCGGCCGATTACTGCTTTCCTCACCCCGCGCGTGGCTCGAGCAGACTTTCGAGTCACCGCATGTCAGGGCGACGCTGGCCACCTGGGGCATGCATCTCGATTTCGCGCCTGACATCGCTGGCGGCGCGGTGTTCCCTTACCTCGAATCCATGGCCAACCAGTGCTTCGGCATGCTGCTCGGCAGAGGCGGCGCCGACACGATCATCCGCGCTTTGTCGGGCATGCTCACGGCCGCCGGCAGCAAGATCGTCACTGGGGCTGATGTCGCCGAGATCACGGTTTCGGCCGGCAAGGCGACCGGCGTGCGGCTCGCTTCCGGCGAGACTCACACCGCCACCAGGGCCGTCATCGCCGGTGTCGCGCCCAAGGCGCTGACCGGGAAACTGCTGCCCAATGGATCGGGCGACGCCGGCTTCGACACGGCCATGAAAAAATTCCGCCACGCGCCGGGCACGATGATGATCCATCTGGCACTCGACGATTTGCCGGACTGGCGCGCCGGCGCCGAGCTTCGGCAGTTCGCCTATGTGCATCTCTCGCCGTCGCTCGACGCCATGTCGCGAACCTATCAGCAGGCGATGGCAGGCATGCTGCCGGACGAGCCGGTGCTGGTCGTCGGCCAGCCGACGGCGGTCGATCCGTCGCGCGCGCCGGACGGCAAGCATGTGCTCTGGGTGCAGGTGCGCATGCTGCCGGCCGAGATTGTGGGCGATGCGGCGGGCATGATCGCACCGGCCCACTGGGACGAGGCTAGGGAGCGCTACGCCGAGCGCGTCCTCGACATTATCGAGCGCTATGCGCCCGGCCTTCGCCGGAAGATCCTCGGCCGCGCCGTGTTCTCGCCCATCGACCTCGAACGCGAGAACCCCAACCTGGTCGGCGGCGACCAGGTCTGCGGCAGCCATCATCTGGCGCAGAATTTCCTGTTCCGGCCGGCGCGCGGTTACGCCGGCTGGAACACGCCGATCGGCAATCTGCACCTGACCGGGGCGGCAACATGGCCGGGCGCCGGCACCGGGGCGGCGTCGGGCTTCATGCTCGCACAACAAATTGGCGGGAGGTAGGCTCCATTTTTCATCCAGGGTGAAGGAGGACAAGGCGCGGTTGCCCAAGGAGCCTGAACCCACCGATTGACAACGACACCGCGCATAAAAGCAACAGGGGAACGACCATGACAATCAACAGACGAGAATTGCTCGGATACGGCGCGGCCGCACTTGGCGCCACGGCGCTCGGCCTGCCGCAAATCGCCAAGGCTGCCGGCGAACTGACTATCGCCTACAACGTCAACCTGCCGTCCTGGGACCCGACCACCGGGCCTTCGGCGGTCAACCCGACCATCCAGGGTCTCTACCAATCGGTGTTCGACCAGTTCATCCCGCAGAAGCCGGATCTTTCTTTCGCGCCCGGCCTGCTCACCGAGTGGGGCTGGAACGAGGATCGCAGCAAGATCATGATGACGGTGCGCGAGGGCGTCACCTGGCATGACGGCTCGCCGTTCACGGCCGAAGACGTGGTCTGGTCGCTGCAGCGGGCGGGCGATGAAAAGACCGGCAACCCGATCCAATTCGTCTGGAAGAACGTCAACAACTTCAAGATCGACGGCAACAAGATCACCGGCGACGTCGTGCAATTCGACCCGGTGTATTTCAAATGGATGTCGTTCCTCACCGGCTACATCATGCCGAAGGCGTATTACGAAAAGGTCGGAGCCGAGGGTTTTGAGAAAGCCCCGATCGGCACCGGGCCCTATATGGTCGACAAATTCGAGCGCAACGCCTTCGTGCGGCTCAAGGCCAACCCGAACTACTGGGGAGGCAAGCCGGCCTTCGAAAACGTAGCCATCAAGTTCGTCACCGATGCGGCGAGCCGCGTCGCCGAGATCGAGTCCGGTTCCTCGCAGGTGACTCTCGAACTCCCCTATGAGGAATATGACCGCCTGATCGGCAAGGACGGACTTGCCGGCTCATGCAAGAATGTTTCCGACATCGGCATGATCTTCTTCAACGACATCGACGTGATGCTGGACAAGAACGTGCGCCAGGCAGCGGTGATGGCCGTCGACAAAAGGCTTTTGGTCGACCGGCTGCTGCGCGGTTACGGCCAGCCCATCGATACGCTGGAGACGCCGGAATACGCCGCCTACGATGCGTCGATCAAGGCCGAACATAACCCGGAAAAGGCCAAGGAATTGCTGGCCGCCTCCGGCTATTCGCCGGAAAAGCCGGTCAAGTTCACGATACAGACGACCAAGGGCTTCAAGCCCAAGGACTACGAGATGATCCAGGCGATCGTCGGCATGTGGCGCAAGGTCGGCATCGAGGCGACGATCGAGGTCTACGAGATCGCCAAGCACTATGAGTTGCGCGCCGCCGACAAGCTGGCGCCGGCCGCCTTCTACAATTGGGGCAACGCCATCGGCGACCCGACCACCTCGACCGGCTTTGCCATGTATGGCCCGAGCCCGCATTCGGTGTGGGACAGCCAGGATCTGATCGACATGATCAACCCGCTGTGGGGCGAGAAGGACGAGGCCAAGCGCATTGCCGGCTGGAAGGCCGTCGACAAGTACATTGCCGAGCAGGCCTATGTACTGCCGCTGATCCAGTATGCGCAGCCGATCGTGCATGCCAAGGGCGTCAATGTCGTGCAGCATGTGTCGGGCGCGCTGTTGCCGGCGCTGATGAGCCCGGCCTGAGACAGTCTTCGGCTTGCCGCGCGCCGTCCGGAACGACGGCGCGCATTTTCTGTCACGGGCGACCATGCTGCTGCAAAGATTCCTGATCCGTCTTCTGACGATGGCGATCACGCTCTTCGGCGTGGCCGTCGTCGTCTTCGTCGTCATCCGTGTCGCGCCAGGCGATCCGATCGCGATGATGCTGCCGCCCGGTGCAACCGATGCCGACATCGCGCGTCTGCGCGCGCTTTACGGGCTGGACAAGACCATCGTCCAGCAATTTTTCATCTGGCTGGCAGGTGTCGTCAGGGGCGATTTCGGCACTTCGATTTCGCTCCGGCAGGATGTTCTGGGCCTGGTCTTCAACCGCCTGCCGGCGACGCTGGAACTCGCGATCATCGCGCTCTTGATGGCGCTGGCGATCGGCGGCACGACGGCGATCCTCGGCGCGCGCGAACGCGGCACCGCAGTCGAGGCTGGCATCGACATCGCCAGCGGTGCGGCGCTCTCGATTCCCGATTTCCTGTGGGGTTTGGTGCTGATCCTTTTGTTCGGCGTGCTGGTGCCGGTTTTCGACATTTCCGGCCGGGTGTCGCCGCAACTCGATCTGCCCTTCGTCACGCAGTTCTATCTGTTCGAGAGCATCGTGCGGCTGCGCTTCGACCTGACCAAGGATCTGCTGGCGCATATGCTGATGCCGGCCGTGGCTCTGGCGCTGCCACTCGCCGCGATCATCTCGCAGCTGCTGAAACAATCGCTGAAGGAAGTGCTCGACCTCGACTATGTCGTGCTGGCGCGGGTAAAGGGCTTTTCGGAAACGCAGGTCATCCTGCGCGAGGCGTTGAAGAACGCCGCCCTGCCGACGCTCACTCTGGTCGGCGTGCAGTTCACCTTCCTGATCGGCGGCACGGTCATCGTCGAGCGGCTATTTTCCTATGAGGGTCTCGGCAACATGGCGATCGATGCCGTCATCAACCGCGACCTGCCGCTGATCCAGGGCATCGTGCTGGTGTTCGCGCTGTTGTTCGTGCTGATCAACCTCAGCGTGGACATGATGTATGCGCTGCTTAATCCGAGGCTGCGCCATGGATGAGGCCCGCATTTCAAGACATGGCTCGCGGGCACGCCTGTGGCTGGCCGGCGGCTGGCTGCTGATTGGGCTGCTGGCCGCGATTTTTGCGCCGTTGGTCGCGCCGCAGGACCCACTGGCGCAGGATTTGATGCTGGAGCGGCTGCCGCCGTTCTGGCTGAGCGGTGCTGAGCCCGGCTACTGGCTCGGCACCGACAGCCTCGGCCGCGATCTTCTGTCACGGCTGATCTTCGGTGCCCGCATCGCCTTCATCGTCGCCTTCGCGGCAGCCCTTGCCGCCTGCCTGGTCGGCTCGACGCTGGGGCTGATCGCCGGCTATTTCGGCGGCTGGGCCGACCGCATCATCTCGCGTATCGTCGATGTCTGGATGGCGTTTCCGCCGGTGCTGTTTGCCATCCTTCTGGTCGCTGTGCTCGGCACCGGCTTGATCTCGGTTATCATTGCCATTGCCGTCATCGACTGGACGCGCTTCTGCCGGGTGATCCGCGCCGAGACGATGGGCCAGTCGCGCATGGACTATGTCGAGAACGCCCGCATCGCCGGCTACGGCCGCATCGGCATCATGCTGCGCGAAGTGCTGCCCAATGTGGTGCCGTCGATCGTGGCGCTGCTGTCGCTGGAGATGGGCATTGCCGTCATCGTCGAGGCGATCCTGTCCTTCGTCAATCTATCGATCTCGACCGACGACCCGACCTGGGGCGGCATCATCGCAGAGGGTCGCCTATCGATCCATCAGGCCTGGTGGGTGCTGGTGTTCCCGCTGGTCACCCTGATCCTCACGGTGCTGTCGTTCAGCCAGTTCGGCGAAGGTCTCAGGGCACGTTTCGACCCGGTGCTGCGATGAACGTGCTGGCGAAATCCTGCCTCGACATACGCGACCTTAGCGCGGTGCTGCCTAATGGCTTGCGCGTGTTGCGCTCGGTATCGCTTTCCGTTCAACCCGGCGAGGTCCGCGCGCTGGTCGGCGAGAGCGGCGCCGGCAAGACGATGATCGGCAAGGGGGTGCTCGGCGTGCTGCCACCCAGCGTGCGCATTGTCGAAGGCGACATGCTGCTCGAGGGCGAGGACCTCGGTCGGTTGGCGCCAAAGGCAAGGCGCACGCTGATCGGCGCGCGCACCGCGCTGATCCCGCAGGACCCGCTGACCGCGCTCAATCCGTCACGGCGAATCGGCCCACAGACGACCGACCGGCTGGTGCGCATCCTCGGCTGGAGCGGTGAGAAGGCCGATACACGCATCCGCCAATTGCTGGACGAGGTGCAGATCCGCGACCCCGAGCGTGTCCTCAAATGCTATCCGCACGAGCTGTCCGGCGGCATGCGCCAGCGCGTGCTGATCGCCGCGGCGTTCGCAGCCGAACCAAGGCTGATCGTCGCCGACGAGCCGACCACGGCGCTCGACGTGACCGTGCAGAAGCAGATCTTGCGGCTGATCGCGCAATTGCAGCGCGAGCATGGCACGGCGATCCTGTTCGTTACCCACGATCTCGGCGTCGTCGCCAAGATCAGCCAGAAAGTTTCGGTGCTCTATGCCGGCAAGGTGGTGGAGGAGGCCGAGACGGCTGCTCTCTTCGCTGCCCCGCAGCACCCCTATACGCGGGCGCTGATGGCCGCGACGCCGCGCTACACCGATCCCCTCGCTTCGCTGAAACCCGTGGACGAGGCGGTACTGGCCGGGCTGGCCGCGGAGATCGCCGCCGCCGATCAGGCCTGGAGGCACCCGCATGGCTGAGCCGCTGTTTTCCGTGCGCGGGCTGAAGGTTGCCTTACCGGACATGACGCGCAAGCCGTTGTTTGGCCGCGCTCCGCTGGCCGAGATCCTGAAAGGCCTGGACTTCGATCTGCCCAGGGGATCGGTGACCGGCATCGTCGGCGAATCTGGGTCGGGGAAATCGACGCTCGGCCGCGCGCTGGTGCGTCTGCTGGAGCCCAGCGCCGGCAGCGTCAGCTTCGACGGCCGCGACATCACGCATCTGCCTGAGGCGGAGCTGCGGCCCGTGCGCCGCAATCTGCAGATGATCTTCCAGGACCCGATGTCGTCGCTTAACCCACGCCGCACCATCGCCAGCATCATCGCCGCACCACTCAAACAGAATGGCCTCGGCGACAATCTGAAGGCCCGAGTTGCTGAAGCGCTTCAGCGCGTCGGCCTGCCGCAAGGCTTCGCCAGCCGTTATCGTCATGAATTGTCGGGCGGCCAGCGCCAGCGCGTCGGCATTGCCCGCGCGCTGGCGCTGTCGCCGAAATTCGTGCTGGCCGACGAAATCGTCTCAGGCCTCGACGTGTCGACGCAGGCACAGATCCTGACGCTGCTGGAAAAACTCGCCGCCGACATGGGCCTGACCGTTGCCTTCATCAGCCATGACCTGTCGGTGATCCGGCGGCTCTGTCGGCAAGTGATCGTCATGCGCGAAGGCGCGATCGTCGAAGCCAGTGCGACGGATACTTTGTTCGAGAAGCCGCAGCAGGCTTACACGCGCGACCTCCTCGCCGCCATTCCGCTGCCCGAGATCGATGACGCCTGGCTGCTTCCCGCCGCAAAGGCGCCGGCATGAACACATTCCTACTCGCACACCGAAGAGCGGGCCTCGGACGTGCGCCGACAAGTCAGCTCGCGAAACGGAGGAGAACTGGAATGAAATACGCAATCAGAAACACGATGCTTGCGGCCGCTCTGGCCGGCTCGATGGGAGCAGCCTCGGCTGATTCGATACCCGGCATGCGTGGCCACGACCACACCGGCGTCACCGTCCCCGACATGCAGCAGGCCGTCGAGTTTTTTACCGAGGTGGTCGGCTGCAAGAAGGCGATGTCGTTCGGCCCGTTCGCCGACGACAAGGGCACGTTCATGCAGGATCTGCTGGGCGTCGATCCCAAGGCAGTGATCGAGGAGATCACCCTGGTCCGCTGCGGAAACGGGTCGAACATCGAGCTGTTCAAATACACCGCGCCGGACCAGAAGGACCTGACGCCTCGCAACAGCGACATAGGCGGCTTCCACATCGCCTTCTATGTCGACGACATCGCCGCCGCAAAAGCCTATCTTGACGGCAAAGGCGTCAAGACGCGGATGGGGCCGCTGCCGGTTACCGAAGGCCCGGCCGCCGGCCAGACCATCCTTTACTTCCAGGCGCCCTGGGGCTTGCAGTTGGAAGCGATCAGCTATCCCAATGGCATGGCCTATGAAAAAGATGCGGAGACGGTGCTGTGGAGTCCGAAGAACCCGGAAAAATAGCCCGGAGCTTTCCTGGCCAGCGCAGGCCGACTGCCGGGAAGCTTGGTTTCTGAGGCGGATTGTTTCAATCCTGAAACTTCAAGCTTGAATTAATCTGCTTCAGGCGTAAACTCGACTGACAGAAGCGAAGAGGAGATCGCACGATGAAAGTTGCGGTTCTCGGCGGCGGACCAGCCGGGCTCTACTTTGCAATCTCGCTGAAGCTCAGGGATGCCGCGCATGAGGTCACGGTATTCGAGCGCAACCGTGCCGATGATACGTTCGGCTGGGGCGTCGTGCTGTCGGCCGAAACGCTGGAGAACCTGACCAAAAACGACCCGGTCAGCGCCGTCTGGATCCGCAAGCATTTCGCCTATTGGGACGATATCGCCGTCATCCATGACGGCGTGCGAACGGTCTCGACCGGTCATGGCTTTTGCGGCATCGGCCGCAAGCGGCTGCTCACCCTGCTGCAACGGCGGGCGCGCGAGCTCGGCGTCAAGCTGGTCTTCGAATCCGATATCGCCGATCCAAAGCCGTTTATGGAAACGCACGACCTGGTTGTCGCCGCCGACGGGCTGAACTCGAAAGCGCGGGGCACCTTCGTCGACGTGTTCAAGCCCGATATCGACATCCGTAAATGCAAGTTCGTTTGGCTTGGCACCCACCAGAAATTCGACGACGCCTTCACGTTCATCTTCGAGAAAACCGAGCATGGCTGGGTGTGGGCGCATGCCTACCAGTTCGACAGCGATACCGCGACCTTCATCGTAGAATGCAGCGAGCAGACCTGGCAGCGCTTCGGCTTCGGCGCGATGTCGCAGCAGGAATCAATTGCCGTCTGCGAGCGCATCTTTGCCCGTCATCTCGGCGGCCACGCGCTGATGACCAACGCCAATCATATCCGCGGCTCGGCGTGGATCAATTTCCCGCGCGTCTTGTGCGAACGCTGGTCCTACAAGAACCTGGCGCTGATGGGCGACGCGGCGGCGAGCGCGCATTTCTCGATCGGTTCCGGCACCAAGCTGGCGCTGGAAAGCGCGGTGGCGCTGGCCGACTATGTCGAGTCCGAACCGGACCTCGAGGCAGCCTTCCGCAAATATGAGGACGCCCGCCGCACCGAAGTGCTGAAGCTGCAGTCGGCGGCGCGCAATTCGCTCGAATGGTTCGAGGAGGTCGAGCGCTATCTCGGCCTCGATCCGGTGCAGTTCAACTATTCGCTTTTGACGCGTTCGCAACGCATCAGTCACGAGAATTTGCGGCTGCGCGATGCCGAATGGCTGGCCGGCGCCGAGGAATGGTTCCAGCGCCAGGCCGGCGCCGGCGGCAACAATCTGCGTCGCGCGCCGATGTTCGCGCCGTTCCGGCTGCGCGGCATGGCGCTGCAGAACCGCGTCGTCGTCTCGCCGATGGCGCAGTACAAAGCGGTCGACGGCTGTCCGACCGATTGGCACTTCGCCCATTACGCCGAACGGGCCAAGGGCGGCGCCGGTCTCCTCTACATCGAGATGACCTGCGTCAGCGCGGAGGGCCGCATCACGCCTGGCTGCCCCGGCTTCTATGCGCCCGAGCATGAGGTCGCCTGGAAGCGGCTGGTCGAGTTCGTCCATGCCGAAACCGAAGCCAAGATCTGCGCCCAGATCGGCCATTCCGGTGCCAAGGGGTCGACCAGGCTCGGCTGGCAGGGAACCGACGTGCCGCTGCCCTCAGGCAATTGGCCGGTCATGGCAGCCTCTTCCGTGCCGTGGTCGCCGGAAAACCAGGTGCCGAAGGCGATGGACCGCGCCGACATGGATATGGTGCGCGACCAGTTTGTCGCTTCGGCCGAGATGGCGGCGCGCTGCGGCTTCGACATGCTCGAAATCCACGCCGCGCACGGCTATCTCCTGTCCTCCTTCATCACGCCCTTGACCAACCGGCGCACCGACTCCTATGGCGGCTCGCTGGAAAACCGCATGCGCTATCCCTTGGAAATCTTTCATGCGGTGCGCGCCGCATGGCCGGCCGAGAAGCCGATCTCGATGCGCATATCCGCCAATGACTGGCTGGGTATCGAAGGCGTGACGCCGGCCGACGCCGTAGAGATCGCGCGGCTACTGCATGAGGCCGGCGTAGACATCTGCGACGTATCGGCCGGCCAGACTTCGGCCGTGGCAAGACCGGTCTATGGCCGCATGTTCCAGACGCCGTTTTCCGATCGCATCCGCAACGAGGTCGGCATGGCGACGATGGCGGTCGGCAATATCTATGAGCCGGACCACGTCAACTCGATCCTGATGGCGGGCCGCGCCGATCTCGTCGCACTGGCTAGGCCGCATCTTGCCGATCCGTACTGGACGCTGCACGCGGCCGTCACGCTTGGCGATCGCGGCGTCAAATGGCCGGATCCCTATCTGCCCGGCCGCGACCAGCTCTACCGGCTGGCCGAGCGCGAAGCGGCAGCGGGGTTGAAAGTATGAGTGCCACGGCGACGATTTCGGGACGTCACGCGCTGGTCACCGGCGGCGGCTCCGGCGTCGGCCGCGCGATCGCGCTGGCGCTGGCCGGCGCGGGCGTTAACGTGACCATCTGCGGCCGGCGCGTGGAGCCGCTTGCCGAGGTTGCCGCCGAGAACAAGCGCATCTTCGCAGTTGCCGCCGACGTCACCGACGAGGCATCGATGACGGCGCTCTACGAGGCCGCGGAAGCGGCACACGGAGCGTTCGACATCGTCGTTGCCAATGCCGGCATGTCCGGCAGCGCGCCGGCGCTGCGGACCTCGCTGGCAGACTGGCAGCGCACGCTCGACGTCAACTTGACCGGTGCGTTCCTGACGGTGAAGCCGGCGTTGGCCGGCATGGTAGGGCGCAAGACAGGCCGTATCATCTTCATCGCTTCCACCGCCGGATTGAAAGGCTATCCCTATGTGTCAGCTTACGTTGCCGCCAAGCATGGCGTCGTCGGCCTGATGCGGGCACTCGCCGTCGAGACCGCCAAGTCCGGCATAACAGTGAATGCCGTGTGCCCGGGGTTTGTCGAAACCGAGATGCTGGAGAGCGCCGTCCAGCGCATCGTCGAAGCGACCGGCCGCTCGTCCGAGCAGGCACGGGCAAGTCTTGCCGCGACCAACCCGCAAGACCGCTTCATCCAGCCGGAAGAAATTGCGGCCGCGGTACTTTATCTGTGTGGCGACGCCGCCCGGTCGATTACCGGGCAGACGATTTCGATCTCCGGAGGTGAGACATGGTAGCCGGTCCCCTACCCGCCCCGTCCGGACCCGGCAAGGACCGCCTGCGGCTGTGGATTCGCCTGCTGCGCGCCTCGCGCACCATCGAGGCCGAGCTGCGCGAACGCCTGCGCCAAGAGTTCAACACGACGTTGCCACGCTTCGACGTGATGGCCGCGCTCTACCGCGCGCCGGAAGGCATGCTGATGAGCGACCTGTCGCGCTTCCTGCTGGTGTCCAACGGCAATGTCACCGGCATCATCGACCGGCTGGTCTCGGAAGGGTTGGTGATGCGGGCCCGACGCAATGGCGACCGCCGCACTTCGATGGTACGGCTGACGGAAGAGGGATCGAAGACTTTCGCTGTGATCGCCGCCGCGCATGAAAAATGGGTCGGCGAGTTGCTGGGCAATGTGAGCGAGGACGAGGCGCGCCGGCTGACCGGCATGCTGACCTCCTTCCGCAGCAATTGGGAGGGACGGGAATGACGAAGATGGCTGGCCGCAAGCCGAAGCATTTCCTCTGGCAGGTCGAAGGCAAGATCGCAAAAATCCGGCTCGATCGGCCGGAGCGCAAGAACCCGCTGACCTTCGACAGCTATGCCGAATTGCGCGACACTTTTCGCGATCTCGTCTATGCCGACGATGTCGATGCGGTAGTGTTCCTTCCCAATGGCGGCAATTTCTGCTCGGGCGGCGATGTCCACGAGATCATCGGCCCACTGGTCAAGATGGACATGAAGGCGCTGCTCGCCTTCACCCGCATGACCGGCGATTTCGTCAAGGCGATGCTGAATTGCGGCAAGCCGATTATTGCTGCGGTCGACGGCGTGGCGGTCGGCGCCGGCGCAATCATCGCCATGGCGTCCGATATCCGCATCGCCACGCCACAGGCCAAAACGGCCTTCCTGTTCACCCGCGTCGGCCTTGCCGGCTGCGACATGGGCGCCTGCGCGATCCTGCCGCGCATCATTGGCCAGGGCCGCGCCGCCGAGCTGCTCTATACGGGCCGCACGATGAGCGCCGAGGAAGGCGAGCGCTGGGGCTTCTACAACCGGCTGGTCGATGCCGCAACGCTAGAGGCCGACGCGCTCGACATGGCCGCGCGCGTCGTTTCCGGCCCGACCTTCGCCCATGGCATGACCAAGACGCAGCTGAATCAGGAATGGTCGATGGGGCTTGACCAGGCTATCGAATCGGAAGCGCAGGCGCAGGCGATCTGCATGCAGACACGCGATTTCGAACGGGCGTACGAGGCTTTCGTCGCCAAGGAAAAGCCGGTGTTCGAGGGGAATTGAGGATGTTTTCTTCGATAAAGACCGACAGGTTCGCGGGACAGCGCCCCCCTCTGTCCTGCCGGACATCTCCCCCACTTGGGGGGAGATCGGATGTCACCGCCGGTTTCGCCATTCGCCAGCGTCGCAGGAAAGGCGCTGCTGGCCAAGCTGCCAATCTCCCCCCAAGTGGGGGAGATGTCCGGCAGGACAGAGGGGGGCGCTGTAGAGCGCGAGGCCCGAAGCATAGCGGAGGCGGAAATGCCTGATCGGTCCTTCCTCAACTGGCCGTTCTTCGAGGACCGACACCGCGCACTCGCCGAAGAGCTGGATGCCTGGTGCGGGAAAAACCTGCCGGTCGCCCATGACGATGTCGACGCCGCCTGCCGCGAGCTGGTGGCCAAGCTCGGCCAAGACGGCTGGCTGAAACCAACGGCGCTCGACACGGAAAGCCCCGGGCCGCTCGACGTGCGCGCGCTCTGCCTCACGCGCGAGACGCTGGCCCGGCATGATGGGCTCGCCGATTTCGCCTTCGCCATGCAAGGGCTCGGCACTGGCGCGCTCAGCCTGTTCGGCACGCCAGACCAGCAGCACTGGCTGGCAAAGACACGGGCCGGCAAGGCGATTTCGGCTTTCGCGCTTTCGGAGCCGCGTTCGGGCTCGGACGTTGCCAATATGGAAATGACCGCCGCGCGTGACGGCGACAGCTATCACCTATCCGGCGAAAAGACCTGGATCTCCAACGGCGGTATCGCTGACTTTTATGTTGTCTTTGCCCGTACCGGCGAGGCGCCCGGCGCCAAGGGGCTTTCCGCCTTCGTCGTGCCTTCCGAGGCCGAGGGGCTGACCATCGCCGAGCGGCTGGAGGTGATCGCGCCGCACCCGCTCGCCCGGCTATCTTTCGACAATGCACGCGTCCCAGCCTCGGCGCTGATCGGCAAACCCGGTGACGGTTTTCGCATCGCCATGTCGGTGCTCGACGTATTCCGTTCGACTGTCGGCGCAGCGGCGCTCGGCCTTGCCCGGCGCGCGCTGGACGAAGGCATCACAAGAGTGGCCGAGCGCAAGCTGTTCGGTGCACCGATGGCCGAGCTGCAGATGGTGCAGGGCCATATCGCCGACATGGCGCTGGATGTCGATGCCGCCGCCTTGCTGGTCTACCGCGCCGCCTGGACCAAGGACATGGGCGCGGCCCGGGTTACCCGCGAAGCCGCCATGGCCAAGCTGTTCGCTACCGACAAAGCGCAAGAGGTGATCGACAAGGCTGTCCAGCTGCATGGCGGCGACGGCGTCCGCAAGGGGCATATCGTCGAAAGACTGTATCGCGAGATTCGGGCACTGCGCATCTACGAGGGGGCGTCCGACGTGCAGAAAGTGGTGATTGCACGGCAAGTGATGGGAGCGGGCTGAGACAGGAGTTTGCGTAAAAATTGATTGTCCTTGAGTTTTAAGCGACCGGATTTGAGCATTGGGAGGTTTTGACATGCACACCATCCTGCAGCCGGAAGGCTGGGCGAAACCCGTCGGCTACGCCAATGGCGTCGCCGCGCGCGGGCAGCTTGTCTTCGTCGGCGGGCAGGTCGGCTGGAACGGACAGGGCTGCTTCGAGACCGATGATCTTGTCGGTCAGGTGCGGCAAACGCTGGCCAATATTGTCGCCGTGCTCGCCGAGGCCGGCGCCAAGCCGCAGCATATCACCTCGATGACCTGGTACTTTACCGACAAGGCGGAATATCTGGCCAATCTCAAGGGGATCGGCGAGGTCTATCGCGAGGTGATCGGCCGGCATTTTCCGGCGATGGCCGCCATGCAGGTGATGGCGCTGGTCGAGGATCGCGCCAAGGTTGAGATCCAGGCCACGGCGGTTATTCCGGAGTGACGGCAACACGCGGCAATTTTTTAAGCTTAAACTTTCGCCTTGAAAAGCGCGGTACTTTGGATAGCATCCGATGTCTTACGACTGCCGTGCCGGGAGGGCTTTCCGGCAGTCCCGTCACTTGGCGCATCAAAACCGTGCGGGGCCAAACCCGCCCGATCACAACCAGAGGGAACGAAAATGAACTTCACCCGTCGCAACCTGCTTCTTGTTGCTGCCGCCATCGGCATCGCCGGCGGCCCGGCCTACGCCGAAGGCACGCTGAATGTCGGCGCCTATCCGACCAATCCGCCTTTTGAATACAAGAACGAGAGCGGCACGTTCGAGGGTTTCGAAGTCGACATCATCAATGAGGCGGCAAAGCGTATCGGCATGACCACCGATATCGCCGATCTCGGTTTCCAGGCGCTGTTCGCCGCCACCACCTCGAAGCGCATCGACGTCGCCATCTCGTCGATCACCATCACGCCGGAGCGGCTGAAGTCGCAGTCGTTCACGCAGCCCTACTATGATTCCGACATGGGTATCGCCGCGAAGGCCGACAGCCCAATCAAGGCCGAGGCCGACCTCAAGGGCAAGATCGTCGGCGTGCTGTCCGGCTCGACCGGCGAAGCCTGGGTCAAGGCCCACCAGGAGGCGGACGGGTTCAGTGACGTCAAAGGCTACGACACCCAGCAGAATTTGCTGCTCGATCTCAGTTCCGGCCGCGTCGATGCAGCGGTCAGCGACATTCCGGGCCTGGAATATTCTTTCACCAGGATGAAGGATCTCGCCGTAAAAGAGCGCATCAAGACCGGCGAGCAGTACGGCCTGATGATGACCAAGGACCACCCGCTGCTCGGCAAGCTGAACGACGCGCTGACCGCGATGAAGAAGGACGGCACGCTGGCCGCGATCCACAAGAAGTGGTTCGGCAGCGACGCACCGGCCGATTCCTCGAGCGTCAAGGAAATGCCTATGCCGAAGGCCTGAGCGGCAGTTCGCTCTTAAATTTCGTGCCGGCTTTCGTGCCGGCACGATTTCGGATTTCGGGCTTGGGCTCGAGCGTCGCGGGACGCCAAACGTTTTGGAAATGCTGCGATGTCGCTGCTGGACACCTTCTTCAACGCCGACGTCATGGTCTCCAGCCTGCCGGCGCTGCTGCGCGGTTTCCTGAACACCCTGCTGCTCGGAATCATGAGCATCGGCATCGGTATTCCCGTCGGCCTCGCGATCAGCCTGGTGCGGCTCTATGCGCCAAAGCCGCTTCGGCTGCTGGCTGTCGGCTACATCGACATTTTCCGGGCGATGCCGGTGCTGGTCGTGCTGATCCTGATCTACTATGCACTGCCGTTCCTCGGCATTCGCCTGTCATCGTGGACTTCCGCGGTGATGGCCTTCGCCATTATCATGGCGGCCTATTCGGCCGAGGTGTTCCGCTCCGGCATAGAGAGCATTCCGCGCGGCCAGTTCGAGGCGGCGCAGGCGCTCGGCCTGCCGTTCTTGCTGACCTTGCGCAAGGTAGTGCTGCCGCAGGCGATCCGCGTCGTCATTCCGCCAATGACCAGCAATTGCGTTTCGATGTTCAAGGACACCTCGCTCGCCTCCACGGTAGCATTGCCTGAACTGCTGAAGGAAGCGACCAACGCGCAATCGCTCTATGCCAATCCCTCACCGCTGATCGGCGCGGCGCTGGTCTATCTGATCTTTCTCTGGCCGATGGTCCGACTCGTCAGCCTCCTGGAACGCCGCTTCCAGACCGAAAAGACCCGCTGAGGTCGCCAACGATTTCCGTCCGCCAATTCCCCGAATATCAACTTCCGTTAGGCACTTCGCAGGAGACGAGCTTGAACCAGCATCAGATTTCGAAAACCGGCGATGCCGCAGCTTTCCCGGTCGAGACGATCCGCGCCATGTTTCCCGCCTTGCAGCAAGCCGGAGACTTCGTCTTCATGGACAATGCCGCCGGCGCGCAGATCCCGCAAAGCGTGCTCGATGCGGTCACCAACCATTTGGTCGCGCATAATGTGCAGCGCGGCGGCCGCTATGGCCGCAGCGTCACCGTCGATCAAGCAGTGGCCGGCGCGCGCGAAAGCGTGGCCTTGCTGATCAACGCTACCAACCCGGCGGAGATCTGCTTCGGCATGAACGCCACTTCGTTCATCCGCCTGGTCAGCCTCGCCATCGGCCAGATGCTTTCCGAGCGCCCAAACGGGGAGCGTGACGAGATCGTCATCACCGACATGGATCACGACGCTAATATCGCGACGTGGCTGGCGCTGGCGCCCGCCGGCGCCAAGTTCAAATGGTGGCGGATGCGCGAGGACGGCAATCTGCATGTCGACGATTTGCGCCCGCTGGTCTCAGAGCGCACCCGGCTCGTCGCCTGCACGGTGACGGCGCATTCGATCGGCTCGATTGTCGACGTTGCTTCCGTGGCTAGGATTGCGCATGCGGCAGGCGCCGAAGTGTTCCTAGACTGCGTGCATTACGGCCCGCACGGGTTGATCGATGTGCAGGCCTGGGATTGCGATTATCTGGTCTGCTCCGGCTACAAGAATTTCTCGCCTCATATGGGCTTCCTGTGGGGCCGCTTCGAAACACTGAAGCGCTTGCCGACCTTCCGCGAGGATTTCATCCCCGACGAGCCGCCTTACAAGATCGAGGCCGGTACCTTCATCTACGAGAACGTCTCCGGCATGGATGCCGCGGTGCGCTATCTCGAGTCGATCGGCCGCAATTTCTTGTCCGAGAATAACCGGTCGCGTCGCGACAACATCGTCGCCGGCATGAATGCCATCCGCGATTACGAGCAGGTGCTGGCGCGCGAAATGCTGGCGGTGCTCAAGGGTTGCGGCGCGACGATCTATGGTGTCGCCGACGAAGCACGCCTCAGCGAGCGCGTGCCGACTTTCTGTTTCAACATCGGCACGCTGTCGCCGCAGAGGATCGTCGAGGAAATGGCCGAGATGCAGATCGGCATTCGCGACGGCCATATGTATGCGCCGCGCCTGATGAAGCGGCTCAACTTAAGCATGGACAGCGGCGCCGTCCGCGCCTCCCTGGTGCATTACAATACGATTGAGGAAGTTCGGCGTTTCGGCGAGGCGCTGCGTACCGTCATCGCCCGGCTGTCCTGATCGGGCTGTCCGGCTGCGCTTGCGCCGTTCTGGTGGAGCGCGAAAGCGGTTGCACCCGGGCTCTCCAGGCCGGGGCGCAACTGCATGCTTGGGATCAGGTAATCGCCGCCATTCTGCTGCCGATAAGGAATGGGCCGGATTGTCTCGAGCGTCCGCATCCTCTCGCGCAGCCGCTCCGCGACAGGCTCGAAATCGGCTTCCCCAAAACGGTCCACCCTGTAAACCACGAACGGCGGAAGCACGTCGTAGCCCGGATAATAGAGAATTCCGTGATTGATCGGGAACAGCAGGTCGTCGATCGGGCCGTTGACGCCGCGGGCAGAATAATGCTCCTCCCAGCCGCCGGTGGTCACGATCAGCATTGCGCGCTTGCCGGCGAGCGTTCCCTCACCAAAGCGGTCACCCACCGCTTGTCGCTGTGCTCGCCAACGCCATAGGCGAAGCCGTAGGCGTACACGCGATCGACCCAGCCCTTGAGGATCGCCGGCATGGCGTACCACCACAGCGGGAACTGGAGGATCAGGGTGTCGGCCCATAGCAGCTTGTCGATCTCGGCTTTGACGTCATCGGTCAGAGTGTTGGTCGCGAAAGCCTTTTTGGAGGCGCCGGCCGGCAGGAAGCGTGCTTCGGCCGGCCACGCCGGAAAGTCGGCACGGTCCACCTCGGCTTTCCAGCCGTCGGCATAGAGGTCCGACACCCGCACCTCGTGGCCTTGGGCCTCGAGTTCCCTGATGGCGACGTCACGCAGCGCGCCGTTGAGCGAACGCGGTTCAGGATGAGCAAAAACAAGCAGGACTTTCATGGGTCTACTCCGAAGAAGGACGATAGACACCAAAGGTAGCCAGCCGCGGGCTGATCCACTATATGTATGAAATGTATAAGATTATGCCGAATAATGGATAGATCGGACGTCACTCTCGAGCGCATGCGCACCTTCGTTCGCGTCGCCGAGCGCGGCAGCCTCTCGGCGGTGGCGCGCGAGCTCGGAGTTGGGCAGTCGACGGTCACACGGCATTTGCGAGAACTCGAGGAGGCCGTCGGCGTGCCCTTGCTCAGCAGGACCACCCGGCGTGTGACGATGACCGATGAAGGCAGCCGTTACTATGCCGACAGCGTCCAGATCCTGCGCCTCGTTGAGCAGGCCGGTGATGAGGCGCGGGGCACGCGCGGCGCGTCGGCCGGCACGATCCGAATATCCTGCACGGCGGCGCTCGGGGTCTTGCACGTCAGCCGGCTGATCTTCGCCTTTCAGGACCGCTATCCCGATATCGGCATCGATCTTAGCCTCACCGACGAGCGCATCGACCTTGTGCGGGAGGGCGTCGATATTGCGCTTCGCCTAGGTCCGCTCACCGACAGCTCGATGAAACTGCGGGCGCTCGGACAATCCCGGCGTCTGCTGGTGGCGGCGCCGGCATATCTGGCGGCGCGGGGCAGACCGGCTGTCCCGCAGGGTCTGCCTGGCCATGAAGGCATCCGGATGTCGAACATCGCGGGAAGCGACACACTCGCCCTGCAGGGGCCGGGCGGCGAGACCTTTGCGGTGCCCTTTGGCGGTCGATTTCGAGTCGACCATGGGCTTGCCGCGCGCGAAGCCCTTGTCGCCGGACGCGGCATCGCACCCGCCCACCATTGGCTTGTCGACGATCTCCTGACGGCCGGCCGGCTGGAAGTGGTCCTGCCGGGCTGTTTTCCGCCCCCCGTCCCGCTGAGCATGCTGATCGTCCCGGAACGCGCCGGCATTGCCCGGGTGCGGCTGCTGGTCGACTTTCTCGTCGAGCAGATCTCCAGCATTCCGGGGATCGAGAAGCCGTAGCCGGCCGGCAAACCTCGCCGGATCAGGCGGCCTTCTTTTTCGCCAACCTTGCCTTGATGCTGGCGACGTCGGCACGCGGCGTCGCCGCGAACAGCGTCCTGGTGTAGCTGTGCTTGGGGTCGGCGAAGACCTCGTCGCGCGAGCCGTATTCGACCGCCTCGCCGAAATACATCACCATCACTTCGTCGGCGATATAGCGTACCACCGACAGGTCGTGGCTGATGAAAACATAGGTCAGCTGAAACTCATCCTGCAGGTCGGCGAGCAGGTTCAGCACCTGCGCCTGCACCGAAAGATCAAGTGCCGAGACGGGCTCGTCCAGCACCAGAAGGCTGGGGTTGAGCATCAGCGCGCGGGCAATGGCGATCCGCTGGCGCTGGCCGCCCGAAAACATATGCGGGTAGCGATTATAGTGCTCGGGGCCAAGACCGACCTTCTTCAGCATCTTCATGGCGAGATCGCGCCGCTCGTCGGCCGTGCTGTCGGTGTTGATGAGCAGCGGCTCGCCAAGCACATCGCCGATCTTCTGGCGTGGATTGAGCGAACCATAGGGGTTCTGGAAGACGATCTGCACCTTGCGGCGCATTTCCTTCGACAGACCATCCCTCGCGATGTCGACCTTCTTGCCATCGATGAAAAGCTCGCCGGAGGTCGCCGGGTCGATCAGGGTGATGATGCGGGCGAGTGTTGACTTGCCGCAGCCGCTCTCGCCGACGATGGCCAGCGTCTTGCCCTTGTCGACGCTGAACGAAACACCCTTAACCGCATGAACCGTACGGGAGGGGCGGAAAAGCCCGCCGCCGACATGATAGTCGCGCACGATGTTCTTGCCTTCGACTACCGTCACGCTCATGAGGCGGTTCCTCCTGCGGATCGGGCTGCGACTACAGAGGGGGCCGGCTCGAACAGCATGTCGGAAACAGTCGGCAACCGGTCGCCGACGGCGTTTTCCGGCAGCGCCGAGAGAAGCGCGCGGGTGTAATTGCTCTTGGGGGATTCGAACAGCGACAGCACGTCGGCCTCTTCCATCTTGCGGCCCTTGTACTGGACGATGACACGGTCGGCGGTCTCGGCAACGACCCCCATATTGTGGGTGATCATGATCAGGCCCATGCCGTATTTGGCCTGCAGGCCGACCAGCAGATCGAGGATCTGCTTCTGGATGGTGACGTCGAGTGCCGTGGTTGGCTCGTCGGCTATCAAAAGCTTCGGATTGCAGGCGATGGCGATGGCAATCATGACGCGCTGGCACTGGCCGCCCGACATCTGATGCGGGAACGAGCCCAGCCGTTCCTCGGGGTCGGCGATGCCGACGAGCTTCATCAGTTCAATGGCGCGCGCCCGGCGCTGAGCACGGTCCATGCCCATATGAAAGCGCAGCACCTCCTCGATCTGGAAGCCGACGGTGAAGCATGGGTTGAGGCTGGCGACCGGTTCCTGGAAGATCATCGAAATGTCCTTGCCGACGATCTTGCGCCGCTCGGATGGGCCGAGCTTGAGCAGGTCGATGCCGTCGAAGGCCATGCGGTCGGCCCTCACCGTCGCCGTGTTGGGCAAGAGCCCCATCACCGCCAGCATCGCCACCGATTTTCCGGAACCGGATTCGCCGACGATCGCCAGCACCTCGCGCGGTTCGACCGACAGGTCGATGCCTTGTACCGCCATGAATGGTCCGGCGGCGGTGTCGAAGGAAACGGTCAGGTTCGTGATCTCGAGAAGAGGCATTGGATCATGACCTCTTCAGCTTGGGGTCGAAGGCATCGCGCAGGCCGTCGCCGATCAGATTGATTGCAAGCACAGTGATCAGGATGGCAAGGCCGGGGAAGGTCACCACCCAAGGCGCGCGCAGGATGAATTCGCGCGCCGAAGCGAGCATCGTGCCCCATTCCGGTGTCGGCGGCTGCGCACCGACACCGAGGAAGCCGAGCGCCGCAGCCTCGAGAATAGCGTTGGAGAAGGACAGCGTGGCCTGCACGATCAGCGGTGCCAGGCAGTTCGGCAAGATCGTCCTCACCATCAAGCGAAGATGACCGGCGCCGGCCACCTTGGCGGAGATCACATATTCGCGGTTCTTTTCGGCCATCACGGCGGCGCGGGTGAGACGTGCGAAATGCGGCTGCAGCACCAGTGCGATCGCCAACATGGCATTGAACAGGCCCGGGCCGAGGATCGCCACCAGCACCAGCGCCAGAAGCAGCGACGGGAAGGCCAGGATGATATCCATGATGCGCATGATCAGCGTGTCGACCCAGCCGCGGAAATAGCCGGCGAGCACGCCAAGCACGATGCCGCTGGTGAGTGAGAAGACGACGACCACCAGGCCGATGAACAGCGAAAAACGTGCCCCGAAGATCAACCGCGAAAGCATGTCGCGGCCGACCGCATCGGTGCCGAGCAGGAACATCGATTTGCCGCCTTCCTGCCAGGCAGGAGGCGCCAGCAGTGCATCGCGAAACTGCTCGTCGGGCGAATGCGGGGCGACGAACGGCGCAAAGATCGCCACCAGCACGAGCGCCGAAAACACGACAAGACCGATGACGGCCCCGGTGTTCATCGAGAAGTAATGCCAGAACTCGGCAAACGCCCTTTGCCTGCCGCCTGTCGGGATGGAGGCAGCGGTGGCTTCGGCGGCGGATTCGTCGGTCATCTCACTGCACCCGGATGCGCGGATTGATGACGGCGTAGAGCACGTCGACGATCAGGTTCACCGCCATGACGATCAGCGCGATGATCAGCAATCCGCTCTGCACGACGACATAGTCGCGCTTGCCGATGGCGTCGATCATCCATTTGCCGATGCCTGGCCAGGAAAAAATGGTTTCGGTCAGAATGGCGCCTGCCATCAACGTGCCGACCTGCAGTCCAATGGTGGTGACCACTGGGATCAGCGCGTTGCGAAAAGCATGCAGCCCGATGACACGGCGCGGCGCCAGGCCCTTGGCACGCGCGGTGCGGACATAGTCCTCGCCCAGCACCTCGAGCATCGCCGAGCGCGTCTGGCGCGCTATGACGGCGAGCGGGATCGTCGCCAGCACGATCGATGGCAGGATCAGATGGCTGACGGCGGATTTGAAAGCGCCGCTCCTGCCGGAGATCAGGCTGTCGATGAGCATGAACCCGGTCGTCGGCCTGAAGAAATACTGCAGGCCGATTCGGCCGGAAACCGGCGTCCAGCCGAGATAGCCGGAGAAGAAGATAATGAGCAGCAGCCCCCACCAGAAGATCGGCATCGAATAGCCGGTCAGCGCGACACCCATCGTCGCCTGGTCGAACCAGGAGCCCCGCTTGACCGCAGCGAAAATGCCGGCAGGGATGCCAAGCAGGATGGCGATGATCAACGCCACCGTCGCCAGTTCCAGCGTGGCCGGAAACAGCGCCTGGAATTCGCCGAGCACTGGCCGCTTGGTGGCAATGGATATGCCGAAATCGCCGGTGAGGACCCTGCCGATATATTCCAGGTACTGGATGACATAGGGCCGGTTGTAGCCAAACTGCTCGATGAGCTGGGCGTAGCGTTCGGGGCTGACGCCGCGCTCGCCGGCCAGGGCCAGGATGGGATCGCCGGGCAGAAGCCGGACGAAAGCGAACGCCGCCAGCGATATGCCGAACACGGTCGGGATGATCAAAGCGAGCTTGTGGAGGAGATAACGGAGCATCTTGCTTCATAGAACGGCGGCGCGGGAAGTCCAGCGCCGCCGTTCAATTTCTCAGGACTTATTCGGTGACGTCGACGCCGTCAAACCGATGAATGCCGAGCGGGTCCATAACGAAGCCCGACACCTTCTTGTTCATCGGCATGAAGACCTTGGAGTGGGCGATGGTCAGCCACGGAGCCTCACGCTTGAACACCACCTGAGCTTCCTCGTAGATCTTGGTGCGCTCGGCGACGTCCGTCGTTGCCTTGCCTTTTTTCAGCAGGGCTTCGAATTCCTGATTGCACCAGATCGCATAATTGGACTGGCCGATGGCATCGCAACCGAGCAGGAAAAAGAAGTTGTCCGGATCGCCATTGTCCCCGGTCCAGCCCAGTTGGAAGGCGCCGTCGCGATCCTTGGCTTTGCCGCGCTGGCGATACTCGGTCCATTCGTAGCTGACGATCTCCGCCTTGACGCCGACGGCGGCATAGTCGGCCTGGATCAACTCGGCGACGCGCTGGGCGTTCGGGTTGTAGGGGCGGCTGACCGGCATAGCCCAGATCTTCATCGACAGATCCTTGACGCCGGCGTCGGCCAGCATCTTCTTGGCCGCCTCCGGATCGTAGGGATCGTCCTTGATGTCCTTGTTATAGGACCACATGGTCGGCGGGATCGGGTTGATGGCCGGCGTGCCGGCACCCTGATAGACCGCGTCGATGATTGCCTTCTTGTTCACCGCCATGTTGAGGGCCTTGCGGACCTCGACCTTATCGAAGGGCGGCTGCGTTGTGTTATAGGCCATGTAGCCGATATTCAGGCCTTCCTGCTCATCGACCTTGAGGTTCGTGTCGGCCTGCAGTCCGGCAATGTCGGCTGGCGCCGGGTACGACATGATATCGCATTCGCCCGCCTTCAGCTTCTGCGCGCGCACGGCGGGATCGGGCGTGATGGCGAAGATCAGATCGTCGATCTTCTGGCGGCCGCCATAGTAGCCGTCCCATGCCGCGTAGCGGATGACCGCGTCGACCTGGTAGTCGACGAACTGGAACGGACCGGTGCCGACCGGCTTCTGGGTGAACTGCTGCCTGGTGCCGGCCTTGTCGAGTTGGTCGGCATACTCTTTGGAAACGATCGAGGCGAAATCCATGCCGAGGTCCGGCAGGAACGCGACTTCAGGCTTGTTCAGCACGAATTTCACCGTCAGGTCGTCGACCTTGACGATTTCCTTCAGGAGATCGGGGAAGCCCATGCCGGTGAAATATTCCCAGCCGGTGCCTTCCAGATAGCTGTACCACGGGCTTTCTTTCTTCCACTGGCGTTCGAAGGAAAAGATCACGTCGTCGGCGTTGAGGTCGCGCGTCGGCGTGAAATAATCGGTCGTCTGGAATTTCACACCAGGGCGAAGCTTGAAGGTGTATTCGAGACCGTCGTCGGAAACCGTCCAGCTCTCTGCCAGGCCGGGGGAGATGGTGGTCTTGCCATGCTCGAACTCGACCAGGCGCGAATAGATGGTGCGCGACGAGGCGTCGAAGTCGTTGCCGCCGCTCCATGGCGACGGGTCGAAGCCGGCCGGCGAAGCCTCCGAGCAATAGACCAGTTGTTTTGCGTTGGCCATGCCGCCGAGGACGCTTGCAGCCAGCAACGCGGCTGCAAAAGTCAGTTTCTTTTTCATTGAGCACTCCCTGATGTTCTTCCAAGCCCCTCTATCAGGCTCGCGAAGGCCGCATATAAGCACCGTTTTTCTAGCTTTGGAACTGCTTGTTTGCCTAACCCACGGGAAGCAGAAAAAAATTCCGGCACGCGGCAAATTGTGGAAAAAACGAGCCGAATCCGCAGATCACGACATTATTAGCGACTTCAATTTTTTGTTGATCGGCGATGCCGCCAATTGTGGGATCGAGCCTTTCGGTTCAAGAGACCCGCGTCCGAAAACCGGTCGCGGCCGAGAGGTTTGACGGCAAGTCTTACCGCACTCCTGGTGGCGAAGGCTTGCATGGCCGCCGCTTGTGGCAATACATAGATAGATGGGCAGCGTGCCGGATTTTCCCGGGTTTCGGGCATTGCGGCAAGCGTTGGGATATCTTTGTTGATCAGGGCGGTGGTGGCGCGCAAGCATGCCGAAACAATAAGAACGATTGAGGGAGCGACAGGTGGCAAAACCGGCAAAGACAACCAGCGCGGCGAAAGCAAAGGCCGAGGCAACATCGAAAGCAGTCAAGTCAAAAGCGGCCGACGCCAAGCCGGCGGCTACCGCGAAGGCAAGCGCGAAGCCGGCGGCGAAGACCACGGCTGGAACGGCTGCTAAACCGGCAACCCGCAAGACGGCGCCTGCTGCAAAGTCTGCCGCCAAGCCGGCGGCGAAGGCAGTGCCGACAGCGCCCCGACCGTCGGCAGGTCCGGCCAAGAGATTACCAAAGGCGATCACGTCGCTGGCCGCCGGCCTGCCGGAAAAACCGTGGCTCAAGAGTTATCCAAAGATCGTGCCGGCCGAGATCGGCGCCCTGCCCGCCAGCTCGATCGGCGACTTTCTCGTCACCGTGTGCAAGCAGTTTGCGAATCGGCCGGCCTTCGTCTGCATGGGCAAATCGATCACCTATGCCGACCTCGAGCGACAGTCGGCCGCCTTCGGCGCCTATCTGCAATCAACGGGGCTGCAGAAGGGCGCGCGCGTCGCACTGATGATGCCGAATGTGCTGCAATATCCGGTGGCGATCATGGCAGTGCTTCGCGCCGGCTATGTCGTGGTCAATATCAATCCGCTCTACACGCCGCGCGAGCTGGAGCACCAGCTCAAGGATTCCGGCGCTCAAGCCATTGTCATCCTCGAAAATTTCGCCTGCACCCTGCAGGCGGTGATCGCCAGGACCGCAGTCAAGCATATCGTGGTCGCCTCGATGGGCGACATGCTAGGCGGGCTCAAGGGAACGATCGTCAACTTCGTTGTACGCCGCGTCAAAAAGATGGTCCCGGCATGGTCGCTGCCCGGCCATGTCAAATTCAGCGCCGCGCTGAAGGCAGGCGCCGGCATGGCCTTCAGGCCCGCAAAGGTCGCGGCCGACGACATCGCCTTCCTGCAATACACAGGCGGCACGACCGGCATCTCCAAGGGCGCGATGCTTTTGCACAGCAACATTTTGGCGAACGTCGCGCAGAACGCGCTGTGGGCTGAAGACGCCTTTACCGTCAAGCCTAAGCCGGCGCATCTGAACTTCCTCTGCGCGCTGCCGCTCTATCACATTTTTGCGCTGACGGCGAACGTGCTGGTAGGCATGCAGCAAGGCGCACAGAATGTCCTCATCCCCAATCCGCGCGACATTCCCGGCTTCGTCAAAGAGCTGCAGAAATACCCGATCCACATCTTTCCGGGCCTCAACACGCTGTTCAATGCGCTGCTCAACAATGAGGATTTTCGCAAGCTCGATTTCAAGCCGCTGATCCTGACGCTGGGTGGCGGCATGCCGGTGCAGAGGGCCATCGCCGAACGTTGGAAGGCGCTGACCGGCTGCCCGATCAGCGAGGCCTACGGGCTTACCGAAACCTCACCGGGGACAACCATCAACAAATTCAGCGACGGCGTTTACACCGGCACGATCGGCCTGCCGCTGCCCTCGACCGAGATCGCCATCCGCGACGACGACGGCAACAATTTGCCGCTCGGCGAAGTCGGCGAAATCTGCATCCGCGGACCGCAAGTGATGGCCGGCTACTGGAACCGGCCGGACGAGACCGCCAAGGTGATGACTGAGGACGGCTTCTTCAAGTCGGGCGACATGGGCTTCATGGACGAGCTTGGCTACACCAAGATCGTCGACCGCAAGAAGGACATGATCCTGGTCTCCGGCTTCAACGTCTATCCGAACGAACTCGAGGAAGTGGTGGCGCAGCATCCGGGCGTACTCGAAGTGGCGGCGATCGGCGTGCCGGACGAGCATTCGGGTGAAGTGCCGAAGCTGTTCGTCGTCAAGAAGGACCCTGGGCTGACCGCCGAAGCGCTGGCGGCTTATTGCAAAGAGAACCTGACCGGCTACAAACGCCCCAGGCATATCGAGTTCCGCACCGAGCTGCCCAAGACACCGGTCGGCAAGATCCTGCGACGGGCGTTGCGGGGCTAGGCGCAGCTTGAGCGATTGCATCGCCGGCGCCAATGCGGTGGGTATAGGCTCGCGCCCAGATCCGGCAGAGTTCATCCGGGCGAACATGCGGATCGCGGCAGTACCTGCGATTCCCGAAATTCGGCTTTACACCGCCCATCCGGGAAGCGGGCTCAGGCGGCTTGTCGAGTGGAACCAACACGCGACCGAAGAGGACGGACCTGAACCGGAGCCACCGTATTGGGCCTATATCTGGGCCGGCGGCGCGGTGCTCGCCCGCTATATTTTCGACCGGCCGGAGACCGTGACCGGCCGTCGCGTGCTCGACCTCGGCGCCGGCTCGGGCCTCGTCGGCATTGCAGCGGCAAAAGCCGGCGCAAGCGCGGTGATCGCGGCCGAGATCGACCGCAACGGCGTTGCCGCGATCGGCCTCAATGCGACGGCGAACGGCGTTGTGATTGCGACAATCGGCGGGGACATAACCAGCGGTCCGCCGCCACCGGTGGATGTCGTGGTGGTCGGCGACCTGTTTTACGCCCATGATCTTGCCGGCCGGGTCGTCCCCTTCCTCGACCGCTGCCTCGCTGCCGGCATCGAGGTGCTGGTCGGCGATCCAGGCCGCGCCTATCTGCCCCGCTCGCGGCTTCGCCTGCTGGCCGAATACGAGGTGCCGGATGTCGGCGAAGGCAGGAATGCGGCGATGAAACCGAGCGGCGTGTTCTCGTTCGGACCAGCTTAGCTGCGAGTCTAGACCGTCTCGCTGACTCGGGCCGCAAGAAAATCGGGCAGATCGGCAACTGAATCGAGGATGACGTCGGCGATCTGCGACAGCGATTCCCGTGTGCCGGTGCCGGACAGCACGCCGATCGCCAGGCCGCAGCCGCCGGCGCGCGCCATCTCCAGATCGTGGCGATTATCGCCGACCATTGCGATCGCCGCCGGCCTGAGCCCTGTCAGATCCGAGAAGGCAAGGATCGTATCCGGCGCCGGTTTTGGATTGGCCACCGCATCGTAACCATAGGCGGCGTCGAAAAGCTGCGCGACGCCCAGCGTGACCAGGGTCTTTTCCGCGCCGCTGGTCGAGTCGTTGGTGGCGACGCCAAGCCGGTAGGATTTTCGGTGAAGCAGGCCAAGCGTCTCGACCACACCCGGCAGCGCCACCGCCATTGCCGATCCCTGCGCCGAAGTGATGGCGTTGAAGCGGGCGACGGCAAGCATCTGGTCCTCGTCGGACAGCCGTGGAAACCACAGCTCGACGACGTCCATGTTGGTACCGGAGGCAAAAATCGAATCCGGCTTGAAGCGCTTGCTGGCGAAGTCGAAGCCCGCCGCCGCAAGCAGCCTGTCTGCTTTCCAGCGATCGCCTTCGGCCGCATCCATCGCCATGAAGTCGGCGATGCCCAGCCATGTCGCGTTGAAATCTACGAGCGTGCCGTCCTTGTCGAACAATATTCCCTTGATGTCCGCCAAGCTTTTCACTCCGGGCCGCGCAAGCGGTGAATGTATTCCACCAGTCCGGCAGTCGAGGCGTCCCGCTTTGCGGCGTTCTCCTTGCCTTCAACGACGGGCAGCAGCCCGGTCGCCAGTTCCTTGCCGAGTTCGACGCCCCATTGGTCGAAGGAGTTGATGTTGAACAGCGTGCCTTCGACGAAGACGCGGTGCTCGTAGAGCGCAATCAGCCGTCCGAACGTGTGGGGGTCGAGCTTTCTGTAGAGGATCGTCACCGAGGGGCGGTCGCCGGAGAAGACGCGGTGCGGAGCAATCCTGTCGACATCGGCCGGCTTCATGCCTTTCGCCAGCATCTGTGCGCGGGCTTCCTCAAGCGTACGGCCCTTCATGAAAGCTTCCGACTGCGCCAGGCAATTGGCAAGCAGAAGGTCGTGGTGATGCTTCAGTTCCGGCTCGTGGCCGACGGCAGCGGCGAGGAATTCGACCGGAATGAAATCGGTGCCCTGATGCAGAAGCTGGAAGAAGGCGTGCTGGCCATTGGTGCCGGGCTCACCCCAGACCAGCGGGCCGGTCGGCGTCGTCACAGCGCCGCCGTCCAGGGTCACGCTCTTGCCGTTCGATTCCATGTCGAGCTGCTGCAGATAGGCCGGGAGCCTGGACAGACGCTGATCGTAAGGGATGACGGCGCGAGCGGGGTATTTGCAGATCACGCGGTGCCACCAGCCGATCAGCCCCATCAGCGCCGGCAGGTTCTTCGCCAGCGGCGCGGTGCGGAAATGCTCGTCCATTTCATGGGCGCCGTCGAGAAAGGCGCGAAAATCCTTCGGGCCGATGGCGATCATCACCGGCAGGCCGATCGCACCCCAGACGGAATAGCGGCCGCCGACCCAGTCCCAGAAGCCGAAGACGCGATCGGGCGCGATGCCGAATTTGGCGACCAGGTCGAGCGCCGTCGAGACGGCGGCGAAGTGCTTGCCGACCGCTCCCTTGCCGAGCGCCTTCTCGACCCATCCGCGCGCGGTCTCGGCATTGGTCATAGTCTCGACCGTGGTGAAGGTCTTGGAGGCGATGATGAACAGGGTGGTTTCGGCGGAAAGTCCCTTCAGCGTGTCGTGGATATGCGCACCGTCGATATTGGATACGTAATGCGCGCGCGGCCCGTCATGATAGGGCGCCAGCGCCAGCGTCGCCATGGCAGGGCCGAGATCGGAGCCGCCGATGCCGATGTTGACGATGTCGGTGATCTTCTTGCCGGTCGCGCCGGCTGCCTTGCCGGAACGCACCGCGTCGGCGAAGGCACCCATCGCGTCGAGTACGGCAAGGACTTCCGCCTTCACGTCATGGCCGTCGAGCACGATGCCTTTGCCGGTCAGGTTGCGCAGCGCCGTGTGCAGCACGGCGCGGCCTTCGGTGACATTGATCTTCTTGCCGGCAAACATCGCGTCGCGCCGGCCTTCGAGGTCGGCGGCCTCGGCCAGCTTCTCCAGCAACTCCATCGTCCGCGCATCGACCGCACATTTCGACCAGTCGAGCAGCAGGTCACCGTCGCTGGCGGAGAATTTCTCGAAGCGCTGCGGATCGGCGGCGAAAGCCTCGCGCATCGAGCCCGATTTGGCCGCACGATGATCGCGCAACGCGCCGAGCTGCTTTTGAAAGGACGGTTGATCCACTGCCTCGCTCCGGTTCTTGAGGTGCATCTTATCAGGCCGGATGTTTCCGGCGCGTGTCGTCGCGGCAAACTATCGGGTCGAATTCCATCTGTTTCAATGCGCAGCGATGCCGCAGCGCAGCGCGGGCCGGCGCAAAGGATCACTGGCATAAATCCCAGCGATCAGAAAAATTGATTGGCGCAACACCTTGTGCCACCGGTACATTCGACTGGTCCAGCCAAGTGAAAAAAGCTGGCCATCGAGGAACATCTCCCATGCCACAGCGAAACGACACGGCCATATGGTCCGGCCTGTTCCGGATTTCGGCGGACTCCGGTCAGACCCTGCAGGCGCAGATCCGCCAGGCGATCGTCGCCGCCATCCTCGACCGGCAGATCGCGGCTTCGATGCCGCTTCCGTCCTGCCGGATTCTTGCCGAAAAACTCGGCGTAGCGCGCGGCACCGTGGTGCTGGCGTTCCAGCAGCTGGTCGACCAGGGCTTCCTGGTGGCGCGCGAGCGCCGCGGCCACTTTGTCAATCCCGAGGTGCTGGCGACGCCGGCCAAGCCGCACCAGAAGGCGCCCGACCAGGCCAACGAGATCGACTGGAAGGCGCGCCGGCAGATCGCAGCGAGCGACATGCCACCGCCGGCCAAGCACGACAACTGGATCAAGTCGTCCTACCCCTTCGTCTACGGCCAGTTCGACCCGGCGCTGTTCCCGACCGCCGAATGGCGCGAGTGCAACCGCATGGCGCTGGCGGTGCTCGAAATCCGCAACTGGGCATCCGACATGGTCGACCGCGACGATCCGCTCCTGATCGAGCAGATCCAGGCCCGGCTGCTGCCGCGGCGCGGCATCTTCGCCAATCCGGACGAGATCATCGTGACGCTGGGCGCGCAGAACGCGCTTTACATGCTGGCCACGCTGTTGATGACCAAGGGCTCCAAGGTGGCGATGGAAGACCCCGGCTATCCCGATGCACGCTCGATCTTCCGGCTGGCCGGCGCCGATATCCAGCCGGTTCCAGTCGACCACTCCGGCATCGTAACCTCTGCCGTTCCCAGTGATTCCGGCTTCGTCTTCGTCACGCCCAGCCACCATTGCCCGACCATGGTGCCGCTGTCGGCGGAGCGGCGGCAGGATCTTCTGGCGCGCGCCAACCGGCACAACCAGATCATCATCGAGGACGGCTATGACAGCCAGCTCCTGGACGAGGCGCCGCAGCAGGCGCTGAAGAGCCTCGATCGGTCCGGCCGCGTCGTCTACGTCGGCTCGATGTCGAAGACGCTGGCTCCCGGCCTCAGGCTCGGCTACATCGTCGCCTCGGCCGGGCTGATCTCCGAGCTTCGGGCGCTACGCCGCTTCATGCTGCGCCATCCGCCGGCCAACAACCAGCGTGCCGTAGCGCTCTTCCTGTCGCTCGGCCATCACGAGGCGCTGGTGCGACGGCTGTCGAGCGCCTTCGACGAGCGGCGCAAGCGTCTGGTCCATGCGATTTCCGCCTTCCTGCCTGAGTGGCGCTCGACCGATTCGGCCGGCGGTACGTCGCTCTGGCTCGAGGGGCCGCGCGGCACCGATTCGCGCGGACTGGCGGAGGCCGCAGCCTCGCGCAGCGTCATCATCGAGCCCGGCGACCGCTTCTTCGATCGTACCGAAAAGCCATCGCGTTTCATGCGCTTGGGCATTTCCTCGATCGCGTTGCAGCACATCGAACCCGGCATCCGCGAACTGGCCACGGCAGCTGGACGCAGGCCGGCAGCGGCCTGATCTCCCTTCCCCGACCGGAGCCTGGCGCGTGTAGTGCGGCTCCGGTTCTTTAGCACCTTGGCATATGCGACGGGATCGGCTGGCACATAGGCTGTGCCAATGCCGGCGGCATAGTCGGAGTATAGGGGACGAAGCGGGCAGATGGTGGACCAACCGCCGCGCCCGCTCCGCAGCTAAAGTTGGAGTGCCTTCATGCCAATGGCCCATGAGAAGCAGGACGTGTCCGCAGACCAGCGTTCGCGGCGGTCCGGCGGGCGCGAGGCGCGCCGCGCCATGCGGGCGGCACCGCTTGCCGACGACGTCAAGCCGGTGCGCGCCGGCCTCGAAGGCGGGAGCTACAGCCCGCTCAGCGGCAATGATTGCGAACGTATCCATGAGGCCGTGCTTACCCTTCTGGAGACAGTCGGCTTCGCCAATGCCATCCCCTCCTGCATCGAGGCACTGACCAAGGCGGGCGCGACCCTCGGTGAGGACGGCCGCCTGCGCTTTCCTCGCGGCCTTGTGCTCGACACCATCAAGAACGCGGCGCGGCATTTCACCCTGCACGGCCAGGATCCGAAGCACGACATGGTGATCCAGGGCAAGCGTGTGCATTACGGCACGGCTGGTGCTGCGGTGCATCTTGTCGATGTCGAAAAGCGTGAGTATCGCGAGTCGCTGCTGCAGGATATCTACGATGCCGCGCGCCTGGTCGAAGGGCTCGACAACATCCATTTCTTCCAGCGGCCGATGGTGCCGCGCGACATTCCCGACCCGCTCGATATGGATTTCAACACGCTCTACGCCTGCGTCTTGGGTACGTCGAAGCATGTCGGCACCTCGTTTACCGTGCGCGAGAACGTCAAGCCGGCGCTCGATATGCTCTATGCGATCGCGGGCGGCGAAGCGAATTTTCGCGCCCGACCTTTCGTCTCCAATTCGAACTGCTTCGTCGTGCCCCCAATGAAGTTTGCCGAGGACGCCTGCGGCGTTCTCGAAGCCTGCGTCGAGGGCGGCATTCCGATCCTGCTGCTGTCGGCAGGACAGGCGGGTGCGACGGCACCGGCGGCGATTGCGGGCGCCGTGGTGCAGGCAGTCGCCGAAGTGCTCGTCGGCCTTATCTATGTCAACGCGATCAAGCCCGGCCATCCGGCGATCTTCGGCACCTGGCCGTTTGTCTCGGATCTCAGGACCGGCGCCATGTCGGGCGGTTCGGCCGAGCAGGCGGTGCTGACCGCGGCCTGCGCGCAGATGGCGCAATTCTACGACCTGCCGGGCGGTTCGGCCGCCGGCATGACAGATTCGAAACTGCCTGACATTCAGTCCGGCTACGAAAAGGGCATAACCGACGTGATGGCCGGTCTCGCCGGCCTCAACCTGGTCTATGAGTCGGCCGGCATGCACGCCTCGCTGCTCGGCTTTTGCCTTGAGAGCCTGATCATCGACAACGACATGCTCGGCCACTGCCTGCGCTGCGTGCGCGGCATCGAAGTGACGGACGAGTCGCTGTCGATCGACACCATTGCCGATGTCTGCCTGAAAGGGCCGGGCCATTATCTGGGCAACGAGCAGACGCTGCGGCTGATGCAGACCGAATATTTCTATCCGGCCGTCGGCGACCGCTTTTCGCCGAAGGAATGGAATGAGAAAGGCAGGCCCGATATCCTGCAACGGGCGATCATCGAGAAGAAACGCGTGCTTGCCGAACGCTTCCCGCGCCATGTGCCAAAACCGGTCGACGACAAATTGCGCGCCCGCTTCGGCGATATGATCAAGCTGCCGCGCGACAGAATGGGCGGCTGAGCGTTACCCGCTCGCCGCGAGCAACAACACACCGGCCAGCGCCGATCCGGCAAGCGTCGGCAGCATGCCGATCTTCAGCTTCAGGATGGCGATCATCGAGGCACAGGAAAGCAGCGCCGCGCGCCAGTCTATCGATGAAAGCACCGGCACGTCCATTCCAAGCCCGACATTGCGCACTTCGCCGAAGATGACGTGCAAGCCGAACCATAGAGCGAGGTTCATGATGACGCCGACGACGGCGGCGGTGATCGCACCGAGCGCCGCCGACAGCGCCTTGTTGCCGCGCAGCGCTTCGATGTAAGGCGCGCCAAGGAATATCCACAGGAAACATGGGGTAAACGTCGCCCACAGCGTAAGCAGCGCTCCAAACAATCCGGCAAGAAGCGGCGCGAGCGCGCCGGAGTGGCGGAAGGCGGCGACGAAGCCGACAAACTGCAACACCAGGATGAGCGGACCCGGCGTGGTTTCGGCAAGTCCGAGGCCGTCGACCATTTCACCCGGGGCGAGCCAGCCGAAGGACTCGACCGCTGCCTGCGCGACATAGGCAAGGACGGCGTAGGCGCCGCCGAAGGTGACGACCGCCATGACACTGAAAAAGCCACCGATTTGCGTCCAAACGCTGGCAGAGCCGGTAAAAGTCCAGACCAGCAGAACAGGCCCGAGCCAGATCGGCAGCCAGATCGCCAAAATGCGCGGCGCATGCCATCGCGTCGGTCTGACGTGAGTCAGTTCGCCGCGCTCGAACATCAGATCGACCGCGCCTTTGACGTCGGGAACATCGCCCTTGCCCTGTGGTGCGCCGGAAAAAAATGCCGGCGCACTACGGTTGCCGATCCAGCCTGCCAGGCCGGCAAGCAGCACGATCAGCGGAAACGGCACGTTCAACGCGTAGATGGCGATGAAGGCGGCGAGTGCGATCGACACCATGACCGGGTTTTTCAGCGCGCGTCTGCCGATCCGGATCACCGCCTCGATGACAATGGCGAGCACGGTTGCCTTGACCCCGAAAAACAGCGCCGCGACGAGTGGTACATCGCCATAGAGCGCATAGAGGCTGCTCAGGACGAGCATTACAAGCGCGCCCGGCACGACGAAGAGAATGCCGGCAACAAGGCCGCCGACCGTTTTGTGCAGCAACCAGCCGATATAGATGGCAAGCTGCTGGGCCTCGGGGCCAGGCAGCAGCATGCAGTAGTTCAACGCATGCAGGAAGCGCTGTTCGCCGATCCAGCGCCGTTCCTCGACCAGTTCCTTGTGCATGAGCGCGATCTGCCCGGCCGGGCCGCCAAAGCTGAGCACCCCGATTTTCGCCCAGACCTTCACGGCCTGCCGGAAGCTCGGCACAACCGGCTCCCGGATCTCCGCCGGCTTTTTCGAAAGGACGGCGCTCACGATGGTTTGCCCGTGCCGAGACTGACTGCGCCGGCGGCCGGCCAGTTATGCGTCTCCTCGGTGGCATCGCGGCACCAGCGGAAGAACGCATCGTAGAGCAGCATGCCGGCCTCGAGCTGCTCCAGATCGTCGCGAAACATCCGTGACAGGCCAAGCGAGGCGGCCAGGAAGCCGGCCGCCTGTGGAACAAGATCGAGGCTCGCAGTATCGGCAGCGCGTATGATCGTGGCCAGGCGATCGAGCGCTTCCGATTTGAGCCCGAACTCCTCGATCATGGTGTCGAATGTGCAGCGTTCGCCGCGGTGGCTCCAGAACACGTTCTCGATGTCGAACGGCACGGCCTGAAAGCGATCGGCGACGGCCGACACTTCAGCCGGCTCGACGAAGAGAAAGACCGCGTGAGGATCGATGAAGCGCCGGATCAGCCAGGGGCAGGCGATGCGATCGACCTTCGGGCGCGTACGCGTCACCCAAACGGTGCGGCCCTTGGCGTCGGCGGGCGGTATCTTGTCGGCGTGAACGAGAAGGCCCTTGGCATCGCGCCATGCTTCAAACCCGCCGTCGAGCGATTCGGCGGCTATGCCCTCGTGCCGCAGCCATGCGGCCACGCCTTGCGAGAGCTTTTTCCCCTGCTGGCAGACGACTGTCACTTGCCTGCCGGCGAAGTCGGCAGCCCAGTTCGAGACAGTCCTGAAATCACGCCGATCCGACCCCGGCAGCAGGCGCGGATCGGCGTTGTAGTCATCATCGATGCGGACGTCGATGACTGCGGGCGCACCCGGCAGCCCAATCAGACGGGATAGTTGCGATACGGTGATAGCGGTTGTTGACGGCATGGCGTCCACCTCCTTGAAAGAGAAGCTTGGACGCGAACGTTGGGCTGACGCCTCACGGGGTCGTCGCGATGCACCCCTTGCGATGATCGTGGATTTGTCACGCTCGCTTGTCAAGCATTTGTCCCTGCTGTCGCAGGACAATCGTTTTTGACAAACGATCGCGTCCAACTCTGTGCCGGGCATTTCTCCCCGTTAGCGGGCTGTTAACGGGGAGAAATGAGGTGACCGCAACACCGGCGACCTGACGGCTGGCCCGTGCCATGGACCCTGGTCAGTGATTGTCCCTCGGCACGCCGCTGGTATGAGCCACATCCTGGTATTTCACCGCCGGCTTCAGCACCATGCCTTCGGAAAACTGGTCGACCATGCCGCGCTGGATTTCCTGCCAGGGCGTCTGGTGCTTCGGATAGTGATAGCCGCCATTGTTCTGCAGCTCGGCGCGGCGCCGCGTGATCTCGTCGTCGCTGACGAGGATGTCGGCGGTGCCCTTGCGCAGGTCGATGCGGACGCGGTCCCCGGTCTTCAGTAGTGCCAAGCCGCCGCCGACAGCGGCTTCCGGCGAGGCGTTGAGGATCGATGGCGAGCCCGACGTGCCCGACTGACGACCGTCGCCGATACAGGCCAGCGCGTGGATACCCTTTTTGATCAGATAGGCAGGCGGCTGCATGTTGACGACTTCGGCGCCGCCGGGATAGCCGATCGGACCGGCGCCGCGCATGAACAGGATGGTGTGCTCGTCGATGCCCTGTGCCGGGTCGTCGATGCGGGCGTGATAGTCCTCGGGGCCGTCGAAGACCATGGCGTTGCCCTCGAAGGCTTCGGGGTCCTTCGGGTTCGACAGATAGCGCTCGCGGAACTCGGGCGAGATGCCGCTGGTCTTCATGATCGCCGAATCGAACAGATTACCCTTGAGATTGATGAAGCCGGCATTGGCTTTCAGCGGCTCGGCAACCGTGCGGATGACGTCGAGGTTCTCGTTAACGGCGCCGCGGCAATTGTCGCCGATGGTCTTGCCGTTAGCGGTCGTGGCTTCCGGATAGGGCAGCAGGCCGCCCTTCATCAGTTCGGCGATCACGGCCGGCACGCCGCCGGCATGGTGATAGTCCTCTCCGAGATATTCGCCCGTCGGCTGCAGATTGACGATGAGCGGTATGTTGAGGCCGACCTTCTGCCAATCGTCATTGTCGAGCGGCACGCCGAGATGGCGGGCGATGGCGTTGAGGTGGATCGGCGCATTGGTCGAGCCGCCGATCGCCGAGTTGACGACGATGGCGTTCTCGAAGGCCTTACGGGTCATGATGTCGGAGGGCTTCAGATCCTCATGCACCATGTCGACGATGCGCTTTCCGGTCTCGTAGGCGATCTGGCCGCGTTCGCGATAGGGGGCGGGGATAGCGGCCGAGCCCGGCAATTGCATGCCGAGCGCCTCGGCCAGCGAATTCATCGTGGTGGCGGTGCCCATCGTGTTGCAATAGCCGGTCGACGGCGCCGAGGAGGCAACGATATCCATGAACTCGTCATAGCCAATCTCGCCGGCCGACAGGCGCTGGCGCGATTCCCAGACGATAGTGCCGGAGCCGGTGCGCTTGCCCTTGTGCCAGCCGTTGAGCATCGGCCCGACCGAAAGCGCGATAGCCGGGATGTTGACGGTGGCCGCGGCCATCAGCATGGCCGGCGTCGTCTTGTCGCAGCCGATGGTGAGCACCACACCGTCGAGCGGATAGCCGTAGAGCACCTCCACCAGGCTGAGATAGGCAAGGTTGCGATCAAGTGCAGCAGTCGGCCGTTTGCCGGTCTCCTGGATCGGGTGGCAAGGGAACTCGAAAGGGATGCCACCCATCGAGACAATGCCTTCGCGCACGCGCTTGGCCAGTTCGATGTGGTGGCGGTTGCAGGGCGACAGGTCCGAGCCGGTCTGCGCGATGCCGATCAGCGGCTTGCCGGACATCAGTTCGGCCCGCGTCAGCCCGTAATTCAGGTAACGTTCCAGATAGAGTGCCGTCATGCCCGGATTGTCGGGATTGTCGAACCACTCCTGCGAGCGAAATTTTTTCTTGCTGGTGGGGGCGCCTGCCATCGTGGTCTCCGTATTTGTATGACAAATCGATATGACAACGCGCGGGAGCAGGCAAGGGGCACGCGCCATCCGAATCCGCACTTTGGTGCGATAGACACACATCTGCCTCCGCGCTAGTCGGGATCGTGGTTTGTCAGCCCGCTATCCCGGAAAAGCTGGAACGTGTCGCCGCGGACCTACCCGGCCGTTCCGGCCGCCCTCCCCTCAAGGTCCCACTTGGGGGAGGACATCCGCATCACTCGAACACGATGCTCGGCACTGCAGCCTCGGCCGCGCCGCGCTCTTCATTGACGCGGTCCCAAACCTTGGCGGCGATGTCGCGGTAGATTTTCGCCTCGGCGCCATCGGGTTTCGAGACCACCACCGGCGTGCCAGCATCCGAGCTTTCGCGGATGCCCATCTCGAGCGGCACTTCGCCAAGGAAGGTGACCCCGAGACGCTCGGCCTCGCGGCGCGCGCCGCCATGGCCGAAGATGTCGTAGCGTTTTCCCGTATCGGGGGCGAGAAAATAGCTCATATTTTCGACGATACCCAATAGCGGCACGTCGACCTTTCTGAACATGTTGAGGCCTTTGCGCGCATCGATCAGGGCCAGGTCCTGTGGCGTCGAGACGATGACGGCGCCGGCCAGCGGCACCTGTTGGGCCATGGTCAGCTGGGCGTCGCCGGTGCCGGGCGGCATGTCGACGACGAGCACATCGAGCGGTCCCCATTCGACCTCGCGCAGCATCTGCGTCAATGCCGACATCACCATCGGCCCGCGCCAGATCATCGGCGTCTCCTCATCGACGAGGAAGCCCATCGACATGACCTTGAGGCCATAATTCTGCATCGGTTTCAGGATCTTGCCGTCGACGGTCTGCGGCCTGCCACGAATGTTGAGCAGACGCGGCATGGAAGGGCCATAAATATCGGCATCGAGCACGCCGACCCGCAGCCCGTTGGCGGCAAGCCCAAGGGCGATATTGACGGCGGTGGTCGACTTGCCGACGCCGCCCTTGCCGGAAGCGACGGCGATAATCGCTTCGATGCCGGGTACGCCGCGCTTGCCCTGGCTGTGCGAGGCGGGCGCCTGCGGCGCGGGACGTGCAGGTGCGGCCGGCGGAGCGGGCCTCTGAGCCGGTCTTTGCGGAACCGGGGCCTCCATGCCGCCACCCTTCTTTTCCGCCGTCAGCGCGACCACGGCGCCGGCAACACCGGGGATCGCCTTGACGACACGTTCGGCCGCCGCACGCAGCGGCTCCATCTCCTGGGCACGGGCAGCGGGAACGGTGATCGAGAAGAACACCTTGGCATCGGCAATGAAAATCTCGGAAACCATGCCGAGGTCGACGATATTGCCGGTGAAATCCGGCCCATTGACCGTCTTCAGGCGCTCGATAACCATTTCCTTGGTCACGTTTTCATGGGCGGCGGGCATGAGTTTTTCCTCTACTTTTCCGCTCCAGATAATGCACTTCCGGAACAGAACCAAGCGATGGACCAACAGTTGCAGCGGCGTATCGGGGAGGAAGCGACCATACGACAGCATTTCCAGCGGGAGTGGCCGTCGCCAAATCGTCAACGCAACCTATTTCAGTGGACATGGAATGACCGCCAGGGAAGGAGACGAATCATGCTCGCAAACAGCAACGCAACGGCCAATCTCGCTGTGAAGGACCTGGCCAAGGCCAGGGCATTCTACGAAGGGGTCCTCGGCCTGAAAGAAGTGAACAATGAGGGTGGTGAACTGATCGTCTATGAAAGCGGCGATACCGCCATCAACGTCTACCGTTCGAACTTCGCTGGGACCAACAAGGCCACAGCTGTGACCTGGACGGTCGGCGATGAACTCGGCAAAATCGTTGAGGCATTGAAATCGAAGGGCGTCGCCTTCGAGCATTACGACATGCCAGGCCTGACGCTTGAGGGCGATGTCCATGTCGGCCAGGGCATGAAGGTCGCATGGTTCAAGGATCCGGACGGCAACATCCTGAACCTTGTGGATAGGTAGATACGGCGCATCGCCTGCCGCGCAGTGCTACGGTGCTGTCACCATGCCAGGCCGACCGCGAGGTAGGTGAGAGCCGCGATGGCCGCGGTTGCCGGCAAGGTGACGATCCATGCCACCACGATGTTGCCGGCAATGCCCCAGCGAACGGCGGAGACGCGGCGGGCGGCGCCGACGCCGATGATGGCGCCGGTGATCGTGTGCGTGGTCGATACAGGAATACCGAGCCAGGTGGCGGCGAACAGGGTAATCGCACCGCCGGTCTCGGCGCAGAAACCCTGCATCGGGTTCAGCCGGGTGATCTTGGAGCCCATGGTGTGGACGATGCGCCAGCCGCCGAACAATGTGCCCAGCGCCAGCGCCGACTGACAGGTGATGACGACCCACAGCGGCACGTAAAAATTCGCGCCGAGCATGCCTTGCGAATAGAGGAGCACGGCGATGATGCCCATGGTCTTCTGCGCGTCGTTGCCGCCATGGCCGAGCGAATAGAGCGAGGCGGAAAAGAACTGCATGACGCGGAAGGTGCTGTCGACGGCAAACGGTGTCTGCCGCAGGAACAGCCAGGAGACCGCGAGGATCAGGACGAGCGCCAGCAGAAAGCCTGCCGCCGGCGATAGCACGATGGCCGCCGTGGTCTTGCCCAACCCGGCCCAGACGATGGCGCCGGTGCCTGCCTTGGCGACGCCGGCGCCGACCAAACCGCCGATCAGCGCGTGCGAACTGCTGGACGGGATGCCGACGAGCCAGGTGACGATGTTCCAGACGATGGCGCCGACAAGTGCTGCGAAGATCACTGCCGGCGTGACGATGCTGGCGTCGATGATGCCGGTTCCTAGCGTCTCCGCCACGTGGAGACCGAAGAACATGAAGGCGATGAAATTGAAGAAGGCCGCCCAGAACACCGCATAATGCGGCCGCAGCACCCGGGTGGAGACGATGGTGGCGATGGAGTTGGCGGCATCGTGCAGGCCGTTGAGGAAATCGAAGAACAGCGCGACGACGACAAGGCCGACCAGCACGGGAAAGGCTATCGCGGCTTCCACTATACGTTCTCGATGACGATGCCGCTGATTTCGTTGGCAACGTCCTCGAAGCGGTCGACCACCTTCTCCAGCTGGCCGTAGATCTCGCTGCCGATCAGATAGGCCATCGGGTCGCTGCGGCCATGCCGCTTGAATAGGTCCTTCAAGCCTTGCTCGTGCAGGTCGTCGGCCCGGCCTTCGGCGCGCATGACTTCCTCGGCGATGGCATTGAGGCGCACCGTGTGCGCCCCGACCTTGCCGAGCAGCGGGATCGCCTCGGCCACCAACTTGGCGGCCTCGACGATGACGCCTCCCATTTCCTGCATCAGCGGGTCGAATTCCTTCTTCTCGAACAGCCTTACCGTCTTGACGGTCTTGTGCATCATGTCGATGGCATCATCCATCGACTGGATCAGGTCCTTGATGTCGCCGCGATCGAAGGGAGTGATGAAGGAGCGCCGCACCGCAAGCAGCACCTCCGCGGTGATCTGATCGGCTTCGTCCTCGAGATCGATGATCGTCTGACACCAGCGGTCGATGTCGTTGCCCTGCAGAAGCTGCTGCAGTGCCTCGGCGCCACCGACCACGGTGCGGGAATGCCGCTCGAACAGGTCGAAGAAGCGATCTTCGCGCGGCAAAAGCTTGCGGAACCAGCCCAGCATGTTCGGTCTCCCGTCGTGTCCAGTCCACGACCCCGTCTGATCCACATAGCGCCGCATTCCATTGCGGGAAACAGTAAGCCGGCTGAAAGATGTGGATGCGGACGATTTACACAGGCGGCTTGCGGCCGAAGGCGATTTCCACGACCTTGCGCGCTACGACAGGACATATCGTCCGTGACAGGCTCCCGACGGCATGATCGACAAGCTGGAATTCTTCATAGCACTTGCCAAGGAAGAGCATTTCGGCCGGGCGGCCGAAGTATGCGGCGTCACCCAGCCGACACTTTCGGCCGGCATCAAGCAGCTGGAGGGCCAGCTCGGCGTGATGCTGGTGCTGCGCGGCTCGCGCTTCCAGGGGCTGACGCCGGAAGGCAAACAGGTGCTGGTGTGGGCGCGCCGCATCGTCGGCGATAGCAGGACCATGCGCGAGGAGATGCGGGCGGCGCGTCACGGCCTGTCAGGGCGTATCCGCATCGCGGCGATCCCGACGGCACTGGCCATGGTGGCGCGATTGACGACGCCGTTTCGGGCAAAACACCCCGGCGTCACCTTCTCGGTGCTGTCGCGGACCTCGATCGAGGTGCTGTCGCTGCTCGGCAATTTCGATATCGACGCCGGCATTACCTATCTCGACAACGAGCCGCTCGGACGCGTCACCAGCGTGCCGCTCTACGACGAGCGCTATCAGCTGATCACCGCCGTCGGGAACCCGTATTTCGACCGCGACAAAGTGACATGGGCCGAGCTCAGTCAGCTGCCGCTCTGCCTGCTGACGCCGGACATGCAGAACCGCCGCATCATCGACCAGCATCTGGCCGAAGCCGGCGTGCAGGTGCGGCCGACATTGGAATCCAACTCGATGATCGTGCTGTTCTCGCATATCCGCACCGGCAAATGGTCGTCCATCATGCCGCTTAACCTTGCGGAAACGTTCGGCTTTTCCGAGCCGATCCGGGCTATCCCGATCGTCGAGCCGGATGCCAGCCACACCGTCGGGCTGGTGGCGGCGCCGCGCGAACCGCACACGCCGCTGGTCTCGGCGCTGTTGGACGAGGCAATGGCGCTGGCGGACGATTTCCGCACCCGTCGCTAGGCTAGACAATGCTGGTGATCGCGAACGATAGAAAATTTCTATCGAGCAACGGATCGGCTTTATTGATTTAGCGGGTTTCCTCTGATTTCCTAAGCACTTAGCGGAAGACCGCCACGACCAGGGAGGGCGCTGCATGACGATGCAGCCTGCAAGTACCGAGATCGCATCGCGCACCGCGGCGATCATCCACGAGCTGAAAGGCCTCGAAGGCCCGCTGTTGCCGATCCTGCACGGCATACAGGAAGAGTTCGGCTATGTGCCGCAGCATGCGCTGCCGGTCATCGCCGAGGCGCTGAACATCTCCAGGGCCGAGGTGCATGGCGTCGTCACCTTCTATCACGATTATCGCAGCCAGCCGGCCGGCCGGCATGTGCTGAAGCTCTGCCAGGCGGAAGCCTGCCAGTCGATGGGTTCGGATGCGATTGCCGCCAGGCTCAAATCATTGCTGGGCATAGGCTTCCACGAGACAACCCGCGACGGTTCGGTGACGCTGGAGCCGGTCTATTGCCTCGGCCTTTGCGCCTGCTCGCCGTCGGCGATGCTGGACGGCGAGGTGATCGGGCGGCTCGACGACGAAAAGCTCAATGAAATCGTTGCCGAGGTGCGCTCATGATCCCGCGTATCTATATTCCCGGCGATTCCGGCGCGCTGGCGCTGGGTGCGGAAAAGGTTGCCAAGGCGGTTCGGGCGGAATTGGTCGAGCGCGGCATCGAGGCCAAGATCGTTCGTAACGGCTCGCGCGGTGCCTATTTCCTCGAGCCGATGGTCGAGGTGGCAACGGCCAATGGCCGTGTCGCCTATGGGCCGGTGAAGCCATCCGACGTCAAAAGCCTGTTCGACTGCGGCTTCCTCACGGGCGGTCACCACAAGCGCTGGCTCGGCGCTCCCGACAAGATCCCATTCCTGGCCAGGCAGACGCGGCTGACCTTTGCGCGCTGCGGCGTCACCGATCCGCTGTCGCTCGATCACTACAAGGCGCATGGCGGGCTGAACGGCCTGCAGAATGCAGTGGCGATGACGCCGGCCGACATCGTCAAGCAGGTGACCGAGTCCGGGCTGCGCGGTCGTGGCGGCGCCGGCTTCCCGACCGGCATCAAATGGAAGACGGTGCTCGATACGTCGGCCGAGCGCAAATACATCGTCTGCAATGCCGATGAAGGCGATTCCGGCACGTTCGCCGACCGCATGATCATGGAAGGCGACCCTTTCGTGCTGATCGAAGGCATGGCGATCGCCGGCATCGCCACCGGTGCGACGAAGGGGTTCATCTATATCCGCTCCGAATATCCGCATGCGGTGGCGGTGATGCAGAAGGCCGTCGAGATCGCCCGCAAGGCCGGCGTGCTCGGCGTCAATGTGCTCGGCTCGGCCAATTCATTCGACATGGAAGTCCGCGTCGGCGCCGGCGCCTATGTTTGCGGCGAGGAGACGGCGCTGCTCGACAGCCTCGAAGGCAAGCGCGGACAGGTGCGGGCCAAACCGCCACTGCCGGCGCACAAGGGCCTGTTCGGCAAGCCGACGGTGATCAACAACGTCATCTCGCTGGCCTCGGTGCCGGTGATCATGGACAAGGGCGCCGCCTTCTACAAGGATTTCGGCATGGGCCGTTCGCGCGGCACCATCCCGATCCAGATTGCCGGCAACGTCAAATATCCCGGTCTTTACGAGGGGGCGTTCGGCATGACGCTGGGTGAGATCGTTGACGATATCGGCGGCGGCACGGCGACCGGGCGTCCGGTCAAGGCTGTGCAAGTGGGTGGCCCGCTCGGCGCCTATTTCCCGCGCGCCCTGTTCGACACGCCATTCGACTACGAAGCGTTTGCTGCCAAGGACGGGCTGATCGGCCATGCCGGCATCGTCGTTTTCGACGACAGCGCCGACATGCTGAAGCAGGCACGCTTTGCCATGGAATTCTGCGCTATCGAAAGCTGCGGCAAGTGCACGCCGTGCCGCATCGGCTCGACGCGCGGCGTCGAGGTGCTGGACCGGCTCGCCCAGAACATCGAACCGGAAAAGCAGATCGCACTGGTCACCGACCTTTGCAACACGATGAAGTTCGGCTCGCTTTGCGCTCTCGGCGGCTTCACCCCATATCCAGTGATGAGTGCACTCAACCATTTCCCGGACGACTTTCGGCCGACGCCGGTCGCCGAAGCAGCGGAATAGGAGCGGACAGGCATGAACGCGGCATTCGACATCAAATCGCTGGTCCAGGAAATCGACTACGGCACACCCGCCTCCGAAGCCGAACAGCAGGTAACGCTGACAGTCGACGGCAAGTCGGTGACGGTGCCGGCGGGTACCTCGATCATGCGCGCTTCGATGGAAGCGGGCGTTGAAATCCCGAAGCTGTGCGCGACCGACATGCTGGATTCGTTTGGCTCCTGCCGGGTCTGCCTCGTCGAGATCGACGGGCGCGGCGGCACGCCAGCCTCGTGCACGACGCCGGTCGGCGAGGGCATGGTCGTGCACACACAGAGCGACCGGCTGAACGCCATTCGCCGCGGCGTGATGGAACTCTACGTGTCTGACCACCCGGTGGCGTGGGGCGAAAAGGCCGGCACCGGCGCCAGCGAGTTCGACAAGGTCGTCAGGACGGTCGGCCTGACCGAGAACCGCTATGGCGTGGACGGGCGCAACCACGTCAAGCAGGAAAACGGCGTGGCGCCCGGCCATGGCTCGCTGACCATCGACTATATCGCCCGCGATGAATCCAACCCCTATTTCACCTACGATCCGGCGCAATGCATCGTCTGCTCGCGCTGCGTGCGCGCCTGCGAGGAGGTACAGGGCACGTTCGCGCTGACCATCGAGGGCCGCGGCTTCGAATCCAGGGTCTCGGCCGGCATGCACGAGGCGTTCGTCGATTCCGAGTGCGTGTCGTGCGGGGCCTGCGTGCAGGCCTGCCCGACCGATGCGCTGAGGGAGAAGGCCGTGCTGGCGAAAGGCCTGCCCGAGCGCTCGACCGTCACCACCTGCGCCTATTGCGGCGTCGGCTGCTCGTTCAAGGCCGAGGTCAAGGGCGACGAGGTCATCCGCATGATGCCCTACAAGGCAGGCAAGGCCAACCACGGCCACTCCTGCGTCAAGGGCCGCTTCGCCTATGGCTATGCGACGCACAAGGACCGGATCCTGAAGCCGATGATCCGCGAGCGGGTCAGTGATCCGTGGCGCGAAGTGTCGTGGGAAGAGGCGCTCACCCACACGGCGAATGAATTCCGCCGCATCCAATACCAGTACGGCCGCACCTCGATCGGCGGCATCACCTCCTCGCGCTGCACCAATGAGGAGACCTACCTCGTCCAGAAGCTTGTCCGGCAGGGCTTCCGCAACAACAATGTCGACACCTGCGCCCGGGTCTGCCATTCGCCGACCGGCTATGGTCTCGGCCAGACCTTCGGCACCTCAGCCGGCACGCAGGACTTCGATTCGATCGAGCAGACGGACGTCATCCTGCTGATCGGCGCCAATCCGACCGATGCGCATCCGGTGTTCGCTTCGCGCATGAAAAAGCGCATGCGACAGGGCGCCAAGCTGATCGTGCTCGATCCGCGCCGCACCGATATCGTGCGCTCGGCCCATGTCGAGGCTCAGTACCATCTACCGCTGAAGCCGGGCACCAACGTCGCCATGCTGACGGCACTTGCCCATGTGATCGTCACCGAAGGCCTGTTCGATGAGGCCTTCATCCGCGAGCGCTGCGACTGGGACGAGTTCCAGGACTGGGCGTCGTTCGTGGCACTGCCGGAAAACAGCCCGGAGGTCGTCGGCCAGCTTGCCAATGTCGATCCCGACGACATACGCGGCGCGGCCCGGCTCTACGCCCGCGGCGGCAACGGCGCGATCTATTACGGCCTCGGCGTGACCGAGCACAGCCAAGGCTCGACCACTGTCATCGCCATTGCCAACCTCGCCATGGCGACCGGCAATATCGGCCGGCCGGGCGTCGGCGTGAACCCGCTGCGCGGCCAGAACAATGTGCAGGGCTCTTGCGATATGGGCTCGTTCCCGCACGAGCTTCCCGGTTATCGCCACATTTCAGGCGACGCGGTGCGCGCGATCTATGAGAGCCTGTGGGGCGTCAAGCTCGACGACGAGCCCGGCCTGCGCATCCCCAATATGCTGGACGCAGCCGTCGACGGTTCGTTCAAGGGGCTCTATGTGCAGGGCGAGGATATCCTGCAGTCGGACCCCGACACCAAGCATGTCGCCGCCGGACTGGCGGCGATGGAATGCGTGGTCGTGCACGATCTCTTCCTCAACGAGACGGCCAATTACGCGCATGTCTTCCTGCCGGGCTCGACCTTCCTTGAGAAGGACGGCACCTTCACCAATGCCGAGCGCCGCATCAACATGGTGCGCAAGGTGATGGAGCCGAAATGCGGCTATGCCGACTGGGAAACGACGCAGGAGCTCGCCAAGGCGCTCGGCCTCGGCTGGACCTACACGCATCCGTCGCAGATCATGGACGAGATCGCCAAGACGACGCCGAGCTTCGCCGGCGTTTCCTTCGACCTCCTCGACAGAGTGGGCTCGGTGCAGTGGCCCTGCAACGAGAAGTCGCCGGAGGGCACGCCGATCATGCATATTGGTGGCTTCGTGCGCGGCAAAGGCAAGTTCATCCGCACCGAATACGTCGCGACCGATGAGAAGACCGGGCCGCGCTTCCCGCTGCTGCTGACCACCGGCCGCATCCTGTCGCAATACAATGTCGGCGCGCAGACCCGGCGTACCGAGAACGTGGTCTGGCATAGCGAGGACCGGCTGGAGATCCATCCGCACGACGCCGAAAATCGCGGCCTGCGCGACGGCGACTGGGTGCGGCTGACCAGCCGCTCCGGCGAGACGACGCTGCGCGCGCTGATCACCGAGCGGGTGTCGCCAGGCGTCGTCTATACGACCTTCCACCATCCCGACACCCAGGCCAACGTCATCACCACCGACTTCTCCGACTGGGCGACCAACTGCCCGGAATACAAGGTGACCGCGGTGCAGGTGGGCGCGTCCAACGGCCCGTCGGAATGGCAGCGCGACTATGACGAGCAGGCAAAGCAAAGCCGCCGCATCACGAAGTTGCAAGCGGCGGAGTAGTCCTTGACCGCGCGCCGCAAAGCCATTGCGCAGATCTCGCGGCTGGCGCGCCGCGCGGGCGGCACCGCGGCCGCCAACCGGATGGTGCCGGAAGAGACGCCGGTGGCGTTCTCCTTTGCCGGCACCACGCATGCGGTGATGATGGCAAGCCCGGCCGATTTCGAGGATTTCGCGCTCGGCTTCTCGCTGACCGAAGGCATTATTGCCTCGCCGGACGAAATCGAAGCCATCGAGGTCGAGGATCACGGCGCCGGCATCGACATCCAGATCCGGCTGAAGGACCAGGCCAACACCCGCTTCGAAGCGCGGCGCAGACGGCTGGCCGGCCCGGTCGGCTGCGGGTTGTGCGGCATCGAATCGATCGAGGAGGCGATGCGCTCGGTAAACTCGGTCGGTGCGTCAACACTTACGCTTCAGGGCAACGACATCGTCCGTTCGGTCAAGCTGCTGTCGAAGGTGCAGCCGCTGCACGCCGAAACTGGTGCCGTCCACGCCGCCGGTTTTTACGTTCCCGACAAGGGCGTCGTCATGGCGCGCGAGGATGTCGGCCGCCACAATGCGCTGGACAAGCTGGCCGGCGCGCTGGCCAGGGCCGGTATCGACGGTGCCAGCGGTGCCGTCGTCGTCACCTCGCGCGTTTCGGTCGAGATGGTGCAGAAGACGGCGGCAATCGGTGCTGCCGTCATCATCGCCGTCTCGGCGCCGACCGCACTTGCCATCCGCACCGCGGACGACGCCGGCATGACGCTGGTGGCGCTGGTGCGCGGCGATGATTTCGATATTTTCACCCATCCTGACCGCGTGGTTTCCGGAGTTGCCAAGCATGTCGCATGACGAAGGCCATCTCATGAGCACCAGCGAAAAGCTGGTTCGCATGGCCAACCAGATCGCCGCCTTTTTCCACTCCAAGCCGCGCGAGCAAGGCATTGCCGGCGTCGCCGAGCACATCAACAAGTTCTGGGAGCCGAGAATGCGCCGGCAATTGTTCGAGATGCTTGACAGCGGCGGCGAAGGTTTCAACGAGCTTGTCGTCGCGGCCGCGCCACACATCAAGCGGCCGGGCGCGCCGGAGGGCGCAGGTTTTAGCGTCGGCGGAGCGAGCACCGAGACCGCCGCGTCACAGAAGTAGGCGTCGCGCGCCCACATTCACTCGCGCTAAAGTTTCATCTGCCGCAAGCTGCGCGGCTCTGCTATGATCCGGCGATAAGAAATCGTCGGGTCGGGCGGACAATTCGTGAGGCCGATCGAAACTCGATACGCGCTCAGTGGCGACGTGCGGATCGCCTATCAGGTGGTCGGCCAGGGATCGCTCGATCTCGTCTTCGTGCCGGGTTTCATTTCCAATCTCGACCTGCACTGGGAAGACGAGGGCTACAGCCGGCTGTTGAAGCGGCTTTCCGCGTTCTCACGGCTGATCCTGTTCGACAAGCGCGGGACCGGCCTGTCCGACCGCGTCGATGTCCACCACCTGCCCAGCCTCGAAACCCGCATGGACGATGTGCGCGCCGTGATGGATGCGACCGGCAGCGGCCGCGCCGCCTTGCTCGGCGCTTCGGAAGGCGCGCCGATGGCAATGCTGTTCGCCGCCACCTACCCGGAGCGGACGCGGGCGCTGGCGCTTTATGGCGGCTATGCGCATTTCCACAAATGGGTGATGCCGCCGGAACGCCTCGAGGCCTTCATCGCGACGGCGGAGACCGCATGGGGCACCGGCGCCACCCTGCCGCATTTCGCGCCTGGTCGCGTCGACGATCCGCGTTTCGCCACATGGTGGGCGCGCTTCGAGCGGCTGTCGGCGAGCCCGACGGCGGCTATCGCCCTTGCCCGCATGAATGCAGCAATCGACGTGCGCGGCGTGCTGGCGGCGATCAGCGCACCGACGCTGCTGGTCCACCGCCGAAACGATGCACGCGTCGACCCGGAGGCCAGCCGCTTCCTGGCTAGGAATATCCCGAATTCGCGATTGGTCGAGGTACCGGGGCGCGACCACCCGATCTGGACCGGCGATGTCGACCGGGTGGCTGATGTGATCGAGGAATTCCTGACCGGAGCGCGCGCCGTTGCCGAGGTGGAACGAGTGCTGGCAGCACTTCTGGTCACCCGGATTTACGACACGGCGCGGCTTGGCGACCGCATGTGGAGCGAGCGCAGCCAGCGTTTTCAGGAAACATGGCGCCTGCTGGTTGGGCGCCATGGCGGCCGCCCGGCCGGCACGCATGGCGAGCTGATGATGGCGCGCTTCGACGGCCCGGCGCGGGCCGTACGCTGCGCGGCGGCGCTGCGCGATGCGGCGCAGGAAATCGGCGTCGCCAACGCGCAGGGCGTGCATGTCGGCGAGGTCGAGTTGCGTGGGCCGCCAACGGGATTGATTGCGCGCGTGACGATGCAGCTTGCCGCGCATGCCGGGCGCGGCGACATCCTCGCATCGCGGCTGGTCGCCGACCTCGCTGCCGGTTCAGGCCTTCATTTCAATGACGCCGGGCGCATCGCACTTGACGAGCTGGATGAGCCGCTGGCGCTGGTGCAGGCGACCTCGGAACAGCATCTGGAGCCGACCTTCCGGCCGAAGGCCAAGGCTGCCGAGCCGGCCGCACTGACGGCGCGCGAAAGCGAGGTGGTGAACCTCATTGCCGACGGCAAGAGCAATGCCGCGATCGCCGCCGAACTCGGGCTGAGCGAACACACGGTCAAGCGCCACGTCGCCAATATTCTGCTCAAGCTGGACCTGCCGTCGCGGGCGGCGGCAGCGGCGTTCTCGGCCCGGCACGCTGGCCCGCACGGGCCATAGCAGCCATGGCGCTTTCGGGCGAAGCGGCTGGGCATGCCTGAGCGCTATCACTTCGTCCCATGCAGGCCAGGCGGATATCGCCGGGAAAGGCGCTGCGAAGGGAGAAATAAAATGCTGAAGTCGACACTCAAATCGCTGGTGCTGGCGGCAGGCGTTGGCGCGCTGCTGGCGATAGTTCCTGCCAAGGCCGAGGACGCCTCGGCGACGGCCGCCTACAAGGACATCCAGGCAACGCTCGGCTCGGTGCCGGACATGTTCAAGACGCTGCCGGACGTCGCTGTCGCCGGCGCCTGGGCCGAGATCAAGGGCGTGCAGCTCAACCCGAACACCGCTCTCGACGGCAAGACCAAGGAATTGATGGGCCTCGCCGTCGCCTCGCAGATCCCCTGCCAATACTGCATCTATTTCCACACGCAGGCGGCCAAGCTCAATGGCGCCAGCGACGAGGAAATCAAGGAGGCGGTGGCGATGGCCGCGATCGTGCGCCACTGGTCGACGATGCTCAACGGCAGCCAGGTCGATCTCGCCACCTTCAAGAAGCAGTCCGATGAGGTGTTCGCGGCCGTCAAGGCAAAGTCGCAGTGAAAAACCGCTGCCCGGCGCGAGCGCCGGGCAGCGGCTGATCAAGCAACCGCCCGATCGTCAAGACGGGCCCATGGAGGACAAAATGCTGACCAAGACACAGGCGGTAGACGGCGCGGCGATCAAGAAGGCGATCGAGGGCCGTGATGGAAAATTGCTGGCGAGCTTCTATGCCGACGACGCATTGGTGCGGGTGATCGACCGCAACAACCCGCCGAGCAAGCCGCGCGAAATCCGCGGGCGCGCGGCAATCAGCACGTTCTGGGACGACATCTGCAGCCGCGCGATGACCCACAAGGTCGACACCACCATCGCCGACGGCAACAATCTCGCCTTCACCCAGGCCTGCGCCTATCCGGACGGGACCAAAGTGTTCTGCGCGGCGATGCTGGAGCTGAAGAACGGCCAGATCGCGCGGCAGACCGTCGTGCAGGCATGGGACGAATGAGGCGGCGGCGATGTTCAGTGCCAGATGGCAGATCGACGCCAAGTTCGGCCACAAGCAGACCGCGCTTTGTTGAAGAAACGGCAACACGAGATCGGCTCGCAGGTCGGTCTGGACGACCTCAGGTCCAGATCATGGCCGGATCGATCGGCGCGAACCGACGGTCGAGTCACCAGGTCGAAGGTTTCGCCCAGTTAGAGGCGTTCTTCGCCAGGATCGCCACGATCGACGCGCACGCCAAATGCGGCAAGGAGATGGAGCCCTACGTCGTGTCGGACACCAGCCTGTGGAACATCTACCGCATCGTGGAATAGCAGTCCGGCCATCTCCCTTCTCCCCGTCACTTACGGGGAGAAGGTGGCGGCAGCCGGATGAGGGGCAGCGCGACATTACTAGGGAGGCCCCCTACTCGCTCTCACCCTCCAGCGCCGGCACCGACACACCAGCAAGCTCCGCAGCCAGCAGCCGCGCGGCACCGGCGCGCGCGATCCGCAGCATCAGCGCCTTGCGCGTCGCCGCCGCCATGCGGTGCTCGGGCGCATCGCGCAAAATCTCGGCACCATAGCCGTCGGAGAGAATGAAGCCGCACTCTTCCGGAAAGATTTCCTGGGGTACGCCGGGATGGGTGGCGAAGAACAAGCGGTCGGAATGCAGCCGGTAGTCCGGCCATTTACGGTCGACCCTGAAATCCTCGATCGAGGATTTGATCTCGATGATCCAGATGTCGCCCTGGCGGGTCAGCGCCACGAGATCGGCGCGGCGCCCGGTCGCCAGCGACAGTTCGGGCAAGACATGCGCGCCCATGTCCTTGAGCAGACGCTGCACGCCACGCCTGACCAGCATGGCGCGCTCGGACTGGCGGCCGTCGATGAGCGGGTTGAGGGGAATCGGCGAGATGATCGGCATGGCAGCACCATGCCAGATTTTGTTCACGGTTTGAACCCGTTTTTTTCAGGGCGATTATATATTTGACAGACCCGGCGTTCGGAATTCAGGCCATTGCGTGCTATTCTGCCGAAAACACGGGAGGCTGAAGCCATGGCCTACTCATATCGGTGCAAGGACTATCCCGGAAATGAAGCCTGTCCAGCGGTATTCACGGCAGCGACCGAGGCGGAAGTAATGAAGCATGTCGAACTTCACGGCGCGCTCGCTCACGGGGAAGACCCGGAACAGTGGTCGCCGGAAGACCGTCAACAGGTCAAGAAGCTAATTCACAATTCGTAAGTCGCGCTGGGGGTTCGTTCGCTTTTTACAGAAAATACGAAAACGCTCGACCGGAAGGGAGCGGCGTTTATCAAGTGTGGCGTCCTAATCCCTAGACGAAACCCCGATTGGTCGGGGCCCGTCGGACTTGAACCGACGTTTCCAGCTTGTTCGCTATTAACCTTTAGATGGTGATCTCCCGTCGTCCTTGCAAGCGAGTCGAACGCTACACCCAGCCGTAGGGGAATTGCCCTGTGAAAATCGGGCGCGGCGGGTTCTTGGAGTCGTCGGGCGCATTCGAATCACTTAACGTTTGATTTGGTCTAACTCCAGACCGACCACGGGACCACGCCCTGATAACGGGCGGGGCGCAATCCCGCGTTCCGGTTAACCGGGGACCATCCCGGCGGAGGACACGAACATGATCGCATGTTCTTGGCCGAAGGCCGTACACGTCACCTTCTACGTGCGTGTACGTTTTGGACGACTTGAGTTCGTCCGCGAGCATTGCAGGAGTCTTCCGTCCTACTAAGACGGTAATCTCCTCTTAGTGCCAACTGGCCCCGCTTCTGCGGGGTCTTTTTTTAGCAAGCGAATCTTGGCTGAATTCGCTGTCCTTTGCAAATCGTTTCGTCCCCGTTTCGGTCAATTATTTTGATGTCTTGGACTTCTTTTCAGGCAGCGGCGGCGCCTTGTCATCCTTAGGATGCGCCGCCTTCGCCACCTTCTTCAACACGCGGTCAAAGGCTTCCTCTGACTGGTCCGTTTCCAGTTCGCGCGCTGCTTCCTTAAACTTGTCGACCTGAGACTTGTCTGGCTTAAGGATAGGTTTCTTCATCATCCCCCTTCACCACGCCAAGGCCATGGTCATCCTCAAATTCTTGCATGGCCTCGAACGCGGCTTTCTGTGCCCGTAGGACATTCATTAGCCGGTCGATGTCTCGAACTGACGTGATGGCAATCGTACCAGTTAGCATGGTTCCATCAAAGCCAATCGTAAAGGGCTTGCCGGCCACCATGGCCGGTGGCATCGCCGTCAACTGGTTGGGCGGGGGGGCGGCTGGCGTCATCTGATCCTCCTTGAGCGGGGGTGTCCTAGACGAATCATGCTCCGGTTGGCGAGGCAGTGCAATTTCTAATGTTTCTCGATAAAATTGGATAACTTGCTCTGCCGCCGTTGACGAGAAACCTTCTCGGAGCAGGTAAGATCGCAGACTGTCGTCCGTTGGCGGACGGTCTGGCCATTTCTCCAGCAGCTTGGCGAACAGCGCGGGACGGAACGCCGCTTTCCGTACCGCTTGGAGCCGTTCATTCTGATCATGCGGAAACAATATAGTCATTGCGAGTTCGCTGACCTTCGCTTCGCCGTCGCCGACTTGCTCCAAAAGCCCATATTTTGCTAGGGCCGACAGCATGGTAGCGGACGCGCCGTTGAGTCCACCAAACCCAAGGTGTTTAGCAACGACCTCTCTAGCGACCGCATTGCGGCCTTCCAGCCCCTGGACAACACGAATGCGGTCTATGGCTGCTGGCAGGCTTAGAGCGGGATAGTTCGGGCTGCGGACGCGCGCCATGGCGAATCTCCAATTAGAATGACTGGCGGAGATTTATCTGCGCGCGCGGAAAAAATCAAGGTTTATCCAGATAAAGACGAATTACGCGGCGGACCGTTGCCTATAACGCGCTTTTGGCATATTCTGAAACGAATCGAAAAGACGGAGCGGCTATGACCAGATCTATGCAGCCCCAGCGCCCGACCACCGGCTGACTGCGGGAGACTAACGAAGAAGGCCGATCCCGCGCTAACGGAAATCGGCCTTCGTGGTGGTCAAGCAACCGGAAAGAGGTGGTAGCCTCTGCGGTCCTCTCCCTATTCCAACTGAGAGAATCGCACTTCTGCCGCCTCTTTTCAAGGCCCCTCCCTTGAAAGAGGTGATGCTATGGTGTGGGTGAACCCCTACCAGCGCTTTCGCTTTGGTCGCACCGAATCGGTCTGCGGCCATTTCCGTAGCCGCTAACTGGGCGTCGGCGGCGTAGCCGCTCCGCTTGTCCGATCAACCCAATTCGCCGGGACGCCAATCAGGCTCCCGGCTTTTTCTTGCGCTGCTTGTGCCGCCAGAAAGGGAACGTCAATTGGACCGGGCGGCGATAGTGCTGGTGCTTAGATTGCAGCAGGTCTGCGGTATGTGAGGCGACGACCCTTGAAGCCTTTGAGCGCCAGCAGCGAACGAACGTTGTCCTCAATCCCCATGGCCGAACGGTTCGAATAGCGAAAATCGAATTCGGCCAGATAGCGGTGCAGATGGTGTTCAGCGCAATGCTGGTAGACGCCCTTCATGCCGCGCTTGAAGATCGAATAATAGCCTTCAACGGTGTTGGTGTGGACGATGCCGCGAACGTATTCGTCCTTGGAATGCGTTACGAATTCATGCGAGGCGAATTCCATGCCGACGCGACGGTATACGCCGGCCTCGTCCGTCATCAACGCGCTTTCCTTCGCGATGCTGGCGCGGACGATAGGCATGATCGTGCCAATGCGGGCGGTATCGACATGGAAGGAACGGGCGCGACCGCCGCGTTCGACCAGCGTAACGACAGTGTTCTTGTGAGCGCCGCCGCCCGGCTTCACAGGGGTTCCAGCCAGACGGCCGATATACGTCTCGTCAACTTCGACGGTCTTGCCATTGCCGCCCATGGGCGAGAAGTCGCCGGAGTGCATGGCCTCACGAATGCGATGGCAGAGAAACCATGCGGTCTTGTAGGTGACTTCCAAGACGCGGTGCATCTGGTGAGCGCTGATACCCTTCTTTGAAGAACACATGAGGTGGATGGCCTGCAACCACTTGTGCAGGGGCAAATGGCTTTCCTCAAAGATCGTGCCCATGCGGACGGTGAACTTCTTGCGGCAATCGCTGCACTTGTAGAGGCCGTGAATTTCGATGCCGTTCGGGTTCTTCTTCGAAGCCTTGGTGTGACCGCCCTTCAATGCGTAGTGCTTTTCCATCGAGCCGCAGTGATGGCAGACCGGACCCTGCGGCCAAAGCATCGCCTCGACATGCTCGAAAGCGGCGGCTTCGTCGTGGAAGTAGGGGCGGGACAAAACGGACATGGCGAAAATTCCTAAGTGACTGGAATCTTTCTACCTTATCGATTTGGGTCTGTCAAATATAGTCGCCTTTTTCAGGGTGATTTATCCGACTGGCAAGCCCGGCCTTAACTAACCGGCATCAAGCCCTCCAGAGCAATAATTCTCGTCTTTGCGCAGCGTTCGCGGATGGCTTTGAGGCGGCCGTATTCTGGAGAGTCGTACCATGCCAGGAGGGAAGCCATGTCCGGGAATTCCACGATGACGAGGCGATGAGGTTCCCAATCGCCTTCCAGAACTTTGGTGGCCCCGCCGCGAGCGATGTACCTCCCCCCATAGCGGGCTTCGGTTGCCGGCACATCCCGGCGGTATTCCTCGAAAACGGCGGCGTCGGTTATATCTACATCAGCAATGAGATATGCGGCCATTGACCTTACTCCCCTTGGGAAAGGCAATTGAAACAGGTCTATTAGCGGCCCCGCAACTAAGCCAGCGGTACTACGCCTCGGAAACGACTCGCGTTCTCCCGGATTGGAGCGCTTAACTGTCTTCGTGGGGGCAGCTCTGGGAGGAGACGAACCATGCCGATGTATCTCACGCGATTCAGCTACAGGCCCGAAACCTGGGCGCGCTTGATGGATAATCCCGAGGATAGACGCGAGGCTGCCCGCTCCTACATCGAGTCGGTCGGCGGAAAGCTGCACGGGTTCTGGTATGCCTTCGGAGAGTACGATGGCTGGAACCTGTGGGAGGCGCCGGACAACGTGTCGATGGCCTCTGTCATGCTCGCCATTGGTGCGGGAGGCGCGCTCAGCTCATACGAGACCACCGTCCTGTTAAGTGTCGAAGAGACGATGGAGGCGCTTGGGAAAGCGAAGTCGATCCGGTATCGCCCACCGGGATCGTGACCGCCGCCTGCGCTTTGCGGAGTGTGGAAGGCTAGGTAACGCTTACTCGCGAACGGCGCACGTTCCTAAACTTTTGCGCAAAAGAGTCCGCTGCGGCTCTTGGCAGCGCCGGCAGCTTGCGCTTTCAATGTCGACCACGGATTCTACGAGGAGCATTAGATGACGGAAGATGACGTCCGGAAATCAGCGACGCCGGAGGAAATCCGCTCGGCCGTTAGAGGATGGGCGGTGCTTGGGGCAATCATCGTTGCCGTGTTTGGTGCCGCTTACGTCATGATCGATAGTTGAATGGCCGACGATCCTGGTCGCCCCGATGGACTGCCTGAAACGATCGGCACGGTCCTTGGCGCATTGGTGGTGATTGGCACGTTCGGGCTTCTGGCTTGGACCGTGCTTCGCGGCGTCCTTTATTGAACCCGGCCCGTCAGGATTATCTCCTGCAGCGGCCGCGTCTCAGGCCGATCTCCTCGTAGCAACGTATGGTCTTGGCCGCAGGCCGGAGCGCCAGGCAGCGTCACCGACATTCACGGTGATGTCCTCGTCTCCTGGTTCTTGTTCTTGGCCCATTGATTTTGCAACATAATCCTGCGGGGGCTGTTGCCGAAATACCATAGTCGCAGGTTTACCAGCACGCAAGCCCAAGGATATAGGCATCGCCCGCTTGGCAAGCAAAGCAAATGCCAGCATGAATGAAGATGAAAAAAGCGGCCGACTCGAGCCGCTGTTGTTTGGGCAGGCATCGGACCTTTTCATGCGCATGAAGTCACTTGCAATCGTCGCGGCCCTGGCGCTGTCGACGGCTGTCGCCGGTTGCAGCACCATCGGCTCGCAGATCTTCACTAACAATTACGGCGCGGTGACCGATGCCGGCTATCACCTGCCGCGCGTTCCGATCGAAAAGGTGCCGTTCAAATACCGCCGGCAGATCGTCGACTACGACACCAAGGAAAAGCCGGGCACCATTATCGTCGATACGCAGAACAAGTTTCTCTACTTCGTCATGGGCGACGGCCAGGCGATGCGCTACGGCATCGGCGTCGGCCGTGAGGGTTTCGAATGGCACGGCACCGCCCGTATCGCGCTGAAGCGCGAATGGCCGACCTGGACACCGCCTTCGCAGATGATCAAGCGGCAGCCGGAGTTGGCCAAGTTCGCCGGCGGCATGGAGCCGGGGTTGAAGAACCCGCTCGGCGCGCGCGCCATGTACCTGTTCAACAAAGGCGGCGACATGGGCTACCGCCTGCATGGCAGCCCGGAATGGAATTCGATCGGCAAGGCGATGTCGTCGGGCTGCATCCGGCTAATGAACCAGGACATTATCGACCTCTACGACCGCACCTCGGTCGGCGCCAAGGTCATCGTTCTGTAAGACCATAATCAGTGGGATTTCGGACAAGACCATGGTCAGACAAGAAGAGCTTTATACGCGGACCGTCTAGGCAACACACAGACGTCGCAAACAGAAAACCGGGCACTTTTGCCCGGTTTTTTGTTGTCTATCGATGTTGACAATGGAACGGCGCGTCAGGAGACCTGTTCGACGTGCTGCACTTCCGGCACAAAGTGCCGGAGCAGGTTCTGGATGCCGTGCTTCAGCGTCGCCGTCGATGACGGGCAGCCGGCGCAGGCGCCCTTCATGTGCAGGAACACTGTGCCGTTCTCGAAGCCGCGGAAGGTGATGTCGCCGCCATCCTGGGCCACGGCCGGGCGCACCCGCGTGTCGAGCAGCTCCTTGATGGTGACGACCAGCTCCTCGTCGGCCTTGTCGTAGAATTCGCCGGTCTGGCTGGTCTCGGCGGCGGGGCCGGCCTTGGCCATCACCGGGGCGCCGGACATGAAATGCTCCATAATGGCGCCGAGGATAGCCGGCTTCAGATGCTGCCAGTCGGGGCCGTCCTTGGTCACGGTGATGAAATCATAGCCGAAGAAGACGCCGGTGACGCCGGGAATCTCGAACAGCCGGCCGGCCAAAGGCGAAGCCGTCGCGGCACTGTCGGCATCGCGGAAATCGGCGGTGCCTTCTTGCAGCACTTCCTTGCCGGGCAGGAATTTCAGCGTCGCCGGGTTTGGCGTCGACTCGGTCTGGATGAACATGGCCGTCTCCGTGCCCATTTCGGGCAGCTAGTTTGGAATAGTTCTAATTAGGCTTTATCCGCCCGACATTCAAGCGAAAGCCATCGCCGGGAACGGCTGGCTGGCGGAATGTTTTGCTAGCGCCCTGAAACGCTTGGAGATGTGTTGAGATTCAGGTCAGGCCGAGCCGAAAATGGTGGGTTCCGAGAACCGGAGCGGAGCGTACTTTTGGTACGTGAGCACCGGAAGCGCAGGAAGCCGCCAATTGCAGGCCGGCCTCACCTGAATATCAGCGCATCTCAGGCGAGGCTGTCGATCTCTTCGTCCGACAGGTTCTGCGGCACCACCGTGACGGGAATCGGAAAGGCGGCGCCCTTGCCGGCGACCGCGCCGACCAGCGGCCCGGGTCCTTCCTTGCCGGCGCCTGCCGCCAGCACCAGGATGGCGATGTCCTGGTCTTCCTCGATCAGCTTGTGGATCTCTTCGGTCGGCTTGCCTTCGCGCACCACCAGTTCCGGCTCGATACCGAGCTTCTGGCGCACCTTGTTGGCATAGCTGTCGAGTGCGGCGCGCGCCGTGGCGGTCGCCTCCTCGCGCATGATCTTCTCGACGCCCAGCCAGTGCTGGAAATCATCCGGCTCGATGACATAGAGCAGCACAAGCACGCCGCCCGTGCTTTGCGCCCGCTTCGAGGCGTAGGCGACGGCGCGCTCGCATTCCGGCGTGTCGTCGATGATCGCCAGGAACTTGCGGCGATGACCGGCTTCGCGGCTGAGGCGTTTGGAGACCATATTCACCCTATTCGATGGTTTCGGTCGCAATCTGCCACCGCCACAGCCCGCCCGCAAGCGACAGGCGGCTGTGGCAATGCTGGTGCGGCTTGAAGCGCGTCGCGTTCGACCAGCGACGCGCTTCAGGTTCTTGTTTTATGCATGTCGTTATCGCAAACCGCTGCACACCCTCGGGTCAAGCCCGAGGGCATGCTTTTGCGCGACATGCATTAGCCTTGCAGCAGGCCGATAATGTCGCGCACGGTCTTCATGGTCGCTTCGGCCAATGTGCCGGCACGCTCGCCGCCATCCCGCAGCACCGCGTCGACATAGGCGCGGTCGCCGGAGATGCGGCGCATCTCACCGGCGATCGGCGCCAGCTTTTCCACGGCGAGATCGGCAAGCGCCGGCTTGAACACCGAAAACTGCTGGCCGCCGAACTCTTGCAGCACCGCCTCTTTCGATATTTCGGCGAGGCCGGCATAGATGCCGACGAGGTTCTCCGCTTCCGGCCGGCCGGCAAGGCCGTCCAGTTCGCCGGGCAAAGCCTCCGGGTCGGTCTTGGCCTTGCGGATCTTCTTCGAGATGGCGTCGGCATCGTCAGTCAGGTTGATGCGCGACAGGTCCGACGGATCGGATTTCGACATCTTCTTCGAACCGTCGCGCAGCGACATGATGCGCGCTGCCGGGCCGCCGATGACCGGCTCGGTCAGCGGGAAATAGCCGTTCACCGTCTCTTCGCCGACCTGCATCTCGACGCCGACGCCAAGCGCTGCGATGCGGTCCGAAAAGTCGTTGTTGAATTTCTGCGCGATGTCGCGGGTCAGCTCCAGATGCTGCTTCTGGTCGTCGCCGACCGGCACGTGGGTGGCGCGGTAGACGAGGATGTCGGCGGCCATCAGGGAGGGATAGGCGAGCAGGCCGAGCGAGGCGTTCTCGCGGTCCTTGCCGGCCTTGTCCTTGAACTGCGTCATGCGGTTCATCCAACCGATGCGCGCCACGCAGTTGAAGATCCAGGCAAGCTCGGCGTGCTGCATCACCCGCGACTGATTGAAGACGATGTGCTTGGTTGGGTCGATGCCGGAGGCGAGAAACGCCGCGGTGATCGACCGCGTCTGGTCCTGAAGATCCTCATAGACGAGCTGTGCGGTCAGCGAATGCAGATCGACGACGCAGTAGATGCAGTCGGAGGTGTCCTGCAGGGCGACGAATTTCTTGATGGCGCCGAGATAATTGCCGAGATGCAGATTGCCGGTTGGCTGGACTCCGGAAAAGACGAGCGGTTTGAAGGCGGGCTGATCGGTCATGGTGTTTCCCTGGCTTGTGGAGGGCCGTTTCGCGCGCGGCGAAAGTCTTGCGACGGCGCGCTTATGGACGAGAGCGAGGAGACGATCAAGAGGGGCGTTGGCCAGGGCGCGCAGGCTTTGACGTCGGCCGAACAGAAGGCTGTTTGAGGGATGGCGCCGACCAGAAATAAAAACCCGCCTCGGTGGGCGGGTCGTTGGAGCCAATTAGCACCATACCGAGATTACTAGCATAGCTGCCGGCACAAAGCAAGAACAAAATTGGCGCTGATGAATTTTCCCCCTCACGGATCCGGAGATTGCTCCTTGACCGGCTGGGACGCCTTCCGCCCGATATTGCGGCGGATCATGCCGAAGTCGGCGCCGCCGGTGGCGAAAGCGGTGACGAAGTAAAGCAGCGCCCCGCCGGCGATGAGCGCAAGCAGGGTTACCGCCTTGATCACCAGCGGCGAGCCGGAGCCGAGACTTGCGGCGAACCAGCGTTCGGCAAAATAGAGCGCCGCGGCCATCACCGCCGCCGACAGCACCAGCCGCGGGATGCGTTTCATGAGCGGCACGTCGCGGCCCCAATGGCCGCGCCGGATCAGCACGGCGAGCAGCATCGCCGCATTGACCCAGCCGGCGACAGCGGAGGCAACGGCAATGCCGGGCGCGCCCATGATCGGAAACAGCGTCAGCGCCGTCGTAATGTTAACCGCCACCGAGATGGCGGCAAAAATCATGGGCGTGCGCGTGTCCTCGCGGGCGAAATAGCCGGGGGTGAACGCCTTGATCAGCACGAAGGCCGGCAAGCCGAGGCCGAAGATCGCCAGGATTGCCGCGACCGTCGGCGTCGAATTGTTGGCGGCGAAGGCGCCGCGCTCATAGACCAGCCGCACGATCGGCTCGGACATGACCAGCAGCGCGGCCGCCGCCGGCAAGGTCATGAACAAGGTGAACTCGACCGAGCGGTTCTGCAGATTGGCGGCCTCGACCAGATTGCCCGATTTCAGCGCCCGCGACAGTTCCGGCAGAAGCACGATGGCGACGGCGACGCCGACGACGCCCAACGGCAGCTGGTAAACGCGGTCGGCATAGGCCAGCGACGACACCGCGCTGTCCTGCGCCGATGCGATCGCCGTGCCGATCAGCTGGTTGATCTGGGTGATGCCGCCGGTGATCGCCGCCGGCAGTGCCAGGATCAGCAGCCGCTTGACGTTCGGCGTCATCTTCGGCCGGCGGAAGCCGATCGAGATGCCGGCATGGCGCACCGCCGCCCAGACGATCGCCAGCTGCACCAAGCCGGCCGCCAGCACGCCCCAGGCCAGACCGAAACCGACGGTGCGGGCGTCCGAACCCTTGTACCAGGCATAGGCGAGCACGGCGATAAGGATGACGTTGAGGAACACCGGTGCCACCGCGGCGGCGAAATAGCGGCGCAGCGAGTTCAGCATGCCGGCCATCATGGCGCCGAGCGACATGCAGATCAGGTAGGGGAACATGACGGTCGCCAGCGCCACCGTCGTTTCGAATTTTCCCGGCGTATCCGCAAAGCCCGGCGCCACCAGGTAGCGCACGATCAGCGGCATCGCCAGTTCCATGGCGATGGTCAGTGCCAGAAGCGCCGTGAACAAGACGCCGAACACCTCTTCGGAAAAACGCTTGGCGCCGTCGGTGCCGTGCGTCTCGATCTCCTTGGCGAACAGCGGCACGAAGGCGGCGTTGAAGGCGCCTTCGGCGAACAGTCGGCGAAAGGTGTTGGGGAACTGGAAGGCGGCGTTGAAGGCGTCGGCGATCGGCCCGGTGCCGAGTGCGGCGGCCATCAGCATCTCGCGGCCGAAGCCGAGAGCCCGGCTCATCAGCGTGCCGGAAGCGACCGTGGCGAATTTCTTGACAAGGCTCATGCGCTGGAAGACTGCCTGTGGGATTGGGGCAAATGGAAGGTAACAGTCACTCGGCGGCCGTTTTGGTCTTGCCGCGCTCGGACGCCGTGCCCTCGAGCACCGCGATCAGCCTGTTGCGGATGGTCGCCGTACGCGACGGGCTGTCGATCTTCTGGCCGGTGAGATCGGTGACGTAGAACGTGTCGATGACCTTTTCGCCGAAGGTGGTGATGTGGGCCGAGGCGATGTCGAGCGACAGGTCCGACAACATGCCGGTGATCTCCGACAGAAGCCCCGGCCTGTCCAGCCCCTCGACCTCGATCACCGAGAACCGGTTCGACAGCGTGTTGCGGATCTCGGCGCGTGGCGGGATGCGGAAAACCTTGGCGCCGCGACGCGGCTTGGTGCGCTTCTCGATCATTTCAGGCAGCCAGCTCTTGCCCGACAGCACGTCCTCGATCAGCCGGCCGACGCGCTCGGCGCGGCGGCGCTCGTCTTCGTCGCGGTCGAACTCCCTCGAGATCAGGATGGTGTCGAGCGCGCGGCCATCCGAGGTGGTGAAGATCTGCGCGTCGACGATGTTGCCGCCGGCCGCGGCACAGGCGCCGGCAATCACCGAGAGCAGGCGCGGATGGTCCTGCGCCAGCACGGTGATCTCGGTCACCGCCTCGAACTGGTGGGTTTTCACCATGGTGGCGAGCTTCTTGCCGGCATGGTCGGCTTCGCGGATGAATTCGGCATGGCGGAGCTGGTCGGGAAGATCGACCGCCAGCAGATAGTTCTCGTAGTGCTGGCCGACATAACGCTTGCGGGCCTTTTCCGGCCAGTCGGCAAGCGCCTCGGCCAGTTGTTCGCGCGCCGCCGCCGTCCGTTTGGCGCGCGACACCTCCGAAAACCCGCCGGTCAACAAAAGCTCGGTCTCGTAGTAGAGCGTGCGCAGCAACTGGCCCTTCCAGCCATTCCAGACACCAGGCCCGACGCCACGGATATCGCAGACGGTGAGCACCAAAAGCATCTTCAGCCGTTCGACCGACTGCACGATGGCGGCAAAGTCCTCGATCGTCTTGCGGTCGTTGAGATCGCGGGTCTGCGCCGTCATCGACATAACGAGGTGGTTCTCGACCAGCCAGGCAACCGTTTCGGTGTCGGCCGGCGAGAGCCCCATATGCGGGCAGATGCGCCGGGCGATCCTGGCGCCGGCTTGCGAATGGTCCTCCGGCCTGCCTTTGGCGATGTCGTGCAGCAGCACAGCGACATAGAGCGCCTCGCGGCTCTTCTTCAGCCCCGGCATCAGCGAGTGGGAGAGCGGATGGACCTTTTCGCCGTCGCCGCGTTCGATCTCGGCCAGCACGCCGATGCAGCGGATCAAATGCTCGTCCACCGTGTAGTGGTGGTACATCGAGAACTGCATCATGGCGACGATCTTGCCGAAGTCCGGGATTAGCTTAGCAAGCAATCCGGCCTCGTTCATGCGCCGCAAGTTGAGCTCGGCGTTGCGGTCCGAGGTCAAGATGTCGAGGAACAGCCGGTTGGCCTCCTCGTCGCGCCTAAGCGCCTTGCCGACGAGGCCGAGCGAACGCGTGAGAAGCTTCAGCGCATCGGGGTGGAATTCCAGGCCGTGCCTGTCGGCAAACCAGAACAGCCTGAGCAGGTTGACCGGATCGCGCTCGAACACGTCGTCGTCGGCAATGTTGATGCGGTGGTTGTCGACGATGAAATCGGCCGTGCCGGCGAGCTTGCTTTTGCGCCGCGAGAAGGTGAGGAAAATGCGGTTGAAGCCCGGCACATGCTTGGCCTGCTCCTCCTCGAGCGCGGCGCAGAAAATGCGGGTCAGGTCACCGACGTCCTTGGCGACGAGGAAGTAGTGCTTCATGAAGCGCTCGACCGCCGACAGGCCGGGATGGGTGGTGTAGCCGAGCCGCTCGGCAATGTCGCGCTGGATGTCGAAATGCAGCCGCTCCTCGGCCTTGCCGGTGAGGAAATGCATGTGGCAGCGCACCGCCCACAGGAAGTCCTCGGCCTTCTGAAATTCCCTGTATTCGGCGTCGGTGAAGACACCCTTGTCGACCAGTTCCTCGCCGGTGCGCACCCGGTAGAAATATTTGCCGATCCAAAACAGCGTCTGCAGGTCGCGCAGGCCGCCCTTGCCGTCCTTGACGTTGGGTTCGACCAGATAGCGGCTCTCGCCGGCCTTGGCGTGGCGCTCGTCGCGTTCGGCGAGCTTGGCCTGGACATATTCGGGGCCGGTGGTGCGCACCACTTCGTGGTCGAAGCGCTGCAAAAGCTCGTCATAGAGTTTTTGCTCGCCCCATAGGAAGCGCGCTTCCAGGATCGAGGTGCGGATGGTGACGTCGGTGCGCGACAGCCTGAGGCATTCGTCGATATTGCGCGTGGCGTGGCCGACCTTCAGCCCCAGATCCCACAGCATGTAGAGCATGTATTCGACAATCTGCTCGCCCCACGGCGTCTGCTTGTAGGGCAGCAGGAACAGGAGATCGATGTCGGAGCCGGGCGCCAGCGTGCCGCGGCCGTAGCCGCCGACGGCGACGACCGCCATGCGCTCGGCGGATGACGGGTTTTTCACGCGATAGACGTGGGTGGCGGCGAAATCGTAGAGCGCGCGGATGATCTCGTCCATCAGATGCGACAGCCGGGCGGCGCAGGCGGTGCCGCTGCCGTCGTCCATCAGCATGCGTTCGGCGACCGTGCGGCCGTCGGCGAGTTGGCTTTTGAGGAGCTTGAGAACACCGCTGCGCGCGGCCTTGCCCGAACCGTCGCCTGCCGTGGCCGCGGTCACTTCGGTCATCTCGCGACGCAAGGCCTCGCCGTCGACCAATTCCTCGAGCTTCAGTGATATTCTTGCCATAGATGCCGTTCGGCCTCGCCGTTTCGGCGGCGTCTATAGCGCGTTTTCGCGGCGCTGGGTATGGGGCTGACGGACGCGTTCTCCGCAGCGGTGGAACTGGACGATCGTCTCGTGCCCGCAGCCGGTTCGGTTTGGGATTGGCCGCGAAAAATCGAAAATCGGCCCTTGACCTTCCAGTTACTGGAAGCACTACCTCCGCCGCAACATCGAAATACAGGGGCTTTCGGCATGACGCATTCCGACCACCATCATCACGCCCATGGCAGCTGTTGCTCGGCAAAAGGCGCCACCTCTGCTGCGGACGCCGTCGCCCGCGATCCGGTCTGCGGCATGACCGTCGATCGGGCTGCCGGCAAGCCGACGGCCGAGCATGGCGGCCATCGCTATCATTTCTGCAGCGAAAGCTGCCGCTCGAAGTTCGTCGCCGAACCGGAAAAATACCTGACGGCCAGCGATCCCGTCTGCGGCATGAGCGTCGACCGCGCCACAGCCAGGTACTTTTTGCGGCACGAGGGCCAGGGTTTTTATTTCTGCTCCGCCGCTTGCCAGGCGAAGTTCGAGGCCGAGCCGGCAAAGTATCTCGGCGACAGGCCGGCGCCGCAGGCGATGCCGAAAGGCACGCAATACACCTGCCCGATGCACCCGGAAATCATCCGCGACAAGCCCGGCTCCTGCCCGATCTGCGGCATGGCGCTGGAGCCGATGGGGGTGCCTACCGGCGACGAGGGTCCGAACCCGGAACTGGTCGACTTCACCAGGCGCTTCTGGGTGAGCGCAGTGCTGTCCGTGCCGTTGCTGGTCATCGCCATGGCACCGATGCTCGGCCTGACGTTCCAGGCTTTCATCGACGACGGTGCGAAGGTCTGGCTGGAACTGGCGCTGGCCAGTCCCGTGGTGCTGTGGGCGGCATTCCCGTTCTTCCACCGCGGCTTGGATTCGATCCTGAACCGCAGCCCCAATATGTGGACGCTGATTTCGCTGGGCGTCGGTGCCGCCTATCTCTACAGCGTCGTCGCCACCCTGTTTCCGGGCCTCTTTCCGCACCAGTTCCGCGGCCATGACGGCACCGTGCCGGTCTATTTCGAGGCGGCGGCGGTGATCGTCGCGCTGGTATTCCTCGGCCAGGTGCTGGAATTGCGCGCCCGTGAGAAAACCGGGTCGGCGATCCGTGCGCTGCTCGACCTGGCGCCGAAGACGGCGCGGCTCATCGGCGCGGACGGTTCCGAAAACGACGTGCCGCTCGATACGATCAAGGCCGGCGACCGCTTGCGCATCCGCCCCGGCGATGCCGTGCCGGTCGACGGCATTGTGCTCGAAGGACGCTCCTCCATCGACGAATCGATGATCACGGGCGAGCCGCTGCCGGTCGAAAAGACCGAAGGCGACGACCTCACCGGCGGCACGCTCAACAAGAACGGCTCCCTGGTCATGCGCGCCGAAAAGATCGGCGCCGAGACGACGCTGGCACGCATCGTCGAGCTGGTCGCCAAGGCGCAGCGTTCACGCGCACCGATCCAGGGGCTGGCCGACCGCGTGTCGTTCTACTTCGTCCCGGCTGTCGTGCTGGTCGCGATCATTGCGTTCGTCGCCTGGGCGGTCATCGGACCGCAACCCAGCCTGGTCTTTGCCGTCGTCGCGGCGGTCTCGGTGCTGATCATTGCCTGTCCGTGCGCACTGGGCCTCGCGACACCAATGTCGATCATGACCGCCACCGGGCGCGGCGCGCATGCCGGCGTGCTGATCAAGGAAGCGGCGGCGCTCGAACGTTTTGCCTCGGTCGACACGCTGATCGTCGACAAGACGGGAACGCTGACGGAAGGCCGGCCGCGACTGACCGACGTCGTCGCCGTCGAAGGCATGGCACAAGACGATCTGCTGGCGCTCGCCGCCGGGCTGGAAAAAGGCTCGGAGCATCCGCTGGCCGAGGCTATCGTCGACGGCGCCCACGAACGCGACGTGAAGGTCCCCGACGCGAGCGGCTTCGAGGCCGTCACCGGCAAGGGCGTTTCCGGCACGGTCTCGGGACAGAAGGTGGCGCTCGGCAACGCCGCGATGATGGCCGATCTCGGCATCGACACGGCATCGGTCCTGGCCAGTGCCGAGGCGCTGCAGGCCGATGGCAAGACCGCGATGTTCGTCGCTGTCGCAGGCAAGCTCGCCGGCCTCGTTGCCGTCGCCGATCCGATCAAGGCGACGACCGCCGAGGCGATCAAGGCGCTGCATGACAGCGGGCTGAAGATCGTCATGGCGACCGGCGACAATGAGCGCACCGCCAAGGCCATCGCCGCCAAGCTCGGCATCGACGCGGTGCGTGCCGGGCTTTTGCCCGAACAGAAGAACGCGCTGGTCGAGGAATTGCGTGCCGGCGGTGCGGGCGTCGCCATGGCCGGCGATGGCGTCAACGATGCGCCCGCACTTGCCGCCGCCGATGTCGGCATCGCGATGGGCACAGGCGCCGATGTTGCGGTCGAAAGCGCGGGAATAACGCTGGTCAAGGGCGATCTCAACGGCATCGTCAGGGCCAGGACGCTGGCCCGCGCGACGATCCGCAACATCCGCCAGAACCTGTTTTTCGCTTTCCTCTACAATGTGCTTGGCGTGCCGGTCGCTGCCGGCGTGCTCTATCCGCTCACCGGCACGCTGTTGTCGCCGATGCTCGCGGCGGCGGCGATGAGCCTGTCTTCGGTTTCGGTCATCGCCAACGCATTGCGGCTCAGGACGTTGAAACTCTGAGTAAAACTTCCAGATAGACCCTGTTCAAAAAGGAGACGATGAATGACCTTGGCCAAGAAGATCGTGCTGCTGATGATGGCGGCGGGAATGCTGCTTGCTGTTTTCCTCGAAAGCGTTCCGGCACAAGCCGAGGAGATGAAGCACGACATGGGCGCAATGGGCGCGCAGAGCCCCTCGACCGAGGGCTACAAGGCGGCGATGGACAAGATGCATACCGACATGATGGCAATCGAATATTCCGGCAATGCCGATGTCGATTTCGCCCGCGGCATGATCCCGCATCACCAGGCGGCCATCGATATGGCCAAGATCGAGCTCGCCAATGGCAAGGATCCGGAAATCCGCAAGCTGGCGGAAGCAGTGATCGCCGCGCAGCAAGCCGAGATCAAGCAGATGCAGGACTGGCTCGCCGCCCATCCGGTGAAGTAGGCGTCACGCTGTCGGGGAATCCGGGCGAGAGGCTTCACCTGGATTTCTGCTTCACCTGGATTTCCCTTGGCGGCTATGGTGCTATCCGGGCCTCGGACTGGAGCATGCCATGGCATCGACGATAAGAACGACCACCCTGCCCTGCGGCGAAGCCGTGCCGGTGCTCGGCCAGGGCACCTGGAAGATGGGCGAGGACGGCCGCCGCCGCGCCGACGAGGCCAATGCCCTGAAGCTCGGGCTGGATCTCGGCATGACGCTGATCGACACCGCCGAAATGTATGCCAGCGGCGGTGCCGAGCAGGTGGTGGCGGAGGCCATCGCCGGGCACCGCGACGAGGTTTTCCTGGTCTCCAAAGTGCTGCCGTCCAATGCCTCGCGCGCCGGCGTGAAACGGGCCTGCGAGAACAGCCTGAGGCATCTCGCCACCGACCGCATCGATCTCTATCTCTTGCATTGGCCGGGCAGCGTTCCTTTGATGGAAACGGTAGAGGCGTTCGAAGCGTTGAAGGCGGCCGGCAAGATCCGCCATTGGGGCGTCAGCAATTTCGATACCGATGAGATGGAAGAGCTGGTTCGGTTGCCGGCCGGCGGCAACGTCCAGACCAACCAGGTGCTCTACAATCTGTCGCAGCGCGGCGTCGAGTTCGATCTCGCCCCGTGGAGCCGGCAACGCGGCATGCCGCTGATGGCCTATTCGCCGGTCGATCAGGGGGTATTGGCGCGCAACGCCAGGTTAGATGCCATCGCCGCCCGCCACGGTGCGACGCCGGCGCAGATCGCACTTGCATGGGTGATGGCGCAGGAGGGCGTGATCGCGATTCCCAAAGCTAGCCGCGCGGAGCATGTCCGGCAGAATGTCGCGGCGTTGGAGATCGAGCTCACGAGCGAAGATTTCGCCGAAATTGACCGCGCCTTCCCACCGCCGAGGCGGAAGTCGGGCTTGGCGATGATTTGAGGGTGAAGCTGCCAATCTCCCCCCTCGTGGGTCCCTCGAGGGGGAGATTGGCGGTTTCGCCGACGCCGCTCCGATTGCAGAAGCCCTACTTCGCCAGCATCCCCTTCAATCTGTACAGCGCCTCCAGCGCCTCCCTTGGCGTCATCTCGTCGGGATTGATCTCCGCTAGCGCCAAACCCAGCCCATCACTCTTCGCCGGCTTCGACGCTTCCCGCTGCGCCGCCACCGAAAACAGCGGCAGGTCGTCGACCAGACGGTTGGCCTTGCCCGAGACCTCGCCGGCTTCGAGCTGGTGCAGCACTTCCTTGGCCCGGCCGACGACGGCTTCCGGCAGGCCGGCCAGCCGCGCCACCTGGACGCCGTAGGAACGGTCGGCCGCACCCTTGCCGACCTCGTGCAGGAAAACCACGTCGCCTTCCCATTCCTTGACCCGCATGGTGACGTTGTGGAGCCGTGCAAGTTTCCCGGCCAGCGCCGTCATTTCGTGGAAATGCGTGGCGAAGATCGCCCGGCAGCGGTTCTTCTCGTGCAGATATTCGACCGCCGCCCAGGCAATCGACAGGCCGTCGAAAGTGGCGGTGCCGCGGCCGATCTCGTCGAGGATGACCAGTGCGCGCTCGCCTGCCTGGTTGAGGATCGCCGCCGTCTCGACCATCTCGACCATGAAAGTCGAGCGGCCGCGCGCCAGGTCGTCGGAGGCGCCGACCCGCGAAAACAACCGATCGACGACGCCGATATGGGCTGATGCCGCGGGCACGAAAGAGCCGGTCTGGGCAAGGATGGCAATCAGCGCGTTTTGCCTGAGGAAGGTCGACTTGCCGCCCATATTGGGGCCGGTCAGCAGCCAGATCGCGCCGGTCTTGGCATCGCCTTGCGGCGACAGATCGCAATCATTGGCGACGAACGGGCCTTCGCCGGAACGCCGCAGCGCCTGTTCGACCACCGGGTGGCGTCCGCCCGAAATCTCGAAGGCAAGGCTCGCATCGACCAACGGCCGGCACCAGGCCTCGCTCTCGGAAAGCAAGGCAAGTGCGGCCGAAACGTCGAGCACGGCGAGCGCTTCGGCGCCGGCACGGATCCTGTCGGCGTGGCCGACCACTTGCGCCGTCAGCGCCTCGAAAGCGGCAAGCTCGATCGCCAGCGCCCGGTCGGCCGCATTGGCGATCTTGGTTTCCAGCTCGGCGAGTTCGGTGGTGGTGAAGCGCATGGCGTTGGCCATGGTCTGGCGATGGATGAAGCGCGCCCTGGCGCCGTCGCTGCCGGTCATCAGCGCATGATGATTGGCGGTGACTTCGATATAATAGCCCAGCACATTGTTGTGCCTGATCTTCAGCGAGCGGATGCCGGTCTCGTCGATCAGCGAGCGCTCCAGCCCGGCGATCACTTTTCGCGACTCGTCGCGCAACGCCCGCATCTCGTCGAGTTCGGCGTGGTAGCCGCCGCGGACGAAGCCGCCGTCACGCTTGAGCAACGGCAGCTCGTCGCTCAGCGCCTGCGCCAGATGCGCCGCCAGTTCATTGGGCAGCGTCTTGATAGCTCCCAACGCCGCGGCCAGTTCGCCCGGCAAGGCGATTTGGCCGAACAGTTCGGCGATGGCGCCGGCCGCTTCGAAACCGGCGCGCAGCGCGCCGAGGTCGCGCGGGCCGCCGCGGTTGAGCGCCAGCCTGGACAGCGCGCGCGGCATGTCGGCAACGCTTTTCAGGCTTGCCCGCACCGCCTGGCAAAGGCGCGTCTCGGAGCGGAAGAACGACACCGAGTCCAGCCTTGCAGCGATTGCCGCCGGATCGGTCAGCGGCGCCATCAGCCGGTCGGCGAGCAGCCTTGCCCCGCCGCCGGTCACCGTGCGGTCGATCGCCTTGAACAGCGATCCGTCGCGGCTGCCGGACAGCGTGTGCAGCAGTTCCAGGTTGGCGCGCGTCGCCGGGTCGATGAACAGCGTCGAGCCCTGCTCCTCGCGCTCCGGTCGCGACAGCGGCGGCCGCTCGGCTTTCTGCGTCTTTTCGACATAGGCGATGACGCCAGAGATCGCCGACAGCTCGGCGCGCGAAAACGAGCCGAAACTGTCGGGGGTCGCCACCTCGAAGAAGCGGGCGATGCGGCCGGCGGCCGAAGCCGAATCGAACAGCGACGGCGGCTGCGGGCTGGCGACGCGGCCGAGCACGTCGAAGACCGGTTTCAGCTCCGGGTCGTAAAACACCGGCTCGGCGACGATCAGCTCGCGCGGGTCGACGCGGAAGACATCGGCGAGCAGCCGGTCGGCGGTGGTCTCGGCGACGCGGAAGACACCGGTCGAGATCTCGATCCAAGCCAAGGCAAAGGAATGCTCGACCCCGCCCTTGACCCGTCCCAGCGCCATCAGAAAACTCGATTCCGACGGCGCCAGCAATTTGTCTTCGGTGATGGTGCCGGGCGTTACCAGCCGCACCACGTCGCGGCGCACCACCGATTTGCCGCCGCGCTTCCTGGCCTCCGCCGGATCCTCGATCTGCTCGCAGACGGCGACGCGGAACCCCTGTCCGATCAGCTTCTGCAGATAATCGTCGGCGGCATGCACCGGCACGCCGCACATCGGGATGTCGAGCCCCTGGTGCTTGCCGCGCTTGGTCAGCACGATACCGAGCGCCCGGCTTGCTTTCTCGGCGTCGTCGAAGAACAGCTCGTAGAAATCGCCCATGCGGTAGAACAGCAGCGAATCCGGGTTCGCCGCTTTGATCTCGATATACTGCTCCATCATCGGCGTCGCCGGCGCGAAGGCCGGCGTGGCATTGTCGCTTCGAATGGGCGTCTCGTCGTTCAAGAAGCTGCTTCCAAAATTTTCCAGGCCATGCTTGGCGGTTTACAGCGGCGAAGTGTAGCCTTAATCCCGAACCTTCCACAAAAGAAAGCATGCGCACCCATCCCAAGCGGTGCCGTACGGGCGAGGAACCGAAAGCATCATGGCCAAGAAATCCGAAAGCAACGGGCCCTCCGTCAGCGCCCAGGAGGCATTGGAATTTCATGCCATGGGGCGTCCGGGCAAGCTGGAGATCGTCGCCACAAAACCGATGGCGACGCAGCGCGATCTCAGCCTCGCCTATTCGCCGGGCGTTGCCGTGCCCGTTCTCGCCATCGCCGAGGATCCGAGCCGCGCCTTCGACTATACGGTTCGCGGCAACATGGTCGCCGTCATCTCCAACGGTACCGCCATCCTTGGCCTCGGCAATCTCGGCGCGCTTGCTTCGAAGCCGGTGATGGAAGGCAAGGCGGTGCTGTTCAAGCGCTTCGCCGATGTCGATTCCATCGATCTCGAGGTCGACACCGAGGATGCCGACGAATTCATCAACTGCGTGCGTTTTCTCGGCCCCTCCTTCGGCGGCATCAACCTTGAGGACATCAAGGCACCGGAGTGTTTCATCATCGAGCAGCGGCTGCGCGAGCTGATGGACATACCGGTCTTCCATGACGACCAGCACGGCACCGCCATCATTTCGGCCGCCGGCCTGATCAACGCGCTGGAAATCACCGGCCGCGACATGAAGACCACGAAAATGGTCTGCAACGGCGCCGGCGCTGCCGGCATCGCCTGCATCGAACTGATGAAGGCGATGGGCTTTGCGCCAGAAAATATCATCCTGTGCGACACCAAGGGCGTGGTCTTCCAGGGCCGCACCGAAGGCATGAACCAGTGGAAATCGGCGCACGCCGTGAAAACCGGTGCGCGCTCGCTGGCCGAAGCGCTGGACGGCGCCGACGTGTTCCTCGGCCTCTCGGCCAAGGGCACGCTGACCACCAGGATGGTGCAGTCGATGGCCAAGAACCCGATCATCTTCGCCATGGCCAATCCCGACCCCGAGATCACGCCGGAGGAGGTCGCCGAGATCCGCACCGACGCCATCATGGCGACGGGGCGGTCCGACTATCCCAACCAGGTCAACAACGTGCTTGGCTTCCCCTACATTTTCCGCGGCGCGCTCGATGTGCGGGCGACCACCATCAACGACGACATGAAGATCGCCGCGGCCAAAGCGCTCGCCGAACTGGCGCGCCAGGACGTGCCCGACGACGTCGCCGCCGCCTATCAGGGCATGCGGCCGAAATTCGGTCCAAACTACATCATCCCGGTGCCGTTCGATCCGCGCCTGATCTCGGCGATCCCGATCGCGGTCGCCAAGGCGGCGATGGACTCCGGCGTCGCCCGCAAGCCGATCCTCGATCTGGACCGCTACGCGCAGGAGCTTTCCGCCCGCCGCGACCCGATCGCATCGACGCTGCAGCGCATCTACGACCGGGTGCGCCGCCAGCCCAAGCGCATCGTCTTTGCCGAGGGCGAGGAGGAGCAGGTGATGCGCGCCGCCGTCTCCTATGTGAACCAGCGGCTCGGCACCGCCATCCTGCTCGGCCGCGACGACATCATCAAGGAAAACGCCAGGAACGCCGGCATCGACCTCGGCAAGCAAGGCATCGAGATCATCAATGCAAGGCTGTCGCGGCGCAACTCGGTCTACGCCGACTATCTCTACGAGCGCATGCAGCGCAAAGGCTTCCTGTTCCGCGACTGCCAGCGGCTGATCAACAACGACCGCAACCATTTCGCCGCCTGCATGGTGGCGCTGGGCGATGCCGACGGCATCGTCACCGGCGTCACCCGCAACTATTCGACGGCCCTCGACGATATCCGCCGCGTCATCGACGCAAGGCCCGGCCATTGCGTCATCGGCGTGTCGATCGTGCTGGCGCGGGGCCGCACCGTCCTCGTTGCCGACACCGCCGTGCACGACATGCCGAATGCTGAACAGATCGCCGACATCGCCGAGGAGGCCGCCGGCTTTGCCCGCCGCATGGGCTACGAGCCGAGGCTCGCCATGCTCGCTTATTCGACCTTCGGCCATCCGCAAGGCGAGCGCTCCGAGCGCGTCCAGGAAGCGGTGCGCATCCTCGACAAGCGCCGCGTCGATTTCGAGTATGACGGCGAAATGGCCGCCGACGTGGCGCTCAACGCCCGCGCCATGGCGCAGTACCCGTTCATCAGGCTGACCGGCCCGGCCAATGTGCTGATCATGCCGGCTTTCCACTCGGCCTCGATCTCGACCAAGATGCTGCAGGAACTCGGCGGCTCTACCGTCATCGGCCCGCTGCTGGTCGGCCTGAACAAGCCGGTTCAGATCGTCTCGCTCAATGCCAAGGATTCGGACATCGTCAATATGGCGGCGATCGCGGCGTATAGCGCGGGAGCTTGAGGAGCGCCTAGCGGCAGCGTCTCTTCCTTCTCCCCTTGCTTCTTGTGGGAGAAGGTGTCGCCGAAGGCGACGGATGAGGGGTGCTCCAGCTTGGCTCGGACGGCATTCCTTCCAACACCCCTCATCCGTCTCGGCGCTGCGCGCCGATGCACCTTCTCCCACAAGGGGCCTGTTGCGCAGTAATCGGGGATGTTTAGATGGGGCGGGATCGCAGGGATTTCGCTCGTCTTTGTGAGCTCCGCCCCCTTGTTTGGGCTTTCGGCGGCGGTTTCGGCCCGGGCGGGGCTGCGGGCGCACCTATCCCGTGATGGCGGCCCATCGGCGCATGTTGAAGGCGATCGCCGCCAATGTCACCTGGGCGGTGGCCTTCGCCAGTCCGACATAGCGGATATTGGTCAGCTTCATCCGGTTCTTGAGCGTGGCGAAAGTGGTCTCCACCGCCGCTCGCCGTCTGGCGATCAGGCGGTTGTAATGTTTGAGCCGCGGCGGCAGCGCATGGTGCTTGTTGGGGCGGCGCGCGATGCGCACCTTCTTGCCCTCGGCCTTGAGCCGGGCGTGGCGGGCATGGGTGTCGTAGGCGGCGTCCGCCCACACCGTCTTCTCGTCGCCGCAGATCAAGTTATCGGCCATCACCGTGTCGTTGACGTTGGCTGGCGTGGTAATCACCGTGCGGATCAGGCCAGAGCCCTCATCCACCCCGACCTGGGCTTTGTAGCCAAAGGTGAAGCCGCCCTTGCCCTTTCGCGCGGTGAGCCGGGCATCCGTATCCTTCGAAGTCCGCTCGTCCGTCGGGGGCAATGAAACCGCATTGATCAGCGTGGCATCCAGCATCGTTCCCCGCTTCAGGATAACACCGGCTTTCTCCAACTGCCGGTCCAGTTCGCCAAACAGCTTCTCCAGCAGCCCTTCGCTGACAAGCAGATTGCGAAAACGCGAAAGCACCGTGTGGTCGGGAACGCTCTCCTCCAGCCCGAGCCCTACAAAGCGCCGGAACGACAGCCGGTCGCCAAGCGCCTCCTCAAGTTCGCGATCCGACAGGCCGTAGAGTGACTGCAGCAAAAGCGCCTTGAACAGAACCAGCGGTGGCCAAGCTGCCCGTCCGGGTCCGCCATCGCGCAGCGGGTTGAGCAGCTTCTCGAAGCGATACCACTTCACCAGACCCGACAATCGATCAAGCGGTGAAGAACCGCCAGCCAACTTGCCGCCCAGAAAAGCCTCCGCCAAGCTCAACTGGCCCATCTGCTTCACTGCCATCGCGATTCCCTCCGAGCTTCGTCTCAGAGAATCACAATCAGCGAATTACGCAACAGGCCCACAAGGGGAGAAGGGGAAGAGGTGCTGCTAGCTATAGCAACCCCGCCTGTTCGGCCTCGTGGCGCAAATTCTGCCTTGGCCTTGGGCCGATCTGCTGGATGACCAGCCCGGCCGCCAGCGAGCCGAGGTCGCCGCACTGCTTCAGGCCGCGGCCTTGCGTGTAGCCGTAGAGGAAGCCGGCGGCGTAGAGGTCGCCGGCGCCGGTGGTGTCGACCAGCTCGCGGATCCTGGTCGCCTCGATGGTGACGGTCTCGTCGCCGCGCACGATCACCGAGCCCTTTTCCGAGCGGGTGACGGCGGCGATCTTGCAATCCTTGCGGATCTGCGCCAGCGCCTCGTCGAAGGACGCGGTCTGGTAGAGCGACTTGATCTCGTGGCTGTTGGCAAAGACGATGTCGACGGTGCCGGAGCGCATCAGATCGAGGAACTCGTCGCGGTAGCGGTCGACGCAGAACGAGTCCGACAGGGTCATCGACACTTCGCGCCCGGCGGCATGGGCGAGTTTCGCCGTCTGCCGGATCGCTTCCTTGGCGCGCGGCGGATCCCACAGATAGCCCTCGAAATAGGTGACCGCGGCGCCCGACGCCTTGTCGGCCTCGACGTCCTCCGGGCCGAGTTCGACGCAAGCGCCGAGATAGGTGTTCATCGAGCGCTCGCCGTCCGGCGTGACGAAGATCATCGAGCGCGCCGTCGGCGGTTCGCCGTTGAGCGGCTTTGTGTCGAAGGCGACGCCCTGGGCATGGATGTCATGCGCGTAGATTTCGCCGAGCGCGTCGTTGGAGACCTTGCCGAAGAAGGCGGCGCGACCGCCGAAGGAGGCAACGCCCGCCGCCGTGTTGCCGGCGCTGCCGCCCGAGGCTTCAATGGCCGGGCCCATGCGGCTGTAGAGCAGTTCGGCGCGCTTCGTGTCGATCAAATTCATGGCGCCCTTGATGATGCCGTTGGTCTCCAGGAACGCCTCGTCGCACTGGGCGATGATGTCGACGATGGCATTTCCGATACAAAGCACGTCATATTCCGGCATCAATTCATGTCTCCGCCAAAAGCCACCGGCTTTCTGCCACGCCGGGCGCGGGCGGGTCTAGCGGTTTGATGCGGCTTTGCCTAGCGGCGATCCGACGAATGTCAGCATAGCGACCATCGTTGGATGGCGGCCGAAGCATTTCCCGCGGGCCTGGCTTACAAGCATCGCTGAGATGAGCGATGCCCAGAGGTTCCAGCCGGCCATGTCCATGAAAACCGACACCAGGATCGAGCTGGTGCTGCTCGTCGTATTGGCGGTGCTGTGGGGCGCATCCTACAGCTTCATCAAGATCGGCGTCGCGACGATCCCGCCGGTAACGCTGATCGCCGCGCGAACCCTGATCGCGGGTGGCATCCTGTTCGCCTTGATCCGCTGGCGCGGGCTGGCCTTGCCGGGTGATGCCGCAAGCTGGCGCCGGTTTGCATTCCAGGCATGCCTGAACAGCGTCGTGCCGTTCACGCTGATCGCTTGGGCCGAGCGCTCGCTGGATGCCGGGCTGGCCACGATCCTGAATGCGACCTCGCCGATCTTCACCTTCTTGCTGACCGCCCTGATCACCCGCCATGAACCGGCGACCATGCGCAAGCTGTTCGGTGTCGCGGCGGGAATCGCCGGAAGGAAGCCGCGCTTGCGACTTGGGCGGTCTCCGCCTATTCGGAGATATCAGCCACGGGCATGTTTGACAGGGAATTGGAAACGCCGTGATCCTCGATGCCGCCCGCGCCGCCTTGAGCCGGCTATTCTCGCCCGAATTCCGTTCCGTGTTCGTGAAGACACTGGGGCTGACCTTGCTGGCACTGGCGGCGCTGTGGTTCGGAATAAAGAGCCTGTTCGAATGGCTGGCCTGGCCGTGGATCGATGCATGGCTGCCCGCCCTTCCCTCCTGGGCCGGATGGCTGGGCGCCGTTGTTGCCGGCGTCGGCCTTGCGCTGGGGCTGGCGCTTTTTATCGCGCCGGTGACGGCGATCATCGCCGGCCTGTTCCTTGACGACGTCGCCGAAGTGGTCGAGCGCACCGACTATCCCAACGATCCGCCCGGCCGCGCCGTGCCGGCGCTGCGCTCGCTGGTGCTGGCGATCAGGTTCTTCGGCGTCGTCATCCTCGGCAACATCATCGCTCTGCTGCTTCTGCTGGTGCCGGGCATCAACATCGCCGCTTTTTTCATCGTTAACGGTTATCTGCTCGGGCGCGAGTTCTTCGAGTTCGCCACCATGCGCTTTCGCCCGGAGGCCGAGGCCAGGGCGCTGCGCAGAAAGCACGCGGTCACCGTATTCCTGGCCGGGCTGGTCGTCGCCGCTTTCCTGGCCGTGCCGCTGCTCAATCTTTTGACGCCGCTGTTCGCCGCCGCCATGATGGTGCATCTGCACAAGGCGATCTCGGCGCGGGAAGCGAGCTAGCGCAGCAGGAAACCCCTGCCCAGTTCATCATCGTCCTCGACGATGAATTCGGCCCGTCCTGAGTAATAGGCGCGGCCGCCGACGCGGGCGATGATGGCATCATGCGGCCCGGCTGTGGCCGTGCGTGCGACCGCGCCGGAAAAGCGCGAGCCGGCGATGCTCTCGAACAGCCGCGTCCGGCCAATCTCGATCTGGCCTTTGGCGTGCATTGCCGCCAGCCGCGCGGTGACGCCCGAGCCGGTCGGCGAACGGTCGACCTCGGCTTCGGCGAAAACGCAGATGTTTTTGGTCGGCGTATCGGAGAACGCATCCTGTCCGTCGGTCAGGATGGTGCCGTAGAGAAAGGCGAGATCTGCATGGTCGGGATGCGACAGCGGCAATTCGGCCTTGAGCTTATCGGTCAGCGCGGTCGCTGCATCGACGAAATCGCGCACCCGGTTCCTGCCGAATTCCAGCCCGAACTGGCGGCAGTCGGCGAGCGCATAGAAGGCGCCGCCATAGGCGATGTCAAAGCCGACCGGACCATAGCCCGGCAGCTCGATCCGCCGGTCGCGGGCGAACAGAAACGCCGGCACGCTTTCGAAGGACACCGCACCGGCCTTGCCATCCCTCACCTCGACCGCAGCCGAGATCAGCCCGCATGGCGCCTCGATGTTGACGGTCGTCAGCGGCTCGCGTGGCGCCACCAGCCGCTCGTCGACGGCGTATCGGCCGAGCGCGACGATGGCGTGGCCGCACATCGTCGAATAGCCCTCATTGTGCATGAACAGCACCGCGAGGTCGGCGCCCGGCAGGTCGGGCTCCACCAGCAGCGCGCCATACATGTCATAATGGCCGCGCGGCTCGAACATCAGGATCTTTCTGAGATGATCGAGATGGTCGCGCACATAGGCACGCTTTTCGAGGATCGTGCCCTTGGGAATGTCGGGGTAGCCGCCGGTGACGATCCGCAGCGGCTCGCCGCCGGTGTGCATGTCGACGACGGTGAGGGTCATTCGCTGGGCCCGACCTAGGCTGAAGATTTGGCAAACAGCGCCTGCAGCTTGCCGAACGGCATGGCGGCGCGGGTGAAGCCGAAGGTGCCATCCTGCTGGATCTCGCGCGCCGCGGTCTCCAGCATGCCGAAGGCGAAATTGGTGAGCCATGGACCGAGCGAGACCCGCTTTACCCCCGCCGTGGCCAGGTCGGCGATGGTGAAGCCGGGCCTGGCCATGACGTTGACCGGCTTGGTCAGCGCCGAGCAGACGGTTCGAACCATCTCGATGTCGCCCAGCCCCGGTGCATAGAGCACGTCGGCGCCGGCCTTCTCGAAGGCCTGCAGCCGCTTGATCGTATCGTCAAGATCGGGCTTGCCCCACAGGAAATTCTCGGCCCGCGCGGTGAAGACGAAATCGCGTTTCAGTGCCCGTGCCGATTCTGCCGCCGCCGCGACGCGCTCGACGGCATGCGCAAAATCATAGATCGGCTTGTCGGGCTCGCCAGTATGGTCCTCGATCGAGCAGCCGGCGAGGCCAGCCGCCTCGGCGGCGAAGATGGTCTCGCCGGCACTTGCTGCGCTGTCGCCCTTGCCCTTTTCGAGATCGGCCGAAACCGGCAGCCCGGTCGCCGCCGACACTTCACGGCAATGATGGATCATCGCCTCGAACGTCACCGCACCATCGGGCAGGCCGCGCGAAAAGGCAAAGCCGGCGCTGGTCGTGGCCAGCGCCTTGAAGCCGAACGAAGCCAAGAGCTTGGTCGTCCCGACGTCCCAGGAATTGGCCATGACGAAGATCGAGGCATGCAGGTCGCGAAAAATCTTACCCTTGTCCATGGATGCTCCCCTCCAGTGCAGAATGTGAGGCAAATTCTAGCCCGGCGGAAGGCGCCGGGCAAACAAATGCGGTTGGCTCAGAAGCGTTTGGCGTTGTCATCTGCCAATCGGTCCAGCGCATCGGAATCCTTGACGTAGCGCGAAGCATTTTTGTTCCAATGATAGGTGACGGAAATGTCGCGCGAAGACGCCTCTGGCGGCGGCTGGCCGTCGCAGCTTTCTTCTCCCGGTAGCGTCGCGTCGGTCACTGTGACCTTGATGGCTGCATAAGGCTGGCCGTCGGCGATCACCTGGAACGCCGCATTCTGTGTCCTCCTATGAGTGCAGAGGTTTTCGTCGAACGTGTAGATCATGTCGATCAGCTCGAACCTGTCGTTGCGGACCATGATCAGCGGCGTGATCCCATAGCCCTGGCTCGAATTGAAATGCATGCTCATGCTGATGATAGCGTCGTCACCAGGCCCGATCGGCAGCTTGCCCGGATCGCGAAGATAGGTGATGCGGTCGACGGCGACATTGACCGCGTCGAGCAGCGCCGGCTTGCCGGTGATGTCATAGAGTGCCAGCACGGCATAGCCCTCGGCGCTGTCAGGCGAGTCGCCAAGGTCGAACAGCATGGTCAGCCGCTCCTTGCCGCCGGCCTTGATGCCGAGCACGCCGGCGTTGGAAAGACCCGACGTCGCCGGCGGGGAGCCGTCGTAGTCCGGACCAGCGATGTGGCGCATCTCGATCGGCGTCGAACCCCGGAAAAAGCCGTCCTTGTCCGCGGCCAGATCGGGAATGACCATCCTGGCGAGGTCGAGATAGGTGACATCGCCGTGGCCGGGGACGGCGCTGCCGAGCTCCGGGAAACTGACGGCCTCGGCGCTGGCCGTCGTCCAAAGACAAGGCAGCAGCAGGCAGGCAAGGATGAAACGAACCAGCGAGAAGGCCATGCGCGCGCTCGTTATGTCGGGCGCGCGCAAGCTAGAGCATTTTGCGGCCAAGAGGAAACACCTGGCGTTGCCTCGCTATGTTGGTTTGGCTTCGGTCGCCAGGGTCTGCTGGAAAACCGGCACCAGCTGATCCATGGCGGCTGCGAGCCACGCGCCGAGTTCGTCCGGCAGAGTGTCATGGATCCAGACCAGGCGGCTCCGGCCCTCGCCCTCGGCAAAGACCTGCATGGAGGTGTTATCGTGGGTGACCTCATCGCCGAGCCATCCCCACACGATGCGCCGGCTCTGCTCGTCGCCGGCGATGAGCCGCTCTCGCACAATCTTGCCGTCGGCGAAAGTAAGGGCCCGTACGTCGTCCTCATCCACCCTGCAGTCGACGAAAACGCCTGGGGCTATCCGTTGGGCGCCGCCGGCGAAGTCGCCGACCGTCGCCCATACGCTTTCCGGTGAAGCATCTACGATGATTTCCCTGACTATCGAAGCCATGTTCGCCTTTCCTTCATTAGTAGGTAGACCTGTCTGTCTACATATGGATGTATACAGACCTGTCTGCTATATAGTCAAGGCATGTCCGCAGCCCGAATCAACGATCGTCCCGAAAGTCTTGCGCGTCGTCGCATCCTCGATACGGCGACCGCGCTGTTTTCTCTGGAGGGGGTGCGCGCAGTCGGCATCGACCGCATCATCGCCGAGGCCGGCGTTGCCAAGGCCACGTTCTATCATCATTTCGCGGCCAAGGACGATCTGGTCCGCGCCTACGTCGAGGAGCTCAGCAAGGGAGGACGGGCGGCAATCGCGAAGCTTGGGCGGCGGCCACCTCGGCAGACGATTCTTGCGATATTCGATCTCATCGCCGATGCGGCAGATCAGCCGGGCTACCGCGGCTGCCCGTTTCAGAATGCCGCCGCTGAATATCCGGATCCCAGCAGCCCGGTTCGCCAGGCGATCGATCAGCATCGTCACTGGAAGTGGGGTATCCTCAGGGATCTGCTGATCGCGGACGCAAATCCCGATCCGGACCGCACAGCGGACGCGCTAACGGTGGCGGCCGACGGCCTCCTTGTCGTCAGTCATCTCGACAGGCCGGCCAAGCTGCGCACTCTCATACGCGACACGGTCGACCGAGTACTTGGAGCCCCACGCCCGGTCTGAGACCGGATGCGCATGCAGCCTGCCGGTCAGTGGATCGGCACCAGCCCGGCCAGTTCACGCATGTCATCGAACAGGATGCCGCCAGCTTCGATCAGTCCATCGCGGTCGGAAAGCGGGTCGCCGTGGTAGGAATAGACGCGCATGCCGGCGGCGATGCCGGCTGTCGTCCCGGCGACGCTGTCCTCAATGACGATGCAGTCGGCGGGCGCGAAGCCCATCGTCGCTGCCGCATGCAGGAAGAGGTCGGGGAACGGCTTGCCGCGCGAGACCATGGTCGAGCTGAACAGCGCATGCTCGAACAGCGGCAGCAGCCCGGTCTGGCCGAGTGTGATGTGCATTTTCGACACCCGTGCCGACGAGGCGACGCAGGTGGCGATGCCGGCGGCGTGCACGGTTTCGATGAACTCGCGAACGTAGGGGATGGCCTCGACGCCATGTGCGAACAGGTCCGGCAGGCCGGCGTTCCAGCGCTCGACAAAATCGGCGCCAAGGCTGACGCCGGTCGCCTCGACTTCCTTCTGCACCGAGACCATGCTGCGGCCGGAGAAATTCCTCCGGCAATATTCGAAGCTGGCCGGAAAGCCTGCCGCGGTCAACCATTCGGCGAGGCGCCGATTGGCCAGGTTCTCGGTATCGACCAAGACCCCGTCGCAATCGAAGATGACGAGTTTGGGTATTTTCATCAAACAGTGCCGGTCGATCCGAAGCCGCCCGAGCCGCGCGCTGTGCCGCCGGCCAATGTGCGCTCCTCGACGGTCGCCTGCGTTACCGGGGCGAAAACGATCTGGGCGATCCGCATGCCGCGCGTCACCGCGAAATCCTCGTCGCCGAGATTGATCAGCAGCACCTTGACCTCGCCGCGATAGTCGCTGTCGATGGTGCCCGGCGTGTTGAGGCAGGTGAGCCCGTGCTTGAAAGCGAGGCCCGAACGCGGCCGGACCTGGCCTTCGACGCCCTCCGGAATTTCCAGGACCAGCCCGGTCGGCACCAGCGCGCGCTTTCCCGGCAGGATCAAAAGCGGCCTGTCGTCGGGGACGGCGGCGCGCAGGTCCATGCCGGCAGCGCCCGAGCTCTCATAGGCGGGAAGCGGCAAGCCCTCGCCATGCGGCAGCCTGACGAAACCGACAGCCGGACCGATGACGGAGGTAGGATAAGGTGCTGCGCGCATAAGGCTGATCCTATCGTCGCGAACGCTGGTTCAGTCAACTCGGCGGCAATGCTATCAACGGCTTTCTTTCAGCGCAGTTCCGCCTCAGCGCAGTTCCATCGGAACGACCGTGGTCTCCTTGATCTCCTCCATGACGAAAGAGGCCGAAACGTCCGACAGCGCCACCTTGGCGATCAGCCGCTGGTAGAGCCGGTCATAGGCCTTCACGTCGGCGACGCGGGCGCGCAGCACATAGTCGAGATCGCCGGACATGCGGTAGGCGCCGGTGATCTCGGCAAAGCCGGTCACCGCCGCCCGGAATCTTTGCAGCCAGTCGGGATCGTGGTTCGAGGTGCGGATCAGGATGAACACCGAAAGGCCGAGTCCGAGCTTGTCGGCGTCGACCAGCGCCACCCGACCGGTAATGATGCCGTCTTCCTCCAGCCGCTTGACCCGGCGCCAGCAGGCATTGCGCGACAGCGATATTCTTGCCGAGAGCTGGTCGACGGACAGCGTGCCGTCGCGTTGCAGCTCGGCCAGCAATCTCCGGTCAATTTCGTCGATTTCCGCCATCATGTGGGATGTTTGTCCCAAAATTTGGCTTTAGACAAGGACAATTTGAGACCGATGAACCTGATAGCCGTGGCAGGATATTCATCGCTGGCTCTTCATGCCGGCAGGAGGGATCGACATGACAGCACGGCTCGCAAGACTTTTCACCTCTCACCCGGCCGCGGTCGGCGAGAGCTATTTCGGCCATATGGCTTTCGCCGCATGGTTCTCGTCGCGATTGTTCATGGCGGCCTTTGCCGCGCTCATTCATGCTTTCTTGCCGTTTCTGTTCGAGACCACGGCAAGCGGCATCATCCGTGAGCTCTACGAACGGACGCATAACCGGGGACGGTAAGCCGTAGAGGTGCCGATCGCGGCGAGGCCGCGGTACAGCGCCCCCTCAAAACATCCCGGCAGCGCAATCCCGATCAAGCGCCGCCGTCGTCGAAATGCCGAGCCAGGCTTGAAGCCGCGCCGCAATCCACCATTTTGAGGAGCGCGACGCGATAGCCCGGAGCGGTCATGATGGATATCGTCTTTTCCTCGACCACCAAACTGGCCGCGGCCATCCGCGACCGTACGGTTTCCGCAATAGAAGTGCTGGACGAGCATCTGGCGCAGATCGACAGGCACAATGAGGCGGCCAATGCCGTCGTCACGCTCGACAGGGAGGGGGCTCGCGCTCGAGCGAAGAAAGCCGACGAAGCGCAGGCGCGCGGCGAGGCACTTGGGCCGCTGCATGGCCTGCCGTTCACACTGAAGGACACGCACGAAACCGCTGGCATGAGAACCACCGTCGGCTTCCCGGCCTTCGCCGACTATGCCCCGAGGGCAGACAGTTCGGTCGTTGTCCGGCTAAAGGCGGCAGGCGGCATACTGGTGGGCAAGACGAACGTGGCGACGATGCTGGGCGACTGGCAGTCGAGCAATCCGCTATTCGGCCGCACCGGCAATCCCTGGGATCTCCAGCGCACCGCCGGCGGCTCCAGTGGCGGTGCGGCGGCGGCGCTCAGCACCGGAATGACGCCGTTCGAGGTCGGCACCGACATGCAGGATTCGATCCGGCTGCCGGCCGCCTTTTGTGGCGTCTACGGCCTCAAGCCGACCGAGCACCGCGTCTCGCTCGCCGGCGCCTTCCCCGATCCAGGCGGGGCGCCGCGCAGCGTGCGGCTGATGTCCTGCCTCGGACCGCTGGCGCGCAGCGTCGAGGACCTGGCGCTCATCTACGGCCTCATCGCCGGGCCGGATGGAAGCGATACCGACCTTGCGCCGGTCCCGGTCGAAACCATGCCGGAGCTGGACCTCAAAAATTTGCGCATTGCCGTCGCGCCGTCCTTTCCGGGCTTTCCAGTGGCCGGCGAGATCAGCGCGGCGGTCGAAAGTCTGGCAAAAGCGCTTCAGGCTGCGGGCGCCATCGTCGAGGAAGCCGAATTGCCGGAGCTCGACCTGCATGACGACCTGAAGCAGGGCGGCGTCCTGATCGGCATGATGCTGGAGGCGGCGCAGCCCGAACCGCCGGAGAAGCCGACGCCGGTCTCGCGCTGGTTCGAGGCGCTCGCCCGCCGCGACCGCTCCATCCTGGCATGGGAACGGTTCTTCGACGGTTGCGACGCCTTGCTGTGCCCGGTCGCCATGGTCACCGCCTTCGCGCATTGCGAGCCGGGAACGCCGATCGAGGTCGACGGCGAGAAGCAAAGCTACTGGATGCTGCCGGCCTATGGCGCGGTGTTCAACTACAGCGGCCACCCGGCACTGTCGCTGCCCTGCGGACAGGATCGCGACGGCCTGCCCATCGGACTACAACTTGTTGGCAAACGCTGGTCGGAGTCGCGCCTGCTCGGGATCGCCAGGGCCATCGAGCCGCTGGCCGGCGGCTTTCGCCGGCCGCCCGGTTATTGAGTAAACCGCGCCAGCCCGTAGGGATCAAGCAGCGGATCGCGCTCGCCGTCGAGGATTTCGCGGGCGGCGAACAGGCCGACGGCCGGCGCCAGCGTGATGCCGGAATGCATAACGGCGACGTAGACGCCGCCCGTGCCTTCGGCGCGGCCTATGATGGGAAAGCCATCGACCGGCGTCGGCCGGTAGCCAACGGTGTGGAAATCGAGTTCCAGCCCATCCGCGCCGCGCAGCATCGCCTTCATCGCCGCAAACAGGTCGCGGGCGGTGGCCGCGGCATCCATGCCGGGATCGGCGCCGCCGAAATCCGAGCCGGCGATGACGCGGCCTTCCGCTGTCTGGCGCATATGCAGGCGGTCGCCGATCACCAGCCCGTTGAGCAGCTTTTCGTAGGGGCGCGAGTGCACGATCAAGCCGGGTGGCGTCTCGATCGGCAGTTCTATCCCGGCTGTTGCCGCTAGTGCCGGAGAGCCGGCTCCGGCCGCGATCACCACCTCGTCGGCAGCAATCCGCCCGCCGGATGTATCGACGCCGGCAATCCTGCCGTTGGCCTGCACAAGCGCGGTCGCGGTAACTCCCGTCAGCAGCCGCGCGTCGCGCCGTTCGGCGTCGGTCAGCAACGCTTGCGTAGCAGCGACCGGTTCGGCGACACCTTCCTTGGCGACATAAAGGGCGAAGTCGGGAAGCTCGGTCAGGTTTGGCTCGATGCGTGCTGCGGCGGCGCGGTCGACACGCTCGATGCCATAGCCCCATGAGGAATGTTCGGCGGCATAGGCTTCCAGTTCGGCCGCGGGCAGGTCCCAGCACAGGCCACCGCACCATTGCAACGGGATGCCGGGCACCTCGTTCGCCAGCCGCGTCCATTCGGCCATAGCGCGAACGCGCAGCCGGAAGTACAGCTCTGGATTGCCCCAGCTGGCATTGATCCAGGCAAAGGAATTCGGTGTCGCAACGCCGCCGGTGCCGCTGCCGGCAATGACCGTCACCTTTGCTCCGGCTCTGGTCAGGTGCCAGGCGATGGAGGCGCCGATGATGCCGGCGCCGATGACGATGACTTGTCTCGCCGCTGCCATGCTTCACTCCTCGTTCCAACACCACCACTGCGATGCCATTGCCCGTGGGTTCTGCCAAGAGCGCGCGGTATAAAATATGCCTCTTGACTCTAATACGTACGTACGTATTGTCCCGGCATGGCTAGACATTCACTTCGCGAAAAGCTTCTCGACGCCGGTTTCAAAACCATCTGGAGTTCCGGCTATTCGGCCGCCGGCGTACGCGACATCGTCGCCGCGGCCGATGCCCGTCCGGGGTCCTTCACCAATCATTTTGCCTCCAAGGAGGCGTTCACCGGCGAGGTGCTGGACCGCTATTTCGCCTATGTGAGCGGTTTGGTGGAGCAGGCCCTTGCCCGGGACGGCACGCCCCCGGTCGGGCGCTTGCGCCGCTATCTCGAAATCATCACGTCGAAGCTGGAGGCGCATGATTGGGCACGGGGCTGCATGATCGGCAATCTCAGCCTCGAGACGGCGGCTCACAGTGAGGCGCTGAGGCTGCAACTCGTCGCCATTTTCGAACGCTGGCGCAAGCCCTTTGCCGAATGCATCGCCGAGGGCCAGGCGGCCGGCGATATCACCGACGCGTTCGATGCCGAGGATCTCGCCGATTTCCTTTTGAGTTCCTGGCAAGGCGCGATGCTGCGCATGAAGGTGGAGCGCAGTCCCGAACCGCTCGAGCGTTTCAAGAACATCGTCTTCAAAACAGTCTTCGCAAAAAGGAGCTGATCCGATGAACCCGAAACTCGAAAAGCGCAGAATGTTGCCGCGCTCGCAAGTCGCGGTACTCGATTCCACCATTTCCTATGTCGAGGCAGGCACGGCTGGCCCGACAGTACTCTTCCTGCACGGCAACCCGACGTCGTCCTACATCTGGCGCGACATCATCCCGCATGTGGCGCCATTCGGCCGCTGCATCGCGCCCGACCTGATCGGCTATGGCCAATCCGGCAAGCCGGACATCGACTATCGCTTCTTCGACCACGTCCGCTATCTCGACGCTTTCATCGAGACGCTTGGCATCACCGAGATGGTGGTCGTCGCGCAGGACTGGGGTACCGCGCTTGCCTTCCATCTCGCCGCCCGGCGGCCGCAGCAGATCCTCGGCCTCGCCTTCATGGAATTCATCCGCCCCTTCGAGAGCTGGGACGATTTCCACCAGCGTCCGCAGGCGCGCGAATTGTTCAAGGCAATGCGCACGCCTGGCATCGGTGAGAAGCTTGTTCTGGAAGACAATGTTTTCGTCGAAAAGGTGCTGCCGGCCTCGGTTCTGCGCACGATGAGCGATGCTGAAATGGCCGCCTACCGGGCGCCGTTCCCGACACCGCGATCGCGCAAGCCGATCCTGAGGCTGCCGCGCGACCTGCCGATCGAAGGCCAGCCCGCCGACGTCGCCGCCATCAGTGAGAACGACCATCGGGCGCTCCGGGCTTCTTCCTACCCGAAGCTGCTTTTCTCAGGCGATCCGGGCGCTCTCGTCTCGCCGCAGGCGGCACGGGAATTCGCGGCCGGCCTGAAGAACTGCCGATTGATCGATCTCGGACCCGGCGCGCATTATCTGCAGGAGGACCATGCCGAGAGGATCGGCGCCGCCATTGCCGAGTGGATTCCCGAGATAGCCTTCGAGAGCCATGCCGCCGAACCGGCGTGACGTTATCACGCCGCCGCAGCTTCTTACGCGGGTGCCTCTCTATTTGTGCCGCCGAGCAGCGCCTTCAAGGTTTCGTATCGGCGCATAAGCCGTGACGAATCGACTTTCCTTGCGACCGTCAGCACGGTGCCAAGTTCCAGTTCTGCGCCGGTGCGATCACCCAATTGAATGAGCAAAGCCGCAAGCGAGAGCCGGGCGTCGGCGGCATTAATCGCCGAACCGATCTCATTCCAGCGCGAGTATGCAACTTGCAGTTCTCCAATGGCCTCGGCCAAGCGGCCTTCCCGTATGAAAAGCTCGGCCTTGGCTTCCGAGGTGAGCGCCCGGATAGATGCCATCGGCCAGCGCTGTGGCTGGGTTTCCAGTTCGGCGATGACCTGCTTCGCGCGCTCCAGTCGATCCGTTCGTGCCGCCACCTTTGCCAGAGTGGCGAGAATCAAACCCCGACGCTGCAAGGTCGGCCAGGCGGACCCGATCAGGGACCGCTCGAGAGCGCTGAACGCGGCTTCTGCCTGTCCTTGCTCGAGCTGCAGCAATGCAAGGCCCGGCTGAGGGTCCCAGCCGACCGCATGGGCGCCACGATACGCAGCTTCCGCCTCGGTGAGGTCCCCTGCCGCAAGATGGATGTCGCCTAACACGCGCAACGCGTCGCCCATCGCCCAAGGCGCATCGAGCGCAAGTTGGTCGAGGGCGGTGCGCACCAATGCTTCCGCTTCCTTCAGCGTGCCGTGCACGCCGAGCACCTCGGCCCGATGCAACCGGCACGAGCCCGACAGATCCTCTAGCCCGTGGCCCCTGCACCAATTCTCGTAACCGAGGGTCCACTGGTTTGCTCTCGACCAGTCGCCGAAATTTCGGCAGGCCCAAAGGACGTTGCAATAGAGAATTCCGCCGACCACCGGATCGACGTCGCTGGACAAACCGAGGGCGGCGGCGGCGTCCTGGTCTTCCAGTCCGGATTGGGTGTCGCCAAGGCAAAGCTTGAAAAAACCACGATAGACAAGGCCGAGCGACTCCACGACCGGATCTTCCAGATGTTTGCCGACGACGCAGGCCTGCTCGGCAAACGCCAGCGCCTGTTCCGGTTCCGCGTCCGCGGCCTTGATCCGCGACCCCATCCAACACCAAAGGCCGTGCTCCCGGCTATCGGTGGCGGTGCCGATCAATGCTGCCGCGCGCTGATGCCAGCCCTTGGCGACGGCAAGCTCTCCTCGCTCTAGGTGGATCCGCGCAAGTGTGATTGCCGGAGCAGCGGCCCGCGAACCTTGCCCAGCAATGCTGTATGCCCTCACGGCACGCGTCAGCGGCGGGATGGCTTCGGCCGGCCGCCCCATGCATTCCAGAGCCAGCGCCCATTCCTCGAGATCGGCGGTGACCAGCTCGTCGGCAGTGTCCGCTTCGGCGAACAAAGCCGCGGCCTCATACCATTTCCTGGCCGAAGCAGCCGCCCGCGCGGCCAAGATCTGCAAGCTAGCGCTCGAATGCGCAGTCGACGGATCAGGGAGAGTCGGCGCTCGTTCCGAAACGGCTGGCGGATCGAGACACATCCGGTAGCCGAACCGCGGCAGGTTGCGCAGTGCCGTTTCCATGCCGCCCTGGCGAAGGATGCTGCGAGCCAGGCTGGCAACACGCTGCAGCGAGGCTTCGGTCACCGTGACGCCCGGCCACAGCGTTTCGAGCAACTCTTCCTTGCTCAAAGCCCGGCTCCGATGGCGCAGAAGAATGGCGAGGAAATCGAAGACCAGAGGTTGCGCCTCGATCTCCCTGCCGGCGAGGCGAAGACCGCGAGCTTCCTCGTTCAGCTCGAAGTCACCGAAGCAATACATCCCCATCGGCAGCATTCCTCCTACGACAATGGGCAAAGGATCAGAAGAAGATAAGAGCGGCGTAAGGACTGTTGGCCGCCCCTCCTGTCATTCTCCATGTGCCTGGCCGGCCAAGGAGCATTTTAGCTCAGCAACCCCGGGGATGTCATCGGCAGCGATCGGCCGTCCGGCGACATTTGAACCCAACACAAGGAAACTAGGAAAATGCATAAGTACATCATTGAAAGGGACATTCCGAAGGTCGGCACTTTCGAGCGAGAGCAGCTTCGCGAGGCATCCAAGGCTTCGAACGCTGTTCTTGCCGAACTCGGCCCGGAAATTCAGTGGGTGGAGTCGTTCGTTGCGGATGACAAAACGTTCTGCGTCTACCTCGCGAAGGACGAAGCGATAATCCAGCGCCATGCCAAGATGAGCGGCTTCCCGGCCACAAAGATCACACAGGTGAAGCGCCTGTTCGATCCAACGACCGCCTACGCTCAGGCCTAGCAGGGAGGGACGGATCGTGAAGCTCTTTTCAGATATTGTGCTCGCCGTGGCAATCTCGGCATTCTTCTGCGGCGCGGCGGATGCTCATGACATACCTGACCCGGTCCTCAACCGGTCGCGGGAGATGGCGGCCAAATACCTCAGCATCGAGGTCGCCAAAGCCGACGGTTACCAGCAGTTGTTCGAATGCACGATACATGACGAGCACGGCACGATGGGTGTACACTTCATCCATCCCGGTCGTGCCGGTGACGGCAAGCTGGTGCTCGGCGAGCCGGACGTGCTGACCTACGAACCTGAGCCCGACGGCTCCATGCAGCTCGTTGGCATGGAATATATAGTCTTCGAGAAGGACTGGAAGGGCAAGGGTGTTCCCGAGTTTCTCGGACGCACTCTCCAGCGCAAGACGACGGTGGGCGTTCATCCCGTGGACCCCTACTACGAGCTTCACGTCTGGCACTGGCGGCACAATCCGGCCGGCATGTTCGCCGACTGGAACCCTTATGTGAGCTGCGAACACGACATGTCTTGACTGGTGTTACGCAGCGCCCAGGAGGGCCATTGCATGGCTCTCCCAACATTCCGCGGCCGACATCTCGGAACCGTGTCTCCCATCCCTCGAACCACAGGAAATATTGCCATGCTGATCGGACATACAGAGCCGGATTTAATCGCCGATCATCCCGATAGTTCGCGGTTCGTCGCCGCAATCGTCGAAATGTGGCTCGCCGTTCCACGCGCCTTAGCCCGCATCATCCGCATCCGGCGTGACCGCGCATTGCTTTACGAACTGCCGGACTACCTGTTGCGCGACGTCGGCATAAACCGCTCGGAGATCCAGTCGATTACCTGGCTCGGCGGCAGGGGCGTCGGCCACCAGCCACCCTTACCAGAAGCAAATCATGGTAGCGTGGACATAGCGGGAGAGTATCTTCTCATCTGAACAGCCGCAATCTGTGCCGTTGGCTCGCTAGGACAGGGTCCTATTCGGTCGCAACGACAAACCGGCATGTCCCTTCGGCCGAGCCCATTAGCCCAAAACCGTCGACAGGCAGAGAAAGCGCTGCTAAAAGCCCGCGCCACAGACAGGATTCCATGAAATTGGCTGAATACATCGAACAAGCGGTATCGCGCCGCCGCACTTTCGCGATCATTGCTCACCCCGACGCCGGCAAGACGACGCTCACCGAAAAGCTGCTTTTGTTCGGCGGTGCGATCCAGCTTGCCGGCGAGGTCAAGGCCAAGAAGGACCGCATCCAGACCCGGTCCGACTGGATGAAGATCGAACGCGAGCGCGGCATTTCGGTGGTCACCTCGGTGATGACCTTCGAATATGAGGACACTGTCTTCAACCTGCTCGACACGCCCGGCCACGAGGATTTCGCCGACGACACTTATCGCACGCTGTCGGCGGTCGACAGCGCGGTGATGGTCATCGACGCCGCCAAGGGCATCGAGCCGCGCACGTTGAAACTGTTCGAGGTCTGCCGGTTGCGCGATATCCCGATCATCACCTTCGTCAACAAGATGGACCGAGAAAGCCGCGACCCGTTCGACATCCTCGACGAGATCGAGCAGAAGCTGGCGCTTGATACCGCACCGATCACCTGGCCGATCGGCCGCGGCAAGACCTTTTGCGGGACCTACCATCTGGCGCTGAATGCTGTGCGCAAGGGCGACGCTGAAAAGGAGCGCACGCCGGTCAACGGCCCCGATTCCAACCGTGTCGCCGGTCTCTTGCCGGAGAACGACCGGGAGGCTTTCATCGAGGAGCTGGAGCTGGCGCGCGAGGCCTGCCGCCCGCTCGATCTGGAAGCCTTTCGCGAAGGCCATCTGACACCGGTCTATTTCGGCTCGGCGCTGCGCAATTACGGCGTGCGCGACCTGATCGAGGCGCTCGGCGCCTATGGGCCGCCGCCGCGCGCGCAGGAGGCCGACACGCGCAAGGTCGAGGCGACCGAGGACAAGATGACCTCCTTCGTCTTCAAGATCCAGGCCAATATGGACCCCAACCACCGCGACCGTATCGCTTTCGTCCGCGTCTGCTCCGGCAAGCTCGAGCGCGGCATGAAGGCCAAGCTGGTGCGCACGGGGAAGCCGATGAGCCTGTCGGCGCCGCAATTCTTCTTCGCCCGCACCCGCGTCACCGCCGACGAGGCGTTTGCCGGCGATGTCGTCGGTATTCCCAACCACGGCACGCTGCGCATCGGCGACACGCTGACCGAAGGCGAGGAGATCCTGTTTCGCGGCGTGCCGAATTTCGCGCCGGAAATCCTGCGCCGCGTCCGCCTCGGCGACGCGATGAAGGCCAAGAAGCTCAAGGAGGCGCTGCACCAGATGGCCGAGGAAGGCGTCGTGCAATTGTTCTCGCCGGAGGACGGCTCGCCGGCCATCGTCGGCGTCGTCGGCGCCCTGCAGCTCGATGTCCTGAAAGAGCGGCTGAACTTCGAATACACACTGCCGGTCGATTTCGAGATGTCGCGCTTTTCGGTCTGCCGCTGGATCTCGGCCGACGACAAGGCCGAGCTCCAGCGCTTCATCGAGGCGCATCGCGGCGACATTGCCCGCGACCTCGACAACGATCCGGTGTTCCTCGCCCAGCACGCCTTCTCGCTCAACTACGAGGCCGAGCGCTGGAAGGCGATCCGCTTTGCGGCGGTAAAGGATTATCAGGTCCGCGACAAAGCGGCTTGATGCGCCCCTTCCCTTCTCCCCTTGGGGGAGAAGGTGTCGCCGAAGGCGACGGATGAGGGGTGTTCCAGGAAACACCAACGTCTCATTCCGTCCAGCATCCCTCAACCGTCTCGGCGCTTCGCGCCGATCCACCTTCTCCCACAGGAGGGAAGGCAAGACCGCGTTCGTTCACCCCCTGGCTGCCTCTTCGATCTTGGCGATGTCGATCTTGCTCATCTGCATCATCGCCTGCATCACCCGGCCGGCCTTTTCCCTGTCGGGGTCCAGCAGCAGCTTGGGCAACTGCTCGGGAACGACCTGCCAGGAGAGGCCGAACTTGTCCTTCAGCCAGCTGCACTGGCTGGGCTCGCCACCGCCGGCGATGAGCCTGTCCCAGAAATAGTCAACCTCTTCCTGCGTCTTGCAGTCGATGGAGAGCGAGACTGCCTGGGTGAACTTGAATTGCGGCCCGCCGTTGAGCGCCTGGAACTGAACGCCGTCGAGCTCGAATGAGACCATCAGCACCTTGCCCTCATTATCGCCGCTGCCCTTGGGCCAGCGCATCACGCTCAGCACCTTCGAATTCTTGAAGATGGAGATGTAATGGTTCATGGCCTCCTCGGCCTGGTCGTCGAACCACAGGCAGGGGGTGATCTTTTGCATTCTCTTGCTCCTCGGACTGGTTTTGGCTTTGTTTTCACTCGCAAAACGGCCGGCTGGCGATTGATGCCCGGCCCCGCCGTCTGCCTAAGGACGCTCGAGCGAGACCCGATCCGACAACACCTCTGACTTTTTTACGGCCTGGACCGGCTGCGTCTTTGGCTGGCGCTCGTTCCGCGCCCTGGCGCAGCGCAAAATTGTGGCCAGACCAGAGCTTGGCGTCTATAAGGCCTGCGGCTCAATTCCGGTTTTCCGCGCCTGTGCGGCGCGAGCAGACAGCAAGGACAGTTCAATGCCCGCCTACCGTTCCCGCACCACCACCCATGGCCGCAACATGGCCGGCGCTCGCGGTCTGTGGCGCGCCACCGGGATGAAGGATTCGGATTTCGGCAAGCCGATCATCGCCGTGGTCAATTCCTTCACCCAGTTCGTGCCGGGCCATGTCCATCTGAAGGACCTAGGCCAGCTGGTTGCCCGCGAGATCGAAAAGGCCGGCGGCGTGGCCAAGGAATTCAACACCATAGCCGTCGACGACGGCATCGCCATGGGCCATGACGGCATGCTCTATTCGCTGCCGTCGCGAGAATTGATCGCCGACTCGGTCGAATACATGGTCAACGCGCATTGCGCCGACGCCATGGTCTGCATCTCGAATTGCGACAAGATCACGCCGGGCATGCTGATGGCGTCGCTGCGCCTCAACATCCCGACCGTCTTCGTCTCCGGCGGGCCGATGGAGGCCGGCAAGGTGGTGCTCGCCGGCAAGAGCCAGGCGCTTGACCTGGTCGACGCCATGGTCGCGGCCGCTGACGACAAGGTGTCCGACGAGGACGTCAAGATCATCGAGCGATCGGCCTGTCCGACCTGCGGCTCGTGCTCGGGCATGTTCACCGCCAATTCGATGAACTGCCTGACCGAGGCGCTCGGCCTGTCGCTGCCCGGCAACGGCTCGACGCTGGCGACGCATGCCGACCGCAAGCGCCTGTTCGTCGAGGCCGGCCATCTGATCGTCGATCTCGCCCAGCGCTATTACGAGCAGGACGACGACACCGCGCTACCGCGCAGCATCGCCTCGAAGGGCGCCTTCGAGAACGCCATGACGCTCGACATTGCCATGGGCGGCTCGACCAACACCGTGCTGCACATCCTCGCCGCGGCACATGAGGGCGAGGTCGACTTCGCCATGGAAGACATCGACCGGCTGTCGCGGCGGGTGCCGGTGCTGTGCAAGGTGGCGCCGGCCAAGGCCGACGTCCACATGGAGGACGTCCACCGCGCCGGCGGCATCATGGCGATCCTCGGCCAGTTGGATAGCGCAGGGCTGATCAACCGCGACCTGCCGACGGTGCACACCGCAAGCCTCGGCGAAGCGCTCGATCATTGGGATATCTCCCGCACCTCAAGCCGGAATGTCCGCGACTTCTTCCTCGCGGCACCCGGCGGCGTGCCGACGCAGGTCGCCTTCAGCCAGGACCGCCGCTGGGACGATCTCGATCTCGATCGCGAGACGGGCGTCATCCGCTCGGCCGAACATCCTTTCTCAAGGGATGGCGGCCTTGCCGTGCTGAAAGGCAATCTCGCGCTCGACGGTTGCATCGTGAAGACGGCCGGTGTCGATGAATCGATCCTGAAATTCACCGGTCCGGCAAGAGTGTTCGAAAGCCAGGACGCCAGCGTCAAGGCGATCCTGTCGAACGAGATCAAGGCCGGCGATGTCGTCGTTATCCGTTATGAAGGCCCGCGCGGCGGCCCCGGCATGCAGGAAATGCTCTATCCGACCAGCTATCTCAAATCGAAGGGCCTCGGCAAAGCCTGCGCACTGATCACCGACGGTCGTTTTTCCGGCGGCACCTCCGGCCTGTCGATCGGCCACGTCTCGCCGGAAGCGGCTGAAGGCGGGCTGATCGGGCTGGTCAGGGAAGGCGACACGATCGAGATCGACATCCCCAACCGCACCATCAGGCTTGCCGTCGACGACGCGGAGCTCACCGCCCGTCGTGCGGCGATGGAGGCGAAGGGACCAACTGCCTGGAAGCCCGAGGAAAAGCGCAAGCGCAAGGTGACGACGGCCTTGCGCGCCTATGCGGCGATGGCGACAAGTGCCGCCAAGGGGGCGGTGCGGTACGTGCCGGAATAGGGCCTTTCCTTCTCCCCTTGTGGGAGAAGGTGGATCGGCGCGCAGCGCCGAGACGGTTGAGGGGTGCTGGACGGAGTGCAGGGGATGCCGAGCTGGAACACCCCTCATCCGACCGAGCTTCGCTCGGCCACCTTCTCCCACAAGGGGAGAAGGGAAAGCCGCGCCTGAAGGTTCCGCCTTGCGGTAGCACGCTGCATGGAAAGAAATGCCTTTTTGAACGAGGTGGCGATAGATGGATTTCGACCTTGTGGTGCGCGGCGGCACGCTGCCCGACGGCAGGATCGCCGATATCGGTATCGTCGGCGAAACGATCGCAGCGATAGAGCCCGAGCTGAACGTCAGCGCCGGCACGGCGATCGATGCCCGTGGCAATCTGGTCTCGCCACCTTTCGTCGATCCGCATTTCCATATGGACGCAACGCTTTCGCTCGGCATTCCGCGCATCAATGTCTCGGGCACGTTGCTCGAAGGCATCTCGCTTTGGGGCGAGCTGAAGCCGCTTCTGACCCATGAGGCGGTGCGCGACCGTGCGCTTGCCTATTGCGACTGGGCGGTGTCGATGGGCCTGCTCGCGATCCGAACCCATGTCGATGTTTGCGACGACCGCCTGCTGGCGGTCGAAGCGCTGCTCGACGTGAAGAAGACCGTTGCCCCCTATATCGACCTGCAATTGGTCGCCTTCCCGCAGGACGGCTTCTATCGCTCGCCGACGGCGCGCAGCAACACCATCCGGGCGCTCGACATAGGCGTCGATGTAGTCGGCGGCATTCCGCATTTCGAGCGCACAATGGCCGACGGCACGCGCTCCGTCACCGAGCTCTGCGAGATCGCGGCCAAACGCGGCCTGATGGTCGACTTGCATTGCGACGAGACCGACGATCCGCTATCGCGCCACATCGAGCAGTTGGCCTATGAGACGCAGCGGCTCGGGTTGCAGGGCAGAGTGGCCGGCTCGCACCTGACATCGATGCATTCGATGGATAATTACTACGTTTCGAAGCTATTGCCGCTGATTGCCGAGGCCGGCGTTTCGGCGATCCCCAATCCGCTGATCAACATCATGCTGCAGGGCCGCCACGACACCTTTCCCAAGCGCCGCGGCCTGACGCGGGTCAAGGAGATGCTGGCGCACGGCATCCGCGTCGGCTGGGGCCAGGATTGCGTGCTCGACCCCTGGTATTCGCTGGGCACCGCAGACATGCTCGACGTCGCCTTCATGGGCCTGCATGTCGCCCAGATGTCGAGCCCGGCCGAGATGGCGCGCTGCTTCGACATGGTCACCAACGTCAATGCCGCCATCATGGGCCTCAACCACCTTGGCCTGGCGGTCGGCAAGCGCGCCAGCCTGGTCGTTCTCGATGCCGGCAACCCAGTCGAGGCGCTGCGGCTGCGCCCAGAGCGTCTCTGCGTCATTGCCAGGGGCAAGGTGGTGGCCGAGCGCAGCCGGCAGGACACGCGGCTTTCGATCGCCGGAAGGCCGGGCACGGTGAACCGGCGCCACGCTTAGTCCAGCCGATTTCCGGCGCTGGTCTTACCGAATTCTCGATTTTCGCCTCGTCACGGCCGCAGCTTGCGACTACGACGCGGGTCACCGTACCCCACGGCGAGGAACCGGTAACGGAATGGCGCAGCCCGCAGCCCAGAATTCGACGATCAGGAACGTGCTGCTGGCCGGCATCCTGCTGATGCTCGCCGGCGACTTCCTGTTTGCGCTGAACGATGCGATGGGCAAGTGGCTGGTCGCCAGTTTTTCCGTCGGCCAGGTCGTGCTGATCCGCTCGATCGGCGCGTTTTTCATACTCGGGCCGATGATTGCACATCAAGGGGCGGCCAAGCTGTTTCTCATGGAGCGGCCGGAGCTGCAGCTGCTGCGCGTGGTGATGACGACGCTTGATACGGCGCTGTTCTACGCGGCGGTCGTCTATCTGCCGCTCGCCGATGTGATGAGCTTCTACATGGCCGGGCCGATCTACGTCGCGGCGCTGTCGCACTTTTTGCTCGGCGAAAGGGTCGGCTGGCGCCGCTGGGCGGCTATCCTGGTCGGTTTCTGCGGCGTGCTGATCATGCTGAAGCCGTCGTCGGCCGCGTTCTCGCTGTCCTCGATGTTCGCGCTCGCCGGCAGCATTTCCTTTGCCTTCGCCATCATCCTCAATCGGCGGCTGCGCGGCACCAGCGACACTTCGCTGGTCACCTGGCAAACCATCGGCACGCTGCTGGTCGGCGCTGCGCTGACCCTCGGCAGCTGGAGGACGCCGTCCTCGCTCGATTTCGGCGCCATGCTGCTTCTCGGCATCGTCTCCTGCGGCGCGCATCTGATGATCACCAGGGCGTTGAAGCTGGCGCCGGCCTCGACCTTGGCGCCGCTGCATTACAGCCTGCTGTTGTGGGCAGTGGTCTTCGGCCTCGCCTTCTTCGGCGATGTGCCTGGGCCGCGCATCCTGATCGGCTCGGCCATCGTCGTGCTGGCCGGCCTGTTCATCTTCCACCGCCAGAAGGTGGTCGACACGGTACCGCCCGAAAACGTACCGAAGGGTGTGAATTAACCCCGGCGCACCGCCGCGAGATGCCGCGAAAATTCCGGCATCTCCATCAGTGCCTTGCAGCGCGCAAACCGGCCGTCTGCATAGGCGCGAAAGTCGTCGGCCGGATTTTTGTTGGCAAGCTGGATCAGTCCCCACAGCGTCCACAAAAGGTCGCACATCGCCTTGTAGATGACGATGCGGGCGCGCTCCGCCGGTCTCGGCTCGCCGCCGAAATAGGCCAGCATCATTTCCTCGTCCTGCGCGGCGTCGAATTGCCCTTCGACGCTGAGGTCGCCGAGATCCCAGAGCGGATCGTTCATGCCGGAATATTCCCAGTCGACGATCCACATCCTGTCGCCCGTATCGAGAAAGTTTTCGCAGAGCGGGTCGCAGTGGCAGGCGACGATCGGCAGAGGTTGAGCCGCAAGTGCTGAGCGCACTGCCTCCGCCTCGCGGACCACATCGTGGTAGCCGGCAGGCAGCGCGACGTCCTTGGTTGACAGCACTTTCAGATAATCGTCGATCATCGCAAACAGCTCGAAGCGGAAGGGGAACACCGCGCCGGATGTGTGCAGCTTGCGAAAGGCCTTGCCGGCGCGTGCCGGGCTGCCCGCTCGGGTCTTGAATTTTTCCGGCGACATCGTCTCGGCGCCGGCGATGAAGCGGGTCACCAGCACGCCCGTCTCGGCATCGACATGCAGCACTTCCGGGCTGACGCCGGCCTTTGCCGCTTCCCGGGCCGCCACTGCCTCGTTGGCGCGGTTAATGTATTCCTCGGTACCCTTGCCGGGGATACGCAGGCAGAAATCCTTACCCCTGAAGACGAGGTTGGTCAGGCCGCCGAGCCGCTCCAGCGGGCCGTCATAGCCGGCCAGCATCGGAATGGCCGCAAGCGCGGCGCGTGCCTGCTCATCCGCCATGGCTTTCGCTCCTTTTCCCATCTTTATTGTCGCGACGACGGTTCCACAGTTTTCGCCGTTTGGCTATCATCGCGTAGCGGATCAATACCAGGCGACGGAACAGCAATGACGGACAGCAAACAGCAGAGCGCACTCGCCGCAGCCTATGCGGCGAAGCGGCCGGAAGACGTAGCCGCGCTCTACGACAGCTGGGCCGGCACTTACGACGCCGACATGTCGGCGGCCGGCTATCGCCATCCCACCATCTGCCTTGCCTTGCTGGCCCGCCATCTGCCGCGCGGCGCCGCACCTCTGCTCGATGCCGGCGCCGGCACCGGGCTCATCGGCGAGTGGCTCGCCATTACCGGTTATCCGCAGGTCGAGGCGCTCGACATCTCGGAAGGAATGCTGGCGCAAGCGGCGCGAAAGGGCGTCTATTCGGCGCTTCACTGCCTGGCGCTTGGCGGGCCGCTCCCCTTCGTGGATGATGCCTATGCCGGGATCATCTCAGCCGGCGTCTTCACGTCGGGCCATGTCGGAGCCGAGGGTCTGGACGAGCTGATCCGCATCTGCCGGCCGGGCGGAGTGATCGTGCTGACGGTGAAGAACACTCTGTGGGACATGGGTTTTGCCGCGCGGATCGCCGAGCTCGAGGCGCAAGGCATCGTCACCCGCGCCGAGGAGACGCCGCCCTATGTCTCGATGCCAGGCGAGGCCGATACGGTGCCTAGCCGGGGGCTGGTGCTCATCGTGAACTGAGGCTGAAATCGGAAGGCTCTACGCCTTCACCTTTACTCCTGCCGGATCGTAAAGCGGCTCGAGGTGAATCTTCGCCGGCGTCCGTTCCATTGCCACAACCAGCTCGTAGTCGCCGGAGGTGAGGAAATCATCGCTGACGCCATAGGCATTGCGCACATAGCCGTAGCCGATGTTCTTGCCGATGGTGTAGCCATAGCCGCCGCTGGTGAGATAACCGACCGCCTCGCCGTTGCGCAGGATGGTCTCGCGCCCGAGCAGCACGACGTCGGGATCGTCGACAGTGAAGCCGGCAAAGCGTTTCCTGAGCGTCGAGCCACCGAGCTTTTCAAGCGCCCGCCGGCCGAGGAAATCGGTGTTTTTCCTGAGCTTCACCGCCCAGCCGAGGCCGGCCTCCTGCGGCGTGTCGTTGGGCGTGATGTCGGCGCCCCAGGCGCGGTAGCCTTTTTCCAGCCGCAGCGATTCCAGCGCCCGGTAGCCGACCGGGCGGATGTCGTGGGTAGCGCCCGCCGCCATCAGCGCGTCGAAAACCTCGCCTGTCGCCGCGATCGGCGCATGCAATTCCCAGCCTAGTTCGCCAACATAGGTGACGCGCAGTGCCCGCACGGCGTGGCCGGCAATGGCGATCTCGCGAACATGGCCGAACGGAAAGGCGGCATTCGAGACGTCAGCATCGGTCACCGCCGACAGCACATCACGTGCGCGCGGCCCCATCAGCGACAATGTGCCGAAATCCTCGGTGACGTCGGTCAGCGTCACGTCGAACTCCCTGCCGATATGATCGGCAATCCAGGAGAAATCGTGCGTGCGGAACCCGGTGCCGGTGACGATGTAGAATTTTTCCTCACCGAGCCTCGCCACGGTCAAATCGGCCTCGATGCCGCCACGCGTATTGAGGAGCTGTGTGTAGGTCAGCCGGCCGACCGGCTTGGCGACGTCATTGGCGCAGATCCAGTCCAGCGCCTTCAGCGCGTCGGCTCCGGTCATTTCGTATTTGGCAAACGACGATTGGTCGAAAATACCGATCTTTTCGCGCACATGGCGATGCTCGTCGTCGACGGGTGAAAACCAGTTCTGCCGGCCCATCGAATAGACGTCCTTCGGCTCGATGCCTGCCGGTGCGAACCAGTTCGGCCGCTCCCAGCCAAGTTTCGAGCCGAACACGGCGCGATGTCTTTGCAGCCGCTCGTACAAAGGTGAGACGATGCGCGGCCGTCCGCTGACATATTCCTCATGCGGGAAGCCGATCGTGTAGTGCTTGCCGTACGCTTCCAGCGTGCGGTCGCCGACCCATTTCCGGTCGCGGTGCAGGTCGGAGAAGCGGCGGATGTCGACCACCCACAAATCGAGCGGCGCCTCGCCGTCGACGACCCATTGCGCCAGCGCCCAGCCGGCGCCGCCGCCGGACGCGATGCCGAAGGCATTGAAGCCGGCGCCGACGAACATATTGGGGCATTCCGGCGCCACGCCGAGGATGAAATTGCCGTCCGGCGTAAAGCTCTCCGGCCCGTTGATCATCTGCTTGACGCCGACATTGGCAAGCGCCGGGACGCGCTCGATCGCCTGGCTCATATGCTGCTCGAAATGATCGTAATCATCGTCGAACAGCCGGAACTCCCAATCGTCCGGCACATCGCCGCCGGGCAGACCGGTCGTCCACGCCTGCGGGTTCGGCTCGTAGCCGCCCATCACCAACCCGCCGACCTCCTCCTTGAAATAGGTGCGGCGATCGGGGTCGCGAATTGTCGGCGCGTCGGTCGCCAGGCCGACGATCCTCTCGGTGATGATGTACTGGTGCTTCACCGGCTGCAGCGGCACGTTGATGCCGGCCAACGCACCCACCTGCCGCGCCCATTGCCCGGCGCAGTTCACCACCTTGTCGCAGGCGATATCGCCCCTGTTCGTCCTAACCTTGACGATCCGGCCGTTGGTCAGTTCAAAGCCGGTGACCCGCACCTCCTCGAACAATTTTGCGCCATGCATGCGCGCGCCCTTGGCCAGTGACTGGGTGATGTCGGAAGGGCTTGCCTGACCGTCGGTCGGCAGCCAGGACGCGCCGACGAGGTCGCCGGTTTCCAGCAGCGGCCACATTTCCTTGACCTCGGCCGGCGACAGCAGATGCATGTCCATGCCGAAGCTCTTGGCCGTCGTTGCCAGCCGCTTATACTCGGTCCAGCGGTCGGCATTGGTGGCGAGGCGCAGGCAGCCAGTCATCTTCCAGCCGGTGGCGAGGCCGGTTTCGGCTTCCAGCCCCTTGTAGAGATCGACTGAATATTTGAGCACGCGCGTGATCGACGCCGACGAGCGTAGCTGGCCGACCAGCCCGGCAGCATGCCAGGTCGAACCCGAGGTCAGTTTGCCCTGTTCGAGCAGCACGATTTCGGCCTTGTGGTCGCGCGCCAGATGATAGGCCGTCGAACAGCCGATGATGCCACCGCCGATGACCACGATCCCGGCCTGGGCGGGCAAGGTCATGTCCGCGTCCCGTATTTTGTCCTGTAGTTTTCCAGGGCGGCTTCGAGCCGCGCCAGGTTTTCGTCGGCGTAGGCGGCGTAGTCGACGCCGGGCGCATCGAGGTAGAGCTCGGAAACCATGCCCCACATCGCCTCACGCAGCAGCGACGCGCATTGCATGGCGGCGTGCGAGCGCCGTATCGCCGGGTCCGGCTCCTTCATGAAATAGGCGGTCAGGAAGGCGAAGGATTCCTCGTCGCTCATGCCGGCGTTCGAAGCCGCACCGGCAAGGTCGAACATCGCGGTGTTGAAGCCGGCATATTCGAAGTCGATGAGCCACAGCCTGTGACCGTCGTCGATTATGTTGGCCGGCAGAAGATCGTTGTGACCGAAGACGATCGGCAGCAGTTTTTGCGCGCGCTCGAGCTCGTCCGCCAGGGTCAAAAGGCGTGGCAATTCGTCCAGCTTGCGGCTGCGGCCTTCCTCCAGCGTGCGCGCATAGTCGCGAATGACGTGGAATACCCAGAACATGAAGCCGGCGCCGGAGATGTGACTGGGCATCTCCCGGTGGAAGCCGCGCAGCAACGCGGCAACGCGGCCGAGATCAGCGCGCACGTCCTGCGCGACATAGGCCTTGGCGCCGAGATACTCCGTCACCATGACGCCGGGTCCGGTGTAGTGGACGGCCGGAGCGAAGCCTGCCGCGTGCGCTGCCCGCGCGGTCATCATCTCGCGCTCGCGAAAGACATGGTGGAACGGATAATCCTGGCCGATCCGCACGACGTGCCGCCCGGCCGCGTCCTTGACCAGATAATTGGCATTGCTCAACCCGCCCGGCAGCGGCGCGATATCGATGCCGCCGGTCCAGCAAGGCAGCGCACGGATGCGGTCTTCGACAGTCACGATCTCGTCCAACATCGGGTCAATTTTCCACGCATGTCACGGCTGGCCAGCGATGACAATCGGACGGAGGAATGGCGGCAACGCGAAGATCTCGTCGGTGCAGATCTCGGGATCGGTATCCCGCACCGCACCGACGAGCCCCTTTGTGCCGGGTTCTTCGACGCCGGCATCCGCCCCCGCGGATCCTGAATTTCGGTACCCTTGCACCCGACGATCTCCCGGGCATTCGGGCAGGCGATTTTTCGTGCGGCTCAGCCGTCGTCCTCCGTTCCGAGCCTGTCACGGCGATAATGTCGCGCCACGCTGGAGGCGTTGTCAACGCGAAATTGTGGTGTTTTCTGGTTTTTTGCCCGAATTTTGCTAAATTTCCTGGAGTTAGTGGCATTTATGCCGTAGAACCGGTCAATGGTGCAACAATCCGACCGGATGGAACTGATGCTCCACTCGAAGCGGCATGGCGAAATCCTGCGCCTCCTCAAGGAGGAAGGCACCGTTACCATTGCCAGCCTGGCTGATCGGCTGGGCGTCTCGCTGGAGACAGTACGCCGCGACGTCAAGCCACTGACCAGCGACGGTTCCATCCTCAAGATGCACGGCGCCGTCGGCCTGCCGTCGATTGCCGGCGAAGCGCCGTTCGAGCGGCGCATGCGCGAGAACGCCGATGCCAAGCGAGCTATTGCCCGCATGGTCGCCGCCACCATCCGCGACGGCGAATCGATCATGCTCGACACCGGCACCACCACCTCATTCCTGGCCCGGGAACTGCTCGGCCACCGGCGGCTGACGGTCGTCACCAACTCCTCCGACATCGCCCGCACACTGGCCACCGTCAACGGCAACAAGGTCTATATGGCCGGCGGCGAGCTGCGCAGCGATTCCGGTGCTGCCTTCGGCGTCTCGGCCATCGAATTCGTCAGCCGTTTTTCCGTCAGCCATGCAGTGATATCGACCGGTGCGGTCGATGCTGTCACCGGCGTCATGGACTATGATCTGGAAGAGGCCGAATTCGCCCGCATGGTGCTGTCGCGCGGTCAGCGTTCGCTTGTCGTCACCGACCACAGCAAGTTCGGCCGCCAGGGCCTTGTTCAGGTCTGCGGCTTCGGCGGCTTTTCCGAACTCGCCACCGACCGGCGGCCGCCGCACGACATCGCCGCCGCCCTCGTCCAGGCCGGCGCGCGGCTCAGCATTGCGGACGGCGGAAGCGAGGGCTGAGCTCTATCGGCAGATCGGCACCAGCACCCACTTCCCAGCGCCGCCTCTGCCGTGTTTAGTCCGGCCATGGCTTTCACCATCCGCCAATTGCAGTTCTTCATCGCCGTGGCCGAGCAGGGCACAGTGTCGGGCGCCGCCCAGAACCTGTCGATCTCGCAATCCTCGGTCACCGAAGCGATCAAGGAGCTGGAGCACGATCTCGGCGTCGAGCTGTTCGAGCGCCACCCGCGCGGCTTGAATATCACCCACAAAGGCCACCAGTTCCTGCGCCATGCGAGGAAGATCCTGGCCGACGTTTCCGATGCGCGCCGCGCCTTCTTCGGCGAACGGATCGCGGCAAGCGGGCGGCTGCAACTTGGCGTCACCTCGTTGGTCGCTGGCTATGTGCTTTCCGATCTTCTTGCCCGCTACCGCCGCGCCTATCCGGGTGTCGAGGTCTCGGCGATCGAGGACAATGGCGACTATCTCGAGCATCTGTTGATCGGCGGCAAGCTCGACATTGCCGTCATGGTCACCTCGAACCTGCGCGACCGCACCGCGCTGCAGTCCGAAATCCTCGAAGTCTCGGCCTACCGGCTGTGGCTGCCGCTCGGCCACCCCTTGGCCGGTGCCGACATCATCGGCATCGGCGACATCGCCTCGGAACCGCTGATCATGCTGACCGTCGACGAGATCGAGGAGAATACCGGAAAGCTGCTGACGGCAATCGGCGCCAAGCCGCATGTCGCCTTCCGCACCCGCTCGGTCGAAGCGGTGCGCAGCCTCGTCGCTACCGGCGCCGGCGTGGCGCTGCTGCCCGATCTCGTCTACCGGCCATGGTCGCTGGAAGGCGACCGCATCGAATCGCGCGATATTTCGGGGTCGTTGCCGGTCGTCCAGGTCGGCATGGTCTGGCGGCGCGGCTCCGGTCTGCCGCAGGCGGCGCGCGACTTCATCGGACTTGCCCAGTCGCAACGCATGGTGCGCCAACGGCCCGAGAAGATTGGCCGCTGATGTATCGGAAAAATCGATATCGGCTTTCTGATAAATGAATTTGCGAAACCGGAAATTTCGCAGCACTTTTCGGTCAGGGAACAAAGCTGCCGCCGGAGCACGGCCCTCAGAGCCGCGCATCCAACGTCTTTGAACGGGCGCATGATCTTCTTCCGAAAACCGAAACCGGTTTCGAGGTCATGCAAAAATGGGAGATCGACGATGAATTCATTGCTGAAATCATGCACTGCCTTGACGGTCGCGCTGAGCTTCTCCGGCCAGGCCATCGCCCAGGTCAAGGAGCTCGGCAAAGGCGAAGGCGAGGTCAATATCGTCGCCTGGCCGGGCTATATCGAGCGCGGCGAAACCGACAAGGCCTATGATTGGGTCACTTCGTTCGAGAAGGAAACCGGCTGCAAGGTCAACGTCAAGACCGCCAACACCTCCGACGAGATGGTCTCGCTGATGAACGAGGGCGGCTTCGATCTCGTCACCGCCTCGGGCGACGCTTCGCTGCGCCTTGTCGCAGGCAAGCGCGTCCAGCCGATCAACACTGACCTCATACCGAGCTGGAAGACGGTCGACGACCGGCTGAAGGATGCGCCCTGGTTCACCGTCGGCGGAGTCCATTACGGCGTCCCCTATCAGTGGGGGCCGAACGTGCTGATGTACAACACCGAAGTGTTCAAGGAGGCGCCGAAGAGCTGGAACGTGGTCTTCGAGGAAATGAAACTTTCCGACGGCAAGTCGAACAAGGGCCGCGTCCAGGCCTATGACGGGCCCATCCACATCGCCGATGCCGCCAATTACCTGATGGCCCACAAGCCGGAGCTCGGCATCAAGGATCCGTACGAACTGACCGAAGACCAGTACAAGGCCGCGCTCGACCTTCTGCGGGTCCAGCGTACGCTGGTCGGACGCTATTGGCACGACGCCGCCATCCAGGTCGACGATTTCCAGAACGAAGGCGTCGTCGCCTCCGGCTCCTGGCCCTACCAGGTCAACACGCTGATCGCGGCAAAGAAGCCGGTCGCCTCGACCATCCCCGAGGAGGGCGTTACCGGCTGGGCCGACACCACGATGATGGAGGCCGATGCTGCCCACCCGAACTGCGCCTACATGTGGATGGAGCATTCGCTGTCGCCGAAAGTGCAGGGCGACGTCTCCGCCTGGTTCGGCTCGCTGCCGGTGGTGCCTGCCGCCTGCAAGGGCAACGAACTGCTCGGCGAAGAAGGCTGCAAGACCAACGGCTACGACAATTTCGACAAGATCAAGTTCTGGAAGACGCCGGTCTCGAAATGCGCCACCCAGAACGACCAGTGCGTACCCTACTACCGCTGGGTGTCGGACTATATCGGCGTCATCGGCGGGCGGTGAGTTCGCCTCACCTACGAAGCCCGGCGCCGCCCGTCACCCTTACCCTCTCCCGGTGAAGAACGGGGGGCCGCCAGCGTTAGAGCGCCTCCCTTCTCCCCGTCCACCATACGGGGAGAAGGTGCCGGCAGACGGAAGAGGGGCGGCGCAACCGCATGAAAATTTAATGAGCCTGACAGATCAGGACAGCCCCATGACCTCCGCCGTTTCCTTCCAAAAAGTCTCCCGCCATTTCGGCAGCGTGCGTGCGGTCGACGCGGTCGATCTCGACATCGTGCCGGGCGAGTTCTTCGCCATGCTCGGGCCTTCCGGCTCGGGCAAGACGACGTGCCTGCGCCTCATTGCCGGTTTCGAGCAGCCGACGGCGGGTTCGATCTCGATCTTCGGCGAACGCGCCGAGGGCGTGCCGCCCTATCGCCGCAACGTCAACACCGTGTTCCAGGATTATGCGCTGTTCCCGCATCTCAACGTGCTCGACAACGTCGCCTATGGGCTGATGGTCAAGGGCATCGGCAGACCGGAGCGGCAAAAGGCGGCGGAAGACGCGCTGGCGCTGGTGCGGCTTCCCGGCTACGGGGCGCGTCGCCCTGGCCAGCTTTCCGGCGGCCAGCGCCAGCGCGTCGCGCTCGCCCGTGCGCTGGTCAACCAGCCCAAGGTGCTGCTGCTCGACGAGCCGCTCGGCGCGCTCGACCTCAAGCTTCGCGAAAACATGCAGGAGGAGTTGAAATCGCTGCAGAAGGCGCTTGGCATCACCTTCGTGTTCGTCACCCACGACCAGGGCGAAGCGCTGTCGATGGCCGACCGCGTCGCCGTGTTCAACGATGGCAAGATCATGCAGATCGGCACGCCGGAAGACATCTATCAGCGCCCCAAGACCCGCTTCGTCGCCGATTTCGTCGGCTCGTCCAACGTGTTGCCGCCGGATTTCGTCCAGCGCTATGCCGGCCAGCATCGCTGGGGCAGCCTGCGGCCCGAATCCATTCGCATCGGCCGGGCGGCCAAGGGCGACGGCGTTGCCGCCCGCCTGGTGTCGACCAATTATCTCGGCGCCACGACAAGACTGGCACTCGATGCAGAGGGCTTGCGGCTGCATGTCATCGTGCCGGCGGGTGCTGCCTTGCCCCGGGAAGGCGAGGCGGTGGCGCTCACCTTCAACCGCGAGCAGTTACATCTGATGGACGATCTCGGATGAGCCTGGACGCTGCCATGCCGCGGGCCACGGCGCCCGCCATCCTGCCGGGAAGCGGCGGCCTGCGTGGCGCGCTCTCCGACCTCTTCTGGCGCCGGCCGCAATTCCTGCTTCTGCTCATGCTGCTGCCGCCGGTCCTGTGGCTCGGCATCGTCTATATCGGCTCACTCTTCGCACTGCTTTTGCAGAGCTTCTTTTCGATCGACGAGTTCTCCGGCCTGATCAACCGGCAGTTCACGCTGAAGACTTATGGCGACCTGCTGCAGGCCGCCAATCTCGACATCATCCTGCGCACGGTGACGATGGCGGCGCTGGTGACGCTGGCGGCGGCGGTCATCGCCTTTCCCATCGCCTATTACGCGGCGCGCTATGCGCGCGGCCGTTGGAAGGCGCTGTTTTATCTCGGCGTCATGCTGCCGCTGTGGTCGAGCTACCTGGTCAAGATCTATGCCTGGAAGCTGATTCTCGCCAAGGAAGGCATCCTGACGTGGCTACTGGCCAAATTGCATCTTCTGTGGCTGCTCGACGCCTGGCTGTCGCTGCCGGTCGTCGGCGGCAACTCGCTGTCGGTCTCCTCAACCGGCACCTTCATCGTCTTCGTCTATGTCTGGCTGCCGTTCATGATCCTGCCGGTGCAGGCCGCACTCGAGCGCGTGCCGGGCAATTTGGTCGAGGCTTCGTCCGATCTCGGTGCCTCGCCCGGGCAGACCTTCCGCAACGTGCTGTTCCCGCTGGCGCTGCCCGGCATCGTCGCCGGCTCGATCTTCACCTTCTCGCTGACGCTCGGCGACTACATCATCCCACAGATCATCGGCACCTCGCGGCTGTTCATCGGCCAGGCCGTTTATTCGCAGCAAGGCACCGCCGGAAACATCCCGCTCGCCGCCGCCTTTACCGTGGTGCCTATCGTCATCATGGGCTTCTATCTCTGGGGCGCCAAGCGCATGGGGGCCTTCGATGCGCTCTGACCGTGGCCCATCCGCGCCGATCGGACTGAAGCTCGCTGCCACCGGCGGCCTGCTTTTCCTGCATTTGCCGATTCTGCTGATCTTCGTCTATGCCTTCACCACCGAGGAGAAGAGCTTCGTCTGGCCGCCGCCGGGCCTGACCACGCAATGGTTCGCCGTCACCTGGAATCGCCCCGACGTCTGGCAGGCGCTATCGCTGTCGGTGCGGGTCGCGGCGATCTCGACCGCCATCGCGCTGGTCCTCGGCACGCTGTGCGCCGCTGCCGTGTCGCGCACAAAATTCTTCGGCCGCGAAACCATCTCGCTGCTGGTCATCCTGCCCATCGCGCTGCCCGGCATCATTACTGGCATCGCGCTGCGCTCAGCCTTCGCGCTGGCCGAAATCCCGTTCTCGTTCTGGACAATCGTGCTCGGCCACGCCACCTTCTGCGTGGTCGTCGTCTACAACAATGCGGTCGCCCGTTTCCGCCGCACGTCCGGCTCGATGATCGAGGCGTCGATGGACCTCGGCGCCGATGGTTTCCAGACCTTTCGGCATGTCGTGCTGCCCAACATCGCAACCGCGCTGCTGGCCGGCGGCATGCTTGCCTTTGCGCTGTCCTTCGACGAGGTCATCGTCACCACCTTCACCGCCGGCCAGCAGCAGACGGTGCCGATCTGGATGCTCGAAGAATTGATCCGTCCGCGCCAGCGTCCGGTCACCAATGTCGTGGCCATGGTCGTGGTGCTGGTGACGCTGCTTCCCATCCTCGTTGCCTATTACCTGACCCGCGACGGCGACCAGATCGCCGGTTCGGGCAAATAATCTCGTTCATAAGGGAGAGACTTCCATGGACACGCAGATGCTGATCGGCTCGAAATTCGAAAAAGGCACCGAGACCGAGGAACCGATCCTCAACCCGAAGACCGGGGCGACCATACTCAATCTGCCCGAGGCCAGCCCCGGGCAGATCGAGGCGGCCGTACTTGCCGCCGAAAAAGCCTTCGTCACCTGGTCCCGCACAACACCGGCGCAGCGCGCCGGCTATCTCCTGAAGATCGCCGATCGCATCGAGGCTGCGGCAACGGATTTCGCGGCGCTCGAGGCGCTGAACTGCGGCAAGCCGATCAATGCCGTGCTCAATGACGAGATCCCGGCGATCGTCGACTGCTACCGCTTCTTTGCCGGCGCGGTCCGCTCGATGCCTGGCCAGGTCGCCGGCGAATACATTCCCGGCCACACCTCGATGGTCCGCCGCGACGCCATCGGCGTTGTGGCGTCGATCGCGCCGTGGAACTATCCGCTGATGATGATGGCCTGGAAGCTGGCGCCGGCGATTGCCGGCGGCAACACGGTCGTCTTCAAGCCGTCGGAACAGACGCCGCTGACCGCGCTGAAGCTGGCGAAAATCCTCGTCGAGATCCTGCCGGAAGGCGTCGTCAACGTCGTGCTCGGCCGCGGCGACAGCGTCGGCAACACGCTGATCAACCATCCGAAGGTCAACATGATCTCGATCACCGGCGACGTCGCCACCGGCAAGAAGGTGCTGCAGGCCGCCGCTAAATCGGTCAAACGCACACATCTCGAGCTCGGCGGAAAGGCGCCGGTCATCGTCTTCGACGACGCCGATCTCGGTGCGGTGGTCAACGGCCTGCGCGCCTTCGGCTATTACAATGCCGGCCAGGATTGCACCGCCGCCTGCCGCATCTATGCCGGCAAGAAGATCTATGACAAACTTGTCGCGGATCTCTCCGCTGCGGTCTCGACCATCAAGTATGATCGCCCCGATGATACCGAGAACGAGATCGGCCCGCTGATTTCGCGTCGCCAGCGTGACCGCGTCTCGAGCTTCGTCGAGCGCGCCTCGGAGCTCAAGCACATCGAGATCACTACGGGCGGCAAGCCGGGTGAGGGCTCCGGCTTCTTCTACCAGCCGACCGTCGTCGCCGGCGCGCTGCAGGAGGACGAGATCGTGCGCCGCGAAGTGTTCGGCCCGGTGGTCTCGGTCACCCGCTTTTCCGAAGTCGACGAAGCGGTGAACTGGGCCAATGATTCTGACTACGGCCTGGCGTCGTCGGTGTGGACCAAGGATGTTTCGCGCGCCATGGCGACGGCCGCCCGCCTGCAATATGGCTGCACCTGGATCAACACCCATTTCATGCTGACCAACGAGATGCCGCATGGCGGGTTGAAACAATCCGGCTACGGCAAGGACATGTCGCTATATGCGCTGGAGGACTATACCGCAGTCCGCCACGTCATGATTGCGCACGGATAGCGCCCTCGGGGAGACGGTGGCCTCAGGCCGAAGGCGCCACGCGATTATTCTTCCGCCTCCTCCGCCCCGCGCGCGGCCGGCGCAACCAGCAGCACAGCGGCGCCGAGGATCGCTGCGATGAAAGAGCCGGCGAGGATGCCGACCTTGACCGCGTCCTGCAGAGCGACGTCGCTGGCGAAGGCGAGCAGGCCGATGAACAGGCTCATGGTGAAGCCGATGCCGCAGAGCAGTGAAATACCGATCATGTGCAGCCAGCCGGCATTGACCGGCAGATCGGCAAATCCGAGCCGGATGGCAAGCGCGGAAGACCCGAACACGCCGACCAGTTTGCCGGCGACGAGACCCGCGGCGACGCCGAGCGTCAGCGGCTCGACCAGTGCGGCAGCGCTGAGACCGCCGAGCGAAACGCCGGCGTTGGCAAAACCGAAGATCGGGATGACGAAAAAGGGTACGATTTTGTGCAGGCCGTGTTCGAGCCGGTGCAGCGGCGAATGGTCGAGATCGTGGCCGCTGCCCGACGAGATCTTCAGCGGTATGGTGAGAGCCAGCGCGACCCCGGCGAGCGTCGCATGGACGCCCGATTTCAAAACCAAAACCCACAGCACGACACCAAGCACGATATAAGGCAGCAGCGTCAGCACCAGCATGCGGTTGAGCACCACCAGCAGCGCGATGACGGCGAAGGCGGCGCCGAGATAGGCGAGCGACAGGCCGCTGGTATAGAACACCGCGATGATGAGCACGGCGCCGAGATCGTCGATGATGGCGAGCGCGGTAAGGAATATCTTCAACGAGCCCGGCACGCGGCTGCCGAGCAGCGACAGCACGCCGAGCGCAAAGGCGATATCGGTGGCGGTCGGGATCGCCCAGCCGGACAGAGCGGCTGGATTGTTGCGGTTGATGGCGACGTAGACCAGTGCTGGCACCGCCATGCCACCGGCGGCGGCGATGCCGGGCAGCACGCGGCGCGGCCAGGTCGAGAGTTGGCCGTCGAGCATCTCGCGCTTGATCTCGAGGCCAACCAGCAGGAAGAACACCGCCATCAGGCCGTCATTGATCCAGTGCGAGACGCTGAGCGGTCCGAGATAGGCATGGAGGGCGGAGAAATAAGCTTCGGCCAGCGGCGAATTGGCGACGATCAGGGCCAGGGCCGCCGCAGCCATCAGGATGAGGCCGCCGGCCGCCTCGCTGTCGAGGAATTCGCGCAGCATGGAGACCAGCCGCTTTTCGTCCTGCATGTCGCCTCCGTCGTATCAGCGGCAAGGTCCGACGCACCGCCCAGCGATGATGCGCAAACGGCGCTGGCCGGGCAAGCCTGCAGTCAGAACCTTTTAGCGCGGCGCGCGCTTGGCGAGGATGCGTTGCAGCGTGCGGCGATGCATGTTCAGGCGGCGTGCGGTTTCCGAGACATTGCGGTCGCACATTTCGTAGACGCGCTGGATGTGTTCCCAGCGCACGCGATCAGCCGACATTGGATTTTCCGGCGGCGCGGCACGTTCGCCCGCCGTGCGGGTCAGGGCTGCAAAGATGTCGTCGGCATCGGCCGGCTTCGATAGATAGTCGATGGCGCCGAGCTTTACCGCCGTCACCGCAGTGGCGATGTTGCCATAGCCTGTAAGGATTATGGCGCGAGCATCGTCGCGCTTCTCGCGAATGGCAGCGACGACGTCGAGGCCGTTGCCGTCGGCCAGCCGCATGTCGACCACCGCATAGGCCGGCGGATTGGCGCGCGCCTTGGCAACCGCCTCCTCGACGCTCTCCGCCGTCTCGACCACGAAACCCCTGGTTTCCATGGCGCGGGCAAGCCGCGTCAGGAACGGCTTGTCGTCGTCCACGATCAGCAGCGAGGTGTCCTCGCCTTCGACCATTGCGCCAATCGTTTCGTCAGTACTCATCGTGCTGAAAATCCTGCTGCCTGATTTTTACGCAAATATAGTTTCGCAACGCTATTGTCCAATTTAGGCCGTGTCGAACATGGTGGCCGAAGCCTGCTCGGGATTAAGGAAGACGCTGCGCGGCCACGATATCTGCACGATAGCGCCCTCGCCGGGCTCGCTCGAATTGCGGAAATCGAGCGTCGCGCCGGAGCGTTCGAGCAAGGTCTTGGCGATGAATAGGCCGAGGCCGAGGCCGCCGCCGGCTTCGGTGCCTTGTCGGGTCGACATATAGGGTTCGCCGATACGGTCGATGATCTCCGGTGGAAAGCCCGGCCCGTCGTCGATGATCGAGAAGCTGACGGCGGCCTCGTTCCACCTCCAGCGTATGGTGACGTTCTTGCGGGCGAAGTCGACGGCGTTCTCGACCAAATTGCCGAGCCCGTAAATGACGCCGGGATTGCGCCGGCCCACCGGTTCCGGGCCGATGCGCTCGCCCGGCCGAAGCTTGATCGAAATGCCGAAATCGCGGTGCGGTGCCGTCACTTCCTCGACGAGCGAGGTCAGCGGCAGGCGCGAGAGGTGCACTTCGCTCTCGGAGGAAAGGCTGGTCAGGCGCTTCAGGATTTCGCGGCAGCGCTCGCTCTGCGAACGCAGCAGCTTCACGTCCTCGCCGTATTTCGGATCTTCGCCAAGCGCCTTCTCCATCTCCTTGGCGACAAGCGTGATGGTGGCGAGCGGCGTGCCGAGTTCGTGCGCGGCGGCCGCGGCGAGGCCGTCGAGGGCCGAGAGATGCTGTTCTCGCTGAAGCACCAATTCCGTGGCGGCAAGCGCGTTGGCAAGCAGCCGCGCCTCCTCTGCCACCCGGAAGGCATAGATCGCGGTAAAGGCGATGGAGCAGAACACCGCCATCCACATGCCGGCGACATAGATGAACGGCATCGCCAATGGCGCCCCCTCATGCCAGGGCAGCGGCAGGTGGTAGAAGACCAGCAGCGTCGCCGCCACGATCACCAGCGCACCGAGCAGAGCCGTCAATCGCAGCGGCAGCGACGTCGCGGAGACGACGACGGGCACGGTCATCAGCAGCGAAAACGGATTGGTAAGGCCGCCGGTCATGTAGAGCAGGCCGGCAAGCTGCAGGCTGTCGAAGGTCAGGATGGCAAAGGCCGAGAACGGGGTAAGCCGATGCGCCGCCGGATAGCGGAAGGTCAGCAACAGGTTCATCCAGGCCGAACAAGCGATCAGCGCAAAACACATGCTGACCGGCAGCGGAAATTTCAGCCCGTAGGCGACGACAAGCACGGTCAGGCTCTGGCCGACAATGGCAAGCCAGCGCAGCCTGATCAGCGTGTTGAGGCGCAGCCGCTGGCTTTGCTGGAAGTCGGGCGCGTGCAGAATGTTTATCATGGCGGGATTATAGAGGGGAAACCGCTGGAGGTCTTTCCGAAAACCGGGACCACTTTCCCCTGACGCGGACCTTCGGGTTGTGATCATGGTCCGGGAAGCATCAGGTACCGCGCGGCTTCGCGCGGCTGGTGGCGGCGGCGAGAAGCGGGTTCTCCGGCCAGACATGCCTGGGATAGCGGCCACGCATGTCTGCCCGCACATCGGCCCAGGAGCCGCGCCAAAAGCCGGGCAGGTCGCGCGTCGTCTGGATCGGCCGGTGCGCCGGCGACAGCAATTCGAGGGTCAGCGGCACAGTGCCGTTGGCGATCGCCGGATGCCGGTCGAGGCCGAACAGCTCCTGCACGCGCGCCGCCAGCACCGGCCATTCGCCGTCATAGCGGATCGGTAGCCGGCTGCCCGACGGCGCGTCGAAATGGGTCGGCGCCAATGTGTCGATCTTGCGCTGCAATTCGTGCGGCACCAGCGTCATCAGGCCTTGCGAAAGCACGCTAGGATCAATCGCCGTAAAGGCTGTGGCACCGGAAAGGAATGGCAGCAGCCAGTCGTCGAGGCGCTCGACGAGCGCGGCATCGGAGACATCGGGCCATGGCGCGCCGAGGCCGCGATGCAGCCATCCGAGCCGCTGCCGCAACGTCTCCGCCTCCCTGGTCCACGGCAACAGGGACAGGCCGTGTTCGCGCAAGGCGTCGAGGATGGCGCGATCCGCGTCGGCACCGGTCGGCGCCGGCAGCATGCGTTCGGACAACGTGATGGCCCCGAGGCGAACCGTTTCGCGCACCCGCACCGCGCGCCTGTCGCGGTCGAAGCGGACCTCGCGGCGCGTCCCGATCCTTTCCGCCAGCGCGGCACGGATATCGGTCTCATCGATGGCTGCCGCCGCGGTGATGCGGGCGTTCTGCGCCTTGCCCTGCAGGTCGGCGACGACGAGCCAGGTCTCGCCGGCCAGCGGATCGGAGGCGTCGAGCATGGCGCCCGAGCCGTTGGCAAGCACGAAGCGGCCACGCTCGCCGCGCGCCCTGGCTACCCGATCCGGCCAGGCATGGATGAGGAGCGAGCCAGCGGTGCTGCCCTCCCCCTTGAGGGGAGGGTTGATCCGCGTAGCGGATCGGGGCGGGGTCGGTTCGGGCACGCCATCGGCGATCCCGCCCCGTCTCCCTCGTCTCGCTGCGCTCGGCTCGTTCGCCGACCCTCCCCTCGAGGGGGAGGGTGAAGCCTGCTTTGCCAACCTCTCGGCCAGCTGCCGGGCAGCGGTGGCACGCGGCGATCTTTCGGCGTGAAAGCGCATCAGCCGCCGTTCGAGATCGGCACCCTCGCCGCCAAGGCCACGCTCGGTCAATAGCACGGCGAGCATCGCCGCCTCGAGCGTCTGTCCGGTCCTTGCCGCCTCGGCAACCATGTGGGCGAGCCGCACCGGTAACGCCAGCCTGCGCATCGAGGCACCGCCATCCGTCAGGCGTCCTGCCGCATCGACCGCATCGAGCGCACGCAGCAGCGCCCTCGCCTCGGTGAGCGCCGCAGCCGGCGGGGGATCGAGGAAGGACAGGCTGGTTGGATCGGCGACGCCGAACGCGGCGCAATCGAGCAACAGACCGGAAAGATCGGCCTCGAGGATTTCCGGCGGCGTAAAGGCCGGCAGTGCCGCCGTCTGCTCGGCCCGCCACAACCGGATGGCGACGCCGGGCTGCGTGCGCCCGGCACGGCCGGCGCGCTGGTCGGCGGAAGCGCGCGAAGCACGCACCGTCTCCAGCCGCGTCAGGCCGCTCGCCGGCTCATAGCGCGGCAGCCGCGACAGGCCGGAATCGATGACGACGCGCACGCCGTCGATGGTGATGGAGGTTTCGGCGATCGACGTCGCCAGCACCACCTTGCGGCGGCCGGGCGGCGCAGGCTTGATCGCCGCGTCCTGCGTCTTGTTGTCGAGCATGCCGTAGAGCGGCACGATATCGGTGTCGGCGCCGACCTTGCCGGCCAGCCGCTCCGCGGTGCGCTCGATCTCGCGCTGGCCGGGCAGGAAAGCGAGCACGCTGCCCTCCTCCCCGGCAAGCGCCGAGCGGATCGCCCTGGCCATCGCGTCCTCGATGGCGATGCCGGCCGGCCGCTCGTCATAGCGGATGTCGACCGGGAAGGCGCGGCCTGCGCTCTCGATCACCGGCGCGCCGAACAGCAATTTTGCGACACGCGCGCCATCGAGCGTCGCCGACATCACCAGCAATCTGAGGTCGGGCCTCAGCGCACTTTGCACGTCGAGCGCCAGCGCCAGCCCGAAATCGCCGTCGAGCGAGCGTTCGTGGAACTCGTCGAACAACACCGCCGCGACACCGGGCAGTTCGGGATCGTCGAGGATCATGCGGGACAGCACGCCTTCGGTGACGACGAGAATCCTGGTCTTTGCGGACGTGCGGTTTTCCATGCGCATGGCATAGCCGACGGTTTCCCCGGGCTCTTGGCCAAGCAATTCGGCCATGCGGCGGGCGGCAGCGCGGGCGGCGAGGCGGCGAGGCTCGAGCAGAATGATTTTTCCGGCGCCGAGCCATTCAGCGTCGAGCAGCGCCAGTGGAACCAAAGTCGTCTTGCCGGCGCCGGGCGGCGCCACCAGCACGGCGCTGTTACCATGGCTCAGCGCTTCATCGAGCGCCGGCAAGACAGCGGAGACCGGCAGGTCCGGCAAAAGTTTTGTGGTCATTGTGCTAATGCTGTGCAGCCAGTTGGCGCCGATCGCATATCAGCGGTGACGGTCGCGGCGCAACCTCGGCGCCGATTCAAAGCCTGGTCCGCGAAAACGGGTTCCAGCGCACCGTGCCGAGCCGCACCTCCTCGCGCACCATCGTCAGCAGGCCGGAACCGCCGACCACGGCGAGCCCGACCAGCGACAGAAAATCCGGATATTCTCTGAAGAACAACGCACCTAGAAGCACCGCCCAGACGATCTGCGAATAATGCGTCGGCGCGATACGGTTGGCCGGTGCGTATTTGACCGCCAGCAGATGCAGCAGCTGGCCGCCGGCGGTGAAGGCGCCGGCCAGCACCAGCCAGGCCCATTGCCTGCCATCCGGCAGCGAGAACGAGGTGGCCGCCGCACCGACGCCGTTGAAGAACAGGCCGTAGCCGATCAGCACGCCGAGCATCGTCGTGCGCTTTTCCTGAGCGGCGAGCGAACGCATCAGGATGACATTGGTGGCGGCCAGGAAAGCGATGATGAACGCCGCCAGATGACCAAGATGCAACTCGCGAAAACCAGGCCTGACGACCAGCATGACCCCGGCAAAGCCAGCGACGACCGCAAGCCACCGCCATGGGCCGACCTTCTCCTTGAGGACCAGCGTGGCCAGGATGGTGACGAACAGCGGCGCCAGGAAGATCAGCGCATAGACTTCCGCCAGCGGGATGGTGGTGAAGGCATAGACGCTGAGCACGCCCGACGCGATGCCGGCCCAGGCGCGGGCCTGTACCGCCCAGGGCCGGGTCGTGCGCCAGAAATCGCGCCAGCGCTCGCCTGGCGGCCTGGCAAAGAGCAGAAAGCAGCCGGCAAACAATGTCGAGAAGAAGCCGATCTCGAAGACGTTGAACTGCCCGCCCAGGCTTTTGACAACGGCGTCGCTGCACGAATAGCTTGCATAGGCGATGAGAGCGAGCAGAATTCCGTTGGGCACGTTTTTCCGTTTCCGGGAGAGATGAGAGTGAAGATATTGGCGCTTGGCGCGCATCCGGACGACATCGAGATCTTCATGTTCGGTACGATGGCGGCCTATGCCGCGCAAGGCGCAGAACTCTTTTTTGCCATAGCCACGGATGGCGCCAGGGGCGGCTATGGCGATCCGGCCGCGCTGGCCAACACGCGCCGCATGGAGGCGACGGCGGCGGCCGGCCTGCTTGGCGTGACGCCGCGCTTCCTCGACTTTCCCGATGGGGCACTGGTGGCGGATCCCGCGCTGATCGGAGCGCTGAAAGCACTGATCGGCGAGATAGGGCCGGATCTGGCGATCACACATGCGTCGAACGACTATCATGGCGACCACCGCGCGCTGTCGGATGGCGTGCGCATCGCAGCGTCATTCACGGTGCCCGTGCTGCATGCCGACACGTTCGGCGGCACCGGGTTTTCGCCAACGCACTACGTCGATACCTCCGGGCATTTCGATCTCAAGGCGGAGGCGATCCGGGCGCACCAGTCGCAGGATCCCGAGCGTTTCGTCGACGCGGCGCGCACGCAGAACGCCTTCCGCGCCGGCCAGTGCAACGGCCTAGCCGGATCATTCGCCGAGGCCTTCCGCTTCGAGCCGGTCTTCCCCTTCGCCGATATCCGCGCGCTGCTGCCGCCGGCCCCAGTGATCCGACCGGTGACGGTCAGCAACAAGACGGTGACCTAGGCAGGCCGCCGCAACTTCTCACGTTGGTTCCTATCCAGCATGCTGCGGTGCAGTAACGAATTCGCTTGCGTTGTTTAGTAAAAATTGCATCACTAAACAAATTACTAAACATCCGGGCGTTGCCGCCACTGTGTTTAGGCCCCGGAGGAGAGGGGTTTAGCGGGCTCTTGAAACCGTCATCCGGACGCGTTTCGCAAATGGGAGGAAGGCATGAAATCGACCTTTAAATTGACGTTGGGTCTGGCCTCGGCACTCGTTGCGTCGACAGCCGTTTCGAACGTCGCGCAGGCAGAAGATCTTACGCTTTGCTGGGCAGCCTGGGACCCGGCCAACGCGCTTGTGGAATTATCCAAGGACTTCACCAAGGAAACCGGCATCGGCATGAAATTCGAATTCGTGCCGTGGACCAACTATGCCGACCGCTTTCTCAATGAGCTGAATTCGCACGGCAAGCTGTGCGACTTGATCATAGGCGACAGCCAGTGGATCGGCGGCGCCGCCGAGAACGGCCATTACGTCAAGCTGAACGACTTCTTCGACAAGGAGAAGATCCGCATGGACGATTTCGTGCCGGCGACCGTCGTCGGCTATTCGGAATGGCCGAAGAACTCGCCAAATTACTGGGCGCTGCCGGCGATGGGCGATGTCGTCGGCTGGACCTACCGCAAGGACTGGTTCTCCAAGCCGGAGCTGCAGAAGGAATTCAAGGAAAAGTATGGCTGGGATCTCGGCCCGCCGACGACCTTCGACCAGCTGAAACAGATCGCCGAATTCTTCCAGAAGCGCGAGATCGACGGCAAGACCGTCTATGGCGCGTCGATCTATACCGAGCGCGGCTCGGAAGGCATCACCATGGGCGCCATGGACGTACTCTACAGCTTCGGCTTCCAGTACGAAAACCCGAAAAAGCCCTACGAGATGGAAGGCTTCGTCAACTCCGATAAATCGGTGAAGGGCCTGGAGTTCTACAAGGCGCTCTATGACTGCTGCACGCCTCCCGGCGCCTCGAACAGCTACATGGGCGAAGGTGTCGATGCCTTCAAATCCGGCCAGGTGGCGATGCACATGAACTTCGCCTTCACCTGGCCAGGCCTGCAGAAGGACGAGAATGTCGGCGGCGACAAGATAGGTTATTTCGTCAATCCCAAAGGTCCGGACGGCGACCAGTTCGCCCAGCTCGGCGGCCAGGGCATCTCGGTGGTCTCCTATTCCGACAAGCAGGAAGCCGCGCTCAAATACATCAAATGGTTTGCCAACAAGGACGTGCAGTCCAAATGGTGGTCGCTCGGCGGCTATTCCTGCCTCAACGCGGTCGTCAAGGATCCGGGCTTCCCGGCCAGCCAGCCCTACGCGCAGACCTTCCTCGACTCGATGGCCATCGTGAAGGACTTCTGGGCCGAGCCGAGCTATGCCCCGCTGCTGCAGGCATCACAAAAGCGCTTCCACGACTATGTCGTTGCCGGGCAAGGCTCGGCCAAGGATGCGCTCGACGGCCTCGTCAAGGACTGGACCGAGGTCTTCCAGGACGATGGCAAGATGTAACCGGGGCAAGATGTAACCGGCTCCTCCCGGGCCCATGACCGAACCGTCCCGTGCCGCCCTTGGCACGGGACACAGTTCAGATAAATTCCATTGTCGAGACGATCCAAGTGACCGAAGCAGGACTGACCATGCTCAATCGGACTGCGGACAGCGTTGCCCGGGCTAAGCCCGAGCCGTTGGCCCGCAAGGTCCGGGGCATCAGCGACAAGGGCCTCGCCTGGCTGTTCATCTCGCCGACGATCCTGTTGCTTCTAGCCATCAACATCTTCCCGCTGTTCTGGGCGATCTATCTGTCCTTCACCAATTTTCGCGCCAATCGTCCCAATGAGGTGGTGAAGAACCTTGGGCTCGCGAACTACAAACGCATTCTCGCCGACCAGGACATCTGGATCGCCATGCAGACGACGGCGCATTTCGTGTTCTGGACCATCCTGCTGCAGACGCTGATCGGCTTTACGCTGGCCTGGCTGATCGACCGCAAGTTCCGCGGGCACGCCTTCTGGACGACCATCATCCTGGTGCCGATGATGCTGTCGCCGGCGGTGGTCGGCAATTTCTGGCGCTTTCTCTATGAGCCGCAGATCGGGCTGTTCGCCTACGCCGTCTCGTTCGTCACCGGCATTCCGGCAACGCAGATCAGCATGCTCTCCAACGTGTCGCTGGCGCCATGGTCGATCATCATCGTCGACACCTGGATGTGGACGCCTTACGTGATGCTGATCTGCCTCGCCGGCCTGCGCTCGATCCCCGAATACATCTACGAAGCGGCCGAGGTCGACCGCGCCTCCAACTGGCGGCAGTTCTGGTCGATCACGCTGCCGATGGCGCTGCCCTTCATCATGCTGGCGGTGCTGTTCCGCGGCATCGAGAACTTCAAGATGTTCGACATGGTCAATTTGCTCACTGGCGGCGGGCCAGGATCGACCACCGAAGTGGCCTCGATCACGCTAAAGCGGCAGGCCTTCGAAAGCTGGCGGACGGGCTATTCCTCGGCCTTCGCCATCATCCTGTTCGTCGCGGTGTTCGGCCTGGCCAACATCTACGTCAAGGCACTGAACAAGGTGAAGCAGAGATGAGCCTGACGTCAGCCCATTCTGTTGTCGCACCCTCGGCCACGTCGAAGCGCGTCGCCGGCACGATCATCGTTGCCTACGCGCTGATCTCGATCGTGCCGCTGCTGTGGATCTTCGCCACCAGCTTCAAGACGCCGCCGGATTCGATCGCCTATCCGCCGAAGATCCTGTTCCAGCCGAGCCTCGAGGGCTACTGCAACTTGTTCTCGACCCGGACTCGGCAAACCCCGGAATACATCAACTCCCTGGGACCGGCGACGGGGGTCTGCGACGAGACGGTGCGCAAGCGCAACATGGTGATCGCCGGCCCGTCGAACTTCATGCCGCGCTTCGTCAATTCGCTGATCATCGCCTTCGGCTCGACCTTTTGCGCGGTGTTCCTCGGCACGCTGTCGGCCTATGGTTTTTCGCGTTTCAAGGTGCCGCTCGCCGACGACCTTCTGTTCTTCATCCTGTCGACGCGGATGATGCCGCCGATCGCCGTCGCCATCCCGATCTACCTGATGTATCGGGAGCTCGGCTTGTCGGACACCGCGCTCGGCATGATCCTGCTCTACACGGCGGTCAACGTGTCGCTGGCAGTCTGGCTGCTGAAAGGCTTCATCGACGAGATCCCGCGCGAATATGAAGAGGCGGCGATGATCGACGGCTACACCAGGCTGCAGGCGTTCTGGCGCACCGTGCTGCCGCAGGCGACCACCGGTATTGCCGCAACCGCCATCTTCTGCCTGATCTTTGCCTGGAACGAATACGCCTTCGCTGCGCTGCTGACCTCGGGCACGGCGCAGACCGCGCCGCCCTTCATCCCGACCATCATCGGCGAAGGCGGCCAGGACTGGCCGGCGGTCGCGGCCGGCACGACGATCTTCCTGGTGCCGATCCTGGTCTTCACCATCCTGCTTCGCAAGCAATTGCTGCGCGGCATCACCTTCGGCGCGGTGCGCAAATGAACCTGACAGTAAAACGCAAATCGCGCTGGCCTATCTGGGCCAGGCGCGGACTGATGGAAAACGTCGCCACGGCGATCATCGCCATCGGCTTCCTGATGCTGTTCCAGCCCTTCGCGCTGGCGCTCTACACCTATTCGTTCGTCACCATGCTGGCCGGCACGGCGATGTTCATCATCGTCTCGAAATTTCCGGAGTAGACGATGGCTGAGATCAGGGTCGAACATCTGAGAAAGGCATTCGGCGATTTCGTCGCTGTGCAGGATTCCAACTTCGTCGTCGAGGACGGCGAATTCTTCGTCATGCTAGGGCCGTCGGGTTGCGGCAAGACGACGACGCTTCGTATGATTGCCGGGCTCGAACTGCCGACCGGCGGCAAGATCCTGCTTGGCGGCGAGGACGTCACCATGCGGCGTGCCCGCGAGCGCGACATCGCCTTTGTGTTCCAGCTGTTCGCGCTCTATCCGCACATGAATGTGAGAAAGAACATCGGTTTCCCGCTGCTGGCGCAAGGCATGCCAGGCGCTGAAATTCGGGCCAGGGTGGAAGAGACGGCGAAGCTGTTGCGGATCGACCATCTGCTCAACAAATCGGTCTCCGGGCTGGCCGGCGGCGATCGCCAGCGCGTGGCGCTCGGCCGCGCCATCGTGCGGCGGCCAAAATGTTTCCTGATGGACGAGCCGCTCGGCACGCTCGACACCGAATTCCGCGACCTGATGGTCCATGAGCTGCGCGAATTGCACAACCGCATCCACGCCACCACCGTCTATGTCACGCATGACCAGATGGAAGCGATGTCGATGGCCGACAAGATCGCGGTGATGAACCACGGCGTCATCGAACAGTTCGGCACCCCGCGCGAGATCTATGACCGGCCGGCGACGATGTTCGTCGCCGACTTCATCGGCTCGCCGCCGATGAATTTCCTCGGCTTCGGCGGCGGCCTTTCAAAGGGCGCCAGGGAAGTTGTTGTGCAGGGCGCGAGGGTGGCCGTGCCGGAGGTGCGCGAGGATGTCGCGCCGGCCGAGATGGCGCTTGGCATCCGACCGGAGCACATCCGCTTCGACGACGCTTCGAAGCTGCGCGGAGCTATTTACGGCACGGAATATCTCGGCACCACCCAGATCGTGGCGGTGGAGACGGCAGACGGCATCATCAAGGCCAGGGTGCCGGCCGAAATCCGGCTCAATCCGGGCGATCATGTGGGCCTGGCGCTGAACAGCGCGCGGCTGTCACTGTTCGCAAAAGGATCCGGCCGTGCGGTGCGCACCGAAATCCATGACTCGGCCTCCCAGGGGAGAGCGCATCATGGCTGACGTTCACATCAAGGGCGTGACAAAGGCTTTTGGCGAGCATGTCGCCGTCGACAATCTCGATTTGCATATCGCCGACGGGGAATTCGTCGTGCTGCTCGGGCCGACCGGCGCCGGCAAGACGACAACGCTCAGGCTGATCGCCGGGCTGGAGCGTCCGGAAGCGGGCTCGATCCATATTGCCGGCCACGACACGACGACGCTGTCGCCGGCCGAGCGCGACACCGCTTTCGTGTTCCAGCAATATTCGCTCTATCCGCATCTGTCGGTTTACGACAACCTCGCCTTTCCGCTGCGCTCGCCGGCGAGGAAAATGCCGGAGGATCAGATCCGCCGCCGCGTCGAGGACGTGGCCAAGATGGTGCGCATCCACCACAAGCTGAATAATCGCTCGACCAAACTCTCGGGCGGCGAGATGCAGCGCGTTGCCATCGGCCGCGCTTTGGTGCGCAAGCCGTCGATCTACCTGATGGACGAGCCGCTGTCGTCGCTCGACGCCAAGCTGCGGGCCGATCTCAGGCTCGAGCTGAAGCGCATCCAGGCCGAACTCGGCGCCACCATGCTCTACGTCACCCATGACCAGATCGAAGCGATGACCATGGCCGACCGCATCGGCATCCTCGCCGACGGTGTGCTGGTGCAGATCGGTTCGCCGCGCACGATCTATTCTGAGCCGGCAAACCTTCACGTCGCGGCCAGGCTCGGCCAACCGGCAATCAATTTGTTGCCGGTCGGACTGCTGCCGGATGGCGGAGCGCCGGCGGGGACCAGGACAATCGGTGCGCGGACCGAACATCTCTCGATCGCGAAGGCGACGAACGGCCATGCCGACGGCGTCGTCGATTGGGTCGAGCATCTCGGCGACCAGAACCATCTGCACGTGACGGTGGGGACCAGGAAGCTGGTGACGCTGACCGACCCCGACACCGACCTGGCGCAGGGCGACAGGATAATGATCCGCTATCGCTCGCCGCTGTATTTCGGCGCCGATGGGCGACGGCTGATGTGAGCGCTGCGCGAGTGTTTTCCCGGCACCTTTCAACCGGCAATTTCGGGCACCGGAGTGGACCAATTCGATGAAGCATTTTTTCAATCACAGGGATACGATCGTAACTGAGGCCCTGGACGGCTTTCTCGGCACGACCGGCACCAGCGATCTCGCCCGCCTCGACGGCTATCCCGAAATCAAGGTCGTCCTCCGTGCAGACTGGGATAAGAGCAAGGTCAGCATCATCTCCGGCGGCGGGGCCGGGCACGAACCCGCGCATGCCGGCTTCGTCGGCATGGGCATGCTCACGGCGGCAGTATCAGGCGAGATCTTTGCTTCGCCGAGCGTGGAAGCAGTATTGGCGGCCATCCGCGCGGTGACCGGTCCCGCCGGGTGCCTGCTGATCGTCAAGAACTATACCGGCGATCGCCTCAACTTCGGCTTGGCCGCCGAGAAGGCGCGCACCGAAGGCTTCCGCGTCGAGATGGTGATCGTCGCCGACGACATCGCCCTGCCTGATATTGCCCAGCCGCGTGGCGTTGCCGGCACCTTGTTCGTGCACAAGATCGCCGGCCACATGTCGGAAGCCGGCAACGATCTGGCGACGGTTGCCGCTGCGGCGCGGGCTGCGGCGGCGGATATCGTTTCCCTCGGCATATCGCTGTCATCCTGCTCGATCCCCGGTCAGAGCCATGACGAAAGATTTGGCGCCGACGACGCTGAACTCGGCCTCGGCATCCATGGCGAACCGGGCGTTGAGCGGATTGCGGTGCAAAGTGCCGGAAGGCTGGTTGCGATCATGGCGGAGCGCCTTGCCGCGCGGCTCGATCCCGCCAGCGACTACGCCTTGCTGATCAACAATCTCGGTTCGGTGCCACCGCTGGAAATGTTGCTTGTCGCCAATGCGGTGTTGGCATCACCGCTGGCACGAAAGGTGACGCTGACGATCGGACCCGGGCAGCTTATGACCGCGCTCAACATGAACGGCTTTTCCTTGTCGCTGATCCGGCTCGATGCGCCGCGCGAAGCGGCGTTGCGGGCGCCGGTAGGTCCTCACGCCTGGCTGCCGGCAAGAGCCGTTCGGCAACCCAGCGTCGTGCCGATGGCCAAAGCCGCCGGCCAGGGCAACGCGTCGAAAGCCAGCCCGGACGCACGCACCGAGCGGCTGGTGGTCGCCATCTGCGAACGGCTGATCTCGCTTGAAGGCGCGTTGAACGGACTGGACGCCAAGGCGGGAGACGGTGACACCGGATCGACTGTGGCGGCCGGTGCGCGCAGCGTGCTTGGCCGCCTTGCGGCGCTGCCGCTCGCCGACCCTGCCGCAACGCTGGCCGCCGTGGGCGACATCCTGAGTGCCAGCATGGGCGGCTCTAGCGGCGTGCTGCTGTCGATCTTCTTCACCGCCGCCGCGCAGGCGCTGGAGTCTGGCGAAACGCTTCCCAAGGCGCTTCTCGCCGGCCTCGATCGGATGTCCTTCTATGGTGGAGCGAGGATGGGCGATCGCACGATGATCGATGCCTTGGAACCCGCCTTGAAGGCGCTGGATAGCGGCAGTCTGGAGGACGCGGCGGTCGCGGCGCGACGCGGCGCCGAGGCCACCGCTGCCATGCGCAAGGCCAAGGCCGGGCGGTCCGCCTATATTGGCAGCCAGCTCGACGGCGTGGTCGACCCCGGCGCCTTTGCCGTCGCCGAGGTCTTCACTGCCCTCGCTGCGTTGCTCCAACCCGCTTGACTGGGGAAAAGAATGCTTCAATTGCCGGATATGCAATTTTCTCGTACTGCCGGCAGCGCAGGGGCCAGGAGCATGGGTGATATGGCGGCAGCGGATATTTCCAGGCTGATCGAGGCGGCGGCAAACACCATCGCCGCCCATGCCGAAGAGCTGACCAGTCTCGATCAGGCCATCGGCGACGGCGACCATGGGCTCAACATGAAACGCGGCTTCGAGGCCGTGCGGGCCGAGGCCGGCGCGTTTGCGGCAAAGCCGTTGCCCGAAGCGCTGAAAGCGATCGGCACCAAACTGGTGATGACCGTCGGCGGAGCCTCCGGTCCCTTGTTCGGCACGCTGTTCATGGTGCTCGGCAAGGAGATTCCCGCCGCGCCGGATCGCGCCGATCTGGCGGCGGCCTTCGGCAAGGCGATTGAAGCAGTGGCCGCCAGAGGCAAGTCGCAGGCCGGGCAAAAAACCATGCTCGACGTGCTGCAGCCGGTACATGAAGCGCTCGTGCAGGGAAAGGCGGCAGCGGACATCGCCGAGATCGCCGACAAAGCGGCCGACGCGACCGTGCCGATGAAGGCGCTGCGTGGGCGCGCCTCCTTCCTTGGCGACCGTTCGATCGGTCATATGGATGCCGGCGCACGCTCGACCGCGCTTCTGGTGCGGGCCGTAGCCGAAGCAATCGAGAGGCGCGCATGAGCAATGTCGGCATCGTCATCGTCTCGCATTCGCCGCTGGTCGCCGAAGGCACCGCCGACATGGTGCGGCAGATGGTCGGCAACGAAGTGCCGCTTGCATGGTGCGGCGGAAACGGCCATGGCGGGCTGGGAACCAATGTCGAGGCGATCATGGGTGCCATCGACAAGGCCTGGTCGGAGGCGGGTGTCGCGATCCTCGTTGATCTCGGAGGTGCCGAGACCAATAGCGAGATGGCGATCGAGATGATCGGCGAACCACGCGCCCAGAAGATCGTCGTCTGCAATGCGCCGATCGTCGAAGGCGCGGTGATGGCGGCGACCGAGGCTTCCGGCGGCGCCTCGCTCAGGGAAGTGGTGGCGACGGCGCACGAATTGTCGCCGTCGTGAACGAACGGGAATTTTGACAAGCATGTCCGCAGCAGCCGAAGCCAGCGTCCTGATCACCCATGAGGTGGGGCTGCATGCGCGTCCTTCGGTGAAGTTCACCAAGCTTGCCAAGACGTTTTCGGCCGACGTCGAGATTGCGCTCGCCGCCAACGGGCCATGGTTCGACGCCAAGAGCATCGTCAAGGTGATGGCTGCGAAAGCGCCGAAAGGCACTGTCCTGCACATCAGAGCCAAAGGGGACGGCGCCGGCGAGGCGGTCGGAGCACTGGTCGAGCTGGTGCGCCGCGATTTCGACGAAGGCAAGGACCATGCCCGAACCGCTTAGGCTGCAGGGCATTTCGGCATCGGCCGGCTATGCCGAGGGGCCGCTGTTCGATCTGGACCAGGCTGCTGTGCGTTATGTCCGCAAGGCGACTGCCGCGGACGAGAAGGCGGCGCTTGAGGCCGCCATCTCCATTGCCGCGGGCCGGCTCGCGACATTGATCGAAAGCAGCGACAGCGAGGCGGCCGCCATCCTCGAATTCCAGCTCGCCATGCTGGAGGACGACGCGCTGACCGGCCCGGCCTTTGCGCGAATTGCCGAGGGCATGGCTGCTGATGTGGCTTGGCGAACAGCGCTCGACGCCGAGATCGCCGGCTATGAAACATCCGAGCAGGACTATTTCCGGGCGCGCGCCGCCGACATGCGCGATATACGCGACCAGGTGCTGCGCGCGCTGACCGGGGGCGGCGACATTGCCGCGCCGGCGGGTGCGATCTTCTACGGCGAGGATATCGCACCGACGCGCTTCCTCGAAACCGACTGGAGTGCAGGCGGCGGCATAGCACTTACGGCCGGAAGTGCCGCAAGTCATGTCGCAATGCTGGCACGCTCACGCGGCGTGCCCATGGTGGTGGGGCTCGGGCTCATGGAGCGTGGGCTGGCCAGGCCAGGTGCTTCGCCGGCTCACCTTACCGGAATCGCACTGCTCGATGCCGAACATGGCGGCATCGTGTTGGCGCCTTCGAAAGCGGAGATCGCCATATTCCGGCGATCGTCGTCGTCTTTCGCGGCGCATCGCGGCAAAGCGGCAGCCTATCTGACAAGGCCGGCGGCAACGAAGACCGGCATAGCGGTCCGCGTGCAGGTGAATATCGCCGATCCGTCCGATGTCGACAGCATCGATGCTGCGGCGTGCGACGGTGTCGGGCTGATGCGGACCGAATTCCTGTTCGGCAAGACGCTGCCGGGCGAGGAGACGCAATATCGCGCCTACCGCAAAGTGCTGGAATGGGCAGGCGAGAGGCCGGTGACGATCCGTACTGTCGATGCGGGCGGCGATAAGCCTGTGCCGGGCCTCACCGTCGAGGAAGGTAATCCGTTCCTTGGCCTGCGCGGCATCAGGCTGTCGCTGATGCGTCCGGAGGTCTTTCGTGTGCAGATCCGCGCCTTGCTACGTGCCGCCATGCACGGCAATTTGAAGGTGATGTTCCCGATGATCGCCGTTCCGGAAGAGTATGAACACGCCACCGCGCTGTTCGCGGAGGAGCAGGCTGACCTTTTGGCGCGCGGCATCGCGCACAAAATGCCGCCGCTTGGCATCATGGTCGAGGTGCCGTCGGTGGCCATCGCACCGGAGGCATTCGCCAAGGCCGCCTTCTTCTCGATCGGTTCGAATGATTTGACCCAATACGTGATGGCGGCCGCGCGCGACAATGCGTCGGTCGCACATCTGAATTCCGTCAGGCACCCGGCCGTGCTCCGGCTGATCGCCTCCGTTGCGGCCTTCGGCCGCGGGCATAATATCCCGGTCAGCCTGTGTGGCGATGCCGGCGGCGACCCCGCCTCGATCCCGGCGCTGCTCGAAACCGGCCTGCGTGACCTCTCCGTCGCTCCCGCCCAACTCGCGATGGCCAAGGCGGCCATCGCGGACGTTTCGATCTAGGCCCCGGCATGGCAGACAAGGCGTCGCAATCCGGCCCCGAAGAGGCGATCCGCGCCTACAAGACGATCCTGTCGCAGGTGATCGACCAGCGCCCGTCCGGCATGCGCCAGCGTCTCGCCGACGCGCTTGGCAAGCACCGCAGCTTCGTCACGCAGATTTCAAGCCCGGCCTACTCGACGCCGATCCCGTCGAAGCATTTGCCGGCTATCTTCTCCGTCTGCCATTTCAGCCCGGTCGAACGCGACCATTTCCTTGAGGCCTACCATCGGGCTCATCCGGGAAAGATGTCGCTGGCCGCAGGCATGCGCAAGACACGTCATGTCTCGCTGATCGTTCCCGATTTCGGCGACGACAAGCAGAACGCGGCGCTCGACCGGGCGGTCAACGATTTCATCCAGAAGATCACCAGCATCGCCGGCAAGGGCAGCTGACGCTGGGCTATTTCGGGAGAACAGCCATGAAGAAATTTCTGAATTCGGTCGATACGGTGCTGACCGAGAGCCTCGACGGCTTCGTTGCCGCGCATGCCGATATCCTGGCGCTTGGCGAGGAACACAAATTCATCCGCCGCAAGCTGCTCAAGCCGGGCAAGGTGGCGCTGATCTCCGGTGGCGGCTCGGGTCACGAGCCGCTGCATGGCGGATTCGTCGGGCACGGCATGCTGGATGCCGCCTGCCCCGGCCAGGTATTCACCTCGCCGACGCCTGACCAGATGATGGCGGCGGCCGAAGTCGTCAATACGGGCGCCGGCTGCCTGTTCATCGTCAAGAACTACGAGGGCGACGTGATGAATTTCGACATGGCCGCTGAAATGTCGGAAGGCGTGATGCAAATCGTGACCAATGACGACGTCGCGGTCGAAAACTCGTCCTACACCACCGGCCGGCGCGGCGTCGCCGGTACGCTGGTGGTCGAGAAAATCGTCGGCGCGGCGGCCGAAGAAGGCATGCCACTGGAGCCGTTGAAGGCGCTGGGCGAGCGCGTCAACGGCGCGACGCGCTCGATGGGCGTGGCGCTGACCAGTTGCACCGTGCCGGCGGCGGGCAGGCCGACCTTCGATATCGGCGACGGCGAGATGGAGTTCGGGGTCGGCATCCATGGCGAGCCCGGAAGGCGGCGTGACACATTGAAAAGCGCCGATGCCATCACCGACGAGATCTGTACCGCAATCCTGGGTGACCTGGGCGACGGTGCCAGAGGCCAGGCGCTGCTCTTCGTCAACGGCTTTGGCGGCACACCGTTGATGGAGCTTTACCTGATGTATAACAGCGCCCGCAAAATCTTCGAGAAGCACGGCGTCACGGTAACCCGGTCGCTGGTCGGGTCCTATGTTACCTCGCTCGACATGGCCGGCTGTTCGATCACGCTGAGCATGCTCGACGACGAGGCGGCTGTTTGGTGGGATGCACCGGTACATACGGCCGCGCTGCGCTGGGGCATGTAGCGGCGGAGAATGCCCCAGAAATAGTCGGTGATAGGACCGACATCGGCAACGCCGCGTACCGTCAGACAGTTGCCCTCCTCACCCTGCGTAAGATAAAGAATCTGCGGGTTTGGGGAGTTCGAGGATGCGTTACAATTGGGATCGGGCGCCGACGGGTTTCGAGCGCCATGGAAAGATGCTGGCAGCCGCCTTGCTGATCGCCGGCGGGATCGGACTTATGCTCGCTGCCCTCCCGCTTTAGGGACAACAACCTCGGGTAGCGGACTACTTCTCAGCGCGTTGCCTCAGTGCAGTTGGCCTGTCACGGCGAGAAAACGGCGGTCACGCCCTTCAAATCCCTGGCTGAAGCGCTGCACGAGCACGACAACCACGCCCGCTTTGCCGTCTGGGGCGAAGGTGTAGGATTCCGACAGGCTATAGGAGGTCGGGCAATTTCTCGAACTGGGTACGGTCTTGTCCTCGTGCAACACCTTGATCGGATGGCCGTCCTGGCCCTGCAGCGTCAGGCGAAAGCCGAGCGCCTTGCCGGTCGTCTCGCCCTGCTGCGCCCCGTCGAAACTCGCTGAACAATCCGCCGTGCTATCGGCAAGAATCTGCTCGAGCTGAATGGTCGAGATGCCAAGCTCGTCATAGGTCGGCGAAAGCCATTGTTGCGAAACCTGCTCGAGGCGCGCAATGTCGTTGTAGGCGACCATGTCCTCGGGAAAGGTGAACTTGTCGAAGCCAGTCCGTTCGCCACGCGGCGCTATGTAATATTTGGCCAGCAAGGGCGCCGCCTGCCCCGCGGCCTGTGCCCTCGCCTGCGCAAGTGTCAGCGTCGAATCCTCCGTCTCGTCGACGATGAGGATCGGCTTGCCGCCGACGAACTGATCGGTGCGGGTGTCGATGATATCGATCTCCGACCAGCCCGAATCCGAAGCACCAGCGTCGAGCGTGCCATACTGCTCGAAGGCGAAATAGTTGCCGTCGGGCGAAAAGCCGATGATACGCCGTGCCGCCGCATCGCCGGCCTGAGCAGCTGAAGCGAGCCCTACCGCCAGCGTCGCAACCGCGGCAAACCCAAGCTCGTATCGCAGTTTCATCGCGCCCTGCCCCCAATGTCGAAAATTCGGCCGATACCAGCCCCGCAGGCCACGACGGCCTTGCATTTGCGGCCAAGTTAGAACGACAGCAAACGAAACGCACAAATACATGGTTACACAAACCAGCATACGCTATTTCAAGGACAGCAAACATTCCTGGGGAGGAAGCTGGATGGCGTCACGCTACCATGAGGTTTATGACGGCTGGAAACGCGACCCGGAAAAGTTCTGGGCCGATGCCGCGGGCGCTATCGACTGGTTCTCGCCCTTCGAGACCGTGTTCGACGCCAATGCAGGTGTCTATGGCCGGTGGTTCAACGGCGCTTCCTGCAACACCTGCTTCAATGCCGTCGACCGCCACGTGGCGGGCGCCCGTGCCGACCAGATCGCGTTGATCCATGACAGCGCGATTTCGGGCACAATCAGGAAATTCACCTATGCCGAGTTGAAGCGCGAGGTGGTCGCGCTGACCTCGGTGCTCAAGAATCGTGGCATCCAAAAAGGCGATCGCGTCATCATCTACATGCCGATGGTACCGGAAGCAGCCTTCGCCATGCTTGCCTGTGCGCGGATCGGCGCCGTGCATTCGGTGGTCTTCGGCGGCTTTGCCTCGCATGAGCTCGCCACCCGCATCGACGACGCCAAGCCGAAGCTGATCATCTCCGCTTCCTGCGGCCTGGAGCCAGGGCGCGTCGTTGCCTATAAGCCGCTGCTCGACAAAGCGATCGAGATGTCGCGGCACAAGCCCGAAGCCTGCCTCATCCTGCAGCGCGACCAATTGCGCTGCGAGCTCAGGGAAAATCACGATATCGACTATGCCGACGCCGTGGCGCGTGAGCGGGCCGCCGGCGCCAATGTCGACTGTGTTGCGGTGCTTGCCACCGATCCGCTCTACATCATCTACACGTCAGGCACGACCGGCCAGCCGAAAGGCATCGTGCGCGACAATGGCGGCCATATGGTCGCGCTGAAATGGTCGATGGAAAACGACTTCGGCGTCAAGCCAGGCGAAGTGTTTTGGGCGGCTTCCGATGTCGGCTGGGTGGTCGGCCATTCCTACATCGTCTACGGCCCGCTGCTGCATGGCTGCACGACCGTGCTGTTCGAGGGCAAGCCGGTCGGCACGCCCGATGCCGGCACCTATTGGCGGGTGATTGACGAGCACGGCGTCGTCGCGCTGTTCACCGCGCCAACCGCATTTCGCGCCATCAAAGGACAGGACCCGAAGGGCGAATTCGTCCCAAAATACGACCTGTCCAAATTCCGAACTTTGTTCCTCGCCGGCGAGCGCGCCGATCCGGAAACCATCAAATGGGCGGAGCAGAAATTGAACGTGCCGGTGATCGACCATTGGTGGCAAACCGAGACCGGCTCGCCGATGACCATCAACCCCGCCGGACTGGGCCTGCTGCCGGTCAAATACGGCTCGCCCGGCGTGCCGATGCCCGGCTATGACATCCGCGTGCTCGACGATGCCGGGCATGAGGTCAAGCGTGGTACGCTTGGCAATGTCGTGGTGAAATTGCCGCTGCCCCCCGGCTGCTTGCCGACGCTGTGGAATGCCGACGAGCGGTTTCGCCAAGCCTATCTCGAGGAATTCCCCGGCTTCTACAAAACCGCGGATGCCGGCATGATGGACGAGGACGGTTACCTCTATGTCATGGCCCGCACTGACGACATCATCAATGTCGCCGGCCACCGGCTCTCGACCGGCGCCATGGAGGAGGTGCTGGCCGCGCATCCCGACGTTGCCGAATGCGCCGTCGTCGGCATTGCCGATGCGATGAAGGGCCAGGTTCCACTCGGCTTCGTCGTGCTGAATGCGGGCGTCGACCGCGATGCAGGGATCATCGAGAGCGAGGTGGTCACGCTGGTGCGCGAACGGATCGGTCCTGTCGCAGCCTTCAAGACGGTAGTGACGATCAAGCGCCTGCCGAAGACGCGCTCCGGCAAGATCCTGCGCGGCACCATGCAGAAAATCGCCGACAAGGAGGAATGGGTCATGCCGGCAACGATCGACGACCCGGCCATCCTCGACGAGATCACCGCCGCGCTGAAGGGCCGTGGCATCGGCCTGTAAGAACGCCGAAGCCGAGTTGCGTCCGGAGCTCCGGTATGGAACGACCGGTGCCAGACATGGTATCCACGCGCTGCGTCGCCATGTTGTTTCGAGATCGAGGCGCATTCACAGCCATACGGGACGCCATTCGTGACCTTGTTCCAGCGATCGAGAAACAGCCGGACCACGGCGCGCCAGCGGCTCGAGATCGATATCCGGGACTCAGTCGTCTATGCGATCGGCGACGTGCATGGCTGCTATAAGGAGCTTCGCTCCCTGGAGCAGAACATCCTGCTCGATTCTGCGTCTTTCGAGGGGCGCAAGCTCATCATCATGCTTGGCGACTACGTCGATCGTGGCCCGCAGTCGGCGCGCGTGCTCGATCATCTGCTGGCGCCGCCGCTCCAAGGCTTCCAGCGTATCTGCCTTGCCGGTAACCACGAAGTCGTGATGCTGAACTATCTCGACGGGATCATTTCGAGAGAGTCGTGGCTGGCGATAGGCGGCCTGCAAACGCTGTTTTCCTACGGCGTCGACCCGGAGCGCATGGCCGATCTCTACGGTTCAAACGAGGAGGTCGACAGGCGCATTCGAGAGATCATTCCCGCCGACCACGTCAGTTTCATGCGTGCGCTGCCGGTCATGGTCTGTTCGGCGAAATTCGTATTCGTTCATGCCGGCATCAGGCCGGGCATCGACCTCGCCGCACAAGACGAGGACGACCTGCTCAACATCCGCTCGGAGTTCTTCCAAGCCGCGCATCTTCTCGACCGCTATGTGGTGCACGGGCATACGCCGGTCGAGTTTCCGAAGCTCGAGGGACGCCGGCTTGGCATCGACACGGGCGCCTTCCAAAGCGGCCGGCTGACCGCAGTCAGGATCGCCGACAAACGCGCCAGGCTGATATTTTCCTGAGCGCGATATCCGTCGCTCAGGCAGCCGCCTTTGTGCGCGCTTCCGATTTTTCCAGATAATAGCTCGAATATTTGTCGAAGAATCTTTCGGAGCCGCCGATCGAGCCATACTTGGCCAGTTTCTTCAATTCGACCTTGTTCAGAACCGCGCCGACGATCTTCTTGGCGATATAGGGTTCTGAGCTCAGCACGGACTGCACCATTGCCCGGGGCGTGCGTCCCCACTCGGCGACCAGCACGAAACCGTCGACAAGCGGGGCGAAGGCCTTGGCGTCGACGACTGGCCCGAGCGGCGGCAGATCGACGATGATGTATTCGAAAGTTTCCTTGGCATTGTCAATGAAGCGCCGCATGCCGGCCGAAGACAGAAGCTCGCTGGTGTGCGAAAAATGGCCACGCAGGACGGCCGGGATGATCGCCAGCTTGGTCTGCCGGTCGATCTTGCCGACCGACTGCCAGGTCCGCCCGCTCACCACCGCTTCCATCAAGCCTTGCTCGGCCTCCATGCCAAGGCTGCGGCTGAGGCCGGGGTTGCGCAGGTCACCGTCGATCAGCAGCGTTTTCGATCCGTTGGCCGCAAGCAGCCCGGCAAGATTGGCGGCAACTGTCGACTTGCCTTCGCCGGGCAGCACTGAGATCACACCAATGACCCGGCTGCCCTGGCCTTCCATCACGACATCGAAGGCGATCTTGGCGTTGCGCAGTGTCTCGGAGAACATTGACGCCGGTGCATCGACGGTTACCCGCATGCGCGCACGTTTTTCGGCTGCCGACAATGTCTTGGAGGACTGGGATTTGGAGGACTTGGCGGTCCTGGTTTCGGCGGCCTTGACGTCGGCCTGACCGTCGTCGCGCTGGTCGTCCTTCCCAGCCTTGCCGATGACCGGCAGGTAGCCGAGGAATTTGAGGCCGACGCGGTCGCGCACATCCTCGCCGGTCCTGAAGAACCGTTCCCTGAATTCATTCAGGCCGCCAACCCCGGCCCCCATCATTATGCCAAGCGCCAGCGAAAGCCCCAGCACGATGGCCGTCCGCGGGGTTGCGGCCGACTGCGGCATCGTCGCATCGGAGATGACCCGGATCTTGCCGACCGGGAAGGATTGCTGCTGTGCAGCCTCCTCATAGCGGTTCAGGAATGTCTGATAGAGCGTCGAGAGCGCCGTCGCCTTCTGCTCCAGTTCACGCAGCTTGACCTGCGACTGGTTGTCGATGGAGCTCTTGCCTGCCGCCAAGGCGACATTTGCGCGGAGCGCGGTCTCGCGCGCCAGAGCGACCTCGTATTCGTTGCGGTAGCTTTCGGTGAGCTGCTTCAGCTCGCCGAAAATCTGCGCCGATATGTCGGCCTTCTCCTTGGCGAGCGCGACGGCCTGCGGATGTTGCGGGCCGAAATTGGCTTCGACATCCTGCTGCCGCTTGGCGACGGTGAGATAGCGGTTCTTGAGCGTCGTGATGACCGAGCTGCTCGGCTGGTCGTTCGATATCGCAGCGTCCTTGAACGCATTGTCCGAGCCGCTTTCGACGATCGACTTGTACTGCTGATAGCGGGCGCCGGCACGTGCGGTATCGGCCTGGGCGACGATCAGCTGGGTGTTGAGATCGGACAGTTGCTTGTCGCTGATCAGCTGGCCGTCATTGACGGCCAATCCATGTTCGGCCCTGAACTTTTCGACCGCCAGTGCGGCCGCCTGGGAGCTCTCACGAAGCTCGGTCAGCCGGCCTTGCAGCCAGACCGCCGCCCGCTCGGTCGCGTCGAAGCTGGCATCGAGCTGATCGGCGAGATAGGCGTCGGCATAGGCCTTGGTGATGGCGGTCGCAAGCGCCGGATCCGTCGCCTGGAAGGAGATGCTGATGACAAAGCTTCGGCCGATCCGCTCGGCGTCGAGTTGGTTCTGCAGTTTGAAGATTGCGTAGTCACGGGGCGACGACGATGCGGTGATCGCGTCACGCGTCGCAGCATCAAGCTGAGTGACGTCGGTCGTGCTAGCGGCGCGCTTGGGGCGGACAGACTGGATGATACCGCGTACAAAGCCTGCGACCTTCGACAGAGCCGACGTCGGAGGGTTCATGAAAGCGTCGTTCTGATCGAGCTTCAGCTTGTCGACGACCACCCCCGCCAGCCTGGCCGACTGCAGAATTTCGATCTGACTCAGAACGGCGGAGTCGGTCTGCATGCTGACCGACGCCGCCGAAATGTCGTCGACGACCTTGTTCAATCCTTCGTCGATCAGCACGCTGCTCGTCGCCACATAGGTTGGAGGCGTGGTCTGCAAATAGAGCACGCCGAGAAAGAGACCGATGACGGCACAGGCGGCAACCACTTTCGCCTGCCGCGCGGCCATGCCAAGCAGGCGCTCGATGTCGATGAAGTCTTCGGCGTTTGCCGCACTCGAAGCCGGCAATGGCGTCCTCTTCTCGACAGGAAAATTGGCATAGTTCATCTTCGGTCCAATTCTAGTTTGCAGGCGCTACCGCCTCGAAGGTCGGGACATAGGGTGCAAACCTTGCGCCGGACAGTGCGCGTTACGCGCGGCGCAACGGGCCTGTCCTGCGTCATCAGCCGCACCCACAATGCCTCGAAAAAATGGACATTATGCGGCTTCTTCCCGACGCTGATGCGACCGGACGAATTCCTGCAGCATATCGAAGATCTGGCCCTTCATGTCCTCCCGCGCCAGCGCGAAAGCGATATTGGCCTGGATAAAGCCCTCCTTCGAACCGCAGTCGAACATGCGGCCGTCGAAAGGCTGGGCGAAGAAGGCTTGCGTCTGTGCGAGGCGCACCATTGCGTCGGTCAGCTGGATCTCGTTGCCGGCGCCGCGTTGCTGGCTGCCCAGCAGCGAGAATATCTCGGGCTGCAGGATGTAGCGGCCGTTGATGTAAAAGTTCGACGGGGCGTTGGCCGGAGCCGGCTTTTCGACCATGGCCGTCACCTCGAAGCCAGTGCCGACATCCGCGCCGCGGCCGACAATGCCGTACTTGCTGGTCTCGGTCGGATCGCAACGCTCGACGGCAATGACGTTTGCGCCGGTCTGTGCATAAAGATCGGCGACTTCGGCGAGACAGCCGCGCCCGCCAAAGGACACCATGTCCGGCAAAAGCAATGCAAAGGGCTCGTCGCCGATGACTTCGCGCGCGCACCACACGGCATGGCCGAGGCCCTGCGGCGACTGCTGGCGGATGAAACTCGTCGCGCCGGCGACGGGAAGCAGGCTTTCAAGCGATTCAAGCTGCGCCTTCTTGCCGCTCTGCTCCAGGGTTCCGATCAGTTCAGGATGCAGGTCGAAATAGTCTTCGATCACCGCCTTGTTGCGGCCGGTGACGAAGACGATGTGCTCGATGCCGGCCTCAAACGCCTCGTCAACCGCATATTGCACGACAGGCCTGTCGACCACCGGCAGCATTTCCTTCGGCATGGACTTGGTCGCCGGCAGGAACCGCGTTCCAAGCCCCGCCACCGGTATGACTGCCTTCCTGACTTTTTTCATTGCATGTTCCTTCTGAGGAGATCGATTTCAACCTGTCGCAGGCGGCGAAAGCTGTCTTCATCCATTCGCCTGCAGCCCTTCACCTCCCCGCCACCACGGCAAACTGTGCCGCTACCCTTCGCAGCCGGACGGCGATCGGCATGCTCATATGCCGAACCGCCGCCGGATCGCTGAGCGCCGTCCATATCGCCTTGAGCGGCGATCGCGCCTTGATGTGCTGAACCAGAGACAGGAATGATGCCGCCCGGCGCAGGCTGCGAGCGCGCCTGGCGAACGCCACCTCGGCCGCAGCATCCATGGAATGGGTCGCGGCGAAGGTGGCATCGGCCCTGCGCATCGCCTCGACGTGATGAAGTTCGAGCACCCGGGAGATGGAACCGGTGCGAATGTGGTAGATATAGCCCGTGGTCGGCTCGACCACGCATTTGCCGCCTTTGGCCAGAGCACTGGCCAGGAGGATGTAGTCTTCGCCAATGATCAGGCTTTCATCGTAACGAAGCCCGTTCTCGTTCAGGAACCGGCGCTGGAAGATCGGCTTGAGGTAGCCGAGATTGAACCTCGATTCGAAGAGGACGTTGCCGCCGATGAAATCCGCCAGCGAGATTGAACCGAGCCCTTCCAGATAGTCGGCCGGGAACATCGTCTCTTCGGCAACGCCATCCTCGCGAACGACCTGCAGATTGTCGACCGCGATCTCGGCGCCCGCCTTCTCCGCGCGTTCGATCATGGTGCAAATTCGCCCGGGATAGACCGCGTCGTCGGAATCGAGGACCGCGACCCACCTGCCGCGGGCAAGTTCAAGGCCGGCGTTCCTGGCGCCGCCGGGGCCACGGTTTTGCTCAAGCGCGACCACGCGTACGATGCCTTCGGGGTAGGATCTCGCCAAATCGAGCGTCCGGTCGGCCGACCTGTCGTCGACGACGATAACCTCGACGCTGACATTGCGCTGGGCAATGGCGCTGGCGATCGCCCGATCGATGGTCGCCTCGGCATTGTAGGCGGCAATCACGAAGCTCACGTCAGGCTGCACGCTTGCCCCCTTGCTGCGGCGAAGACAGGCCGTATTGGCGGATTTCACGAACCCCGACGAGGCCGCTGACGACGCCGACATGCATAATGCCGCGAAGCAGGCTGCGGTTCCGGCGCACGGGGTCGATGGCGACCGGAATTGCCGACAGGAAACTGTAGGCGGCCTTTGCCGCGGCAATGCCGACCTGCTTGAGCCGGGCAAGGCCGTGTACATTGCGCCCCAGAAGATGACCGTGCGTCTGCCCGACGCGGAACCGGCGGCGGCCGAGCCAGTCGAATGCCGCCCTGGCAGGTGGCACCGCTTCGTCGACCCAAGCCTCCGGCGAAAAGGCGATGCGGCCGCCGGCCTTGACCATCTGGTCGAAGAATTCCGTATCTTCGCCGCCGGTCTGGCCACGTGCCAGGCTGAAGCGCCGCCCGCGCAGGCTCTCAGCCCCGATCCTGAGCAGGACGTTGCAGGTATAGCCGGTGCGGATCTCGCCGCGGACCCAGACCGGTAGGGTCGAGTGGAAATCGCCCTCGCGCATCCAGGCGGGCGCATCCGCCCGGTAACGGGCTTGCACCGGCCCGAGAACGGCCGCAGCACCAGTAGCTTCCGCCGTCGCCACCAGTTCGGCAAGCCAGCCGGCGGTGGCCGTCTCGTCGTCGTCGATAAAGGCGACGAAATCCCTCGCACTGGCATCGAGGCAAGCGTTGCGCGCGATCGAGATGTTGCGGGCCGGGGCGTGCCGGTAGGTCACCGGCAGCTTCAACTCGGCCGCCAGCCTGGCGACCAGCGTTTCGGCCGTCGGCGTATCGTCGTTGTCCGCAATGATGACACCGACGTCGAATCCCACGGGCATATCCATGGCCGCTATGGAGCGAAGCGTGTCGGCCAGCTCCGGCCGGCGAAATGTGCAGATGCAGATATCGATGCTTCGATTTTTTCTGACCGGCTCCATCACGCTACCTCGCGCTGCGGTCGCGGTGCGAGCAGTTGCAGCCAGAAACCGACCGACCAGCCGAAATGCATAACCATTGCCGAGACCCCGGCAAGCGCAATGTCGGGTTTGCGCTGGCTGACGGCGGTCCAAAAGCCGTAGCCGAGGCAGACCGACGCCCATAGCAAAAGCGGCACGGCCGCCAGCCAGTGGACGAAGGAAAAGGCGGCGAGAAGAACCACGGGGAACACCAGAAGCGGCACCATTTGCCGGATCTTCGGGATCATGCGGTGCTTGAGAACGTTCTTCGCCCGGCCACGGCCATAGCCGAGATACTGAAAATAGAGGCCCTTCAGCGAGGAGCGCGGGTAGTAGACCATCTGCGTCTTGCCGGTCATCCAGATGCGGTAGCCGGCCTGGCGGAGCCGATAGTCGAGTTCGGCATCCTCATTGTGGCTGAACGTCTCGTCATAGCCGCCGACCGCGGTGAAGGCCGATATCCGCATCAGCGCATGGTGGCCATGATCGACCCATTCCCCCGCCGAAAGGTGCCGGTGCTTGGAGCCGCCGGTGCCGAGCCTGGAATTCTGCGCCGCTGCCGCTGCTTTCTGAACCATGCCGCTGCCACTGGTCAGCATCGAGACGACGACCGAATCCGCGCCGGTGGCCTGCGCTTCTTCGATCAGCCGGTCGCAATAATCCGCGGGATAGCCGCCGTGCGCATCGATGCGAATGAGATAGTCGACGCCTTCCCCGAATCTGGCGACGGCGAGATTGATCGCCGCGCTCTGCAAGCGCTTTTCATTGTGCAGCAGGGTAACCCGCTGATCTTTTGCGGCGATATCCGCGACGATCGTCCTGGTGCCGTCCGTACTGCCGCCATCGGCAACGATGATCACGGCGCCCAGCCTCTCGGCCGCAGGGCGAAGCTCTCGAAGCAATGCGCCGATATGGGCCGCTTCGTTCAGGCACGGAACCACGATCATGCAGGATGGAATGTCGGTTTGCGTCATCGGCAGTCCTTCTATGCCAATGCTTCGGCAGCATATGGACCGGGAGCCGCAGTCAGCCCGCGGAGCTTTTCGACAAACGCCCGGCAATCGGCGCGGTCGTGGCTCCAGGTGCGCGGATTGCGGGCAAGAACACGCGCCCTCAATGTCTCGAATCGATGCTGCTCCATCGTGCCGACGGCGGCTTCGAGCGCCTCGGGCGTGGCTTCTGACAATAGAACCCCGATGCCTTGCCGGTCGAGGAACCGGCCGGTTTCGGTGGTTCCCATCGAAATCGGCACAGCTCCGAAGCGGCAGCCTTCATAGAGCCGGTTCGGCAGCAGCCATTCGGAGTTCAGGCCCTGCTCAAAAAAGTCTATGGCCCAGGAAAAGTGAACCTCGTGGTAGATCGCCGCCATATCCTCGGGATTGCGGTAGGGCCCGCCAAACGACAGCCAGGGTTCCGATTGAACAAAACCATGGAAATCGGGAAATTCGGACAGCGCCGGCCGGCCTCTGAGGACGATTTCAAAGCGGCCGTCGAGGCGGCGCGAAAATTCGGCCAGAAGCTCCAGGGAGCGACGGCAGCGGAGCGCACCGAACCAGCCGATCCGCCACGGCGGCGCAACGGGATTCTCCGCCGTAATGCGGTCGTCCAGCGAAGCTGCGGCCGGCTCGAAATGCTTGTTTTCGAGCAGTTCGACCGGGGCGGCAACCTGTCCGAACGGCTTGAAATAGTTGGCGATGAAGGCCGGAGAGCTGGTCACCAGAAGCTTAACATCCCTGGCCAGGAAGCGTTCCGCACCGCGCATCGCCCAGCCCAGCGGATCGTCGCGAAGCAGCAGGCGATGGATGTCCAGGCACTCGTAGACGATCGGCACTGTTGCCTGGAAAGCCGACCTGGCGCGGCGGGCAAGCGCCAGCATTTCCAGATTGCGCGCGATAATGAGGTCGGGCCGTGGCATTGAGCCCAGCTTCGAGCCGGTCGAGACCACCGCCTTCATGATCGCGGCCAGACGTTGGGCGAATCGGCCATCACGAGTCGGGCCGAGATCGACCGGCTGCAAGCCCTCGACATCAGCAACTGCGCTTGCCGTACGACGAAAGCCCGCCAGCGTAACCTGGGCGCCGCCTGCCTTGAGCATTATGATCCGCCGGCGCACTGCCGGGTCGGAGACGTCGTGTACCAAGTACAAGACATGCAGCATGAAAACTCGACCGCTGTTGGCCCGCCCGCGACGATGCTAGTACACCTCTTGCTGCATCGCAACATTTTTGGTTGCATCGTAGCAAAGATCCACGTTTTTTGTTGCACTGCAAAATCGATGGGTTAATCTCGCTCTGCTTGGGCCGCATGGACCGCGCGCTGGCCTGCCATCGGACTGCGCGCCAATAATCACGACGCGAGGACCATCCTTGGCGTGCAGCATTTTCGGCCAACCCGCCTGCAATTCGCCCCTTCGCGCCCGTCGATGGAAGCACGGGACTACTCACGAAATGAGGTCATTCCATGAAGATCGCGGTTGAAAACACCGTCTGCCTGAATACCGGGGATGCAGCGATTCTCCTGGCGATTCGCCATGTTTTCAAGACGATCGTGCAGGACGACATCCAGTTCTACGTCTTCGACAGCCAGCCGGAGGTGGCGGCGAGGCTCTACACGAAGAAGGACTATCCGGACCTCGAATTCCACAAGCTGCTGTCGGAATCGCTGTTCCGCTACAAATACGGCAGCGGGCTGAAGAACCTGTTCAAGCCGATCTACAATCGGCTCGTCCTCAATGCCCTGCGGCGGTTCGGCATCCGCGGCGTTGTCGGGCGTTTGTTCAGCTCAAGCAATCGCCGTGGTCTCGAGATCTACAAAGGCGCCGACCTCGTGGTCACGACAGGCGGAACCTATCTCGTCGAGACCTACAATCTGGAGCGGCGCCTCAATCAATTCAGGATCGACGCGATTCTGGGCAAGGACCCGGTCTTCTTCACACAATCGCTCGGCCCGTTCAACAAAAGTTACAATCGCCAGGAGTTGAGCCCGATCTTCGACCGGAGCCCGCTCATCCTGCTGCGCGACGAACGTTCGCGGGGCCACATTGTGGACATGGTGAAAGACCCCGGCAAATGCCACGTCGTGGCCGACGCCGTCTTTGCCCTGGCCGATACTGACAGGATCGGAACAATTCTGGCCTCCGGCCAGTCGGCGACCGTCACCGGCCGCGTCGCCATTTCCGTCCGTCACTGGAACTATGTCAGCGACGGCGAGGGCGGCATGCGCCGCTACATCGACTCGATCCGCGAGATCGCGACTATCCTGGTCAGGGACCACGCCAAGGAGGTCACCTTCGTCTCCACCTGCCAGGGCGTGCCGGAATACGCCCATGACGATTCCAAGACGGCGAGGGCGATCGTTGCCGAACTCGATCCGGAGATCGCCAAGCATGTCAGCGTGGACGCTTCGTTCCACACGCCGGAGCAATTGATGGCCCTGGTGAAAGGCTTCGACTTTGTCGTCGCAACACGCATGCATATGATGATCATGTCGCTCTGCGTCGGCACGCCGGTGCTGCCGATCGCCTATGAATTCAAGACCAAGGAGCTTGCCAAGCGGATCGGCGTCGCCGACCTGCTGCTCGACATCGATACGGTGACGCCCGAGGAAGCGAGCGAGAAGCTCGGCAGACTTACCGCCAATCTCGACCTCTATCGCAGGACGAGCCTTCAGGCAGTGCTTGAGGAGCATGCGTCGGCGATGTCGGCAGGTGAGCTTTTGAGGCCGGTGATCGCTCGCCTAGCGGGCGTTACGCATGGCGCTGGAAAGCGTGGTGAACAGGGCGCTGCGCGACTGGCGAAGGGCAAGCATGAGGACCAGGCCGATCGAATAGTTGAGGGCAACCGCCAGGACCACCGCGAGCAGGTCTGACTGACCGGTCAGCGATGCCGGCAACTCGCGGTACACGGACCAGGCAAGCAGCGACGATGCGATGAAAAGCCCCTGCATGATCAGGAAGTCGGCTGCGGTCACCGGGCCGACCCGGTGGACCAGGACGGCGAGCACCGGGACGCGCAGCACATAGCCGCTGATTGCATAGGCCGCCGCGACACCGACGGCCCCCCAGTGCAATCCGATGATGAAGGCGGCGACCGTCGTCAGCGACGAGTAGATGCCCCAGTGGAACATGGTCTTGGTCTTGCCCTGGCAGATGAAGATCCATCCCGTGGTGCTCGAGACGGACTGGATCAGGCTGGCGATGCCCAGCCAGGCGAAAATCGGCGCCACCGCCGCCCAGCGCTCGCCGAAGAGAAGCCCCACCACCTGGTCCGACGTCAGCGTCAGCGCCGCGATGCCGGGCATGGTGACGGCCGCCAGCATCCAGTTGGTTCGCACATAGATGTCGCGAAACCGCGCCTTGTCCTCATGGATGCGGCTCAGCAGCGGCACCATCACGCGTGTCAGTGGCTGGTTGATGTTCTGCAGCGGAAACAGCAGGAGCTTGTAGGCGCGGTCATAATAGCCGAGCTCGATCGCGCCCGAATATTTTCCGATCAGGATGTTGTCGAGATTGCGCGAGAAGAAGTTGGCCAGATTGAAGCCGGTCAGATTGGCGCCGAAGGACAATATGTCGGTATCGACCTTCAGGTCCGGCCGAGACGGCGTCCAGCGCGCCACCTGCCATGCCGCGGCCAGCGCGACAACAGCCGATACCGCCGGGCCGATGACCAGCGACCAATAGCCCAGTCCCGCATAGGCGGCGATTGCGGTAGTCGCAAGTCCGGCAGCGGCGGTAATCACGTCGTTCAGCGCGAGCTGGCCAAAGCGCAAGTGACGGTTCATCAGCGCCAGCGGCACCGCGGCGAGGCTGCCAAGCAGCAGCGGCAAGGCAGAGCCGATGGTGATCCCGACCATGCGTTGATCGCCGTAGAAGGCGGCGATGGCGGGCGCCAGGCATGCCACCATCGCGGCACTGCCCAGCCCGACCAACGCACTGATCCAGAACACCTGGTTGAGCTGCTCCGTGCTGATATCCTTGCGCTGGACCACAGCCTGCTGCAGGCCAAGGTTTTGAAGCAGCCCCACAAAGGCCACGATCGGACCGACGGAAGCCACCAGGCCGAAATCCTCGGGCACGAGCAGACGCGCAAGCACGATGACGGAGAGAAACTGGATCGCCATCTTGAAGCCTTGCGCGCCGATCGTCACCACGCCGCCGCGCAGGGCGACACGACCGAACTGGGGGGGCGGGTTGGCGTTCATGCCGGGCGCCTGGCTTCGGCCAGCTGGGCAACGATCTGCGCAAAACGTTCGTTGAGCACGTCCGCGTTGAAATCCTGCTCGATCTTACGGCGCGCCGCACGTGCGATGCGCTCGCATTTGTCCGGGTTCTCGGCAACCCAGACAAGCTTGCGGGCCAACGCCGCAACGTCTCGCTCCGGCGCGAGGAAGCCTGTCTCCTGATCTTCGATCAGTTCGGGAATGCCCGAGTGATAGGTGCTGACGACGATCAGCCCGGCGGCCATAGCCTCCATCAACGCCACCGGAATACCCTCGAGATCGCCGTCTCGCGCGGCAACGCTCGGCAACAGGAATACGTGGGCATCGCGCAGGCGCTGCTTGACCTCGGCGTGCGGACGCGCCCCGAGGAAAGTCACCCGGTCGGCAATGCCGAGATTTGCGGCGAGCTTCTTCAACTCTTCCAGCAATTCGCCGCCGCCAATCACCGCATAGACCCAGTCGCGCCGCGGCAGGCTGGCGAGCGCCCGAAGGGCGAATTCGATGCCCTTCTTTTCGGTCAGCCGGCAGACCGAGATGAAGGACAGTGTGTCCCGTTCCCAGGAACGCCAATAGTAGCCGATCTCACCGGGCCGCACGCCCATATGGTGAACCATGACTTGCGCCGGGGGTGCTCCGACGCCGATCAGGGCATCGCGGAAAAACGCGTTCACCGGGAGCTGGAGAACGCCCTTGTCGAAGACAACCTTGTAGCGCGTGAGCGTGTCGTCATGCAGCGGTTCCCCCACATCGCGGCCGTGGAATATGGTCACCAAAGGAGCGGAAATCCGGCCTCGTTTCATGGCGCGGGCGACGCGCATGCCGTTATTGCCGAAATGCGCGACGATCACATCGGCGTTCTGCAATTTGCTCGCAAAAGCGATGTCGACAGCGGTCGAGAGCTTATCCCAGAACCTGCCCGACCATTTCCTGAGCGTCGGGCGAAAGCGCCCCAGCCCGCCCCACCAGCAGACGACCTTGCCAGGGAGAGCCTGCCAGCGGCGATCGTCGGTGTTGCTGTCCTTGCCGAAGGACGTCTCGTTGCAGACGACGCCGACTTGCATGCCGCGCTCGAGGCACCCTTCTATCTGGTCAAGGACGAAGGTCTCCGACAAAGAGGGGAACTTATCAACTACGAAGCAAATCTTCATCGAATGGACGATCTTTCGAGGCCGGTCGGCGATCTGCTCGCACGGATGAGGGCTGACGCCCGTCGCCGCCGTGCGAGGCGCTTCAAGCGCTGGTGTTGTGCATGTTGTTGTCCCAAAGCCGCTCACACCCCGGTCAGGCGCAAAAGCGGGCTGTTGGGCGACATAAACGATTTTGGACGAAATGCATCAGGCGGCACGCTCCAGCGCGCCTTGCCTGGCGTTGTCGAGAACGCCGAGGAAGGTCGTGAACTGACTGTCGGGGTTCATTTGCGGCCGCTCCGAAAACAGCTGCGCCGCCGCCGACAGCCGATCGTACTCGGCCTTGTCGCTCCATAGTCGCCTGACCGCGGCGACCCAGTCGTCGAGCGGTGCGTCATAGTCGAGCACAACGCCGCCGGCGCCAATCGCTTCCGGCAGGCCGCCGCGGCGGGATCCGACGACTGGAATGCCGCTGCAATGGGCCTCGGATGCCACCCGCCCCCAAGCTTCTTCCCATTTGCTGGGCGCCAGCAGGATCTTGGTGCGGCCATAGACGGTCTTCATGTCGCTGGTGCGGCTTTCCAGCCTGACGTTGCGTAGCGGCGCGATGATCCGTTCGATCTGCGCCCGGTGGTCGTCGTCGAGCTTCCAGCTTTCGACGAACAGGAACGGGATTTCGGGGCATTGGCCGGCGATGCGCACGGCGAGTTCGAACCCTTTTTCATTGTAAGGATTGATCAGCGTGACGAATTCACCGGTGGTCGGCGTGCTGTAGAGCCCGGGATTGATGGTCGGCGGGATTACGGTCGAGTCGATGCCGAACTTTTCCTTATAGGTGCGCGCGGTGAATTCGGAGTTGGCTATATAAAGCGCCGAATGCAATTCGCGCAGGTCGCCGGCCAATTCGTGGAATTCGACGTTCCGCAGATAGACCACCAGCGGCACGCCGAGCGCCTGCAGCGCCTTTCCGATCGGCACCGATTTGTGGCACTGCACGACGGCGACATCGGGATCGAGCCGTTCGACGGCGAAGCGGGCCGCCTCCCAGGGAAACCACGCCCGCACGACAGGATAGCCGGGATAGCTGTCGATGACCGCGCGCTGGCGAAGGAGCTTCATCTTGGCGCGCGCCTTGAAACCGAACATGCCGTCACCGAACAGCGCCGCCAGCACCGAGGCGTCATGACCGTGCTCGCGCAGCTGCTCGACCAGATGGTGCGTGCTCGACTGAACGCCACCGCTGAACTGCGGTGTGTAGCCGTTGCCGCCTGCAAACAGAACTTTCATGGACCTGGCTCCTTGCTGGACCGCCCTAGCGTCACGCCGCCATTCTGCCGATGCTGTGGTATTCGATGCCGTGGCGGGCAATGACCTTGGGGTCGTAGAGATTGCGTCCGTCGAAGATGACGGGCCTGGTTAGCGCGTTCTTCAATGCATCGAAGGACGGCGCGCTGAAACTCTTCCACTCGGTCACGATCAAGAGCGCGTCGGCGCCTCGCAGCGCGGCCTCCTTGGTGCCGCACAGTTGCAGGTCGTCGCGCAGCCCGTAGATCGCCTGGCATTCCTGCATCGCCTCCGGATCATAGGCCTGGACATTGGCACCGGCGGCCCAGAGCGCTTCCATCAGCGTGCGGGCCGGGGCCTCGCGCATATCGTCGGTATTGGGTTTGAAGGCCAGGCCCCACAGCGCAAAGGTCTTGCCTTTGAGATTGCCCTTGAAATAGCGGTGCACCTTCTCGAACAGGACCGACTTCTGCTGGTTGTTGCGCTCCTCGACGGCACGCAGCAGCTTGGCGTCGAACTTGACGGCCTCGGCGGTCTTGATCAGGGCACGCACATCCTTCGGGAAGCACGAGCCGCCATAGCCGAGGCCCGGATAGATGAAGTGGTAGCCGATCCGCGGGTCGCTGCCGATGCCCTTGCGGACCTCCTCGATGTCGGCGCCCAGTTGCTCGGCCAGGTTGGCCATTTCATTCATGAAGCTTATCTTGGTCGCCAGCATGCAATTGGCCGCGTATTTGGTGAACTCGGCACTGCGCACGTCCATCACGATCATCTTTTCGTGGTTGCGGTTGAACGGCGCGTAGAGCTCGCGCATCACCGCCTCGGTGTCCTCGTTGCTGGTGCCGACGATGATGCGGTCGGGCTTCATGCAGTCGCTCACAGCGGACCCTTCCTTGAGGAATTCCGGATTGGAGGCGACGTCGAAAACCAGATCCTCGCGCCCGCGCGCCTTCAGCGTCTCGGCGATCCTGGCCTTTATTCTTTCGCAGGTGCCGACCGGCACGGTCGACTTGCCGACGACGATCTTGGGCGCGTCCATCTCACGACCGATGGCCTCGGCGACGGCCAGCACATATTTGAGGTCTGCCGAACCATCCTCGCCCGGCGGCGTGCCGACGGCGATCATCTGGATCTGTCCATGCTTGATCGCCGCGGCGGCGTCGGTGGTGAACTTGATGCGGCCGGCGGCATGGTTCTCCTTGACCATATTTTCGAGACCGGGCTCGAAGATCGGGACATGGCCTTGGTTGAGCCGTTCGACCTTTTTTGCATCGATGTCGACACAGACCACCTGGTGGCCGACTTCGGCAAGCACCGCCGCCTGTACAAGACCGACATAGCCGATTCCAAAGACAGTCAAATTCATTCGGTTTCATTCCTGTTCAAGGCTTCGGGCCTGTTCAAGCTTCGGTTTTCCGACCACCTTCGGCCCGGCCGGTTCAGATGCGCTTCTAGTTTGTGTTGCATGCCAGCGATTCCGGGAATTGACAGGGCTGGCCGAGCGCGGTGAATGCAACGCGATCCACCTGCATGGTGAGCTTGCGGCCCGGATCCGAGAACGGCCCCATCCAGCCCTTCATCGTATCGCTGCCCCACAGGCTGAAATAGATCCTTTGCGAATGGGTGGGCAGCTTCGCCGGATCGGTGATCTCGTGGACAAGCTTGCCGTTGACGTACCAGCGCAGCCGGTCCTTTTCCCAGACGAAGGCGTAGTCGTTGAAGGCCTTGTCGGTGCCGCCGGCGACGTCGACCAGTTTCTCGTTCTTGCCTTTGCCGGCTATGTAGGCGTTGACCTGAACCTTGGACGTGTCCTTGGTCAGCACCTCGAAGTCGATTTCATCATGCGGCTGCTTGTCGGCATCGCCGACGAAGCTGAAGAATGCCGCGTTGACGCCGGAGCCCGTGTCGGTCTTCATCCGCGCCTCGTAGGTGCCGTAGCCGAAGCGCTGCTTGGTCTGGATCTCGGCGCAGGCGAATTCGCGATCCTTCAGCTTGCGCTTCTCGAAACCGAGCGTCAGCATGCCGTCGGAAAGCCCGATCAGGTTTTTGGACCAGGTGCAGTTCTGATGCTTGCCGTTCGTCCAGCCGTCGGAAATGTACCAGCGCGCGCGACTGAGGCTGGTGAAATCATCGACAAAAGACGGCGCGGTTGGCAGATCCTGGGCACGGACGGGCACAAGGCCCGCAACCAGGCTGACGAGAACGATCAGCAGAAACGCGCCGTCTGAACGGAGCGGCCGCAGCTTGCCTGGGATCGGGCGCGTGAACGGGGTGCCGCGGGGTGCCGGGGCGGACGTGCTTTTAAGATCTGCATTCATATCAAAACTCACCTTGTGCTATGCGCCCCCAAAGCGATCGTTCGAACCGTGACGAAACAACCTGATCTTGACCTCTGTCGCTCCCAAGCTCCGTGTTGTGCCTAAACCATTGCGCCGACCCGGGTGTTCGCTCAGCCTGTGCCGGAATCGGCGGGCTTCACAAAATCAGTCCTGATGTCGGGACCGTTCTGCCGCTTCGGCTCGAAGATTTCATCCAGCGAATGACGGAGATCCTTCATCATCTGCATCTGGCGCGACAGCGCTGCGATGCGCCGCTCGCAATTCAGAATCGACCTGGTCAGTTCGCCGACTTCGGAAGACCTGCGCGAGGAGACCGAACCGTTCTCCATCGCCTCGACCAGAAAGGCGGCATTGGTGGCCGTTGTCCTGTAGCGGTTCTCAAGTCCGCTCTTCTCCGCCTCGATTTCGGCCGCGACCTGGTCCAGCAGCTTTGCCAAGCGATCGAGGCGCGAGGTGTCCGTCTGAGTGTCGCGCGCCGGATCTCTCGATCGGAAGCGAAAGATCGAGGCCATGTAGTCAGCGCCCCGTCATCGTCGAGCTGGTGAACGGCCTTAGAGCCCGTCCACATTCAAAAGACATTTCTTGCATCGTCCAGCTCCTCCGACAGGGTATGTCTCGGGCCAGTTCCGTTGGCCGTCCACAATTGCTGCACCGCAACATAGATTGCCATTCCCGGCGCCCATAGGCAACCACCTAGATCGTAAACTCATGAATCTCGTTGAAATGGTGCGAGCCGACCTAAGGGTAACGGAGTGGCTACTGCCATCGCACGTTGACGGGCCTAGCTATCGCTGGCCGTGCTGGTTCCGGCCATGAGGAAGCGCAGCGGCGGCACATGCTGACGCTTCGCGGCGAGGCCAGCGCGGCGAAACAGCGCATCCAGCTTGTCGGAGGCAACGCCGCGGACGACGGCTGTGAGGTTGGACGAGCCGGCCAAGGCGTAGGCCGCGGCCGGTGCCAACCCGCGCTCAGCCTTCACGTCTAAAAACTTCCGCAGCCGGTATTTGTCGCGGATGTGCCGCTCATGCCTTCTCAGCACAGCCTTCGATGCCTCCGGCAAACTGTCGATCGCAAGCAGTGCCAGGTCGGCATCGGCCAGATGCTTCAGGTCCTGGGTCTTGTGCCGTCCGCTCAGCGAATCGGCGCGCACGATCGCGCCGTAGCCACAGGATTTAATGACCTTGAAGCGCGCGCCATGGGCAACCGCGCGCGCATAGAGTTCATAGTCTTCACCCAGGCGCAGCTTCTCGTCGTAGCGCAGCCCATGCCGATCGAGGAAGGCGCGGCTGATCACTGGCTTGAGGAAGCCCAGTTCCCCTCGTTGCACACGGCGCCTGGAGATATTGCCGTCGACGAAGCCCTCGAAATCGAGGAATTCCGGCTCGGGCGAGAACGGTGGAGCAACGATTTTCGAAACGTCGGTTGCCGCGTCATCCCTGACAAGCATGATGTTGTCTGCGGCGAAATCCCAATCGGTGCTGGCGAACAGTCTGTGAAACCTGCCTTCGAAAAAGAAATCATCAGCGTCCAGAATGCTGATGAACGGCGACCTGGAACCGGCTATCGCGGCGTTGCGTGCAAAGGAGGGGCCGCGATTGACGTCGAAGCGGATGACGGAAAGGCGGCCCGTGCCGTCGCCGGCTGCGTGGGCGACTTTCGCCGTATCGTCGGTGGACGCGTCATCGACGACGACAACTTCCGCAACCTCAGGTTCGCGTAATGCCGATGCAATGGCAGCCGAGATTGTCCGCGCCGCATTGCGTGCGGCGATGATCACGCAGACCTGGAATGATGTCATGGACATGCCTCTCGTTTGCAGAAGTCGTTGCGGATTTCCTCGCCCCGTCAGCTCAATGCCCCACCGCCCATTCTGAAATGCATCGGCCCAAACGCCTATGCTGCAATTGCGAAGCAAGCATCGCCAAAATCATCGGCGCCGTCCAGTTTTTCATTTTGCTGGGTGTCATGGCCCGGTTGGGCAGGCGGCGAGCCTCAATCGGGATGGCTCCAGAAATGCACCGCTTGGCAGAGCCGTTCCTACACGCTCCAGAGCGCTCGACTGGCGGAAAACCAGTTGCTGATCCTCGCCGACCGGACGGCGGCGGCGCCGAGCGAGCGCGTCGAGGCCCGCAGTGTCAAGGAAACGAAAGAACAGGAATGCCGACTGCCGGTGTTGTCGAGGCGAGCAATTCGTCAGAGGACCGACGAGCTTAACCACAGGTCACATGGACATCGCAGACCCGGCCAGGCCCGAAATCAGTGAAGGCCTCTCCTTGCGCTGAATTTCTCGCCTTCGGCCGCCTCGTTCGAACTCAGCGTTCGTTCAGCGTCGCGAATTTTGTCGGCCGGGGTCGGGGCATTTCTGGCGACCATGGCAAAGACCAGTAGAAAATAACCCATTTGGATGACTATGGCACAGCCGACGACGCGAAACAGCGTCGTGCCGAGCGAGGCGCCGCCCAAATAGGACCAGACGATCACGATCGCCAGCGCAAAACACATTCCGATAATGAACTTTGGCAGTGACATACCCGATAGCCCATCCACCGGCTCGGGAAAAAATGTCGACAAGCCCACCCCGAGCACCTCCCTTAAACTCTGCGAGCTTATTTAGGTTGCCCGCTTCTGGCCGGTTGCTTCCGGCCTAGCCCAATCTGTCCATAGTCCGACAGAAACAATTTGCAACTCTATTAAGCCGCGCAATAGCCGGCAAGGGCAGCTGCGGAATAAATTTTAAACGAATCCTCGGGATCGACTCTGCCATGGTGCAATGCACACGTCGGCATCACCACTGATTGCCGGATATCGACTCGCTCCAGTAAGATTTATGATATCGACTAGTATTTTATTGCAACATCAGTCGTTACTTTGAAACTCTAAATGACGACAAAGCTCCACAGCAGGGTATAAATGAGCGATTCGCCTAAAACAGCCTCAAAATTGGACCAGCTTTTCCAAAATTGCCCATAATCCGTCTCTTTTGCGACATAAAGGCGAAATTTTGTGCAGGACGAGTTTATTATTTAGTCAGTTCATGACGCGACTATTACAGCCGTCTGGGAAATTGTGTGTTGCGCTGCAGCATTTTTTTGGTATCGTGCGATAAACCATCCGTTCAACGTATGGAGTTTACGCATGAGGGACGTAGCCAAGCCGGCCGATGCGGATTTTTCGCAGGCCGGTGTCGATTTTCCGCCACCGATCGGCGGCCTGCTCAAACGCAGCTTCGATATTGCCGGTTCGCTGATCGGCCTGGTCGCTCTCAGCCCGCTGTTCGTGATGATAGCGCTGCTTGTCAAGTTTTCCGATGGCGGGCCGATTTTCTATGGTCATAGCCGGATCGGCCGCGGAGGACGGATTTTTCCGTGCCTCAAGTTCCGCACCATGGTTCCAGACGGCGAGCGGGTGCTTGCTGCCTATCTCGCCGCGAATCCGGAGGCCAGCGCCGAATGGATCGCGACCCGCAAGCTGAAGAACGACCCGCGGATCACCCGCGTCGGAGCGGTGCTGAGGAAGCTCAGCCTCGATGAGTTGCCGCAGATCATCAACATCCTGCAGGGGGATATGAGCCTGGTCGGGCCTCGTCCCGTGGTGCGCGACGAGCTGGAGATTTATGGCAATTCGGCCGTCTATTACCTGAAATCGCGCCCCGGCCTGACCGGGCTATGGCAGGTCAGCGGACGCAACGACGTTTCCTACGACAGCCGCGTCGCGTTCGACAGGCACTATGTCGAGAACTGGTCGATGTTCGAAGACATTCGCATCATCATCAAGACCGTACCTGCGGTCTGGATGTCGCGAGGCTGCTACTGACGGCCGCTTGCTGGCCGTACATCGAGGAGCAGCTGTCCAGAATTCGGGCCCGGAACTCAGGCCCCTAACTCAGGCATCGGCAGCTCATCGGGCGGGGCAAACCAGATCGGAAACGCTCAGTTGAAAGCAGATATAATCGATATCTTTTGCACCGGCATTCTCTCCAGACGCATGCGGCGAGTACGGCTTTTGACGACTTGCCTTACAATGGCGACCGGCCTGACGCTGTCGCTAGCCCTGCCACAGTTTGCCTTCGCCGACGACTATCGCCTAGGAGCACAGGACAAGCTGACCATCCGCGTGGCGGAATGGCAGACCGTCGAAGGCACGTTCCGCGACTGGTCGGCCATCAATGGAGAATACACGGTCGGGCCCGCTGGAACCTTGTCGGTTCCCTTCGTCGGCGAGATGCCCGCATCCGGCAAGACGACTTCGGAGATCGCCGCATCGCTCGGCGAGGCGCTGCAGCGCAAGCTCGCTCTGGCCGACAGGCCGGAGGCTTCCGTCGAAATGGCGCAGTACCGGCCATTCTACATCTCCGGCGAGGTGCAAGCGCCTGGCCAGTATCCTTGTGTGCCTGGGTTGACCGTGCTGAAAGCGATGAGCATTGCCGGCGGAGCCCGGCGGACCCCGGAGAGCGGACAGCGCTACGATCGCGACCTGATCAATGCCAAGGGCAATTTCGACGTACTACAAGACCAATTGGTCCGGCTGACCGTCAAGCGCGCTCGCATCGAAGCGGAACTGGCGGACAAGCCGACATTCGCGGTGCCGAAAGAGGTGGCCGACGATCCGAAGCTGCCCAGCATCGTTGCCGATGAGACGGCGATCCTGGCGGCCGACCAGAAGAAACTCAAGCTGCGCTTGCAGGCGCTCGACGATTTGAAGGCGCTGCTGCAGAGCGAGATCGATTCGCTGCAGAAAAAGATCGTCAACCAGCAGAAGCAGGTTGATCTGGCGAAGGAGCAGCTCAACGGCATCGGCTCGCTGGCGCAAAAGGGCCTGGTCGTCAACACACGGGTTTTGAACTCGCAGCAAACCATCGCCGACCTTGAGGGCCAGATCCTGGATTACGAAACGGCGATTCTCACGGCCAAGCAGTCGATCAGCAAGGCCACCCAGGACGCCATCGATCTCGAGAACACTCAGAACTCCAGCCTCGCGACCGACCGGCAACAGACGGAAGCCGATCTCAACGAGGTGACGCTGAAGCTGAACATGGAAAAGGCCCTGATGTCCGAAGCCTTGTCGGGCAGCCCCATGCCGCAATTCTATGGCAACAACGAACCAGCGGCCTTGTCTTTTTCCCTGGTGCGGGTGGTCGACGGCAAGACCAGCGAAATCACCGCCGATGAAGACACGCCGGTGCTGCCAGGGGACGTGATCAAGGTCAAACCGGCGCCCCTGGCCATCCAGTAGCTTCTTTCCACCGGAGCGAAGCACCAACCCCGTGGGCAGCGGTCTGCGGGGTTTTTGCCGTTTGGGATCCGCCCGCTCTAGCCTCGCACGGCGTCCGGTTCCTCCAGATGGTCCACGGCGCTCCACCGGGAAGGAGCGACGGCCGGCACCCTCACCAGCTTGAAGTAGCTATAGTACAGCAGGAACGATCCCATGATGTAGGGATTGAGGGTCTCGACCTCGACGAAGGATCGGATGAACAGAAGCACCATGACGCCGGCAAGAATCACGGAGTCGGCCTGCCATGTCCTGAATATCAGCGCCGAGACGTGACCCCAGAGCGTGCGCAGGATAATCAGCGAAAGTAGCGTCGCGCCGACGAAGCCGAGTTCCACCAAGGTCTCGATGTAGGTGTTGTGGAAGTGGAAGCCGCTTCGCGCGGCGATGTAGAATTCGTTCCACAGCCGCTCGGCCTCGGAGAAGCCCTGCACCCAATAGGCGGCGTAGCCGACGCCGAGCATGGGCGATTGCTGCGCGGCATTCCAGCCCTGCTGCCAGAGGTAGGTTCGTCCGGTGAGCGTCGAATCCTTGCCGAAAAGGCCAAGGACAAAGTCCATCAGCCCGAGATTCAGCGCAATCACGGTGCAGGCGACCAGCCCGCCCGCACCGATCATGAAAATCACCCGGCGATGGCGGAGCGAAAGCACCTTGCCGATGGAAAGCAGGGCGACCAGAGCGAGAACCGCCGGGGTCGATGCCATCGAAGTGGCCGAATGCGACACGACCAGTAGATAGCCTGATAGAAGGACAATCGGTACGATCAACAAAAAGCTTGTCCGGCCCCGCCTGAGAAAGGCGAGGTAGACAACGCAGAAATAAATGCCAAGCGATGCGACAAAGCCGATCTGGTTCTTGGAGCTGAACGCGCCGACGAAATTGTACGTCCCATCGAGAACGTCGTAGGAATAACTCGCGACCTTGAGCGAGTAGAGCAGGACGATGAAAATCCCGATCAGGGCGCCTATGGTCAAGGTCCGGACGCTGACGGTGCGTGCGGCAATGTAGGCGCAGGCGATATGGGAACAATATTGGACGGCCGTCCTTGCCGTGGTGCCGGGAGCTGCCGACCAGAACACCGAGAAGCAGACATAGGTTGCAAAGGCCAGCGGAAGCCAGGCGCTGGAAGCGTGCCTTAATATCTTGCGGTAGTCGACCAGGATGAGCGGCAGCCAGACTGCATAGTAGGCCAGGATCATGGCCTGGCCGAAAATGGTCGAGTAGGAGAACGCCCAGATCGAGACGGCAACGGCAAAGCTGCCATAGACCGTGTTCTTGTCCGGATCGATCAACAGAGATTTTGGAATCTTCATCTCGGTATCGGTTTTCCGTCCTTGCGGCTCAATGCCGATTCATGGGCCCATTTCATGGGCCGATTCATCGGATCGATGGGAGCCTCCCCTGCAGGCGCTCGCATTGTGCAGTGCAATATAACGCATCCGGCGCCGCCTGTCACCCGAATGCCAACTGGGCGCGTCGTTCCTGCAGTTCTCGCAATACCGGACGAGACGATTTGGCCAGGAGGCAGTGCCGTCCAATTGCCCGGTGCTGGCCCATCACAAGCTGTTCTGAGGCTGCGAGTCCGCGCTTGAACTTGTCCGCCGTTGACTTCACATTCGCCGCCGATTGGGAGGAAGACGACATGCCGATGAGTTTCGCGGGACGATTTGCCGGACGATCCGCTGTTATCACCGGCGGCGCCTCAGGCATCGGCCTGGCCGTCGCGCAAAGGATTACTGACGAAGGCGGACGTGTTTCGGTCTGGGATCGCGATGCCGCCCAGATCGAGCAGGCCAAGGCCATTGTTCCAGGCCTGCACAGCGTCACCCTCGACGTCGCCGACCCCATAGCGGTCGAAGCCGCCGCCGGAGAGACGATCGAAGCGCTGGGCGCGGTCGATATCCTTGTCACCAGTGCTGCCATCACCGGGCCTAACATGACGACCTGGGAGTATTCCGTAGAGGATTGGCGCCGGGTCATCGACATCAATATCAACGGCGTCTTCTTCTGCAACAAGGCGCTGGTCCCGCATATGCTCGAACGCAATTACGGCAGGATCGTCAACATCGCCTCGATTGCCGGCAAGGAAGGTAACCCGAACGCCTCGGCCTACAGCACCTCCAAGGCGGCGGTGATCGGCATGACCAAATCGCTCGGCAAGGAATTGGCCAAGACCAAGGTGACGGTGAACTGCGTCACGCCGGCGGCTGTGCGCACCGCGATCTTCCAGCAGATGAGCCAGCAGCACATCGACTTCATGCTGTCCAAAATACCGATGGCGCGCTTCGGCGAGGTCGGGGAGGTGGCGGCGCTGATTTGCTGGATCGCCTCCGAGGAATGCTCGTTCACGACGGCTGCCGTCTTCGACGTCTCCGGCGGCCGGGCGACCTACTGAGGCCGGCCCGACGCAAACCGCCCGACGGCATCGCGGCGCCTCAGTCGTGAAGCTCCCGCGAGATCGGCGGGCCGATCGAAAAATCGCTGAATGTCACTTCGAAACCCTCGCGCTGCGGCGAACAGCACATCATGCCGACATCGACCGTTTTCGACGGCGGGACATAGGCAAGCCGCACCGGTTTCCAGTGCTTGTCGGACGCGTCCAGATACTGGACGCGGATCGTCTCGGCATGGCGGGTCAGGCGGATCCTGACCCCGTCGGGGTCGGCGGGAATGCTGGCCAGCGACCAGTCGGAGGCATCGTTGGTGACGACGACGGAAAAATACATCAGCCCGTCGGTGTATTCGATGCCGGCCTTGATCCAGTGCGTCTCGCTCAGGCGGACCATAAGCCCGGCCTGATCGTAAAGCACCTCATAGTGCCCCTTGACCGTGACTTCGGCGCTGAAATCGCCCTCGACCTCACGATAGAGGAAATGGCCATTGTCGCGCCAGAAGCCGTAGAACGTCTCGCGCCAGAAGTCGGTCTCCTTGCCGGTCCGTACATGCACCGTATTGTTGCCGAAGGCGTGGTGCGGCGGCGGATTGAGCCAGGTCAGGGCCGTATTCTCAGATGTCATCGATTTGCTCGCCTGCCTGGCTGGTCTGCCGTCTTTTCTTAGCCGGCAAACGTGTAAGCGGTCTTCACCGTGGTGTAGAACTCTGCGGCATAGCGGCCCTGCTCGCGCGGGCCGTAGCTCGATCCCTTGCGTCCGCCGAAAGGCACGTGGAAGTCGACGCCGGCCGTCGGCAGGTTGACCATGACCATGCCGGCTTCCGAATTGCGCTTGAAGTGCGTGGCATGCTTGAGGCTCGAGGTGCAGATACCGGAGGTCAGGCCGAACGGCGTGTCGTTGGCCACCGCCAGCGCCTCGTCATAATCCTTGACGCGGATGACGTTGGCGACCGGTCCGAAAATCTCCTCGCGCGAGATGCGCATGGCGTTGGTGGTTTCGGTGAACAGCGCCGGCTGCAAATAGAAGCCGCGGGTTTCACGATCGAGCCGCTCGCCACCGAAGGCAAGGTCCGCACCTTCCTGACGGCCGATGGCGATATAGTCTTCGTCCTGTTTGAGCTGGCTCTGGTCGACAACCGGCCCGATCTGGGTCTTGGCATCGAGAGCGTCGCCGACGACCAGCTTGGCCATGCGGTCCTTGAGCGCCTCGACGAAGCGGTCGTGGATGCCGTCCGTCACCACCAGCCGGGACGACGCCGTGCAGCGCTGGCCGGTCGAGAAGTAGGCACCGTTGATAGCGCAGTCGACGGCGACGGCAAGGTCGGCATCGTCGAGCACTACAAGCGGGTTCTTGCCGCCCATTTCGAGCTGGAACTTGCGCATGTGCTCGACGCTGGCGGCGGCGACGCGCTTGCCGGTGCCGACCGATCCGGTGAAGGTGATCGCGTTGAGGTCAGGACTGTCGAGCATGGCCTGGCCGACCACCGAACCTTTGCCCATGACCAGATTGAGCACACCCTTGGGCAGCCCGGCGCGGTGCAGGATGTCGACAATGGTCCAGGCGCTCTCCGGAACGAGTTCCGCCGGCTTGAAGACGATGGTGTTGCCGTAGGCCAGCGCCGGAGCGATTTTCCAAGCCGGAATGGCGATCGGGAAATTCCACGGCGTGATGATGCCGACGACGCCGACCGCTTCGCGGGTGATCTCGACGCCGACGCCGGGCCGCACGCTCGGCACCAGCTCGCCCGAAAGACGCAGCGTCTCGCCGGCGAAAAAATCGAATATCTGGGCGGCCCGCACGGTCTCGCCGATGCCCTCGACCAGCGTCTTGCCTTCTTCGCGCGCCAAGGCCCGGCCGATTTCATCTTTCCGCGCGGTGATCTCGTCCGACGTCTTCCTCAGCACCGCATGGCGGGCCAGCAGGCCCGATCGAGACCACGCCGGAAATGCCGCTTTCGCCGCCGCGATGGCCTGCCGAGCGTGCTCCGCGCCCCCCGATGCATATTCGCCGACCACGTCGTCGAGATTGGACGGGTTGATGTTGCGGGAGCCGGCATCGCCTACCCACTCGCCATCGATGAGGTTCTTTCGAAACGGGATCATGTCGCTGTCTTCCTTGTCGTCCTTCGATCGCCGTCTATCTGGACCACCGACCGCCGCACCGCAAGGCCGAAGAAGGCAAACTTCTCCTTCTCGACAGGCATGTGATAGGTGTCGGGGGCGGCAAAAGACGATTCTAGTGTGGTGCGACGCGGATCGCACGGGAGGTGAAGTATCATGTCCGACAGCGCCTTGCCCCTGGTGATCAGCGCACCCGAACCGCGCACGCTCGACCTGATCTTCACGCCGGCCGCGCTGGCGAACTTTCGATCGAAATACCGCATCGTCGAAACATCGCCCGAAGCGGTGGCGGCGCTGCCGGCCGATATCCTTGGCGAGGCGCGCTACATCGTCGGCCAGCCACCTATCGCGCCGGAGACGCTGGAAAAAATGAAGGCGCTGCGCTGCATCTTCAATGTCGAGAGCAACCTCATCAACAACATGCCCTACGAGACGCTGTTTTCGCGCGGCATCCATGTCGTCACCACCGGGCTGGTCTTTGCCGAACCTGTGGCCGAACTCGGCCTTGCCATGGCGCTCAACCTCGCCCGTGACATCGTCGACGCCGACCTCGCCTTTCGACAGGGCAAGGAGCGTTGGGGCGGCGACGGCAACCGGACGGCGCGGCTTCTTTCCGGCGCGGACGTCGGCATCATCGGCTTCGGCGATCTTGGCCGTGCGCTTAACCGGCTGCTGTCGGGCTTTCGCACGCGGACAAAAGCCTTCGACCCGTGGCTGCCGCCGTCGATCCTGATCGAAAACGGCGTCGAGCCGGCCTCTCTCGACGACGTTCTGTCGAACAGCGATTTCGTCTTCGTCGTCGCTTCGGTGACCAGCGAAAACCAGGGCTTCCTCGGCGCCGAGGCGTTTGCCAGGATGCGCAAGGGAGCCGCTTTCATCCTGCTCAGCCGAGCCGGCGTGGTCGATTTCCCGGCACTGATGGACGCCGTCCGCAGCGGCCATATCGTCGCCGCCAGCGATGTTTTTCCTGAGGAGCCGCTTGCCCAGGATCACCCGGTCCGCACATTGCCGGGGTTCCTGCGCTCCGCCCACCGGGCCGGTGCGCTCGACATCGCTTTCAAGCGGATGGGCGACATGGTGCTGGAAGACATGGACCTGGTCGACCGCGGCCTGCCGCCGATGCGTTCGAAGCGGGCCGAGCGTGAGACCGTTTCGCGAATGCGCTCAAAGCCGGTCGACAAGAATTAAGCCGCCTGCCGACGGTCGCACATGCTCAGACGGTGAAGGACCAAAACAGGCAGGCCAATGTTGCTGTGGCGAAGACGACGAAGAACAGGCTTCGCAACAGGATGTTGCGGCGCAGCTCGTTGATGAAGAGATGGCATCCGACGACGGCTGCGACAAACAGGAACCGCCAGTTCAGCAGTGCCGGGAGCACATCGCGCTGACCGAAGGCAAATCTGGCGGCGAGACATCCAACGATGACCGCAAACAACACGATGATCGTCCAGAAGATCGCATCGGCGGCATGTGTCAGGACGATGCCGGCGAGCCTGATCGGCAGAACCATCATCAGCAGTGCGCTGAGAAAGTAGACCGCCGCGAGCGGAATGAACGCCCCCGCATCGGCGACGTCGCTCAAGCGCTTGGCGCCGATCGCGCCATAGGGATAGCCATGCCTGGCCACCGCCAGGCTGAGCGCCATCAGCAAGGCCGTCAGCACGGCGGCAAGCGCGAATGAGGTCAGGGCTTTGCTCATGAGGCTCCCGTTCCGAGCGAATCGAAGTCAGAACGTTGGTAGCCCATGTTTTGTAAATTGCTAGTAAGCATCATGCAGCGGCGCGGCAGAGTTCCTCGGCGCATCACTCCGCAGCTTGCAGACGCCGCCCGTCGATAATGGTCTTGATCTCGGCGCGGCAAGAGCCGCAATTGGTGCCGGCGTGAAGGACGGCTCCGATTGCCGCGACGCTGGTACAGCCGCCGCGTACCGCTTCCGCGATCTGGTTGCCACCGACCCCGAAACAGGCGCAGACGATAGCACCGCGGTCGACGCTGTTGCCGCCCGGCCGCCCGGCGACAATCGCCAGTCGCGCCTGCCGATCGGCATGGTCAGCACCAAGTTGTTCGACCGCCCAGCCGCGCGACACCGCTACCGGCGTAGGCGCAAGATAGAGCGCGCCGACCAGCCGATTGCCTGCGAAACGGGCGAAGCGATGGTGCCTGCCGGCGATGTCGTGATAGGCGAGCGTCTCGCCTTCCATGCCTAACAGCGCGGCGGCCAATCCGGTCCAGTCGCGGCTGTCCTGCAGCGCAATTTCAAGCCGCCAGCCGGCGGGGCTGCGGGCGAGGCTCCAGTAATCGGCGTCGATCGATGCGGGCCGTTCGGCGAGCACGGCGAAGCCGAAGGCTGTGGCGGCGAACCGCTCGATGCGGGCAGCAACATTCTTCGAGGCCGGTTGGCCTGAAATCGCATCGGTCGTCGGCGCGACCAACGCATCGACGCGCGCGCGGGCGGAGAACTGATCGGTCCAGTGCATCGGTACGAATACAGAGCCTTGGCGTTGACGCACCGTCACCAGAGCGCGGACCAGCACCTCGCCATGGGCAGTCGAGACGCGGACGATCTCGGCATCGCCGATGCCGAAGTGCTGCGCATCCGACGGGTGAATTTCGACGAACGGTTCGGCCATGTGCTGCGACAAGCGCGGGCTCCTGCCGGTCCGCGTCATGGTGTGCCAATGGTCGCGCACGCGCCCGGTGTTGAGCACCAACGGGTAGTCCAGGCTGGTGCGGGTTTGTGCGGCTGGGCGGATGGCAATGAAGCGCGCCTTCCGGTCGGGCGTGTAGAAGCTGCCGTTGGCGAAGAAGCGGGTGCTTTTGTCCTCCGGCTGGCGCCACGCACCCCCCTCTGGCCTGCCGGCCATCTCCCCCGCAAGGGGGGAGATTGGCAGCTTTGGCGCCGGCTCTCCCCTTGCGGCATTGGAGATTAGCGAAGGCCGTGATGATAGCCGATCTCCCCCCTTGCGGGGGAGATGGCCGGCAGGCCAGAGGGGGGTGGCTTGGCTCGGCGCTGGCCACTGGAATGGCGCCAACTCCTCATAGGTCTCTGCATCCACATCGGCATAAGCGCCGATGTCGAAATCGCGAGCACTATCATTCTCGAATGCCGACAACGCCGCGTGCTCGGCGAAGATGTCGGCCGGCGACACATGCGAAAACGCCTCGCCAAAACCCATCCGCTTGGCGACTTCGGCGATGATCCACCAGTCGGCTCTTGCCTCGCCGGGCGTGGCCAAAAAGGCGCGCTGGCGCGAGATGCGGCGTTCCGAATTGGTGACGGTGCCGTCCTTCTCGCCCCATGCCGCCGCCGGCAGCCGGACATGGGCGTGGCGGACCGTGTCGGTCTCGCCCAGCACGTCCGACACCACGACAAACGGGCAGGCCTTGATCGCCGCTTCGACGGCATCGGCATCCGGCATCGAATCGACTGGGTTGGTCGCCATGATCCACAGCGCCTTGATGCGTCCGTCGGCCACCGCCTCGAACATCTCGACCGCTTTCAGGCCGGATTTTTCGGCGACGGCTGGCGCGTTCCAGAAGCGCTGCACGCGGTTCCGGTGCTCGGGGTTTTCGATCTCCATGTGGGCGGCCAGCATGTTGGCCATGCCGCCGACCTCACGGCCGCCCATGGCGTTGGGCTGGCCGGTCACCGAGAATGGCCCGGCGCCGGGCTTGCCGATGCGGCCGGTGGCTAGATGGCAGTTGATGATGGCGTTTACCTTGTCGGTGCCCGAAGACGACTGGTTCACGCCCTGGCTGTAGACGGTCACCGTCTTCGCCGTCGCGGCAAACAGACTGTAGAAGCGGGCCAGTTCATCCTCGCCAAGGCCGGTGGCCGCGGCGATGCCGGCCAAGTCGAGCGCCGAGGCGGCGAAGAGCGCTTGCCCGAAGCCGGTCGTGTGCGCCGTGATATAGGTGCGGTCCAACGCGTTGTGCTGGCCGAGATAGGCGAGCAGGCCGGTGAACAAAGCGACGTCGCCATCGGGCGCGATCGCCAGATGCATGTCGGCGATGTCTGACGTCATGGTGCGGCGTGGGTCGATCAGCACCACCTTCATCTCGGGCCGCTTTTCCCGGGCCGCGACGATGCGCTGGTAGAGCACCGGATGGCACCAGGCGAGATTGGAGCCGACCAGCACGATCAGGTCGGCAAGTTCCAGATCCTCGTAATTTCCCGGAACGGTGTCCGAGCCAAAGGCGCGGCGGTGGCCGGCGACGGACGATGCCATGCACAGGCGCGAATTGGTGTCGATATTGGCCGAGCCGATAAAACCTTTCATCAGCTTGTTGGCGACGTAATAGTCCTCGGTCAGCAACTGGCCGGAGACGTAGAGGGCGACCGCGTTGGGGCCGTGCTCGGCAATGGTTTGCGAGAAGGTCGAAGCGACAAGGTCGAGCGCTTCGTCCCAGCCGGTGCGGCGACCGTGGATTTCCGGATGAAGCAGCCTGCCTTCGAGATCGGTGGTCTCGGCCAGCGCCGAGCCTTTGGAGCAGAGCCGGCCGAAATTCGCCGGGTGGTCGGGGTCGCCACGAACGGTTATTTCACCGTCCGCGGCGACCTTCGCCAGCACGCCGCAGCCCACCCCGCAATAGGGGCAGGTGGTCCTCACCTCGCGCGCTTCATCAATCTGCATGGTTCACGCCGCGCGGCTGGCCAGCGCTTCCAGCGCAATGAACAGCCGCTCGCCGTCGATCCGCACCGCGATGGTGCGCACCGCGCCCTCGTCGGCGCCAAGCGCCTTGCCTGTCTCCAGCGAGATCACCCAATTGTGCAAGGGACAGGTCACAGCCGTGCCATGGACGATGCCCTGGCTGAGCGGCCCACCTTTGTGCGGGCAATGGTCATCGATGGCAAAGACCTGATCGTCAGCCGTACGAAAGACGGCGATCTTGCCTTCGGGCGTTGCCACGCAGCGCGCACCGCGACGCGGAATGTCAGACAGGGAGCCGATCGATACCCAATTCATGTGGCCATTCCTCTTTTGCGCGTATTCTTGTCCGAAAACCGCATTCCACTTTTCGGGGACACGCGCCTACTCCGCCGCCTGCGCAAAACCGACCGAAGCCATCGGCCGGAATTCATGCTTGTCCTTGCCGGAAGCACGTTCCGACCACGGGTCGACCTGCGCGAATTTCTGCGAAAAGACGAATCGGTCGAAATAGGCCTTGCGCTTCTCGCCATCGTCCATGATCTGACGCTTGATCTCGGCGATGCCGATGCGCTTGGCCCATTTGTAGATGCGCTCGAGATAGCGGCCCTGCTCGCGATACATCTGCGTCAGCGCCACGATATGCTCCAGCGCCTCGTCCTCGGTCTTGACCAGGCCAAGCACTTCGGTGCCCTTGATGTCGAGGCCGGCGGCGCCGGCGAAATGGATCTCATAGCCGCTGTCGACGCAGATCACGCCGACATCCTTGCAGGTCGCCTCGGCACAGTTTCGGGGACAGCCCGACACCGCCATCTTGACCTTGGCCGGCGTCCAAGAGCCCCACATGAATTTTTCGATACGGATGCCCAAGCCGGTCGAATTCTGCGTGCCGAAGCGGCACCAGTCCGAGCCGACGCAGGTCTTCACCGTGCGCAGTCCCTTGGCATAGGCGTGGCCGGAGACGAAGCCGGCCTGACCGAGATCGGCCCACACTGCCGGCAGGTCTTCCTTGCGGATGCCGAGCATGTCAATGCGCTGGCCGCCGGTGACCTTGACCATCGGAATGTCGAACTTGTCGACGACATCGGCGATGGCGCGCAATTCGGCGGCGTTGGTGACGCCGCCCCACATGCGCGGCACTACCGAATAGGTGCCGTCCTTCTGAATGTTGGCGTGGACCCGCTCGTTGATGAAGCGCGACTGATAATCGTCGGCGTATTCGTCGGGCCAGTCGCAGACGAGATAATAGTTGAGCGCCGGCCGGCATTTGGCGCAGCCGCAAGAGGTCTTCCACTCCAGCTCCTGCATGACGGCGGGAATGGTCTTCAGGCCCTTGGCCTTGATCAGCCGGCGGACCTCGTCATGGCCAAGCGAGGTACAGCTGCACATCGGCTGGACCGCCGCGGGGTTGTATTTGTCGCCGATGGTCAGCACCATGAGCTTTTCGACCAGCCCGGTGCAGGAACCGCAGGACGCCGACGCCTTGGTGTGGGCGCGCACATCGTCGAGCGAGGTCAAGCCCTTGGCCGTGATCGCGCCGGTGATCTTTCCCTTGCATACGCCGTTGCAGCCGCAGATTTCCGCATCATCCGGCAAGGCTGCAACGGCCGCCATAGGGTCCAGAGGGGGGCCTCCCTGGTAGGATTGGCCGAAGATGAGCGTATCGCGCATCTCGGATATGTCGGTCTGCTTCTTCTTGAGGTCATTGAACCAGGCACCGTCCGTCGTCTCGCCGTAGAGCACGGTGCCGATGATGCGGTCGTCCTTCAGCACCAGGCGTTTGTAGACGCCGGCGGCGGCATCGCGCAGCACGATCTCCTGGCGGTCCTCGCCCTCGGCGAAGTCGCCGAGCGAGAACAGGTCGATGCCGGTGACCTTGAGCTTGGTCGGCGTGTCCATATGGACGAAAGCCGCCGCCTCGTTACCAGCCAGCTGGCTGGCGGCGACGCGCGCCATCTCATAGAGCGGCGCGACCAGCCCGTAGACCTGGCCGTTGACCTCGGCGCATTCGCCGATTGCGTAGATGTCCGGGTCGTTGCTGCGCATGCCGGCGTCGACGACGATGCCGCGATTGACGGCAATGCCGGCTTCTTTTGCCAGCACCGCGTTCGGCCTGATACCCACCGCCATGACGACGAGCGTTGCGGGAATGACGGTGCCGTCGGCAAGCTCCACCCGCTCGACCTTGCCGTTGCCGGTGATCGCCTGCGTGTTGGCCTTGGTGATGACCTTGATGCCGCGCTGCTCGACGGCACGCTGCAGGAGATAGCCTGCGGCCGGATCGAGCTGACGCTCCATCAGCGTCGGCATGACGTGCAGCACGGTGACGTCCATGCCTTGTGAGTTCAAGCCCGCTGCCGCCTCAAGCCCAAGCAGGCCGCCCCCAATGACGACAGCCTTGGCCCGCGACTGGGCGGCAAGCATCATGGCCCGGACGTCGTCCAGATCGCGATAGGTGAGCACGCCCGGCAGGTCATGGCCGGGCACCGGAATGATAAACGGCACGGAGCCGGTGGCGATGACGAGTTTGTCATAAGGCTCGGTCACGCCATGATCGGAGGTGACGGTCTTTGCCTGCCGGTCGATGGCGACGATCTTGTGGCCCTTGTAGAGGGTGATGCCGTGCTTGATGTACCAGCCGTCGCCATGGATGATGATCTCCTCATAGGCCTTTTCGCCCGACAGAACCGGCGACAGCATGATGCGGTCGTAGTTTACGCGCGGCTCGGCGTTGAAGATGGTGACCTGGTAGCGCCCAGGCGCCTTTTCCAGGAGATGCTCCAGCATGCGCCCGGGGGCCATGCCGTTGCCGATGATGACGAGTTTCTCGGTCATGTCCTGATCCACTCCGCTCTCACTCAGCCGCGTAGGAAAGGCCTGAAGCTTCGGCAGACGCCGTGCGCTCCATCCGCCGGATGGAGAAATGCATCCAGGCAAAGCAGGTGGCGACGATGACGAAGAGCAGCATGAAGCAGCTGGACCAGACGCCGGTGAGGTCGTTGAGCACGCCGAAGGCGATTGGCAGGATAAAGCCGCCGAGCCCGCCAATCATGCCGACAACGCCGCCGACCGCGCCGACACTCTGCGGATAGTAAGCCGGGATGTGCTTGTAGACGGCGGCCTTGCCGAGGCTCATGAAGAAGCCGAGCACACAGGCAACGGCTATGAAGGCGAGCGGGCCGATCTCGAAATGGAAGGCGATCGGCCCGCTGATACCGCGCACGACGTAGTCTGCCGAGGGGAGAGACAGAACGAGAGTCGCGACGGCACTGACAGCGAAGGTGCAGTAGAGCACGGTGCGGGCGCCGATCCGGTCGGAAAGCACGCCGCCATAGGCGCGGAAAATACTTGCCGGAATTGAATAGGCCGCGCCGATCATGCCGGCGGTCGCAAGCCCGAAGCCGTAGACGCCGATCAGGTAGCGGGGCAGCCACAACGACAGCGCCACGAATGCACCGAAAGCGAAGAAATAATACAAGGCGAAACGCCAGACCTGCAGGTTCTTGAGCGGCGCGAATTCCTGCAAGAAGCTTCTCGCGGGTGCAGCCTTGCCGTCGCGGCGCTCGCGAATGACCGGATCGTCGCCGGTCGTGAACCAGAAGGCGGCGGCCATGACGACAAGTGCTGCCGCCCAGATCAGCGCGACCGACTGCCAGCCCCAGGAGAGAAGCACGAACGGTGCCAGGAACTTGGTGACCGCGGCACCGACATTGCCGACACCGAAAATGCCAAGCGCCGTACCCTGCTTGCCGGCCGGGAAGAAGCGCGAGACATAGGCGACACCGACGGCGAAGGAACCGCCGGCGAGCCCAACGCCTAGCGCGGCGGCCAGCATCTGCCCGTACGTGTGCGCAAACGCGAGCAGGAAGGTCGCGACCGCCGCCGCAAGCATGGTCGCGGTGTATACCAGCCGACCGCCAAAACGGTCGGTCCAGACACCGAGCACCATACGCACGAGCGAGCCGGTGAGGATCGGCGTGCCGACGAGCAGGCCGAACTCCGTCTCGTTCAGCCCCAGCTCCTGCTTTATGCGCACGCCGATGATTGAAAAGATCGTCCACACCGCGAAGCAGACGGTGAAGGCGATGGTGGACATCACAAGCGCCTGCCGGGGAGCAGTGTCCTGGCTGCGCGCGGCTGGGAGATTTGCGGTCATTTTCTGGCTCCGGTTTGCGGCGAGGGAGGCACCGCCCTTGGCTGTTCGTTCGCGACTGTCAGCGGCGCGGCATGGGCGAACTGGTTGAAACCGAGCTGTGCACGGTCACTTCGAAACCTTTGCCGTCAGTCTTGGCGCCAGCGGGAAAGAGCACGAGCGCGGCGGTGAACAGCGCGTTGCTGGCCAGAAAAATGGCGGCGCGTGAATTCCGCGAGGCACGCGCCAGTTCCGATCCGTTTCGTCATCGTCGTCTCCGGTTGGCGCCGCTTGGGACCAGCGCCGTCGATTGCGTCAAAACAAAAAAGCCGCCGGCCAGGTCTTCGCGTCCGGGATTCCGGGAGCGCGTGTGGACCTGAGCGGCAGCTTTGCCTGTGGCGCCCGCCATTGGACGCCGTGTCACTTGGCCCTTGCGGGCCCTACATTTTGGAAAGCAGGAAGCGTGCCAATTCGACAGCGCTCTTAATTATCGAATGAAATCAATATGAACCGCAGCCGCGCGACTTTTGACCAAGCTCGGCAGCGGATCAAAGATTAGTCAAAATGCCTTGCACAGCAGCATAATATTTGTGCAATGCGGTAGATTGCCTATTGCCGATGCAGATTTCCAATGATGATGACGCGTTTTCCCGTTAGGGCCTCACTCCGCGGCTTCGACGAAGCGGTGGCGTTCGTAGAGGAATTTCAGCACCGCCTCGCGGCAGCGCAGGAAGGTGCGGTCGGAGGAAAGCTCGATGCGCCGACGCGGCCGGGCCAGCGGCACGGGAAGAACCTCGCCGATGGTGGCCGCCGGCCCGTTGGTCATCATGACGATGCGGTCGGACAACAGCACCGCCTCGTCGACATCGTGAGTGATCATGATCGTCGTCGAGCCGAGTCTGGAATGGATATCCATCACCGCGTCCTGCAGATGCGCACGGGTCAGCGCGTCGAGCGCCCCGAACGGCTCGTCGAGCAAAAGAATCTTCGGCTCCATCGCGAGCGCGCGCGCAATGCCGACGCGCTGCTTCATGCCGCCCGAAATCTCCGCTGGGCGCTTGTCTTTCGCATGCGCCATCTGCACGAGATCGAGATTGCGCATGATCCAGTCATGCCGTTCGGCCCGGCTCTTTTTGCCGCCGAAGACCTTGGATACCGCGAGGTTGATGTTTTCGTAGACGGTCAGCCATGGCAGCAGGCTGTGGTTCTGGAACACCACGGCGCGTTCGGGACCGGGGCTGTCGACCTCCTTGTCTTCCAACAGAACCGCGCCGGCCGAGACCTTGGTCAGCCCGGCGATTAGATTGAGCAAGGTCGACTTGCCGCAGCCGGAATGGCCGATGATCGAGACGAATTCGCCCTTGTCGATGGTCAGTCTTATGTCCTTCAGGACCTCGCTGACCTGGCCGCCGCGCATGAAGGATTTGTCGATATGGTCGAGTTTCAGATAGGCCGTCATCGTCCCTCTCCTCACTTTGCCGTTGTGCCGCGGGTGACGAAGACGCCGACCGACGCGACCAGGCGGTCGAGGCAAAAGCCGGTGACGCCGATATAGGCGAGTGCGACGATGATGTCGGGCAGCCGCGACGAATTCCAGGCATCCCAGATGAAGAAGCCGATACCGACGCCGCCGGTCAGCATTTCGGCGGCGACGATGGCAAGCCAGGACAGACCGATGCCGATGCGCAAGCCGGTGAAGATGTAAGGTGCCGCGGCCGGCACCATGATCTTCACGAAGAATTCGAGCTGGTTGAGCCTGAGGATGCGGGAGACGTTGCGATAGTCCTCTGGAATGTTGCGGACGCCGACGGCGGTGTTGATGATCACCGGCCAGATCGAGGTGATGAAGATGACGAAGATTGCCGACGGGCTGGAATCGCGGAACGCCGCCAGCGACAGCGGCAGCCAGGCGAGCGGCGGTACCGTGCGCAGGATCTGGAACACCGGATCAAGGCCGCGCATCGCCCAGATCGACTGGCCGACCAGAGCGCCGAGCGCGACGCCGACGACCGCCGCAAGGCCAAAGCCGATGGCGACGCGCTGCAGCGAGATCAGCACCCGCCAGGCGAGCCCAATGTCCTGCGGGCCATTGTTGAAGAACGGATGGGCGATCAGGTCATAGGCCTCGTTCCAGACCTGGCTTGGCGGCGGTAGGCTGGCCGTCGGCGACGAACAGGCGACCTGCCAGACGACGAGCATGATGGCGACGACGATGACCGGCGGCACCAGCGTGCTGGCCAGCTTGCCTGCGATTGCGGCCGGATCGAAGCGACGCCGCGTCCTGGCGGTGAAGGCGATGATTTCGGCAGGCTTGGCAGGCGCGGGGAACGGCTTCACCTTGCGGTCCTTGATGGCTTGGATAGACATTTCTCGAACGTTCCTTTGGCGGCGACAAGGGCGCCGTTGCGCTTGCGGCGACAAACGGCGCGAGCGCCGTTTGCACCGTTCAGGCCGATGCCTTGATCTTCAGGCTGTCGAGATAGGCGGACGGGTTCTCCGGATCGAACACCTTTCCGTCGAAGAAGGTCTCGACGCCGCGCGATGAAGACGCCGGGATATCGGCCGCGGCGACACCAAGAGCCTTGGCCGCTTCGCGCCACAGATCCTCGCGATTGACCTGGGCGACCAGCGCCTTGATGTCGGTGGTCGGCGCGAACTTGCCCCAGCGGATGTTTTCGGCGAGGAACCAGCTGTCGTGGCTCTTGAAGGGATAGGACACGCCGCCCTGCCAGAACTTCATGTAGAGATCTGTGCCGTTGGCGACGCGGCCATTGCCGTAATTGATGTCGCCCTTGAGGCGGCCGATGATGTCGGCGGTCGGCACGTTCATCCATTGCCGCTTGCCGATGATGGCGGCCATCTCGTCCTTGTTTTCCTTGGCTTCGCACCATTGCTGGGCTTCCATGACGGCCATCAGGATCGCCTTGGTGGCGTTCGGATACTTGTCGATGAAGGCGGCGCGCAGGCCGAGCGCCTTTTCCGGATGGCCCTTCCATAGCTCGCCAGTGGTGGCGGCGGTGAAGCCGACGCCCTGGTGAACGAGCTGCTCGTTCCACGGCTCGCCGACACAGAACACGTCCATGTTGCCGACTTTCATGTTGGCGACCATCTGCGGCGGCGGCACGACGATGGTCGAGACGTCCTTGTCGGGATCGATGCCGCCGGCGGCCAGCCAGTAGCGCAGCCAGAGGTCGTGCGTTCCGCCCGGGAAGGTCATGGCGGCCTTGACCTCCTTGCCAGCGGCCTGTTTGGCGGCGAAGGCATCCTTCAGCCTGGAGGCGTCGAGGGCGACGCCGGTGGCGGCATATTCCTGGGCAACGGAAATGCCCTGGCAGTCGTAGTTGAGGCGCGCCACGATCGCCATCGGCAGCGGCTGCTTGTTTTGCGTCACCTTGCCGGTGTGCATCAGATAAGGCATCGGCGTCAGGATATGGGCGCCGTCAATGCCGTTGGCTTCGCCGCCGAGCACCAGATTATCGCGCGTCGCCCCCCAGGAGGCCTGCTTGAGCACCTCGACATCGGGCATGCCGAATTTCTCGAACAGGCCTTTCTCCTTGGCGATCATCAACGGTGCTGCATCAGTCAATGCGATGAAGCCGAGCTTGGCGCCCGTGACTTCCGGTACGGCGGTAGCCGCATAGGCGCCGGAGGGCAGCAGCGCACGCGCCGCGGCCAGCGTTGCCGCGGCGGCCGCGCTGATCCTCAGGAAATCGCGGCGGCTGATCGCCGTTTGGGCGGAATGGCTATTGGTGCTTTTCGTCATCGTCATCTCCGGTTGGGCGCGGCTTGGGATCGGCGCCGTCGATTGCGTGTTCGACCAAAACAAAAAAGCCGCCGGCCAGGCCTCGCGCGTCCGTCCATCCGGGATCGCGTGTTGACCTGAGCGGCAGCTTTGCCTGTAGCGCCCGCCATTGGACGCCTATTCCGTGACCCCGAGAAGAGTCTGCCTATTGCAACGCAGGAACCGTGCCAGTTTCGGAATGGATGATAAACATCAATGAGATCAACGGCATGCCAAAATCGTCGGCGCCCCGGCCCGCCGGGCGAGCAAGCCAAAGATTGTTCATTAGCGCAGTTGCACGCACATTTTTTGTGCAGTGCACAAGAATGGCGCCGAAATGATCAGACTTCGGCGCGCGCCAATTTCTGGCCGGCAATGTAGGCGTCGATCTCGTCGGGATCGAAGATCTGACCGTCGAAGAAACCATCGGGACCGAGCACCAGGCTTGCCCCCGCCGAACCGACCGGAGTCGCGGCCTTCAGCGCGCCCTCGACCTTGGCATTGGCACCGGGAAGCGCCACGCCAAGCGGCTTCAACGCCGAGCGGTAGAGATCGGGGCGGTAGCAGTCGCGGGCAATAGCGAGGTTTTCCGGCGTGTGCGCGACATGCCCCCAGCGCACCATCTGCGTGTAGAACCACAGCGCATGGCTCTTCCACGGGAAGTTCGCCGCCTTGTCGAAGGGCAGAAAGAAGTCGCCGACGCTCAGTTCGGCGCCGCCGCCGAGCGCCAGATGCCCGCTGAGGATCGGCATCTGAAGCGCCGGCGCCAGGCCGAGAAAGGCCGGCTGCGCCATCAGGGCCGCGAGTTCGCCACGGTTTGCCGGGTCCTGGCACCAGCGCGCCGCATGATGCAGCGCGCGCAGCAGAGCCGAAAGCGCGTCCGGCTCTCTTTCGGCCCATGCCTTCCGCACGCCGACGACTTTCTCCGGGCTGGTCTTCCAGATGGCCGCCTTGACCGTGGCGATATGGCCGGTGCCGGCGACGACCGCGGCGCTGTTCCAGGGTTCGCCGACGCAGTAGCCGTCGATCCTGCCGGCGGCGAGCGCGTCGGCCATGAATGGCGGCGGCACGATGACGATTTCGATTTCACGCGACGGGTCGATGCCGCAGGCGGCGAGCCAGTAGCGCAGTTCGTAATTGTGCCCGGAATGCGGATGGACGACGGCGAGGCGCAGCGGATCGCCGCCGCCATTCGCCCGTTCGCGGATCAGCGCGCCCAACGCCTTGCCGGCCCACGCCGGATCGAGATCGGGTTGGGCGCCGTGCGCGGCCATGCCGGCCCAGACGGCGTTAGAAACCGTCACGCAATTGCCGCCGAGGCCGAGCGAGAACGGCACGACGGTGTCGGAGGCGAGCGGCGTCAGCCCCAGATTGCAGGCGATCGGCATCGGCCCCAGCATATGCGCCAGGTCGAAATGGCCGATGGCGATGCGGTCGCGGATGTTGGCCCAGGACGTTTCCCGGTTGAGCGTCAGGTCGATGCCTTCACGTAGGGCGAAGCCGATTTCCTTCGCCGCGACAAGGATGGCGCTGTCGAAGAGCGGCATGAAGCCAACATTGATCCGGTGCTCGGCCGCCATTCTCAACTCTCCTCGGGATCCAGAAGCCCTGCCGCCGTCACCAGGCTCTGCGCGATTTCGGCGATCTTGCGGTTCTGGTTCATGGCTGTCTTGCGCAGCAGCGTGTAGGCCGCGTCCTCCGACAGGCCGCGCGACTTCATCAGGATGCCCTTGGCGCGATCGATCACCTTGCGGCTCTCCAACTCGCTGCGGGCCTCTTCCAGTTCGCGCGCCATGCGCGAGAAGGCGTTGAAGCGACTGATCGCCATATCGAGGATCGGCTTGACCCGCTCCTGGCGCAGGCCGTCGACGACATAGGCCGACACCCCGGCTTCCACCGCTGCCTCGATCGACGCCTGGTCCGAGCGGTCAACGAACATGGCGATCGGCCGCTTCACCACGCGCGAAAGCTGGAACATGTTTTCGAGCATGTCGCGGTTGGGATTTTCGAGATCGATGACGATGACGTCGGGTTCGATCTCGGCGATCCGCCGCGCGATGCCGGCGACGTCGTGGATGACCGTGACCTGCTGATGCCCTGCCTCCCGCAGTCCCGCTTCGATTATCGAAGCGCGGATGTGGTTTTCATCGATCACCAGGACAGTGAGGGATTTGCGGATCATGCCGCATTTTGCGCAGGCGAGGCGATTGTGCAATGCGGCATAGCGAGATTCACGGAAACAAAGCCGACGCCGCCTGAGGCACTGGACGCGACGGCCGGCGCGACGGACTTGACGCCGCGGGCACCGGCACCCGCCTGATCGGCACTGGCTGCCTGCAGGTCTTACCAGCGTAGGTGATCGGCTCAGGCGCCAAGATCCCGGCCTTCCTGGCCTGGCTCGGCACCGGCCTGACCTATGGCGTGCCCAACGCGTGCGCGATTCCGACCTCAGCGAACGAGTTATGACACGCCATTCCAGTGTATGATGGCTTCGCCAAATTGGGTGTGCGCTGCAATAGCAGCCCGAGACAGCCGCGCTTGCCGAAGGGGCTGTCGGCTCTGACGGGATTGGCGTAAGCTACCGACAGAGGATGCACGCATGCACCGCATCATCGCCATAGCGATCGCAGTTCTCGCGGCCGTATTCAGTTCCGCGCGGGCGGAGGTGCTGGTCGGGGTCTCGGCTGCGATGACAGGACGGCTTGCCTGGATCGGCGAGCAGGGACAGCGCGGCGCGGAGATGGCAGTGGCCGACGTCAACACGGCGGGCGGCGTGCTCGGCCAGAAGGTGAGGCTCATCTCGGTCGACGACTTCTGCGATCCCGAGCAAGCTGTGGCGGCCGCCAAGAAGCTGGTGGCTGACGGGGTCGTGCTCGTCGTCGGGCATTATTGCTCCGGGGCCTCGATCCCCGCATCAAAAGTGTACGAGGAGGCGGGCGTCGTTGAGATATCCCCAGGCTCGACCAATCCGCAGCTGACCGAACAGGGCCGTGCCAATGTCTTTCGCACCATTGGCCGCGACGACGCGCAAGGTTTCATCGCCGGCAACTACCTTGCCGATCACTGGGGCAACAAGAAGATTGCGATCCTCCACGACAACTCGACCTATGGGAAGGGTCTCGCCGACGAGACCAGGAAGCAGCTGAACAAGCGGGGCGTGACTAAGGCCGTTTACGACGCATACATTCCCGGGAAGGACGACTATTCGGCCGAGGTCGCTGCGTTGCAGACCGCCGGCGTCTCCGCCTTATATGTGGGTGGGTATCATGCCGAGGTTGCGCTGATTGCTCGCGCTGCACACGACAGTGGCTACACGGTTCAGCTCATATCCGGAGATGCTTTGGCGACTGAGGAATTTGCCCTGATCGCCGGCCCCGCGGCGGAGGGGACCCTCTTCACGTTCCCGGCCGACCCGAGGCGAAGCCCAGAAGCGGCCGCGGTCGTTGAGCAGTTCCGTGCGGAGAATTTCGAACCCGCCGGCTACACGCTGTTGAGCTACTGCGCGGTCCAGGTTTGGGCCCAGGCAGTCTCGAAGGCAGGTTCGCTGGAGCCGAAGGCCGTCATTGCGGCACTGCACGAACAGGAATTCGACACCGTCATCGGCCGGGTCGATTTCGACGACAAGGGCGACCTCACGAAACAGAGCTGGGTTTGATACGTCTGGCGCGGCGGGGAATACGTGCCGGTTGAATAGGGTTCGCTGATCGCCGGCGTGCCGGCTGAGATGTCTAGTCTGATGCAGACCAGTGTGGCCGGACTGTTCCGACTCGCCGAGATGCTTGAACGCCTCGGCATACGCGGCCGGCTGTTGCTCGCCTTTTTCGGGATCAGCGCCCTTGCGGTGCTGGCAACCGCTGCGGCGCTTTATGCCTTCCTCCAGGTTGGCGACGTCGTCGACCGAATTACCACGGATCGAGTACCGTCGGCGCTCGCCTCCCTCCAGCTGTCGCGTCAGGCCGAACGGGTCGCTGCTGCCGCGCCATCGGTGCTGGCAGCGACAAGCAGGGCTCAGCACAGCGAGGTGTCGGCTGCCGTCGCGCTCGAGATGTCCCGCCTCGAGGCCCTGCGCACGGACCTCCGGGATGCCACGCTGGGCACAGTGCATTTGGCCGAGATCGAGGAAGCCGCGATTGTTCTGAGGCGCAACCTGAAGGAGCTCGACTCTCTTGTTGTCGCCCGGCTCGACGTGGTCGCCCGCAAGGAGGAGCTCCTGAACCGCCTCGCCGCGACGACGACCGGAGCCCAGCGCCTTGTCGCCACTGGCATCCTAGTAATGGATTCCAGGCTCCCGCAATGGCGGGCGGTCGCGGCCGATACGTCGCTGTCGCCCGATCGACGCGCAGCGGCGATGGCCGAGCTGGTCCAGGCGATTGCGGCCTACATCCCCCAGCAGAAGGCGCAGCTGGAGATCTCGGCGGTCAACGACGCGCTGGTAAAGGTCGCGAACGCGCCGACGCCGGGCGACCTGGCGTTGATCCTTTTTCCGCTACGCCGTTCGCTCACTGCTCTTGAAAAGGTTTCCACGGAGATCGACGAAAAGCTGCGGACCCGCTTCCGGCAGCGTGTCGACGAGTTCAAGGGTTTGACCGACGGCGAGGACAGCATCCGCAAGGCGCGAGAGGACGAGTTTGCTGTCCTGGCACAGGGCGAAAGGCTTCTGGCCGAGAACAATCGACTGTCGCGCAATCTCACCGCTGGCGTCGATCGCCTGGTCGCCATGGCAGACCAGGAGATCGCTGCGTCCGGTCGCGAAGCCGCGCTCGTCCAGCGCTACGGCACCGCGGTTGTGCTCGGCTCCGCCTTCCTCAGCCTCCTGAGTTCGGTTCTGGTTGTCTGGCTCTATGTCGACCGCAGCCTCCTCGCCCGACTGGGGGCCGTGAGCCAAGGCATGCTCGCGATTGCGGGGGGCAACCTTCATGCGCCGCTGCCGGCGGCGGGCAGCGACGAAATCGGGCGCATGGCCCAAGCGCTGAGGCTCTTCCGGGATACTGCTGTCGAGGTCGAGGAAAAGAACCTGCGCGACGTTGCAGAAGCGCGTCAGCGGCTAGTCGATGCCATCGAAAGCATTTCCGAAGGTTTCGCTCTCTATGACAGAGAGGACCGGCTTGTCCTAAGCAACAGCCGCTACCGCGAACTGCTTTACGCTGGCCTGGAGACCGAGCTAACCCCTGGCACAGCATTCGAGGAGATCATTCGCCGATCCGCCGAGCGCGGCTACATCAGGGACGCCGAGGGGCGGGTCGAGGAGTGGGTTGCCGAGCGCCTGTGGCGACACCGCAATCCTGGCGAACCATGGGTGCAGCGGCGAGGCGACGGCCGATGGATCATGATCAGCGAGCGGCGGATCAGCGCCGGCGGCACGGTCGCCGTCTATTCGGACATCACCGAGCTGAAGCAAAGGGAGGAGAACCTCGCCGAGAAGTCCGCGGCCCTAGAGGCGCTTTCCAGCAAGCTGGCCAAATACCTGGCGCCGCAAGTGTACAGCTCGATATTCGCCGGCCGCCAAGACGTTAGAATCGCCAGCCAGCGGAAGAAACTGACAATATGCTTCTCCGATATCGCCGGCTTTACCGAGACCACTGACAAAATGGAATCCGAGGATCTCACCCAGCTCCTCAATCACTATCTGACGGAAATGTCGAAAATTGCTTCGGATCACGGCGCGACAATCGACAAATATGTCGGCGACGCGATCCTGATGTTTTTCGGCGACCCTGAGACGCGCGGCGTCAAGGAGGACGCGCTGGCGTGTGTGCAGATGGCTCTCACCATGCAAAAGCGGATGAGCGAACTTGCCGAAATCTGGCGTGACATTGGAATTGAGACACCGCTGCGCTGCCGCATCGGCATCCATACCGACTACTGCACTGTCGGTAACTTCGGCAGCGAGGACCGGATGGATTACACGATAATCGGCGGCGCCGTGAATCTCGCCTCGCGCCTGGAACAGGAGGCGCCACCGGGGACCGTCCTCATTTCCTACGAGACGTTTGCGCAAGTGAAGGACATGATCGACTGTGAGGAGATGGGGCACGTCCAGGTCAAGGGGATCGCCTATCCCGTCGCCACCTACCGCGTCATCGATCTGAAGGCCAATCTAGCGGGCGCTTGTCGCGCCGTTCGAACCGAGCTGCCGCACTTCAGTCTGGAACTTGAACCGGAGCTGATGTCCGCTGACGAGCGTGACGATGCTGCCACCGCGCTTCGAGACGCGCTGGATCGGCTTTCCTACAAGCCCGGGCAGTAGGGCTTGGTTCACAACGACCCTCCCATGGACGCAAGGGGTAGGATGTGGGAGGCAGCCTATTGGCGCTGTCGATGCGAAGGCCACAGAACGGTCGCAGTCAGTCTTTGAACTCGGGCGGAACGTCCGCATCGGAGCCGAGACTTAACATTCACGGCATCACTGGCAAGGTCCGGATATGGCGCTTTGCTGATGTTGAGCGACGTCAGTTTTCGCCTAAACCACCCCAATCCAAGAGGCGAGAGGCAGAACCTTGGCCGCCGCTTGAGCAGGCCGTGAGCAGCGATGAAGCGGGTCGGGCGCCGGCAAAGGTCGTCCTCAGGAGGGGGATAGCTAAGCGGTCGGCCAGCCGGTGTCGCGCTTGCCTTGCCACGAAACATGCCGTCCGTCAGGCCTCTCCACAGCGTTAATCATCGCGCACGTTCCCCCTGATCAGCGCGAAAATCAGCGTGGAGCGATCTCTGCGACGAGATCGTTCGTCGTCTTGACCCCCGCCATGAAGCCGGCGGCATTGAATTCGTTCATGACGAAGAAAGCGCCGACGCCGCGTGTCGGTGCAATCGCAACATAGAGAAACATCCCTTGCAGCCCGCCGCTCTTCTGGAGGATGAGCGGGCGATGCTCGTTGGGGAGCATGATGACCCATCCGAGACCCATGGCGTCCATCGGGCCGCCGTCATCCAGCCCCACCACCGACGCGAGCCCGTCCCGGTACAAAAAAGCCGCGTGGTTCAAAAGGCGGAACTCGGCGTCGGCCGCGGAAGGCTTGTTGTCGACATGCCAGTTCATCCAGCGCAGCAGGTCGTCCGCGGTCGAGTACAATCCACCGGCGCACTCCATGGCTGTGCTCGTCGGCACGATGGGCATGGCGCTGCCGTCGAAGTTATGGCCCTGCATCAGGCGCGGCTGGTCCTCCGGTCTTGGGTTGAAAACCGTGTCTTTCATGCCGAGAGGATCGAGGACACGCTCCCGCAGGACCTCGGCATAAGGCTTTCCAGAGACATTCGCGAGCGCCGCTCCGAGGAGGTCGTATCCGAAGTTCGAATAGAGAACGGCGGTGCCCGGCGCGAAGAGCAGCGGATTGTCCTTGAGGGCGGCAATCTGCGCCTCTTTGGTGTTCGTAGAGAAGGGGTCGGAGGGGGGCGGCTCGGCCACTGGCACCTCCCGCGGAAGGCCGGAAGCTTGCGCGACGAGATCGATCAGGCGGAGGGCGCGGCCATCCTTCTCCGGGAAGTGACGTCCCAGCCAAGGCGATCCTGCAGCCGGTCGGTGAGCTGTACCTTGCCGTCGATCGCCAGCGAGGAAAGCACGCTGCCGCAGAACACTTTGCTCACGGACGCGATGCGGAACATAGTGTCGCCGTCGGGCACTTTTTCACTCCCGTCGGCAATCTTGCCGAAACCGGCCAAGGCCGTCTCGCCGTTGCGCACGGCGCCGAAGATCAGGCCAGGCACCTTGGTGGAGAGATACAGGATCGTACCGTTGAACTGCACCGCTTCCGCCAGCAGCTTGTCCTCGGCATGCCCATGAGAGGGAACGGCTGCAATTGCCGTCAAGGCGATGGCCATAAGTCGGCGCGACCGAGACAAACGCATTGCCAACTCCTTTGATAAAGCTGCACAATAAAATCTTCGGAAAAGGGCCGCCGCGTAGTATCTTACCATCTCTCCAGAAGCAGGAGATGTCAACAGAACGCACCGAAGAGGGTAACCGGCGCCGGCAGCATAGTTTCGGCGGATATTTGCGCTACAGTCCTGCCGTATTTCTTGTCCTTCGTCAGTTGATCGGGGCTGATCTCTTCATTGGAAAACCGACCCGCGGGTAATTTAGAAGATATGTAAAGCGCCGTCGGCAGGAGTGCTGTAGCGTCGAACAACTTACAATAGGCGGATCTACGTCGCGCCGATCATCGTCGTATGGTGAAGACCGGGCAGAAGAGCTGTGGCGGGCCAGCGAGGCCCTATCTGCGCAAAAAAAGACTCGCCGCTGTACCTGCCGCTTAGTCATACATCGCCTTGATGCGTGGCATTCCCCTTGCGCGCTCGGCCGCCGCCTCACAGCGCCAAACTGCCCTGCTCCACCTCCGCCGCATTCGGATCGCCCGGCGCCGTCGCCCAGGCGAGCTCCACCAGCGTCACCGTCCGCCTTCCGGCCCCATCGAGTTGGCACACGATCAGCCCCTGTTCCTCGATATAGGTCAGCAGGCGCCGGGCGCGGCGTAGCGAGTGCGAGCCGTAGGCGCGGGCGACCGCCGCATCGCTCGGGCAGGGCCACCCCTCCTTGGCCGCGCGGGCGATCATCATGAACACGCCCTGCATATCCTCGGGCAGCAGCGAGGCGCGCGCCGAGACATCTTGCCAGGCGTCATCGTCGGCCATGTCGGAGCCGAGGCCGGCGCGGGCGCGCGTCAGCATGCGGCGGAACGCGGGCAGGTCCGGCACGACCGAGGCGAGGCCCTCTATGCGGCAGCGGACCACGAACTCCTGATAGAGCACGCCGATGACACGGAAGCCCGCGTCGGGTTGCGCCAGCACAGCGCGCAGCACCCGGTCGACACGCTCGCGCCGCTCCGCCAAGTCCTCGGCGCTGATCGGCGGCTCCACCGCTTCGGGGCGGATTTCCAGCGCCGCCGATTTTGCCGCCATCAGCTGATCGAGCAGGTCCGGCGACGACCGGCGCTGCGGCCGGACGGTTTCGGGCGGCGGGGCCGCCAGGATGATCGCGCGCGCGTCCTCCAGTCCCGATTCCGGCAGCGGCATCAGGCGCGGCGTCGCGTTGCGCGGGCTTGTATCGGTCGGGCCGATGCGCAAGCCGAGCGGACGGCGCGACAGCGCCGGGCCGAGCGCCATGAACTGCCCGCGCTCGAGGTCGCGAAAGGCTTCCGCCTGGCGCCGCTCCATGCCGAGCAGGTCGGCGGCGCGCGCCATGTCGATATCGAGAAAGGTCCGGCCCATGAGGAAATTGGAAGCCTCGGCGGCGACGTTCTTGGCAAGCTTGGCCAGCCGCTGGGTGGCGATGATCCCGGCCAGCCCGCGTTTGCGGCCACGGCACATCAGGTTGGTCATGGCGCCGAGAGAGAGCTTGCGCGCCTCGTCCGAAACCTCGCCGGCAACCGCCGGCGCGAACAGCTGCGCCTCGTCCACCACCACCAGCATCGGATACCAGTGATCGCGGGCGACCTCGAAAAGTCCGCCGAGGAAGGCGGCGGCGCGCCGCATCTGGTTCTCGGCGTCGAGCCCCTCGAGATTAAGCACCGTGGAGACGCGGTGGATGCGCGCCCGCTCGCCGGCGCTCTGCAGGCCGCGCTCGGTATGCTCCTCGGCGTCGATCACCAGATGGCCAAAACGGTCGCCCAGTGTCACGAAGTCGCCTTCGGGATCGATGATCGTCTGCTGCACCCAGGGCGCACTCTGCTCCAAGAGCCGGCGCAGCAGGTGGGACTTGCCGGAGCCCGAATTGCCCTGCACCAAAAGGCGCGTCGCCAGCAGTTCTTCAAGATCCAGCGCCGCCGGGGCGCCTGCGCTCGTGTGGCCCATCTCGATCGCAACCGTCATGTCTTCGACTCTCCTTAAGGAGAGGGCTTATCAACCGCATCACAGCCCGTCGAGCGCGCCATGGCCGACGCTCCGTGTTGCGCACAGGCTGGATGCTGCTGACGATCAGGGGATCGCACAGGATTGGAATGAAACGGGCCGTTTCGATTCGATAAGGAGGCGGTGCGGATGTTTCGCAGCCGTTATCCGGAGATCGAGGTGGATCTCATCGGGATGAATTCGCCATTGCTGGAAAGAGCACTCGCCGCCAGCGAGATCGACCTCGGCGTGCTGCATCCCCGCTCTCGACCCCGGAGCTGATCGTCCATGGCCTGCCCGACGAGCCGCTGGTGCTGGCGCTTCCGGCAACACACCGGCTTGCGGCACGCCTTTTACCCACTGTCGTGGCGCCATTCACGAAACGACGAACAACAAAGCTCTCATAATGACTGTATCGATCAATATTTCTGTCGAACGGAACATCCTGGAAAAACTCTCGTTGGGTATAGATCGCGATCCAGCGATGCAACTCGATGGAGACACTAAGATGATGAAAATTCTCTCTGCATCCCTACTTGCTATCGGCCTGGCCACATCTGCCATGGCACAATCAACCGGTTCGGGAACTGGCGGAACTGGTATGAACGGCAATACCGGCGTCGACACGGGCACCGCCGGCAACAGCGGCAACAACGGGACCAGTACCACTACGCCGAACCAGATCGATCCGAATGCAACGAACGCCACCACGCCGCAGACAAACGGTATGGGGGACCGCTGCAAGGATACGGCAGGCAACGACACCGACAACAACACCCCAAGCGGCGCCATGACGTCAGATATGCAGAACTGCAACAAGTAACGGAGTTTTGCTCAGCGGTCGTTTCAGCCCGCTGCCTGGTCCAGACCGGGCACGGGCTCACCATTTTAGACGGACGGCGAGCCGAGGTCGGCTAGCCATACATTTTGTCTCAGCTAGGTCCGCGACAGATGGCGGCCAGCCGGGACCGGCGGCCGTTCTGCTGATTTTCGCGAAGAGAACTGGTGGAGCCAATCGGAATCGAACCGACGACCTCTTGAATGCCATTCAAGCGCTCTCCCAACTGAGCTATGGCCCCACTCCGGCAGTTCGCCGGCGCCGTTTCCGGCGAAGAGATCCGGCGCGGTTTCTAGACCGCGCCGTTCGTGCAGGCGGCTTCTAACCCCGCCTTAAGTCAATATCAAGCCTTCAACGACCGCTTTTTCTAGGCGGCGCGGCGAAAGCCGGCGAATGCGGTTCGCTCAGACTTCGTCGTCGTCGTCGCCGACGCCGATCATGTCGGCAACGTCGTCGTCTTCTTCCTCCTCGTCGGCGAGGAATGTGTCATCCTCATCATCGCCAAGGTCGACGTCGTCCTCGTCATCGGCGAGATCGGGAAGCTCGTCGGCCTTGGCGTCCTCGTCCGCCTCTTCGAGCGAGACGACCTCGACGCCCTCTTCCTCCTCGGCGTCCACTTCCTTTTCGGCAACTTCCTCTTCTTCCTCGAGGGCGGCTATCTTGCCCTCTTCGAAATAGGAGCGCGGATAGCTCTTGCCCGTGTAAGGCGAGACGATCGGGTCCTTGTTCAAGTCATAGAATTTTCGACCTGTCTCCGGGTCGATGCGTTTGGTGCCAAGTTCGGGTTTTGCCACAGCAAGCCTCGTCGATGAAAGTTTGGTCCCCTTAACCAGAGTTTACGGCGCTGTCAAAGCGAAAAGCCGGCGTCCCAAAAAGCGTGAATTCGAAGGCCTGCGTACCAAGGGGATGACCATTTCGGTCCGCCATGATAGGAGACCGCGCAAACCAGAAGAAAATAGCCGGGCGCCGGCGTTTCCAGGAAAGAACCATGTCGCACGCTGCTGCCCCGAAACAGGCCACCGCCCGCAAATCATCTGGCCTTTCAGGTGCGGCACGGGTGCCGGGCGACAAGTCGATCTCGCACCGCTCGTTCATGTTCGGTGGCCTGGCCTCTGGCGAAACCCGCATCACCGGGCTGCTGGAAGGCGAGGACGTAATGCGTACGGGCGCTGCCATGAAGGCGATGGGCGCTCATATCGAGAAGCATGGCACCGAGTGGGTGATCCGCGGCACCGGCAATGGCGCGCTGCTGCAGCCGGAAGGCCCACTCGATTTCGGCAATGCCGGCACGGGCTCCCGCCTCACCATGGGCCTGGTCGGCACCTATGACATGGAAACCACCTTTATCGGCGACGCCTCGCTGTCCGGCCGGCCGATGGGCCGCGTGCTCGAGCCGCTGCGCCAGATGGGCGTGCAGGTGCTGAAGGCGACGCCTGGCGACCGCATGCCGATCACGCTGCACGGGCCCAAACACGCCGCGCCGATCACCTACCGCGTGCCGATGGCATCGGCACAAGTCAAGTCGGCGGTGCTGCTGGCTGGGCTGAACACGCCGGGCATCACCACCGTCATCGAGCCGGTGATGACGCGCGATCACACCGAAAAGATGCTCAAGGGATTCGGCGCCAATCTGTCGGTCGAGACCGACGAGCGCGGCGTGCGCCACATTTTCATCGAAGGCCAGGGCAAGCTCACCGGGCAGACCATCGCGGTGCCAGGCGACCCCTCCTCGGCGGGCTTTCCACTGGTGGCGGCGCTGATCGTGCCGGGCTCGGACATTACAATCGAAAACGTGCTGATGAACCCGACCCGCACCGGACTTCTGTTGACGCTGCAGGAAATGGGCGCGCGCATCGACATAATCGACCCGCGCAACGAAGGCGGCGAGGACGTCGCCGACCTGCGCGTGCGCTATTCCGAGCTGAAGGGCGTCACCGTGCCGCCCGAACGGGCGCCGACCATGATCGACGAGTATCCGGTGCTTGCCGTGGCGGCGAGCTTCGCCGAGGGCGAAACGCTCATGCTCGGGCTGGAAGAGCTTCGGGTGAAGGAATCCGACCGGCTGTCGGCGGTCGCCAACGGGCTAACGCTCAACGGCGTCGACTGCACCGAGGGCGAGGCCTCGCTTGTCGTGCGTGGAAAGCCGGGCGGCAAGGGCCTCGGCCAGCACCCCAACGGACAGGGCACCATCGTCCAGACCCATCTCGACCACCGCATCGCCATGAGTTTTCTGGTGATGGGGCTGGCGACGGAAAAACCTGTGACCATCGACGACCAGGCGATGATTGCTACGAGCTTTCCGGAATTCATGGGGCTGATGAAGGGGCTGGGGGCGGAGATCGAGTAGCTTGACGGCAATCGCAAACCTTGAAGATTGGGCGCCAACATCCTTCCCTTCGTCATCCTGGGGCGAAGCAAGGAGCGAAGCGACGCAGCGAAGACCTCACGAGCCATGCCGTGACGTCAGAGCATCGCAACGGTGCAGAATTCTGGTTCGCAGCATTCTTCGTCTGCGCCCTGGGATGACGAAGGCGCGGTGGCCTGTTGCCAAGCGGACAAAGGCGGCAGGCAGCCGATGAGCACCCCCTTCAGCATCGCCATCGACGGCCCCGCCGGCGCCGGCAAGGGCACGCTCGCCCGCAGGCTCGCCGATCACTACCGGCTAAACCTGCTCGACACCGGCCTTACCTATCGCGCGGTGGCGCATGCGCTGCTCCGGCTCGGCCTGCCGCTCGACAATGTTTCGGCCGCTGAAACCGCGGCCCGGCAGGTCGATCCGGCAAAGCTCGACCGCGCAGTGCTTTCGGCACACGCCGTTGGCGAGGCGGCTTCGAAAGTGGCAGTGATCCCGTCGGTGCGGCGCATCCTGGTAGAGAAACAGCGTGACTTCGCAAGAACACCGCCTGGCGCGGTGCTCGACGGCCGCGACATCGGCACCGTCGTCTGTCCCGATGCCGACGTAAAGCTCTATGTCACGGCCAGTGCCGAGGTGCGGGCAAAGCGGCGGCTGGATGAAATCGAGAGCATCGGCGGCACTGCCAATTTCGACGAAATCCTTGCCGATATCGTGCGCCGCGACGAGCGCGACATGGGACGCGTGGACTCGCCATTGAAGCCGGCTGTCGACGCGCACTTGCTCGACACGTCGGAAATGGCTATAGAAGCCGCGTTTCTGGCAGCACGGGCGATCATCGACGACGTCCTGGCCAAGAGAAACAAAGCCTGAGCCTGGGTTTTCCTGCCGCCGCCGATTGCCGGCGACAAAAAGAATTCCCATATCGGGCGTGAACCAGCCTGCCAGCATTCTTCATGCGCCGGAATTGCCGCTCAAAGGCGGCCAGGGCTTTTGCCCGGAACGCCGGCAGGCCAACGCAACGCTAACCCACGGCGCCGGCCCCGCGACAGATTGCGGGGCATTCCAGGAGAAACTATGTCAGTTGCAAATCCCACTCGCGATGATTTCGCGAGCCTGCTCGAAGAATCATTTTCCGCCGGCCATTCCGGCGAAGGCCAGGTCGTCAAGGGCATCATCACCGCCATTGAGAAGGACATGGCCATCATCGACGTCGGCCTCAAGGTCGAAGGCCGCGTGCCGCTGAAGGAATTCGGCGTCAAGGGCAAGGATACGACGCTCAAGGTCGGCGACACGGTCGAGGTCTATGTCGAGCGTATCGAGAACGCGCTTGGCGAAGCCATGCTGTCGCGTGAAAAGGCCCGCCGCGAAGAGAGCTGGGTCCGTCTCGAAGAGAAGTTCACCAAGGGCGAACGCGTCGAAGGCGTCATCTTCAACCAGGTCAAGGGCGGCTTCACCGTCGACCTCGACGGTGCCGTGGCTTTCCTGCCGCGCAGCCAGGTCGACATCCGCCCGATCCGCGACGTCTCGCCGCTGATGCACAACCCGCAGCCCTTCGAGATCCTCAAGATGGATCGCCGCCGCGGCAACATCGTGGTATCGCGCCGCACCGTGCTCGAGGAAAGCCGCGCCGAACAGCGTTCGGAAATCGTGCAGAACCTCGAAGAAGGCCAGGTGGTCGAAGGCGTCGTCAAGAACATCACCGACTATGGTGCGTTCGTCGACCTCGGCGGCATCGACGGCCTGCTGCACGTCACCGACATGGCATGGCGCCGTGTCAACCATCCGACCGAAATCCTCAACATCGGCCAGACGGTCAAGGTGCAGATCATCCGCATCAACCAGGAAACCCACCGCATCTCGCTCGGCATGAAGCAGCTCGAGAGCGATCCGTGGTCCGAGATCGGCACCAAGTTCCCGATCGGCAAGAAGATCAAGGGTACCGTCACCAACATCACCGACTACGGCGCGTTCGTCGAGCTGGAGCCGGGCATCGAAGGCCTCATCCACGTTTCGGAAATGTCGTGGACCAAGAAGAACGTGCATCCCGGCAAGATCCTGTCGACAACGCAGGAAGTCGACGTTGTGGTGCTCGAAGTCGATCCGGCCAAGCGCCGTATCTCGCTCGGCCTCAAGCAGACGCTGGAGAACCCGTGGGAGGCCTTCGCGCGCAGCCATCCCGTCGGAAGCCAGGTTGAGGGCGAGGTCAAGAACAAGACCGAGTTCGGCCTGTTCATCGGCCTCGAAGGCGACGTCGACGGCATGGTCCACCTTTCCGACCTCGACTGGACCCGTCCGGGCGAGCAGGTGATCGAGGAGTACAATCGCGGCGACATGGTCAAGGCGCAGGTGCTCGACGTCGACATCGACAAGGAGCGCATCTCGCTCGGCATCAAGCAGCTGGCCAAGGACACGGTCGGCGAAGCCGCGACGTCGGGCGAACTGCGCAAGAACGCAGTCGTCACCTGCGAGGTTATCGGCGTGAAGGATGGCGGTCTGGAAGTGCGGCTGGTCGACAGCGGCATCGAGACCTTCATCAAGCGCTCCGACCTCAGCCGTGACCGCGACGAGCAGCGCCCCGAGCGCTTCACCGTCGGCCAGAAGGTCGACGCCCGCGTCATCGCCTTCGACAAGAAGACCCGCAAACTGCAGGTCTCGATCAAGGCGCTGGAAATCGCCGAAGAGAAGGAAGCGGTCGCCCAATACGGTTCGACCGACTCCGGCGCTTCGCTGGGCGACATCCTTGGCGCCGCGCTGAAGAAGCAGGGCAGCTAAGCCAACACCGCGCTTCGCGCGGGTTATAAACGAAACAAAAGAGCCCCGCCGGAACGATCCGGCGGGGCTTTTGCTTGTGACCTTTTGCTTGTGACGGGCCGCAGGCTTAGGCCCTGCCGTAAAGCGGCACCAGCGTGCCGCTGATGGCCATGTTGGCCGGCGAGGCGAGATAGGCAATGGCCTCGGCGGCCGCTTCAAGGCTGACCCATCTGCTGAAATCTGCGTTCGGCATGTCAGCCCGGTTGGCCGGCGTGTCGAGCGTCGAGGGCGCCACGGCGTTGACCAGGATGCCGTTGCCCTTCAGCTCTTCGGCCATTGCCACGGTCATCGCGGCGACTGCCGCCTTGGCGGCGGCGTAGGCCACCTTGCCGGAGCCGCGCCGCGGGTCGAGCCCGGCTCGCGCGGTGACATTGACGATGCGGCCCGGCATGGAAGATTCCAGCATCGAGCGTATCGCCGCGCGGCAGCACAGGAAGGTGGTGCGGGCGTTGGTGTCCATCATCTCGGCGAAGGAGGCGGGCTCGATCTTCTCGACCGGCGCGGCGGTGAAGCCGCCGGCCAGATGCACCGATGCCCATAAATTCGGAACGCTGGCATAGAAGGCGTCGACCTTGGCAGGGTCGGCGAGGTCGACGTTATGCGCCAGCCTGACGCGGTCATGCGCCGGGAAAGGGAAATGTGCAGGCGCGGCAGCGTGAGCGTTGGGCACATGGCAGATCGCGCCCTGCTCCAGCAGGTTCCCTACGACCGCGCCGCCAAGGGCACCGGTGCCGCCGGTCACCACGATATGTCTGCCGTCCAGTGTTTCCGTCATATTCGACCGCTCCGTCATTGCGCGCCGCCGATCCGGAAGGTCGCGCCTTTCGCGCGATCACTCAACCGAAATCTCTATGACGTAAGGTCGTCCAGTCGCCCGCGCGCGCCCAAGCGCGTCCGCCAAGCCGCCGGCGCCGGAAATCCGCTCGGCGGCAATGCCGTAGGCTTCGGCCAATTTGCAGAAATCCGGCGGTGCCGGGGAGACGCCGACCGGCTCGACGCCGACGTCGAGCATCGAGGTTTCGATCTCGCGGTAGCCGCGATTGTTCCAGACGGCGAAGATCACCGGTGCCGCAGCGTCGAGCGCGGCGCCCAGTTCCGGCAGGGTGAACTGGAAGCCGCCGTCGCCGGTGAGGCAAACGACCGGCGCCTCAGGCCTGGCAAGGACGGCGCCGATCGCCGCCGCCGGCCCATAGCCGAGCGCGCCGAAGCCGGTGGCCGCGTTGAACCAGCCGGCCGGCCGGTCATGATCGTAATAGAGGTTGGCGGCGTAGACCGGCTGGGTCGAATCGCCGACGATGATCGCGCCAGGCAGCGCATCGCGGATCGTCTCGACGGCGCGCAGTTGCGCCTGCATAGCCGGGCCGATCTCGGCAAAGGCCGCTTGCCGCGTCGCGGCGGCGCGAGCGGCGCCGTCGACCGATTGCGCCTGGCCCGTGCCGAGTTCGGCACCCAGCGCCTCGAGCGCTGCACCGCAATCGGCCTGGATCGAAATCCGGGCCGGCCGGCGGGCAAGCTGGTCGGCGCCGATGTCGATGCGGATCAGGTTGGCAGGCAGGACAAAACCGCCGTCGCCATAGCCATCATAGTCGGTCGGACCGAATTCGGTGCCGGCGGCAATGACCAGATCGGCGTCGGCCATCAGCGCACGCACCGCCTTCAGGCTGGGGCTGGCCGGCACGCCAAGCGGATGGCGATAGAGCAGGCCGCGCGCATTGGCGGTCTGGACGACCGGCGCTCCCAACCTCTCGGCAAGGCGCTGCAACGGCGCTTCGGCCGCTTTGGCGCCGCCGCCGGCCAGGATAAGCGGCCGGCGGGTAGACGCGCACAGCCTTGCCGCCCGGGCAATTGCCGCCACATCCGGCTCGGGCGGCGCTGAATTCCGCAGCAGCGGCACGATGCCGTTGGCAGGCAGGCTCATGACATCGGTCGGGATCTCGATATGCACCGGACCCGGACGCGAGGATGAAAACAGCGCAAAGGCGCGGGCGAGCACGCCGGGCAGCTCGCCGGCCTCGGTGACACGGTGCGAAAACAGCGCCACCTTCTCCATCATGCCGCGCTGGTCTGGCAGTTCATGCAGATGGCCAAGGCCTTTGCCCAGCGTCGGTGTGGCGTTGACGCCCGAGATTACCAGCATCGGCACCGAATCGGCGCGCGCCTGGCCCATGGCGGTGATGGTGTTGGTCAGCCCCGGCCCGGTGATGACGAAGACGATGCCCGGCCTGCCGCTGGCGCGCGCATAGCCATCAGCCATGAAACCGGCGCCCTGCTCGTGGCGCGGCGTGACGTGACGGATCTTCGATCGCGCAAGCCCGCGATAGAGCTCGACCGTGTGTACGCCGGGAATGCCGAAGACTGTGTCGACGCCGTGCGCTTCGAGCAAGGTGATGAGCGCTTCGCCGATGGTCGTCATTGTCTTAGCACCGGGCGTGTGAGGCAGGTCGGGCCGCCCTCGCAGGCAATGCACAGCGCATCGGCCTCGAATGTCGAGACCGTACAGCCAGCGGCCTGCATGGCAGCCGCCGTCCTCGGAAAACCGGCAACGGCGATAACCTGGCGCGGCGCGGTCGGCAGGACGTTGAGGCTGAGCCCATTCGAGGCGAAGAATTCGTCGGCGTCGCCCTCGACCAGCCGAATGCCGCGTTCGCGCAGCATCTGGTGGAAGGCGACCGGCAGGAGGGGCGCATAGACCAGCGCCAGATCGTCGGCGAGCGGGCTGATCACCGACATCAGGTGCAGGCAGGCCTCCTCGCCTTGCCAGAGCGGCAGGTCGAAGCCGTAGACCTGGATACCCTTGGGCGAAAGCAGGTTGGAGAGCTGCTGGATGCCGAGCTGATTGGTGCGCACGCCGCGGCCGACGGCCAGCGTGTTTGCATCCACCCACACGCAGTCGCCGCCCTCGACCTGGCCGGGAGCCTCGATACGGCCAAGGATGGGGATGCCCATGCGCCCATAGGCTGCCTCGTGCAGGCCTGGCTCGGGCCGGCGCAGCGCCTTGCCCATAGCGAGGATAACCGCGCCGTGGTCGGTCATCAGCGAGGGATCGTGGGTGAAGACCGAATCGGCAAGCCCGTCATCGGCGTCGCTCAGCCATTCGATTTCGGCGCCTGAGACAGAAATCAGCCTGGCCAGCGCATCATGCTGGGCCGCCGCTTTTTGCGGATCGAAGCCGGGGCCATAGTGCCAATCCAGCGCTTCGGCCCGACGCATGGCGCTGGCGGCGGAGCGCATCAGCACGCGCTGCAGCGTCCCGGCCATCGACTGCGACCCGTATGCTTTGCCCACTAAATTCTCCTTAAACGCGCCCCTCCTGCCAATAGCCACTCGGCAGGCGGTGATCAATGGTCCAAAAACTGCGGTTGACGGAGGCAAGGGGAACGGTCCATCTTGAGAATCGGAACGCTGTCCAGTGACGGGTAATGGGTAAAAAATTCCAGCAAGGACTGCCTCGGTTGCTCCGCGGGGCGCCGCGACGATGACAGCGCCCGTCACCGCCCTGAAGCATCCGGCGCAAAACGGCGCTGCCGAAGCCATCCACGTCGAGAACCTGCACAAGAATTTCGGCAACCTGCACGTACTGAAGGGCGTTTCGCTGTCGGCGCGCGACGGCGAGGTGATCGCCATCATCGGCGGCTCAGGCTCGGGCAAATCCACGCTGCTGCGCTGCATCAACTGCTTGGAGAAGCCGACCAGCGGCATCATCCGGGTCAATGGCGAGCAGATCCGGTTGAAGGCCGACAGCCACGGCCACACCGTGCCCGCCGACCGCAAGCAGATCGAACGCATCCGCTCCAAGCTCGGCATGGTCTTCCAGAACTTCAATCTGTGGAGCCACATGACGTTGATCGAGAACGTCATCGAGGTTCCCGTGCATGTGCTCGGCGTCAAGCGCGATGTGGCGATCGGCGAGGCGGAAAAGCTGCTCGCCCGCGTCGGCCTTGCCGAAAAACGCGACGTCTATCCCGCTTATCTGTCGGGCGGCCAACAACAGCGCGCCGCGATCGCCAGGGCGCTGGCCATCAATCCGCGCGTCATGCTGTTCGATGAGCCGACCTCGGCGCTCGACCCGGAGCTGGTCGGTGAGGTGCTGAAGGTGATCGGCGACCTGGCGCGCGAAGGCCGCACCATGGTGCTGGTCACCCATGAGATGAAGTTTGCCCGCGAGGTCGCGACGCATGTCGTCTACCTCGATAATGGGCTGGTCGAGGAAGAAGGGCCGCCGGAACAGATCTTCGGCGCACCAAAATCCGAAAGGCTGAAGCAGTTTCTGCGCAATGTTGGATGACTTGCGAGAAAAGCAGACGGGAACGTCAAAGCAAAAAATGGGAGAACTGAAAGAAATGAAACCTTTTCTCAAAACGGTGCTCGCGGCCACGCTGATCGCATTGTCGGGTACATTTTCGGCAAGCGCCGAACAGATCAAGGTGGGATTTTCGCCTGAAGCCTATCCGCCGTTTTATTCGCAGGATGCCTCCGGCAAGTGGGGCGGCTGGGAAGTCGACATCGTCAACGCCATCTGCGGCGAAGCCAAGCTGGATTGCGTATTGACGCCGGTCCCATGGGACGGCCTTATCCCGGCGCTTAAAACCAAGAAGATCGATGCAATCATGAATTCGATGTCCATTACCGACGAACGCAAGAAGGAAATCGACTTCTCCGACAAATATTATAACACGCCGACCGCGGTGATCGGCGCCAAGGATCAGAAATTCGATGCGACGCCAGAGGGGCTGAAGGGCAAGATAGTCGGCGTTCAGGCCTCCACGGTGCACGCCGCCTACGCCAAGAAGCACTTCACCGACGCTGCGGAAATCAAGGAATACCAGACGCAGGACGAGGCAAATCAGGATCTCGCCGCCGGCCGGATCGATGCCACCCAGGCCGATTCGATCGCGCTCGACGCATTTTTGAAGTCGGATCAAGGCAAAGCGTGCTGCGACCTCAAGGGTTATGTCGCACCGGACCTGGAAGTGCTCGGGCCTGGCGTCGGCGCCGGCGTACGTCAAGGCGACACCGAGCTCAAGGATAAGCTCAATGCCGCAATCAAGGCCATCCGAGCCAATGGCAAGTATGCCGAAATCACCAAGAAGTACTTCGACTTCGACATCTACGGCGGCGAGTCGCAGTCCAACTGACGGCAGCGGCATCAAGCCGGGCAGGCCTAGCCGCCATCGTCGCGATGGCACGTCCGGCTTGATACATCATTGGCGCCTCAACCCGGAAGTCCAGGGGATATAAGCTGAGCGACGTTCTCGCCACCATGTTCGGAGCCAGTTCGCTGGAATTGCTGTCCTTCGAACCGCCGAACGGCAGGGGTCTCAGCCTTCTGCACGGGCTGGCAAACTCGGTCGGAATTGCCTTCGGTTCCTTTGGGGTCGGTCTTGTGATCGGTGTCGGCGGCGCCTATGGCAAGCTCTATGGCGGGCCAGTGGTCCGTGACCTGCTGGAAGTCTACACCACAGTGGTCCGCGCCGTGCCCGAGTTGGTCCTGATCCTGCTGCTTTATTTCGCTGGTACCGACCTCATCAACCAATTGCTTACCGCGCTCGGCTATGCCGCGATCGATATCAACGGGGTTGTCGCCGGCATAGGTGTGCTCGGTGTCGTGCAGGGCGCCTACTCCACCGAAGTCTTGCGCGGCGCCATCCGCGCCATTCCGCAAGGCCAGATCGAAGCCGCCCGGGCGTATGGAATGCCTCCCGGCCTGCTTCTCAGGCGCATTACGCTGCCGGCGATGCTGCCCTTCGCCATTCCGGGCTTGGCAAATCTGTGGCTGATCGCCACCAAGGACACCGCGCTTCTCGCGATCGTCGGCGTTAATGAACTGACCCAAACCACACGGACGGCAGCCGGCGCGACGAAGGCTTATTTCACCTTCTTCATGGCGGCGGGCGCGCTCTATCTCGTCCTGACCCTCGTCTCCAACATCGCTATCGGGCGCGTTGAGCGCTGGGCACGACGCGGCATGCCTTCGATCGCGGGATCGCATTGATGGCCGCCGAAACTCCGGTCATTGACGCCGCCGCACGGGCCTCGCTGTGGATGCAGCCGCACCGCATAGCGCTGATCCTGATCGCGCTAGTTGTCGTGGTGGCATCGATTTTCCTCATGCGCTGGGATTGGCTGCCGGCCTATCTGCCCCTGGCTTTGCAAGGCATATGGCGGACCATCTGGCTGCTTGTGGTAACGTCGGTGCTGGGCATCGCGCTGGCCATTCCCCTCGGCCTTGCGCAGGTGATCGGCCCGCCGATCTTGAGTGTGCCGGCCAAGGTGTTCTGCACGATTATTCGCGGCACGCCGCTGCTGCTCCAGCTCTGGCTGCTCTACTACGGACTGGGTTCGCTGTTTCCGCAATTTCCTTGGATACGCGAGTCGTTCCTCTGGCCCATTCTAAGGCAGGCATGGCCCTACGCCGTTCTTTCTCTGACGATCTCGTAT